>NZ_CP059566.1:2148314-2864419 GCF_014054945.1 Neisseria sicca | reverse complement strand
TCGTGGAAATCGTTGGAAAGAAACGGAGAGAAACCGTCGGAAATTGCAGCCTTTGAAAATGCGGTTTCAGCCCGACGGAAAAAGTGTCGCAAATACCGCACAAACCCTATCCGCCAAACTGGACGCCGTCTGAAAATACAATTAAATTATTTTTGGAAAATCATCACGATAAATCCGCACCAACATTTTCAGACGACCTATCGCCCGACAAAGGGACAGGAAGTGCCGATTATACCCACTCCGCCAAACTTTATCCACAACCCGCCGGAAATTTTATCCACAAAGCGCCGCGCAAATCCGCAAACCGAATCACCACGCGCGCCATATCCATTTACTCAACCAAGATTGACAAAAGATGAAAATTAGAGTGTAATTCACGGTTTATTTATCTACCGATTTTTTAGGAAACATCATGAAACGCACTTATCAACCTTCCGTTACCAAACGCAAACGTACCCACGGCTTCCTGGTCCGCTCCAAAACCCGCGGTGGCCGCGCAGTATTGGCAGCCCGTCGCGCCAAAGGCCGCAAACGCTTGGCAGTGTAATTTTGGACTACCGCTTCGGAAAGCAGTACCGCTTATTAAAAACGGATGATTTTTCATCCGTTTTTGCGTTCAAAAACCGGCGCAGCCGCGATTTGCTGCAAGTTTCCCAATCTGCCGACAACGGATTGAACCATCCGCGGCTCGGCTTGGTCGTCAGCAAAAAAACAGCGAAACGTGCGCATGAACGCAACTACATGAAGCGCGTCATCCGCGATTGGTTCAGACTGAACAAAAACAGCCTGCCGCCGCATGATTTCGTCGTACGCGTCCGCCTGGCATTCAACCGGCAAAATGCCGCCGAAGCCCGAAACCAATTGGCGCAACTCATGCGCAAACGCTGATGAATACCCTGTTGTCCAAATTCATCCTCGCGCTGATCCGTTTTTACCAATACGCCGTCAGCCCGCTGATACCGCCGCGCTGCCGCTATACCCCGACCTGTTCGCAATATGCGGTCGAGGCAGTCAAAAAATACGGCGCATTCAAAGGCGGCTGGCTCGCCCTCAAACGCATCGCCCGCTGCCACCCTTTCGGCGGACACGGACATGACCCCGTCCCGTAATTCGAATCATTCGGATAACTTGATTTCCTTTAATTTCCCGTCGGTTTCTATATAATGCCGTCTGAAGCAGTTTTCATCTCCATTACATACCCGTCAATTCCAGGAATCTCTTATGGATTTTAAAAGATTTATAGCATTTTTTGCCATTTCGCTGGCAATCTATGCCGGCTGGGAACATTTCTTCCCCAGCCCCAAACCCAATCCGGCACAACAAGCCGCGCAGCAACAGCAGCAGCAAACCGCCACAACCGCTGCCGCTGAAGCCGCTCTCGCCCCCGCAACGCCGATTACCGTAACAACCGACACGGTCAAAGCCGTCATCGACGAAAAAAGCGGCGATCTGCGTCAAATGACCCTGCTCAAATACAAAGCAAATGGCGACGAAAACAAACCCTTCACCCTGTTTAACGACAGCAAAGAATACACCTACGTTGCCCAGTCCGAGCTTTTGGATGCACAAGGCAACAACATCCTGAAAGGCGTCAACTTTACCGCAGCGCAAAAACAATACAGCCTCAACGGCGACAAAGTCGAAGTCCGCTTGAGCGCGCCTGAAACAAACGGACTGAAAATCGACAAGGTCTATACCTTTACCAAAGACAGCTACCTCGTCAACGTCCGTTTCGACATCACCAACACCAGCGGCAAGCCTGCCAACCTGAGCGCGGACTACCGCATCGTACGCGACCGCAGCGAACCGGAAGGCCAAGGCTACTTTACCCGCTCTTTCGTCGGCCCGGTGGTTTACACCCCTGAAGGCAAATTCCAAAAAGTCAACTTCTCCGACTTGGACGACGATGCCAAATCAGGCAAAAACGAAGCCGAATACGCCCGCAAAACCCAAACCGGCTGGCTCGGCATGATTGAACACCACTTCATGTCCACCTGGATCCTCCAGCCCAAAGGCGGACAAAGCGTTTGCGCCGCAGGCGACTGCCGTATCGACATCAAACGCCGCAACGACAACCTGTACAGTACCAGCGTCAGCGTTCCCCTTGCTGCCATCCAAAACGGCGCGAAATCCGAAGCCTCCATCAACCTCTATGCCGGCCCGCAGACCACATCCGTCATCGCCAATATCGCCGACAACCTGCAACTGGCAAAAGACTACGGCAAAGTACACTGGTTCGCCTCCCCCCTCTTCTGGCTCCTGAACCAACTGCACAACATTATCGGCAACTGGGGCTGGGCAATCATCGTTTTGACCATTATCGTCAAAGCCGTACTCTACCCGCTGACCAACGCCTCTTACCGCTCGATGGCAAAAATGCGCGCCGCCGCGCCCAAACTGCAAGCCATCAAAGAAAAATACGGCGACGACCGTATGGCGCAACAGCAAGCCATGATGCAGCTTTACAAAGACGAGAAAATCAACCCGCTGGGCGGCTGCCTGCCCATGCTGTTGCAAATCCCCGTCTTCATCGGCTTGTACTGGGCATTGTTCGCCTCCGTAGAATTGCGTCAGGCTCCTTGGCTGGGCTGGATTACCGACCTTAGCCGCTCCGACCCTTACTACATCCTGCCCGTAATTATGGCAGTAACCATGTTTGCCCAAACATTCCTCAACCCGCCGCCGACCGACCCGATGCAGGCAAAAATGATGAAAGTCATGCCGCTGATTTTCTCAGCCATGTTCTTCTTCTTCCCTGCCGGTCTGGTATTGTACTGGGTAGTCAACAACCTCCTGACCATCGCCCAACAATGGCACATCAACCGCAGCATCGACAAACAACGCACCCAAGGCGAAGTGGTTTCCTAACAGCGGTTTGACACACTAAAAAGGTCGTCTGAAAACTTAATTTCAGACGACCTTTTTATATTTCCCACTAAGACAAACTTACCTAAGTGGCGGATTAATCGGCAGTGACGACCTAGATACTTTCACATCAGGACACAGCTTGCGCATCTGATATTGAAACACCTCCGCCTTACGCCTTCTGCTGGTCTTCTCGTAATTCGTACCCAAAATTACCTCATCCACTATATCCCGTATATCAGAATAAGGAATAAAGACCGATTGGCTTACATCACAATATTTAACTTCCTCTGCGTCAATTTTCGCAATTTTCATCAATCGAAATTCTTCTTCATCTCGGAAAGCAAAGTCTTTAAACAAATAACGGATATATTCCAAAATCTGTTTATCCTCTTCTTCAAAACTGTTTTTATTATGGAGAAAATTCATTAATTCTTGCAATGCCTCTTCCAATTTAGTCAAGCGGAATTCATGCCACTTTTTATTATCTCCAATAGGTTTCAAACGAATGCCAAACTTACCATGCGGCATCTCTAACCATCTTCCGCATTTTTCCCTAGAAATGTACTCATCCTCATAAGCAATATAGGCAATCTGATAAAGTGGCAACTTTTCAAACTGAAAAATCGAGAGCTCAATCTCTGGTAATTTGTGAGAATTCTTATCTTGTAGCCCATTCTCTGCATATCCTTTTCGAGTTGAAACTAGACTACGAAAAGGAGAAGAAATATCCACCTCCTTTAACCAATCCCCATTTTTATTAACCACTAGGCAACAACCTGAAGCCTCTATACCATCTTCTTTGCCATACAGACGGAACTGATTCAAATCATTGACGCGACTCGAAAAACAAGTGAAGAAGGCATTATAAGTCGGATAATCTACCTTATTTTCCAACTCCAAATCCTGCACATCCAAAAACTCCAGTAAAGTTTTACCTTCTGAAGGATCATTCATATCGGTAGAACTACCAATTCGCAATGGATTAATCTCTTCCCCAATACCAAACAATTTATGGCACACGATTGGAGAAGTGTAATGAGCTAAGGGAATAGAGCCTAACTCTATCGTTGGAATATTCAAGACTGCCAAAATAGTAGAAATAGCATTACTTAAACGAGGGTCATTAGCCTTTGGAATAAAGAGAAGTTCTTTTATTTCTTCTTTCTTATCCTTAAAATATTTCACCCATTTTTGATCACGATAGGCAAAATATTTTAGATAATGTTTGAGAGAACTCTCTAAAAAATTCTTTTTAGGCCAATCAATTAACGCAGGAATCTGATCGCGTACATTTTCAAAAAATTTGGCAGATTTTTGGAAAAGATCATCGGCTTGAGTGTCATCTTTCGCTCTTCTAGCCTGCTCGAAATAACAACACCCAATGTGATATTGAGCATAAATCTGCCCTATGATACTGTTTTGCTTATCTATCCGATTATCAGGGTCTCCAGAAAGTTGTAATTCCTGTTCATGATGCTCAATGGCTTTGCTCAGTAGCCCTTCCGCACTCTCCACATTTTTAGCGTGCAACGCCCATTCCAAATAGGCACCGCCTATCCATGAATGGGCCTTAGCTTGTTCTAAGATATGTGGCTGCAAGGTTGTTGCTGCTTGCTTGGCGAGAAAATAACACAGCAAAGACTTCTTAATCAGCCTAATCTTTCTATCTGAAATTAATGTTCGCTTTGCTTGTTCAGAATAACAATGGCCTAGAAAAATTTGAGCGTTATTCTTTTCTTTAACACAATTCTCTTTTTTTTCCAATCTATTAAGAAGATCCAGCTGATAATGAAAACTTCTAATAGCTTGATGAAGTAATGTATCTGTTGTATCGACAATTTTTTCCCTTATCGCCTGCTCCAAATAACAAAGACCCAGCCAATTATAAGCATAATTTTGTTCTTTAATATTGGTTTGTGTATTACACAGCTTTTTAGCAAGCGATAACTGCTGCTGAAAATATTTAATTGCTTCTTTCAACAGTTGAATCACTTCTTCATTTTTTTCAGTTCTTTGTGCCTTTTCAAAAGAACAGCGTCCCAACCAATACCGGACATCGTTTTGCTCTTGAATTTGTACCTGTGTAGCCTCACCAATAATTTCTTGCCAAGCCTGCTTCAGTCGTTGTTCTGCCTTATCAAACTGTTTCTCTTTAAAAAAACCTCTGCTTTCATTAATCAAATTTTGGATATTCATCATTTTTCCCTTCAAAAAATTATTTTATTGAAAACAATTTAGCACGTAATTGTACATCACATCTTTCTTAACTCTCTTTTCCTTTTAACTTTCTTGTATCACTGAAACCAATAGCAAAAAAGTCGTCTGAAAACTTAATTTCAGACGACCTTTTACATTCCCAACCTATTTTACAAACTTCAACACCTTGCCGGATTTTGCCGGCGCATCGGTTTCTTGTTTGTTTTCAGTTTCCTGTTCCGGTTGTTCTTTATCGGAAGGTTCATAAGGCTCGACTTCAAATCCCATGCCTTCGCCGCTTTCTCGGGCAAACAGGCTGACAACGTGTCCGACCGGAATCCAAATATCGTGCGCTACGCCGCCAAAGCGGGCCGAAAAGCTGATCCAATCGTTGTCGATATTCAGATTATGGCTGGCAGTCGGTCCGATATTGAGGACAATCTCGTTTTCGCGAACATACTGCATGGGGACGCGGGTATGTTCGTTTACCCATGCGACAATGTGCGGCGTTTGATTGTTGTCCGTACACCATTCGTACAAAGCGCGAATCAGATAAGGCTTGGTAGATGTCGTCATGATGAATCCTTTCGGCCTTTAACGGCGCATTGCCTTCTCAGCGGGGGTCATGGCTTCGATAAAGGCTTCGCGTTGGAAGATACGTTCGGCGTATTTCAGCAATGGTGCGGCGGATTTGCCGAGTTTGATGTCGTAATGGTCGAGACGCCACAGCAATGGGGACAACGCCACGTCAATCATTGAGAAATCATCGCCGAGAATGTATTTGTTTTTGGTGAAAGCAGGCGCAAGCATGGTCAGACCGTTGCCGATGGCTTCGCGCGCTTTCGCCATTTCTTTATTGGTGGAATTCGGGTTTTCCAATACATGCACCAGGCTGAACAGCTCTTTCTCCATGCGGAACAAAACCAATCGTCCGCGGCCGCGCATCACGGGGTCGCCGGGCATCAGTTGCGGATGGGGGAAGCGTTCGTCTATGTATTCATTGATGATATTGGATTCATAGAGGATCAAATCACGTTCAACCAAAACGGGGACTTGGTTATACGGATTCATTACGGCAAGATCTTCGGGCTTATTGAAAATATCAACGTCTTTGATTTCAAAATCCATGCCTTTTTCGTACAGGACGAAGCGACAGCGTTGGCTGAACGGGCATGTAATGCCTGAATATAATATCATCATGGTATTGGGCTCCTATAAGCATCCCAGACAATTTATTGCCTGAAATTGCAGAATAAAACAATCGCAAAATTATACGCGATTGCATCCAACAATTCCACAAAAAGCACATATCCTTTTGTTTATCAAGCTATTTTCAATAAAATTCGAATTTCTAAAAAACGATATCCAAACTCAAATTCTTTGCTTTTCCGAGGAGTTTCGATTTTTACAGCAAATTTAAACCGCAGCGGGACATTACCGACGTCTTTACTGCACAAACGAAAAAATCGGCGGTTTGTTTCCGACAAACCGCCAAAAAGGTCGTCTGAAAACCGTTTTTTCAGTTTTCAGACGACCTCTCGAGCCGACCGCCCTACTTCGGCGTATAACGGCCCGCCATCGCCTTATACACCATGTTTTCGTATTTCAGCGTCTCGTACCGCTGGTTCAGCACGTTTTGGGCGGAACTGTATTCCGTGTTCAGCGCTTCCAGCCAGTCTTTCAGCTCGTTTTTACCGTGTTGGTAGCGCACTTGGTAGTAGCGGCTGTTTTTCTTGTCCAAGGCGTAACGCTGTTCTTGGTTGTTGAGCGCGGCTTGGGCATTTTGGTAGGCGAGGTAGTTGGTATTGACTTCGTTCAGCGCGGTGGTCAGAGCTTTTTCAAAATCGAGTTTAGCACTGTCGAAATTGGCTTGGGCGGTTTTGTCTTTCCACTTCATGGTCTGCCAGTTGAGGAACGGCAGGTTGATGGTGGCGGAGCCGCCCAGCAGCGGGATATTGAACGCGCTTTTGGCTTTTTCAGACGACGTGCTCAAGCTCGCGCCCAATGTAATCGAGGGATACCAACTGCGTTTTTGCGCTTCGACGGATTGGAGCGAGGATTGCAGGCGGTATTCGGCGGCGCGCAGGTCGGGGCGGTTCGCCAACACGGTAATCGGTACGTCGAGGTTCACGCCTTTGACGGGCAGCAGTCGGTATTGCGCGGGGTCGGCGGCGATGGCTTCGTTCGGCTTGAGGTTGAGCAGGTTGCGTAAAACCTGTTTTTGCGTGTCGAGGCTGTTTTTCAGGGAAATCAGGTTGTTTTGCGCACTCAACAGCGATTGTTTCGCCTGCGTCGGCTGGCTGGAATCGGCTCTGCCGTAGCGGAACTTGGCATCGGCAATGCGGTTGATTTCCTGATATTGCTTGAGGGATTTCTGCGCCAATTCAATGGCTTCGTTGAGGTAGGCGATATTGAAATAGGCGTCGGCGACATTGTTGATCAAAGTCAGGCGCGTGTTTGCCATATCCTGCCGCGTGGCTTGGTATTCCCAGACTTGCGCGTCGGCGGTGGCACTGAGTTTGCGCCACAAATCCAATTCGTAACTCAAGCCGAGCTGGCTGCTGAAGGTGTTGCCGTGGCTGCCGGTTTTCAGGTTTTTGGATGTGGACGCACTCAACGAGCCGCTGAACGACGGCACCAAATCCGCCCCCAAAATATTCGCTTGATATAGGGCTTTATTGACGCTGATGGCCGCCTGTTTCAAATCGATATTGTTTTCCAAAGCCTGCGCCATCAGGGCGTTGAGCTGCGGGCTTTGGTAGATTTCCCACCAGTTGCCGTTCACGTCGTAGCGTTCGGCGGTCTCCGCCGCGCTCATCACCTGCCCCGTCGATTCAAGCGTGAGGTTTTGGTCGGTGCTGTGGACGGCGCACGCGCTTAAGACAAGGGCGAGCGACAGGGATAATGCCGTCTGAAAAAAAGGTTTTTTCTGCATATTGTGTCTTTCGGTTTAAGGTTTCAGACGACCTGAAAAGTTTGGAGGTCGTCTGAACAATCTCATCGGCTGCGTTTATTTATCGGCTAAAAACGCTTTTCGCTGTTCCGTAAAATGCCACCACGGCTTTGGTTCGTTCCCCTGCATAAAATCAACCAGCGACAGGAAAATATCGATCATGCAGGGATCGTGTCGGGTTGCGGTCAGGCTGCACAGGCGGTCGTACATTTCGTAAGCGTCCTGCCCCGCCAAATCCTGCGGCTGCGTGATGCCGAGCAAAGCCAAATCCTCCGCCACGGCTTTGCCGACATTGGGCAGGTCGGTCAGCGTGTTCAGTTTGCTTCGTTGTACTTTGTCGGGGTTCATGTTTCAGCCTTTGATTTGGAGGTCGTCTGAAAACCTGCAATCGGATGGATCAACTTGTTTTCGCGGGCGAAGCCCGCGCTACTTTCCGCTCTTCCACCTTAAATGCACCATTGCCGTCGAACGTATTTCATACAAAGCCGAAGTGGTCTTCTCAAACTCATCAGACAATCCGTGTTCGTGGGCGGAGAACGGCGGGGAATCATTCCAAGAACCCATGCCGCCGAAAACGTGGCTTTGTTCGCAGGCAAGCTCCAAACGTTCTTCAAAAGGCAGGGTTTCGTTTTCAAGCGTCCGCGCCGCCTTGTCGAAAAAAGCCCTTTTCCAATGCAGTTCGCCAATGGCTTCCGCAAGGGCGGAAATATCGGTTAAAGCCTGATGGAAACGGCGCACCAGTTCTTGCTCGGTCATTTGACTTGTTCTAAGTTCTTCAAACAATTTTTCAGAAGACGTTTTAACTGTTTGGCAGTTTGCGGATGCATCGGCTCTTGCAGTTTACGCTCCAACCGATCGGCTTCGTGTTCGAGTTCATGCTTATATCTGACTCTGGAGCGTTGCTGTCTCTCCAATATTTGTAACTGTTGCCGCCACAAATCCTGCTGCAATTTCTGCCATTCTTTGGTTTTATGCTTCGACGGAAGCGGAATTCTATCCGACAGCTCCACACATGGTTTGGAACACTGCGAACAACGGGGCGAACTGCTGTCTTGGGGGCGGAAATAGCGTTTCGGACGGCGCACGGCGGTGCGGCAGGAAAAACAAACGTAATTCGTATTACTCATTTCAATAAAATTCAATTAAATCAATTATTCATGTACCTTTCGCCGTGGAATCCGTTTTTCAGACGACCTCTTTCCATTCAAAAAGGTCGTCTGAAATCATGAAATCCTAACCACCACGCCGCAATGCTGTTCGGCGGCGGCTTGGTAGAACGCGGCAAGCTCTTTAAACCGCTGCGCCAATTCCGCGCGGGTTTCGGCAAAGGCTTTTTCATCGCCCCAAATATCGGGGTAGATTTGGTTGTTTTGAAAATCTGCTGCGGTTTTGCCGTCGAGCAGCGCGGCGAAATCGGCTTGGTTCAGGGCTTGGGCTACTTCGGCAATTTCAGTATCGTCGATCCAGCCGGTGTGTTCGCCTGCTTCTTCGTCCTGCCGCAGGATGTTGCCAATCATGGCTTTGCTCAACGGGTTTACCGCGTCGGCATCGTCCGAGCCTTTGCCGGTCAGTACGAAATGCAGCGCGTCCCATAGTTTGCCTGCGCTGCATTCGGATACGGCGGCAGGCGTGCCGGTGGAGGCTTTGATTTGTTCGATGCCGCTTTGCGGATGGGCTGTGTATGTTGCGTAAACGTCCATAGGTTTCCTTGTATTGAAGGCTTGAGATGCCTGTTCCGGGAGGGGTCGTCTGAAATATAGTGGATTAACTTTAAACCAGTACGGCGTTGCCTCGCCTTAGCTCAAAGAGAACGATTCTCTAAGGTGCTGAAGCACCAAGTGAATCGGTTCCGTACTATCTGTACTGTCTTCGGCTTCGTCGCCTTGTCCTGATTTAGTTAATCCACTATATGTTGTGGGTTCGGACGACCTTATTTATCCAAACGCAGCAGCGGGCCGCCTGCTTTCTGTACCGCCGTTTGATAGGCGGGGTCTTTTTCAATGCGCTGCAAATAGGCGCGGATATTGGGATAGTCCGCCAATCCGAAGCGGTCGGCGGCGGCTTGCAGCGGGTAACTCATCATGATGTCGGCGCCGCTGAGCCGGTTGTTGACCAGCCAGTCTTTGCCGTTCAATTCGTTTTCGACATAGGCTAGATGCAGGGCGGCTTGCGGTTCGATAAAGCCGTTTTTGACGTTGCCGCTGATTTTGCGTGCGACGGGTTTGACGAAAAACGGCATGGGGGCGTTTTCTATTTTGCGGAACACCAGCCCGAGCAAAAGCAAGGGCATCAGCGAACCTTCGGCATAGTGCAGCCAGCGTTGGTAATGCCAGTAATCTTGGCTGCCACGTTCGGGCATGAAGCGTCCGCCGCCGTAGGTTTGAATCAGGTAGTCGGTAATCGCGCCGCTTTCGTTGAGCACGAATCCGTCGTCGTCGATAACGGGGGATTTGCCCAGCGGGTGTACGGCTTTGAGTTCGTCGGGTGCCAGCAGGGTTTCGGGATGGCGCGCGTAGGTTTTGATTTGATACGGTGCGCCGATGAGTTCGAGCAGCCAGACGATGCGCAGGGCGCGGGATTGTGCCAATACATGCAGGGTAATCATTCGGTTTTCCTCGGTGTGTATGTTCATTGTGATGACAATAGCCAAACGGGGTTTTCAGACGACCCTTTGGGTTTGGAGGTCGTCTGACAACTTAATCCTTAGACAAGGCATCAATCGGATTGAGCTTGGAGGCTTTGTTGGCGGGCATAAAACCGAACGCTACGCCGATGGCGGTGGAACAGACAACCGCACCGATGACGGAGCCGATGGAAATTTCCATCGGAAATTCGGTGACGAATTGGTTGAACACGAGGCTGATTGCTGTGGACAGCCCTACCCCGACCAAACCGCCGATAATACAGATTAAGACCGCTTCAATCAGGAATTGTTGCAGGATGTTGTTGCGCCGCGCGCCGATCGCCATGCGCACGCCGATTTCTTTGGTGCGCTCGGTTACGGACACCAGCATGATGTTCATCACGCCGATACCGCCGACCACCAATGAAATCAAGGCGATGGAGGAAATCAGCAGCTTCATCGTGCCGGTGGTGCTTTCAACCATCTGCTTGATGCTGTCGCTGTTGTTCATGAAAAAGTCTTCCGTACCGTGCCGCGTTTTGAGCAGCTCGGTCAGTCCTTTTTCGGCGACTTGGGTGTTGGCGTCGTCTTTGATTTTGACGGTAATCGAGTTGGTGTGGCTCTCGCCGGTAATTTGGTGCATCACGGTCGTATAGGGCGACCAGAGCATCAATACGTCGGCGTTGCCGAAGGAGTTTTCTTCTTTTTGCATCACGCCGATGACGGTCAGCGGGCGTTTGTTGAAGAGGACGGTTTTGCCCAAGGGATTGACGTCTGTGCCAAAGAGTTTTTCTTTGGTGTTTTGGTCGATCACGACGACTTGCGCGTCTTCTTTTACATCGCCCTCGTCAAACAGGCGGCCTGATTCCAGCTTCAGCCCTCGCACGTCGAAATATTGTTCGCCCACGCCGTAAAGCGAGGCGGACAAATCGGTGTTGCGGTAAGTCAGCGTGCCGCCGGAGGTGGTTTGCGGCGTGGCGGAAGCAACGTAGCTTTGTTTGGCAATGACTTTGGCGTCGTCAATGGTCAGGGTTTTAATCCTGCCGCTGCGCCTGTCGCCGAAGCCGCGCCCGGGGAAGATGCTGATGGTGTTCGTCCCCATCGCGCTGATGTCTGCGAGGATTTTTTTCTCGGAGCCGTTGCCCAAAGCGACGACGGACACGACCGAAGCGATACCGATGATGATGCCGAGCATGGTCAGAAGCGAACGCATTTTGTGCGCCATAATCGCCTGCACCGACATTTTGAAGGCTTCGACGAATTGGTCGTAATAAAACAGCCACGAAGATTTTTCTTTGATGCGTTCTATTTTGCTTTCAGGGATTTCGGGATTTTTTGAACTGTCGGAGATGATTTCGCCGTCGCGGATTTCGATGATGCGGTTGGCGATGGCGGCGATACCGGGATCGTGCGTAACCATAATCACGGTATGCCCTTCTTTATGCAGCTTTTGGATGATTTCGATTACGTTTTTGCCGCTGGCGGTATCGAGCGCGCCGGTCGGTTCGTCGGCGAAGATGATTTCGCCGCCGTTCATCAGGGCGCGGGCGATGGAGACGCGCTGCTGCTGACCGCCGGAAAGTTCGCTGGGTTTGTTGCCTTCTTTGCCTTCCAAACCCAAATCCTGCAACAGCTTCTCCGCGCGCGTGGAACGCTCTTTGCCGCCCATGCCCATATACACGGCAGGCAGGGCGACGTTGTCCCGCGCCGTCAGCGAACCCAAAAGGTTGTAGCGTTGGAAAATAAAGCCGAAGCGTTCGCGCCGCAATGCCGCCAGCTCGTCCGGCTCCATTTTGGCGGTTTCGATGCCGTCGATTTGATACGAACCCGAAGTCGCGCTATCCAAGCAGCCGAGGATGTTCATCAGCGTGGATTTGCCCGAACCGGACTGCCCGATGATGGCGACGAAATCGCCCTTCTCTATCGACAGGCTGACATCTTTCAACACATGAACGCGGTTCGCGCCGCTGCCGAAGTAGCGGTTGATGTTTTTACATTCGATTAAGCTCATAAGTGTTTCCGACCGATAATGATGTATGGAGTGGAAAGGTCGTCTGAAAGGGGATTCTGCTCAAAAACAAAACTTTCAGACGACCTATTGCCTATTTATCTCGGCGGACCACCCTGCATGGCGCGTTGTGCCGCTTCAGCCTGCTCCGCCGCGCTCATTTCCGACATCACTACCTTGTCGCCTTCTTTCAAACCGCTTTTGACTTCGGTATTCATACTGTCTTTCAGACCGACCGTAATCTCGCGTTCCGAAGCTTTACCGTCCGCGCCCAAAACGCTGACAAACGATTTGCCGTCGTGTTTTTTAATCGTCAGCGTCGGCACGAGCAAAACGTTTTTCACGCCGTTGATTTCAATCGTATTCTGCGTCGTCATACCGATAGAAAGTTTGCCGTCGGGATTAGGCACCAAAGCGCGGGCGTAGTAGTAAATCGCATTGGAAGTCGTGTCCGTGCTGGTGGTATAGCTGCCCAGCGACATCGTGGTCAAACCCGGGTCGACGCTGTCAAGCTTCGCCTTAATCGGCGTATCCGGTTCGGACAAAATCGTAAACGAAATGTCCTGCCCCGCTTTGACCTTGGTAATATCGCCTTCGGCAATCTGCATTTTGTTCAACATCGTATCCAGATTCGCCAATTGAATAATCGTCGGCGTGGACTGCACCGCGTTCACCGTCTGCCCTTCTTCCACCGGAATCGCCACCACCGTACCGTCCATCGTCGCGGTAATGCGGGTATAGCCCAATTCCGATTCGGCAGTATTGATGGAAATTTTGGTTTGCTTGATGGAAGCCTTCAGCTCGGCAACGTTTGCCTTAGCCGCAGCCAGCGCATCCTTCGCGCTTTCCAAATCCTCTTTGGACGTCGCGTTTTCCTTCCACAAAGCCGCCTCGCGCTTGTATTTCTTCTCCGCGCTGTTCAGCGCGATTTCGGCAGAAACCAACTTCGCCTGATACGTTTCCAGCTTGGATTTTTCCGTATTCAGCGTATTCACCTGAGTGGTCGAATTGATTTCCGCAATCAAATCGCCTTTTTTAACCTGCTGTCCGAGCTTGACGTACAGCTTCTTAATCTGCCCCGAAGCCTGCGCGCCCACCGACACCAAATTCGACGGCGAAATCTCGCCCGTAGCGGATACCGTCTGGCTGATGTCGCCGCGTTTGACCGTTTCCGTGATGTAAGAAGTTTGAGGTTCGGGCTGGAAATAAGACCACGCGGCAAATCCAAGCACCGCAGCAACCGTTATTCCAACCGTCCATTTATTAATGATTTTTGCCATAACTGACTTTCTGATTCATCCATTTCATCTGTTCAATCCGGCACCCGATTCATGTCGCATAATCCCAACACTTATCCGCCGAAAACGCTGAAAACGGGCAGATTTTACTGTAAACATCTACCCCAGCCAAGACAATAACCGACCAAACTAAAATCTAACTTATTGTTTTACATAGAAATAATCAAAATCCTTTTCCAGAATATTTCAACGTATTTACATATTTTCCCAATCTCAATATTTATCCAAACATTCAAAACAAGAGAAAAGAACTATAATTCAACATCTATCAAACCCAACAACGGCCGCCTCCCCGAACCTTTCAGACGACCCGGCATGATAAATATAACAACACAATGACACTTACTATGAAAAACAAATCACAAGGTTTTACTCTCCCCGAGCTACTCGTTGTCGTCCTGATCATCGCGATTTTAGCGACGATCGGCTATCCCTCTTACCAACGCTACGTCCGCAAAACACGCTTGGAAAGCGTCCGCTCCGAGCTGCTGATCAACGCCCAAAACCTCGAGCGTTACTACGCCCAGCATGCGACCGTAAAAGCCGAAGCAGGCAATCCCGCGTTGCCTCCCTTGGTTCAAAACCAATATTTCAATATCTCCATCTTCAACTTCGAAGGTCCGGACGACAACGATAAAAAAATCGTAAACTCCGCCTCCTCAAGATACATCCTCGAAGCCAAACCCACAGACGAATACAAGTCCACCGAGACCTGCTCCGTTTACCTCAACAGCGACGGCATCTTCTGGGCAAGCAACTCAAAAAACAATGAAGACTGCCCGGGCTTCGAACCCATCAGCCAAGAATAATTTGAACCCGCTGCCGCGATTTGTCATAAAGGTCGTCTGAAAATTTTCAGACGACCTTTATTCCATTATTCATACCAAACCAACCTACGCTGTTCAATATAGTGGATTAAATTTAAATCAGGACAAGGCAACGCCGTAAACGCCGTACTGGTTTAAAGTTAATCCACTATACCATTATGAACTGATACCGACCGCACCACTCTTATCCATATCCCCATCTTTGCCCACAACGGTCGATATCATGCTGACTTACACCCGCAGCGTCCGGCTGGATGCGCCGCTCGAACCGATATTCCGCTACTGTACTTCCCGACACGGATTTGCCTGTCAGTTTCCGTTTGACGTGCAATGGCTGTCGGAAAAGGAATACTGGGCGCGGGGAGATATTTTGGATTTCAGATACAGAGTTTGCGGGATTTGGTTGCGGCATCGTGCCGAAATCATTTCGCTTGAGCCGAACCAATCGTTTACCGACCTGATGCTGAAAGGGATTTACCGCTCCTTCCGCCATACGCATGAATTCAGATTTTCCGGAGGGCGTACCTGTGTGACGGATACGGTGGAATTTACTTTCGGGCTGGGAAAAACGATTGACCGGCTAATCGGACTACCGACTTTGCGTCGGACATTTGAAAAACGCCACTGTTTATTAAAAGAGTGGGCTGCCCGATGGAATGGTCATGTTGAAAAAACGCAGCAAATTGAATAAGTAATATAATACTTCATGGACAACAGGTAGCAGTCAGACAGTGATCACAGACACCATGAAACAACCCGGCAAAGGAAGTAAGCCATCCTAGTATTTCTACATTTAAATATTAAAATTTTTAAAAAACAAAAGATTGGAATTGTAATGAAAAAATTGTTTTTTGTATTGTTAGGACTGACTAGCCTTAATGTTTATGCCAATGGTTGTGGCGGCGAATACCAGCCTGCAACAGGTACTTGTCGCATTATCGACAGCTCGGGTCGGCAGATTTTATATAACGTTGGCAGCCCCCAATCTTCCAATAGCGGCTCCACCCAAAGTCAACCAAAGGTTGTAAACATCAATGTCCCTTCAAAATACGGTGCACTGGCAGTTAACCTTAAAACGGGCATTTCGGGTGGTGCACTCGATATGGATTCCCGAGCTGCTGCAGAGAGAGAAGCCATCAGAACCTGTGAACGGGAAGGAAGCAATAAACCTTGCGTAATAGCTGCTTCAGTCAGGAATGGCTGCATTGCCGTTGCCCAAGGTAATAAAGGAAAAATATTAAAGACATTTTACGGAATGAAAGAACCAGGACTTGCAGAAACTGAAGCCTTAAGGAAATGTCGTGCAGCCGGTGTTTCTGGATGTAAGATTGTTGTCTCAGAAGGCTGCTCAATGCCTAAATTCTAATAGACCAAATGCCGTCTGAAATTTCAGACGGCATTTTATAAAAAATCGGCTTTATACCCGTCCTTATCTTATGCCTGCTGTTCAAAAGAACTGTGCCGCTGTTTATCAAAGACTGGCATGAGCGTGTAAAAGCATCCTTTAAAAAGCGCGGCATCCATACCGAAGTCTGATTGGTTCTGAAAAAACGCGTTCAATATTTCAGACGACCCTTGTTTAGCAAAAAAGGTCGCCTGAATGTTCAGACGACCTTCTTTATTTCCGTTACATCACAAAACGGCTGCCGGATAGGACCCGATGACTTTGACAAACGATGCGCGTTCGCTCAAGAGCCGCAGTGCGTTTTGGACTTTTTCGTCGTTTTGATGTCCTTCGATGTCGATGAAGAACAGGTATTCCCACAGCGCGGATTTGCTTGGGCGGCTTTCGAACTTGGTCATTGAAATGCCTGATTCGGTAAACGGCTGCAACAGCGCGGCGACGGCGCCGGCACGGTTGGGCGCGGAGACTGCCAGCGAGGTTTTGTCTTTGCCGCTGCTGCCTGTATCTTGATGCCCCATGACCAAGAAGCGCGTGGTGTTGTTCGGCTCGTCTTCGATACATTCGGCGACATAGTTCAAATGATAAATATCGGCTGCGGTACGCCCTGCGATGGCGGCGATGCTTGGGTCGTCTGATTCTGCCACCAGCCTTGCCGCCTCTCCGTTGCTGGAAACGGCGATGCGTTCGGCGTTGGGCAGGTTGCGTCCGAGCCAGTCGTTGCATTGCGCCAGCGCTTGGGCGTGTGCGATGACTTTTGTGATGCCGCCCAATTCGTGCGTGCCTTTACGCAAAAGGTTGTGATGGATGCGGACAATGACTTCGCCGCAGGCTTTCAATGCGGTTACTGCCAATAAATCTAAGGTGCGGCCGACCGAGCCTTCGGTTGAGTTTTCAACCGGCGCGACCAAATAATCCGCCTGCCGCGTTTCAACTTGTCGGAAACACTGGTCTATGGTTTGAAATGCGGCGGTATGGGCGGCATGGCCGAAATGTTTGATGGCTGCCTGCTGGGTAAACGTTCCCTGCGGGCCGAGGTAGGCAATCGTCAGCGGACGCTCCACCGCCAAGCATTCGCTCATCACTTCGCGAAACAGCCTTGCGATGGATTCGTCAGGCAACGGGCCTTGGTTCAAACTCTGAATCCGCCTCAATACCGCGACTTCGCGCTCGGGACGGTACACCGCGCCCGTTCCTTTCAATTCGCCGATGGCGTGCGCATGGCCTGCGCGCTCGTTCAACAGACGCAAAATCTCGGCATCGATTTCATCGATGGCATTGCGGTGCGGCAAAAGCTGTTCGTCAATGGATAAGGACATATCGACAAGCCCCTTGGTGATTCATTCATAGATATAAGCAATCATTCTAACATCAAACAGGTCGTCTGAAAGCCTGAATACGTTTTCAGACGACCTGTTTTATAGTGGATTAACTTTAAATCAGGACAAGGCGACGAAGCCGCAGACAGTACAGATAGTACGGCAAGGCGAGGCAACGCCGTACTGGTTTAAAGTTAATCCACTATAGAATCCCCCGTTCTTTCTCGAACACAGCCTTTACCGGCATCATTTTGCCGTCCGTTTGACGCGTATCCGGCGTATATTTTGGAGATTTGGTACAGGGGTCGTCTGAAAATGTAAAGACAGCGTCCCTGCAATGCAAAAAAGCGCAAAAGCATAGGAAAACAAGCTATCAAAAAACTCAAAATGCGTGTTAAGATTAGCCATCAATATCCGCCGCACCCGTTTATTTCGGGTTTGCGCAGCGCATACAATCACGAAAAGGAAATCCCATGAGTCGCGTATTACTCGTAGATGACGACGCTTTGCTGACCGAATTGCTCACCGAATACCTTACCGCCGAAGGACTGAACGTCCACAGTGTTCCGGACGGCGAAGCCGGTGTACACGAAATCCTGACCGGCCAGTACGATGTCGTCGTATTAGACTCCATGATGCCGAAAATGAACGGCTTGGACGTATTGAAAAACGTCCGCTCCCAAAGCACCGTTCCCATCATCATGCTGACCGCCAAAGGCGACGACATCGACCGCATCATCGGATTGGAAATGGGTGCGGACGACTATGTTCCGAAACCTTGCACCCCGCGCGAACTGTTGGCACGCATCAACGCCATCCTGCGCCGTGCGCAACAAAGCGGCGAGCCGAACAACGCGCCAAACAGCATTTCCGTCAGCGACGTCGTCCTGTACCCTGCCAAACGTCAGGCGACTATCAAAGACACTCCGCTTGAGCTGACCAGTACCGAGTTCAACCTGCTCGAAGTCCTGATGCGCCATGCCGGACAAGTTGTCAGCAAAGAAACTTTGTCCATCGAAGCGCTTGACCGCAAACTGGCAAAATTCGACCGCAGCATCGACGTCCACATCTCCAGCATCCGCCACAAACTGGGCGATGCCTCGCTGATTCAGACCGTACGGGGCTTGGGCTACCTGTTTGTTAAAAACTAAAGATAAAACAGATCAATGAAACTGTTTCAACGCATCTTCGCCACATTTTGCGCAGTCATCGTCTGCGCAATCTTTGTGGCGAGTTTTTCTTTTTGGCTGGTGCAAAATACCCTTGCCGAAAACCAATTCAACCAACGCCGTACCATCGAAACCACTTTGATGAACAGTATCCTCTCCGCCTTTAGGGCACGCGGGGACAGCGGTGCGCGCGAAATTTTGGCGGAATGGGAAGACAGCCCCGTTTCCAATTCCGTTTACGTCATTTTGGGCGACGAGAAAAAAGACATCCTTGACCGCAACATCGACAACCACACCATCGAACGCGCCCGCGTGTTTGCCATCAATAATCCCAATTCCGATTTGGCACATATCGAATACGACCGTTTCGGCGAAGAATACCTCTTCTTTATCAAAGGTTGGGACAGCCATCAGGCGCAACGCCTGCCCAGCCCGCTCTTTATCCCAGGCCTGCCGCTCGCCCCGATTTGGCATGAATTCATCATCCTGTCCTTCATCATCGTCGTCGGCCTACTGATGGCGTACATCCTCGCCAGTAACATTACCAAGCCCATCAAAATCTTGGGCAGCGGTATGGACAGGGTGGCAAACGGCGAACTTGAAACACGTATTTCCCAGCAAGTGGACGACCGCGACGACGAATTGTCCCACCTTGCCATCCAGTTCGACAAAATGGCGGAAAAACTAGAAAAACTCGTTGCCAAAGAACGCCACCTGCTTCACCACGTATCCCACGAAATGCGCTCCCCCTTGGCGCGTATGCAGGCGATTGTCGGACTGATTCAGGCGCAGCCGCAAAAGCAGGAACAATATCTGAAAAGGCTGGAAGGCGAATTGACCCGCATGGATACCTTGGTTGGCGAGTTGCTGACGCTGTCCCGTTTGGAAACATCCAATATCCCGCTGGAAAAAGAAAGCCTGAAGCTCGTCCCCTTCCTGAAAAACATCGTGGAAGACAACCAAAGCATCGCCCAGCAGAACAAACAAACCGTTACCCTTTCGGTCGAACCCAGAATCCCCGAAAATGCCACGGTCTGCGCCAACGAAGGCTATTTGTACCGCGCGTTTGACAACGTTATCCGCAACGCCATCAATTACAGTCCCGAAGGCAGCACCATCCGAGTCAATATCGGACAAGACAGCAAGCATTGGATTGTGGACGTTACCGACAACGGCCCCGGCGTGGACGAAATGCAACTGCCGCACATTTTCACCGCCTTTTACCGTGCCGACTCCAGCGCCAGCAAACCCGGTACCGGCTTAGGCCTTGCCCTGACCCAACACATCATGGAGCAGCACAACGGCAAAATCATGGCTGAAAACATCAAGCCGAATGGTTTGAAAATGCACTTTATCCTGCCCAAAAAGAAAGTGAACGGCAAAACGGAAAAACCGCATCCTAAAAACTCTTAACCATGAATGTTGCCCATCGGGGTTTGTATAGTGGATTAAATTTAAATCAGGACAAGGCGACGAAGCCGCAGACAGTACAGATAGTACGGAACCGATTCACTTGGTGCTTCAGCACCTTAGAGAATCGTTCTCTTTGAGCCAAGGCGAGGCAACGCCGTACTGGTTTAAAGTTAATCCACTATAAACAAATTGCCACACCCCAAGCCTATAAAAGGTCGTCTAAAAAGAACAAACCCTTACGTTCCCGCCTTTCAGACGACCTTTTATGCCATTTGTCATATATAATGCAAGTGAATAATTAAATCATTTAAAGTCTGCATGTTCCGCCATAAAGAGCAGCGAAACAGACTATCCATTGATAACAAAACCAACAACGAACGCCCAATCCCGTTCACTCATCACACACCCCTTCCAACCCAAACCGCCCGAAAGGTCGTCTGAAACGCAGCGTCCACACACCGAAAAGGAGGCACCATGTCCGCCCAATCCATGTCCGGCTACTTCTTCATGCCCAACCACATCATCCTCGTGGGCGCGAGCGAACGCCCATACAGCTTGGGCGAACGCATCCTGAGCAACCTCCTGAGCGCACCGTTTCAAGGTCAAATCACACCCGTCAACCTCCGCCACCGCACGGTTGCCGGACTCACCTCCTACACCAATCTCAACAAAATCCCCGGCAGTGCCGACCTCGTCATCGCCGTAACACCACCCGACAGCTACGACGCCCTGTTCAAATCCTGCCGCAAAAAACAGTTCGGCCACATCATCCTCATCCAAGACTGGGAAAGCCTGTCCGACGACGAATGGCACACCGCCGAAGCCGCCATCAAAAAACACCACGGCAACGAACTCAACATCAGCGTGTGCAGCCCCGCCGGCGTGCAGCTTCCATCGCAAAGCCTCAACATCAGTTCCCAACCCGACCATCCGGCAGGCTACACTGCCCTTCTGACCGGACACGCCTCCGTCAGCAGCGAAATCAACCTCATGCTGCAAAAAATGGGACAGGGCATTTCACGCCACATCAGCCTCAACTATCCGCTCAGCCCCACCACTTCTGCCGACTGGCTCAACCGTTTCGGCCACAACCGCCATACTAAAGTTGCCGTTATCGAACACAATCCAGCCGAAAACCAGCGCAACCTGTTCAGCGCCATCCGCCATTTCACCCGCCACACCCCGCTCATCCTCCACGTTACCCACCGTTCGGACGACACCGAAAAAGCCGTGTTACGCTGCCTCGCGCGTCATTGCAACTTCCTCGCCACATTCAGCAGCAGCGAACTCGAAGCCGCCCTGCACGCGCGTTTATCCGACCTCCCCCCTCTGAACAGTATCGACATCCTGTCCGACACCCCTGCCGAGTGGCTGGAAACCTGTGCGCCCCAAAACCTAAAACTCCAATTCCCCACCAAGCAGCCGCACATCCGCCAAGGCTACATCGGCAGCACACCCACGCCCGCCCATTACCACAGCATCGCCAGCCAACAACTTCAAAATACCCATACCGAAGCCCTGCTCGCCATCGTTGCCCCGGCCGACAGCCCTGACGAAAAAAATCTGACCCGCACCCTGAGCATGCTGGCGAAACACACTGCCAAACCCTTGCTTGTCAGCAGCCGCTTTTCAGACGACCTCCTGCATTTCGACCGTCCCGAACAAGCCCTGCAAGCCGTATCGTTCCGCAACATTGCCGACCAACTGCAAAAAGAGCAGTTACGCATCGCCACGCCCAAAAAAGGTCGTCTGAAAACCCCGCAAGCAAGAAACATTACCAAAGCCCTCGCATCAAAAGACCTGCCCCTGCTTGCCGAAGCCCTGTGTCTGCCGGCTTATCAGCACACCGTGCATAACGCCGTGCAATTCCGTTTCCAACGCCATACCGCCTATGGCGACATCCTGACCGTATGCCATCAAGGCAGAACCGCCGCCGCGCTCCCGCCGTTCTCTACGCTGGACAGCGAACACATCGCCCGTTTCGCCCAACTCGACAATACACACACCCTCAACCAGCTCCTGCACACCCTAAACACACTCAGCCAACGGCAGCAATACATCGGCGAAATCCTGCTCAACCTCAACGGCGACCAATACAGCAGCGACTTTGTCTTGCAGGCTGACGAACGTCCTTCCCCCAAAAATAAACCAACCAATATAGCCACCCTCAAGCTCGAGCAGGCCGCCGCCAAAGTACAGACCGCAGCGGAATACCTGCGCAGCAAAAATCCGACTGCCGCCGAGTTCCTCCGCAACACCGGCGAAGCCGCCGCCGAACTTTTGGGCGCAAAAACCGAAAGCGAAGCCCCCATCCAAAACGTGCTTGCCCCCTACCCGACCGAGCATCCTGCCACGCTTACCCTCAAAAACGGCGAAACCGTAACCATCCACCCGTTCACTCCCGAAGACGCGGAAGCCAAGCAACAATTCGTCCGCAGCCTGTCTCTGCAGGCGCGCTACACCCGCTTCATGACCCATACCAACGAATTGCCCACCCCTACCCTCGCACGCTTCAGCAAACTCGACTACCACAGCGAAGCCGCATGGACGGCGCGCAATTCAGACGACCTCATCGTCGCCGTCAGCCGCTTCAGCCGTATCAACCGCAACGAATGCGAATTCGGCATCACACTTGCCGAAAACGTGCGCGGCAAAGGGTTGGCAGCGGAAATGATGAAGCTGATTATCCAATCGGCAACACAACAAGGCTACCGCGTCATGAGTGCCCAAATACTCAAATCCAACACCCCTATGCTTAAACTTGCTGAAAAATCAGGCTTTACCATCACCCCCTCAGAAGAAGACAACACTTTATGCCAAGCACGCCTCAGCCTGACCACTCCGCAAAACAGCAACAAAAACAAATAAAAACTTGCATGAACAACGCAAAATATCCTAAAATTAGCGGTTTCTTATCTATCCGATTTTCTCAAAAGGACTCAAAATGGTAGTTATCCGTTTGGCTCGCGGTGGTTCTAAACACCGTCCCTTCTTCCACGTAGTCGTTGCCGACTCCCACAACCGCCGCGACGGCCGCTTCATTGAGCGCGTTGGCTTCTACAACCCTGTCGCCAATGAAAAACAAGAGCGCGTACGCCTCCAAGCCGACCGCCTGAACCACTGGATCGCCCAAGGCGCACAAGTCAGCGACGCAGTTGCAAAACTGATCAAAGAACAAAAAGCTGCTGCTTAATCACCGGCTAATCTTGCTATGACCGACACTCGACAACGGGTAGCCATGGGCTACATCAAAGGCGTATTCGGCATCAAAGGCTGGCTCAAAATAGCCGCCAATACAGAATACGCCGACAGCCTCCTGGACTACCCTGAGTGGCAGTTAAGCAAAGACGGTAAAACCCTGAATGTGACACTCGAAGCCGGCAAAATCGTCAGCGGAGAGCTTCAGGTCAAATTCGAAGGCATAGATGATCGCGATCAAGCTTTTGCCCTGCGCGGCTATACCATCGAAATCCCCCGAGAAGAATTCGCCCCTACCGAGGAAGACGAATATTATTGGGCAGATTTAGTCGGCATGACCGTTATCAACAAAGACAATATCGTGCTCGGCAAAGTCACAAACCTGATGGAAACCGGCGCCAACGATGTTTTGATGATTAATGGCGAACATGGCCAAATCCTGATCCCGTTCGTATCCAACTACATCGAGGCCGTCGATACCGAAGGCAAAACCATTACCGCCGACTGGGGCTTAGACTACTGATGTTGATACAAGCCATCACCATCTTCCCCGAAATGTTCGACAGCATTACCGAATACGGCGTAACCGGTCGCGCAAAAAAACAAAACCTTTGGCAATTCCAAGCCATCAATCCCCGCAAATTCGCCGACAACAAACTCGGTTATATTGACGACCGCCCCTTTGGCGGAGGTCCCGGAATGATTATGATGGCGCCGCCGCTGCAAGCAGCGATAGAAGAAGCCAAACAAACATCTTCAGCGCCTGCAAAAGTCATCTACCTTAGTCCGCAAGGTCAACCGCTGACCCACAAAAAAGCCGTAGAGCTTGCAAAATCCCCGCATCTCATACTGCTTTGCGGACGATACGAAGGAATTGACGAACGCCTGCTGCAAAGCAGCGTAGATGAAGAAATCAGCATAGGTGACTTTGTCGTTTCCGGCGGAGAGCTACCCGCCATGATGCTGATGGATGCCGTACTCAGACTGATACCCGGCGTATTGGGCGACATACAGTCAGCCGAACAGGATTCGTTTTCAGACGACCTATTAGACTGCCCCCATTACACCAAACCTTTAGAATTCCAAGGCATGACCGTCCCTGACGTATTGCGTTCGGGCAATCATGGCTTGATAGCCGAATGGCGGTTGAAACAATCGCTGCGGCGCACCCTGGAGCGCAGACCAGACCTGCTGGAAAAGCGCAGTTTAATCCCAAAGGAATCCCGCCTCTTAAAAGAAATCTTGCAAGAGCAACAGGAAATCCAATCATAATTTAGGAAAAACAATGAACCTGATTCAACAATTAGAGCAAGAAGAAATCGCTCGCCTGAACAAAGAAATCCCCGAATTCGCACCGGGCGACACCGTAGTCGTTTCCGTACGCGTAGTAGAGGGTTCACGCAGCCGTCTGCAAGCTTACGAAGGCGTTGTTATCGCCCGTCGTAACCGCGGCTTGAACAGCAACTTCATCGTCCGCAAAATTTCCAGCGGCGAAGGCGTTGAGCGTACCTTCCAACTCTACTCCCCTACCGTAGAAAAAATCGAAGTAAAACGCCGCGGTGACGTCCGTCGCGCCAAACTGTACTACCTGCGCGGCCTGACCGGTAAAGCGGCCCGCATTAAAGAAAAATTGCCTGCCCGCAAAGGTTAAGCAAAAGAATTGCAAAGCAAAATCCCCACTTTTCAGTGGGGATTTTTTACATCATCTTTCTATCATTCAGCTGTAAATTCAATTACAGATAAGATTTCGGTTACCGCCCTACAACAAAAACCTTGATACAACTTCTATAGTGGATTAACTTTAAACCAGTACGGCGTTGCCTCGCCTTGCCGTACTATCTGTACTGTCTGCGGCTTCGTCGCCTTGTTCTGATTTAAATTTAATCCACTATACAAACCGTCAGCCTCTTAAAGTACATAAAAATAGATGCAGACAAATTGAGCCAAGCTGCCACCAAGAACAAACAAATGCCAAATACCATGACCATGTTTAATCTTTTTATCATTCACAAACCAATAGATACCGACGCTATACAATATACCGCCCAACGCAAGCCAAAACAGCCCGGCAGATGAAAGCGATTGAACCAATGGAAATAAAGCAACCAAAATCAACCATCCCATCACCACATAAATGATCATGGACAACAGCCGTTTTTCACTCTTTCTCCCTATCGTAAGCTCTTGAATAATCCCTAAAAATGCCAAGCCCCATGACACACCGAAAAGCGACCAACCCCATTCTCCCTTAAGAGGAATCAAGGTAAACGGGGTATAGCTGCCTGCAATCAACAGATAAATCATACAATGATCCACTTTTTGCAAGACAGCCTTAATTTTAGGTTGAGGAATACTGTGGTACAACGTTGAGCCCAGATACAGCAAAGACAGGCAAACACCATAAGTAATCGCACTGGCAAGCCGATATGAATCATCCGCCTTAATAATCATCAGCACCAATGCCGCAACAGCCAGCATGGCGCCGATCAAATGAGTATACGCATTAAAGCGTTCACCGTGATACATAAGAATCGTTCTTAGTTTGAAGAGACCGGCAAAGTGTACGCCAAACATAATACCGTAAGCGCAAGAAAATGATAAAGATAAGTTAAAACCAACATCGTTATCATTCCAAGACGCCTAATCCAGACCTCACCTTACATTCAACATCATCCCTCTTTTCGCAGGCGTTCCAAATGTTCGCGTACTTCCTGTACCTTTTCTTCGGTAAACAAATTCTCAATATTTTTCCAGATACTATGATAACCATAAGGACCATGTTGCATTTCCAACCTAGCCTCTTCCACCGACCAACCTTGATAAATAATACGGTAC
Organism: Neisseria sicca; assembly: GCF_014054945.1. Lineage (NCBI taxonomy): Bacteria > Pseudomonadati > Pseudomonadota > Betaproteobacteria > Neisseriales > Neisseriaceae > Neisseria > Neisseria sicca. The sequence continues at coordinate 2,838,310 of NZ_CP059566.1, read as the reverse complement.
ATTCCGGAAATCAAACCTGTACGGTCAGCCCCATGATAGCAATGAACCAATACAGGACCGTATTTCTGTTGCTTTTCAATTAAGAAAAGAGTTTGCGCGATATCTTTAGGCTTAATTTTCCACGTCAACAAAGGACGGTTCAGCAGCATCAAATTACGGCCTTTTAAATGTGTTTCGTTGTCGTTCCGATCAAAAAATCGCAAATTAATCACACTACGGATACCGAGATGCTCAATCAGTTCCCCATCTTCCGCAACCGGCTGCTCACTGCGGTAAAGCTTATCGTCAATACGGTACAAATTAGCATCTTGCTTTACCAAAGTCGCCCAACGGGCGGAAGCAGTAGAAATATCTTGAGGAGCCATAGGAGTAGAGCACGCAGCGAGGAAACATGAACACAAAATTACAGACACAAAATGACGCATAAATTCTTCTCTAAAATAAAACGTGATTGTAATGGCAGGTCGTCTGAAAACGAAGCCCGATTAAAGCAGACAACCGCAACCGGCAGTTTCAAGCATTTTCAGACGACCTTTATGTCGTACAAATCAAACACAAACCGCATATCGATAGACAATTATCCCAACAAATGTAAAAAACAGTTTATTTTTGTCATAATTATATCTATGATAATACTTTATGCCATTTGATAAAAAGCACCATTCCAATCAACAAAAAAGGGGACAATATGTCTGCAATCAACACTAAAATCAAAACCATCATCTTAACCGCCATCAGCGCTGCAATCCTGTCTGCCTGTGGAGGAGGCGGTGGCAGCGGTGGCGCATCCACTCTTTCCACCGGATCAACCAGCACAAGTGGCAACGGCAGCCCTGCTAAAAACAGCAGCCCAAGCAATGCCGCCCCCAGCGCTACCAATAACAATAATGGCAATACCGTAGTAGCCGCAGCACCTCGCAACAATCATGCCGATAACCTCGCCGGTCTGATTGATGAAGCTCCGCTGGAAACTTTAAACCTTGCTACACCGCTGCACACCAGCTTCATTTCTTCAGCCAGTGCGCAACAAAACAATCCAAATGTTCAATTGCGCCAAAAAGAAACAGGAGAACAATTCCAAACGGACAACCAAAACAAAGATCAAGGCGGCTTGATCAGCTCTTTAGATTTTAAAGCCAACGATGAAGTGAAATTGGATGGAATTGTACTATTCAATAAAAATGCGAATGGCAGTGCAACGCAACCCGAATGGACAACCACCGATTCCCTCATCGCAAAAATCAATTCTAAAGGCAACACAAAAGCCGATATCAGCGAACAAGATGGCAGCGAAAAAAATACCAAATACGAATACGGCAAATCAACTTTGGACGACCGTATTGTCGAAATCTTCAAACAATTGAAGACCGAACGGGAAAACCTTAAAAAAGCAAAAGAAGGCGGTACCGACGGTATTGATACAAACAAAATTGCAGAAATTGAAGCCAAGATCAAAGAGCTGTCAGAACTGTATGACTTTAAACGTCAACTTCGTGCAGGTTTGACAAAATATACTCAAGATTCCATGAATCAAATTGCCTATTTCCGCACTGATGCCGATGGTTTGGTGTTTGACAAACGATTCGACGGCATCTACGTCATCCGCTTTGTCGATGGTACGCAGATCGTTATGCACGATCCTGCCGCTGCCGGTTGGACTTACCAAACTTTCGCCCACTATATTGATCCGAAATCCGGTGTGATTTACGGCTATCAAAGCTTAGGCGATGAAACCAAGTTCACCGACCTGCCTGAAAAAGGTACGGCAACTTACAACGGCTTGACTACTGCCTATGTTGTGAAAGGTGACCAAAGCCGTCAGCTGACAGCGGATGTTAAAGCCATTGCTGATTTCGGTTTGAAAGGCGTACGCTTTGAAACTACCAATTCCCAATTCCACTCCCTCGACGCCAACGGCCGCCGTGTAAGCGAAGCCGATGCGAAATACGACATGAAAGGTACGGCGAAATGGGAAAACGGCAACCTCTTCCTGGGTTCGGTTGAAGCTGCCGCAGCCGGCTTGAAAGGTAATTTAAGCGGTAAATTCTACGGTGCAAAAGCTGCTGAAATCGGCGGTACTTACGGTCTGAAAAACCAAGACGGCAGCGAACACCTCATCGGCGGTTACGGCGCGAAACGTCAATAATCCTAATGACCGTCTCCTTTAAAAAGGTCGTCTGAAAGACTGTTTGCAGTTTCAGACGACCTTTTTCTTTTAACCTGCCAAACACACACCCGCACCAATATGAAAGCGCATAACATGATCACCTAATGCAACGACAGATTGATTTGAAATCAGGGCAAAACAAGGAAGTTATCTTTATCCGGCAGCTTTATCCCCTATCTTCATCATCCTCTTCCCGCTTCCATTCCAACTTCTCTAATAATCACGCCGCAGAAAAGGCGCAATTGTGGCATAATCTGCACCAAATCAAACAGACATCGGCAATGCACACCATACCGGCGCGTGAATCCGATGGCTTTATCACCAAACTTCCAGACAAATCCAACCAAGACGGTGTTTCCAGCCAACGGTCGTCTGAAAGTATCCGCTTCAACGAAATTAAAACCGACAAATGTAAAGAGCAGAAAGTCTCACATGACAACCCAAACCCTTTTAATCGAACTCCTTACCGAAGAACTCCCCCCAAAAGCCCTGAATAATTTAGGCAACCACTTCGCCGCTTCTGTTGCCGAAGGCTTGGAAAAAGCGCAACTGATTGACGGTGCAGCCGAATTTACCGCCTACGCCTCGCCGCGCCGTTTGGCCGTTCAAGTCAAAAACGTCAAATCCGTTCAAGCCGATCAGAAAATCGTGAAAAAAGGCCCTGCCGTGGCGAATGCCATGAAAGACGGTGCACCAACCAAGGCTTTGGAAGGTTTTGCACGCGGTGCGGGGGCGAAAATCGAAGACTTGACCATCGTCCACGACGGCAAGCAGGATGTGTACGCCTACGAATACGTTCAAACCGGCAAACCGTTGGGCGAACTTTTGGAAGACATTATCAATCAAGCGGTTAAGAAACTGCCGATTCCGAAAGTAATGCGTTGGGGCAGCAGCACGTTTACCTTCGTGCGCCCCGTTCACGGGCTGATTGTGCTGCACGGCAGCGACATCGTGAACGTCAGCGTTTTGGGTCTGCAAAGCGGCAATCAAACCTTGGGACACCGCTTCCTTTCCAGCGGCGAAATCACCATTGAAAACGCCGACAGCTACGCCGCACAAATGCGCGAGCAAGGCAAAGTCGTCGCTTCGTTTACCGAGCGCAAAGCTGCGATTCAGACGGCATTGAACGAGCAGGCAGGCCGTCTGAAAGCCACCGTAGCCGCCGATGAAGCGCTATTGGACGAAGTTACCGCGCTGGTCGAATACCCCGTTGTTTTGGAAGCCGGTTTTGAAGAACATTTCCTCGCCGTGCCGCAGGAATGCCTGATTCTGACCATGCAGCAAAACCAAAAATACTTCCCGCTGCTCGACCAAAACGGCAAGCTGATGAACCGCTTCCTGCTGGTCTCCAACCTGCAAACCGAAGACCCGTCGCACATCATCCAAGGCAACGAACGCGTCTTGCGCGCGCGCCTGTCTGATGCCGAGTTCTTCTACAAACAAGACCAAAAAGCGACTTTGGAAAGCCGCCTGCCCAAGCTGGCGAACGTGGTTTACCACAACAAAATCGGTTCGCAAGCCGAGCGTATCGAACGCCTGCAAAGCATCGCCGCCCACATCGCCAAAGCTTTGGGTGCAGATGCCGCCGCAGCCGAACGCGCCGCGCGTCTGGCAAAAGCCGACTTGGTAACCGAAATGGTCGGCGAGTTCCCCGAACTGCAAGGCACGATGGGCAAATACTACGCCCGCTTGGACGGTGAAACTGAAGAAATCGCCGAAGCCGTCGAGCAGCACTATCAGCCACGTTTTGCCGGCGACAACCTGCCGAACGGCAAAGTTGCCACTGCCGTTGCGCTGGCCGACAAACTGGAAACCCTGGTCGGCATTTGGGGTATCGGTCTGATTCCTACCGGCGACAAAGACCCCTACGCACTGCGCCGCGCCGCCTTGGGTATTTTGCGGATGCTGATGCAGTATGGTTTGGACGTAAACGAGCTGATTCAGACGACCTTCGACAGCTTCCCCAAAGGTTTGCTCAACGAGAAAACGCCGTCTGAAACCGCTGATTTCATGCAGGCGCGCCTTGCCGTGTTGCTGCAAAACGACTATCCGCAAGACATCGTCGCCGCCGTACTCGCCAAACAGCCACGCCGTTTGGACGATTTGACCGCCAAACTGCAAGCCGTTGCCGCGTTCAAACAACTGCCCGAAGCCGCCGCGCTCGCCGCCGCCAACAAACGCGTGCAAAACCTGCTGAAAAAAGCCGATGCCGCGCTGGGCGAAGTCGATGAAAGCCTGCTGCAACAAGACGAAGAAAAAGCCCTGTACGCCGCCGCACAAGACTTGCAGCCGAAAATTGCCGCCGCTGTTGCCGAAGGCAATTTCCAGACTGCCTTGTCCGAACTGGCTTCCGTCAAACCGCAAGTCGATGCCTTCTTCGACGGCGTGATGGTGATGGCGGAAGATCCCGCCGTAAAACAAAACCGCCTGAACCTGCTGAACCGCTTGGCCGAGCAGATGAACGCGGTAGCGGATATTGCGCTCTTGAGCGAATAATATATAGCCGTAAACAAAGGTCGTCTGAAAACGGACAAGCAGCTTTGCCCAACGTTTTCAGACGACCTTTTTGATTCAATGAAGGCAAACCATCCGCACGCCCGCAAAGCCAATTCCTGCCCACATCCATGTCCTAGCCCCATCCCATTCCGTGTGGGCACAGCCTATTTACTATATAATTTCGACTTTCAGCATTTTCCGCGCTTAATCATGAAACGGCTCAAACGCATCAAAACCATCCTCCGCACGCTTTACCTCTACCGCCTCGCCGAGCTGTTTGCCGCGCTTGTCCGTCCGGGCTGGGCGCGGACGCTGTTGAAAATGCTGCCGCAGTCGTCTGAATTGGAAAACGAACCGCCGGCCGTCCGCCTGCGCCTTGCACTAGAAAGCCTGGGGCCGATTTTCATCAAGTTCGGACAGGTTCTCTCCACACGCCCCGATTTGATTCCGCATGATTACGCGGTCGAACTGGCAAAGCTGCAAGACCAAGTCCCGCCGTTCGACGCGCAGCTTTCACGCTCGCAAATCGAAAAATCGCTGGGGCAATCCATCGAAACGCTGTACGCGGAATTTGAAACCGAACCCGTCGCCAGCGCGTCCATCGCCCAAGTACACAAAGCCCGCCTGCATTCGGGCGAACAGGTGGCGGTCAAAGTCTTGCGCCCCAACCTTTTGCCCGTGATTGAACAGGATTTGTCGCTGATGCGCTTCGGCGCAGCTTGGGTCGAACGTCTGTTTGCCGACGGCAAGCGTTTGAAACCGCGCGAAGTAGTGGCAGAATTTGACAAATATCTGCATGACGAGTTGGACTTGATGCGCGAAGCCGCCAATGCCAGCCAGCTCGGTCGCAATTTCCAAAACAGCGATATGCTGATTGTACCCAAGGTGTTTTACGACTACTGCAGCAGCGACGTACTGACCATCGAATGGATGGACGGCACGCCCGTATCGGAAATCGCCAAACTCAAAGCCGACGGCATCGATTTGCACAAACTTGCCGATTACGGCGTGGAAATCTTCTTCACACAAGTCTTCCGCGACGGCTTTTTCCATGCCGATATGCACCCCGGCAACATTCTGGTCGCCGCCGACAACCGCTACATCGCCCTCGATTTCGGCATCGTCGGCACGCTGACCGACTACGACAAACGCTATCTCGCCATCAACTTCCTCGCCTTTTTCAACCGCGACTACCACCGCGTCGCCACCGCCCACATCGAATCGGGCTGGGTGCCCGCCGACACGCGCGCGGAAGAATTGGAAGCCGCCGTCCGCGCCGTGTGCGAACCGGTGTTCAACAAACCGATTTCGCAAATCTCGTTCGGCCTCGTATTGATGCGCCTGTTTGAAGTCAGCCGCCGCTTCAATGTCGAAATCCAGCCGCAGCTTGTGTTGTTGCAAAAAACGCTGCTCAACATCGAAGGCTTGGGACGGCAGCTTGATCCCGATTTGGACTTGTGGAAAACCGCCAAACCATTTTTGGTGAAATGGATGAACGAACAGGTCGGCCCCAAAGCCCTTTGGCGCAACCTCAAAAACGAAGCCCCCGACTGGGCGCAAATCATCCCTTCCCTGCCGCGCAAAATCAATGCGCTGGTTGACGAAAACCGCCAGCAGGAAATGCGCGATGCCTATATCCATTTGGTCAAAGTACAGCAGCGGCAAAGCATGTGGCTGGGCGTGATTGCGATTGTGTTGCTGCTGATTTTGCTGTTTGATTAAAAATCTATATACACAAAAGGTCGTCTGAAAACGAAGTAGTAGTTTTAGAAAAACTCGCTATCCTTGTTTTCAGACGACCTTTATTATGGGTTTGAATAAAACACCTGCCGCAGCCGTAGCGTGGGCTCCGCCCACGAAAATCAGGATATTTTGCCACTCGCCCCAAACAAAATAGACCGATATATTTCTCGCGGGCAAAGCCCATACCACCTCTTCCCTTCATCATCGAGGTCGTCTGAAAACGCCAACCGTTCCCATCGCATAAAACTGCGCTTTTCAGACGACCTTTACAGTTTTTGAGTCATTCCCCGATATGCTATAATCCGCCGTTAAACTTTTATCTTTTCAGGAAAAACCATGAGCTTGAAATGCGGTATCGTCGGCCTGCCCAACGTAGGCAAATCCACCCTCTTTAACGCGTTGACCCAATCGGGCATCGAAGCGGCGAACTATCCCTTCTGCACCATCGAACCCAACGTCGGCATCGTCGAAGTGCCCGACCCGCGCATGGCGGAGCTGGCGAAAATCGTCAACCCACAAAAAATGCAGCCCGCCATCGTCGAGTTCGTCGATATTGCCGGTTTGGTTGCAGGTGCAAGCAAAGGCGAAGGCTTGGGCAACCAGTTCCTCGCCAACATCCGCGAAACCGACGCCATCGTCAACGTCGTGCGCTGCTTTGACGACGACAACATCGTCCACGTTTCCGGCAAAGTCGATCCGATTGCCGACATCGAAACCATCGGCACCGAACTGGCCCTTGCCGACCTCGCCAGCATCGAAAAAGCCATCGTCCGCGAAGAAAAACGCGCCCGCTCAGGCGACAAAGACGCGCAAAAACTGGTCGAACTGTGCAAAAAACTGCTGCCGCATCTGGACGAAGGCAAACCTGTCCGCTCCTTCGGTTTAGACGCTGAAGAACTCGCCATGCTCAAACCGCTGTTCCTACTCACCGCCAAACCCGCCATGTATGTCGGCAACGTTGCTGAAGACGGTTTTGAAAACAATCCGCACCTCGACCGCCTGAAAGAATTGGCTGAAAAAGAAAACGCCCCCGTCGTTGCCGTTTGCGCCGCGATGGAGAGCGAAATAGCCGAGTTGGAAGACGACGAAAAAGCCGAGTTCCTCGCCGAAATGGGCTTGGAAGAACCCGGTCTGAACCGCCTGATCCGCGCGGGCTACGACCTCTTGGGCCTGCAAACCTACTTCACCGCCGGCGTCAAAGAAGTCCGCGCCTGGACCATCCACAAAGGCGACACCGCCCCGCAAGCCGCCGGCGTCATCCACACCGACTTCGAACGCGGCTTCATCCGCGCCCAAGTCATTTCCTACGACGACTTTGTCTCGCTCGGCGGCGAAGCCAAAGCCAAAGAAGCCGGCAAAATGCGCGTAGAAGGCAAAGAATATGTCGTGCAAGACGGCGATGTGATGCACTTCTTGTTTAACGTGTAAGATTGTCTGAAAATATTTGGGAACAGGGAATCTGTTCCCAATACTGCAATAGCAAAGAAAATAAATATGATCTTAAGAAAATTTCAAATTAAAAATTTCCGATCTCTTATTAACGTTAATGTTAAATTTATTGATAATCTACCTATTGTAATCAGTGGTGAAAATAATATTGGTAAAACTAATTTTTTAAGAGCTTTAAACGTATATTTTAATCATATTCATGATAAAAATTTATACCATGCTGAAACTGATATTCCACATCACATATATTATGGTTCGCGAGGAGGAAGAACCAAGACAGAATTAATTGGGGAATTTGAAAATCACGGTAAAATTATAAAACTTTTAGTACGTTTTGATGCAAAAGGTAACTCTTCATACAAATTAGATTCCAAAGATATTAATGATAACAAAGCCTTTGATTTTTTATCAGAATTTAAATTTATATTTATAGAATCTCATAACATACATTTACCAAGCCTCATTGGAGCTATTCTAGAAAAAGACGGCTTACTAGCTTTGGATAAAAAACGTACAAAACAAAGTCGTCCTTTAGAAAAATTGGAAGAGTTTATAGATCTATCTAGACAAGCCATCACCGACATTGAGAATGACATAAACCATTGCTTTAAAGAACTTACTGATTTTGATGGAATTTTGAAAGAGGCTAAAATTCTAATAAACTTTGCAGAATTTGATAGATTGAGAGATGTAATTCGCACAATGACATCCATCACTCTACAAGACGGCAATAATCATGAAATTGAATCTAAAGGTAGTGGAGCTCAAAGAGCAGTTTTTCTTTCGTTAATGAAATATATTTCAAAAAATATTAAAAATAAAAAAATTATTTGGGCAATTGATGAACCAGAAGCATTTTTACAACCAAAATTACAAAGAAAAGTATTTGAAACTTTGCAATCAATGTGTAAAGAAGATAAGCAAACAATTATACTCACTACACACTCACAACATTTTATTAACTTAAGAAATATTGATACGGTTAATTTATTTATAGGGAATTCTGAACGTAGGGACTATGAAAGACGACCTGGTAAAATATTTTATGAAATAAACACTAAAAATATTGCTTTTACCTCTACATCTGAAAAGATCAAAGCAATTAAAGAACATTTAGGAATTAACAATAATGACGGATGGGAGCTTTTGCCATTTAATGTCTTAGTAGAAGGAGAGGAAGACAAAAAATACTTAGAAAAACTGATGGAAGCCGTAGATATTGAAATTCCAAACATTATCTGCGCTGGAGGAGCAACCAAAATTGCAGGATACTTGCAATATTATAATGATTTCGCCAAAGATAACCCCTTTCCAGAAAAACCAAAAATTTTATGTATTTTTGATAATGATAAAGAGGGAAGAGAATCTAAATCAAAAATCAATCCTAAAAAATTAACCTCCCTGAAAATCCAAAGCATTCTTATTCCCAGACATGACCACACCATTTTAGATGATAATCCTAGGAACTTTAGTGGACAATCTCAAAACTGGGCAATAGAAGATTTTTTATCTCCTGCCCTAATTATAGAAACTGCAAATAATTTACTACGGAAAGACAAATATAAAATCATTGGAAAAAAACAGATAAACGTTCGAAATCAAGTTGCACATAGAAATAAAATTATTCTCGAATATCTTTCAGAGTGCACCTCACAAAATAATCCTGACAAGGATAATTACCTTTGGGGCTCAGATGGAAGAAAAATAGCTCTATGTAAATCTTTCTGTGATAATCAAACTCCAGAAAAAATACTTGAACATCTGAATCAAAATCAAAGAGATTTTTTAGATAAATTAAAAGGTTAAATATGAAGTCTGTTATCCAAGACCTACAATCGCGCGGCCTTATCGCGCAAACTACCGACATCGAAGCCTTAGACGCTTTGTTGAACGAACAAAAAATCGCCCTTTACTGCGGTTTCGATCCGACCGCCGACAGCCTGCATATTGGCCACTTGTTGCCCGTGTTGGCATTGCGCCGTTTCCAACAGGCGGGGCATACGCCGATTGCTTTGGTGGGCGGCGCAACCGGTATGATCGGCGACCCCAGCTTCAAAGCGGTGGAGCGCAGCTTGAATTCCGCCGAAACCGTTGCCGGCTGGGTAGAAAGCATCCGCAACCAACTGAAACCGTTTTTGAGCTTTGAAGGCGAAAACGCCGCCATTATGGCGAACAACGCCGACTGGTTCGGCAGCATGAACTGCCTCGACTTCCTGCGCGACATCGGCAAGCATTTCTCCGTCAACGCCATGCTGAACAAAGAATCTGTCAAACAGCGTATCGAACGCGACGATGTGGGTATTTCTTTCACCGAGTTTGCCTATTCCCTGCTGCAAGGCTACGACTTTGCCGAATTGAACAAGCGTCACGGTGCGGTTTTGGAAATCGGCGGTTCCGACCAATGGGGCAACATCACCGCCGGTATCGACCTGACACGTCGTCTGAACCAAAAACAAGTATTCGGTCTGACCCTGCCGCTGGTCACCAAATCCGACGGCACCAAATTCGGCAAAACCGAAGGCGGCGCGGTATGGCTGAACGCGAAGAAAACCTCGCCGTATCAGTTCTACCAGTTCTGGCTGAAAGTGGCCGATGCCGATGTGTATAAGTTTCTGAAATACTTCACCTTCCTATCTATCGAAGAAATCGACGCCATCGAAGCGAAAGACAAAGCCAGCGGCACCAAGCCCGAAGCGCAACGCATCCTCGCCGAAGAAATGACCCGCCTGATTCACGGCGAAGCCGCCCTGCAAGCCGCGCAGCGCATTTCCGAAAGCCTGTTTGCCGAAGACCAAAGCAGCCTGACGGAAAGCGACTTCGAACAGCTCGCCCTCGACGGCCTGCCCGCATTTGAAGTTTCAGACGACCTCAACGTCGTCGAAGCCTTAGTCAAAACCGGCTTGGCCTCGTCCAACAAAGAAGCGCGCGGTTTTGTGAACAGCAAAGCGGTATTGCTCAACGGCCAGGCCGCCGAATCGAACAACCCGAACCACGCCGCCGAACGCCCCGACGATGCCTATCTGCTGACCGACGCGCACAAACGCTTCGGCAAATACACCATCGTACGGCGCGGCAAACGCAACCACGCGCTCTTGGTTTGGAAATAAGCCTTAAATGACAAAGGTCGTCTGAAAACTTTTTTCAGGCGACCTTTTTTCTACCGTCAACAGTATGATAGCGAATATATTCCCATCTATAGTGGATTAACTACAGATCGGCACGGTATTTCCCATTCATACCGTCTGAGGCATTGTCTCGCCCTGATTCACAGTCAATCTGCTACACCTCTGCGCATCATAAATCTTAAATCCGGTAACGTCCTATCCGTTTGAATTCAATACACAATAAGAAAGAAATACCATGGCCCCCTACACTCTTGCCAACCTGAAGATCGCCTACCAGCGTAAAGAAAAACTGAAATATCTATACTTCTGGGGACACACGCCAAAACATAAAAATGAGATAGATAAAGCCGTCTTCAGTCAATGGTATCCTGCACCCTTCGAAATCGACGGCATCCGCTATGCGACTGCCGAACACTATATGATGGCTGAGAAAGCGAGGCTGTTCGACGCAGACGATATCCGCCGCCAAATCATCGCTTCTGCCCACCCCAAACAAGCCAAGGACTTGGGGAGACAAGTCCTTGGATTCAAAGACGACATTTGGAATGCCCGCCGCTTCGATATCGTTTGCGAAGGCAACCGTGCCAAATTCATCCAACACCCCGATTTGAAACGCTTTTTGCTTGGCACCGGCAACCGTATCTTAGTAGAAGCCAGCCCGGTTGATGCAATCTGGGGAATCGGACTTGCCCAAGATGATCCACGCGCCCAAAATCCATTGCAATGGCGGGGTTTGAACCTGCTTGGTTTCGCGCTAATGAAAGTACGGGATGAACTTCAGGTCGTCTGAAAGCAACTTCAAAAGCAACTTCAGACGACCCCATAAAAAAACGCACCTTATGAAAAGGTGCGTTTTAATTTCTATGGTTTAGAATTTAGCGCCGGATTGGTTGGCCATATAGTCAACCGCTGCTTTGACTTCGTCATCACTCAGGCTTGTGTTACCGCCTTTGGCAGGCATGGAGTTAAAGCCTTCGAGCGCGTGTTTGTGCAGGGTATCTTTACCTTGTTTGATACGCGGGGCCCACTCGTCTTTCTTACCTATGCCTGGAGCACCGGGGATGGTACCGCCGTGACACATTTTACAGTTGGCTTCAAAAACGGCTTTACCGTCCACTTTGGCAGAAGAAGCATCTGCTTTTTCTGCCGGCTTGGCTTCGGCAGGAGCGGCCGCTTTTGCATCAGCTGCTGAAGCTGCTTTTTCAGCTTGTGCAGGTGCGGACGCAGATGAAGCGTCAGCGGATGATGCGGCAGCAGAAGCAGGTGCCGGTGCGGGAGCAGGTTCGGCTTTTTTCACGGGCGCTTTGCCGTCTTTGTTGGACAGACCCCATACATACGCAGTCATGATGTGGAGTTTGTCTTTATCCAAGAAACGACCCCAAGCCGGCATTTGACTGTGTCGGCCGTTGGTGATGGTTTCGATAATCGATTTTTGAGTACCGCCCCACAACCATACGTTATCGGTCAGGTTCGGACCCAGTCCTTGGATACCTTGACCTTTGTCGCCGTGACAGGTAAAGCAGTTTGCCGGTGGACCACTGAACAATACTTTACCGCGTGCGGCACGTTCTTCATCGTATTGGTCTTTGGATTTGGATAAGGACATGACATAGTTTGCCACATCTTTTACCCGCTCTTCACCCAACGCAGGACCCCATGCCGCCATCGTCGCCGTACGGCCTTTTTCAATGGTCTCATGGATTTTCTCAGGTTCGCCGCCCCACAACCAATCGTTGTCGGTCAAATTCGGGAAGCCTTTGGAACCTTTGGCATCAGAACCGTGACATTGGATACAGTAGGTATTGAAGAGGTTTTGACCGATGGCGCGTGCTTCAGGATTTTTTGCCACTTGCTCAATCGGCATATTGGCAAACTTAGCATAAACTTTGCCGTACTTCTGATCTGCTTTAGCCATTTCCTGATCATATTGCCCATGGCTGCTCCATTTCCACTGGCCTTCATAATCGCCCAAACCCGGGTACATGACCAGATAACCGATACCGAACAGCCAGACAAAGACATACAGCCAAAACCACCAGCGTGGCAACGGGTTGTTATATTCTTCGATACCGTCCCATTGATGACCTGTCGTTTTGACTTCTTCGCCCTTTTTAGGACGCTTCACAACGTTTTGGGAAAGCAGCAGCCATGCCAAGCCGATAAAGCTGAGCACGACGATGACTGCAATGTATATATTCCAGAAATTACTGGTAAATTGGGGTGATGTGTTCATTATTTTGCTCCGTGATCACGGACTAAACTGTTATCGCCCGTCTTTTTCAGACGACTCTTTATCCTCATCATTTTCGAAAATACTGTTGGCGGCATCATCGTAGTTCTTTTTATTGCGTCGGTTGAAAACGATATAAAGCACTAAGATAAAGCTGATAAAAACCCAAACAGTAAAGAGCGAGCGGGCCCAGTTTACGTCCATGATGTTACCTTACGTTTTTCAATGCCAAGCCTAAGCCTTGCAGGTATGCAATCACCGCATCCAGCTCCGATTTGTTTTCCAAGGCTTCAGGCGCTTTGGCAATCTCTTCGTCGCTGTAAGGCGTACCGACTTTACGCAGGGCTTTCATATGCGCCACGGTTGCTTCGGCATCGACTTTGTTGCGGGCAAGCCATGGGAAAGCGGGCATATTGGACTCCGGCACAACGTCGCGCGGATTCAGCAGGTGGATGCGGTGCCATTCGTCGGAATAGCGGCCGCCGACACGTGCCAAGTCCGGACCGGTACGTTTGGAACCCCATTGGAACGGATGGTCATAAACAGACTCGCCGGCAACGGAGTAGTGGCCGTAACGTTCGGTTTCCGCACGGAACGGACGGATCATTTGAGAGTGACAGTTGTAACAACCCTCACGGATATAGATGTCGCGACCAGCCACTTGCAAAGCATTATAAGGTTTCACACCTTCTATAGGCTTAGTGACAGCTTTAGTAAAGAACAGCGGCACGGCTTCAATCAACAGGCCTACGCTGACCACAAGCAGGGTAAATACAATCAGGACGCCGACTTTTTCTTCAGCTAATTGTTGTAATTTCATTTTGGTAGCCTTTTCTTATGTTTTTAGTGGTGCTGGGTTTGAGACACCGCGGGAATCTCGGCATCAACCGCTTTGCCACTGATGGCCGTACGGTAAACGTTGTATGCCATGATACACATACCGCTCAGGTACAGCAGGCCGCCGGTAAAACGAATCATGTAGAAAGGCATGGTGCGTTTAACTGACTCTACAAACGAGTAGGTCAAAGTACCGTCCGCATTCAAAGAACCCCACATCATACCTTGCAATACCCCTGCAATCCACATGGAGGCGATATACAGAACCACGCCGATGGTCGCAATCCAGAAATGCGCTTCCACCAATTTGGTGCTGTACATTTCATTTTTACCGAACAGGCGGGGAATCATGTAGTACACGGAACCAATGGTCACGAAGCCCACCCAGCCCAATGCGCCGGCATGAACGTGTGCAACGGTCCAGTCAGTGTAGTGGCTCAAAGCGTTGACGGATTTGATAGACATCATCGGACCTTCGAAGGTGGACATACCGTAGAAGGAGAGGGAGACGATCAAGAATTTCAAGATAGGGTCGGTACGCAGTTTGTCCCATGCGCCGGACAAGGTCATGATACCGTTAATCATACCGCCCCAAGAAGGTGCGAACAGAATCAGGGACAACACCATACCCAAGGACTGAGTCCAGTCAGGCAGCGCGGTATAGTGCAAGTGGTGTGAACCTGCCCACATGTAGGTGAAAATCAAAGCCCAGAAGTGGACGACGGACAGGCGGTAAGAGTAAACCGGACGACCTGCCTGTTTCGGCACGAAGTAGTACATCATGCCCAAGAAGCCTGCGGTCAGGAAGAAACCTACGGCATTGTGGCCATACCACCATTGAACCATGGCATCGATTGCACCCGCATAAACCGGATAGGATTTCATGAAGCCCGCAGGAATGCTCAGATTATTGACGATGTGCAACAGGGCGACGGCCAAAATGAAACCGCCGTAGAACCAGTTGGCAACGTAGATATGTTTGATTTTACGTTTGGCAATCGTACCGAAGAATACGATGGCGTAAGCAATCCAAACCAAAGCGATCAGGATGTCGATAGGCCATTCCAATTCGGCATACTCTTTAGCTTGGGTATAACCCAAAGGCAGGCTGACGATTGCCGCAACGATAACTGCCTGCCAGCCCCAGAAGGTAAATGCCGGCAGCCAACCGCCGAACAGGCGTGCATTACAGGTACGTTGAACAACGTAGTATGATGTACCCATCAGACCGCAACCGCCGAACGCAAAAATCACCGCATTGGTGTGCAACGGACGCAGGCGGCCGAAGTGAAACCAAGGGCCGACATCTGATAAATCAAGGGACGGGGCAAACAATTGGGCGGCAACGATGACACCGACCAACATGCCCACAATACCCCAAACTACGGTCATGATAGCGAACTGGCGCACCACTTTGTAGTTATAAGTTTGTGTGTCCATGAGAGTCTCCATGAATTATGGGAATAAAAATTTTTTATCTCACTTTGCCGTATGCGTTTTGAACAAACGCAATAAGGGCTAGGTTTAAATTTTTCTAAATTTAACATATAAGACAAGCCTAGCCAAGCGGAATTACATTTCACTCCATCTAGCGGTTTTATCGATTTTTTATATTTTTTACTTTATAATCATATTATTATTTAACAACTTCCCCTACAGCGCCACTTTATTTTTTCAAGCCTCCCTTTTGAAGGGGACTTTATCGATATAAATCAAACCGCATAATTCGACCTTTTTATTCATAAAATTTAACAAATACATTAATAGTCATGATTAATTACAAAATCACCCCCAACCCGCTCGTCCACGAGTGGCACATCCGCCTAACCTTCCGACAAGAACATGATTTGGAAACAGAAATCAGCCTGTCGAACTGGGTTCCCGGCAGCTATCTGATACGCGATTTTTCCCGCCACATCACCACCATCCGCGCTTTTTGCAACGGAGAATATGCCCATCTGACCCAAGTCAAAAAAAATCGGTGGCGCACTGCCCCGCAGCCCGGCGAGTGGGAAATTTACTACACCGTTTACGCCTACGACCTGTCCGTCCGCGGCTCGTTTCTGACTGCCGAACGCGGGTTCTTTGACGGCGCGTGCCTGTTTTTGCAGGTAAACGGACAAGAAAACAGCGCGCACCAAATCGAATTTCCCATCCTGCCGAAAACATGGCGGATTGCCACCACCCTGCCCCAAACCGGCATCCACAGCTTTCAGACGACCTCCTACCACGACTTAATCGACCACCCTGTCGAACTGGGCAACATCGAATTTCTCGATTTCGAAGCCGGCGGCATCCCGCACCGCATCGCCTTGAGCGGCCACTACCCCGATTTCGACCGCGACCGCCTCGTGTCAGACATCCGCACAATCTGCGAAACCGAACTGGCCATGTTCCCCTCCCCTGCCCCGTTCACCCATTACCTCTTCCTGCTCCACGTCGGCGACAACATCTACGGCGGACTGGAACACATCAGCAGCACCGCCCTGCTCGCCGACCGCCACAGCCTGCCGCCGCACGGCATGACCGACGCCAACGACGCCTACACCCAACTGCTCGGACTGTTCTCACACGAATACTTCCACGCCTGGAACGTCAAATCCATCAAACCCGCCGCCTTTGCCCCCTACGACCTCGACCGCGAAAACTACACTGAGCAGCTCTGGGCATTTGAAGGCATCACCTCATACTACGATGACCTCTTCCTCGCCCGAAGCCGCACCATCGCCCCCGAAGCCTACCTGCACCTGCTCGCCCAAAGCATCACCCGCGTGCAGCAAACCAAAGGTCGTCTGAAACAAAGCCTTGCCGAATCCAGCTTCACCGCTTGGAACAAATTCTACAAACAAGACGAAAACAGCCCCAACGCCATCGTCAGCTACTACCAAAAAGGCGCACTCGCCGCCCTCTGCCTCGACCTTGCCATCCGCAGTAAAAGCAGCGGACGACACACCCTCGACAGCGTCATGCAGCAACACTACCGCGATTGGCTGGACACCCGTCAAGGCATCCCCGAAAAACAATGGCAAGCCCGTTGCCAAGCGTTTACCGACCTAGACCTCGAAGACTTTTTTCAGACGACCCTCTACACCACCGCCGACCTGCCCCTTGCCGAACTCCTCGCCACAATAGGCATCGGACTGCAATGGCAGGCACAACCGCGCAGCCACGGCGGCGCATTCCTGCCCGAACCGCCAACCGAAACGCCCGCCCCCGCGTCCGACTTCGGCGCAAGGTTCAAACAAAGCAGCGACCACGCCACCTTGACCCACGTCTTCAACGGCGGCAGCGCAGAAAACGCCGCCCTCTGCCCGCAGGACAAAATCATCGCCATCGACGGCTACGCCTGCACCGACCTTGCCGCACAGTGGGCGCAACTCCCCATCGGCGCTACCGCCCGCCTCCACTACTTCCGCACCGGCATCCTGTACGTCGCCGACATCACCGTCCAAGCCACCGAAGCCGACACCGCCGTCCTCTACATTACCGACCGCGAATTATTTGAAAACTGGCTTTATAATGACCGAGTCTGATTTTCAGACGACCTCAAGTGCTAGATCGAGGTCGTCTGAAACATCAATTCTGAAAGAAACAACCATGAAAAAAATCCTTGTCAGCCTTACCGCCCTGTTACTCAGTTTGCACGCTGCAGCCGCCCCCAAATCAGATTCGGCAGATAAACTAGGAAAGAATATCGCCGTATTCTACAAAAATCCCTCTGCCGAACGCGCTGCTTCTTTGATGGACCAGCTTGTCAAAGCCGATATCATGCGCGAAACCACCCTTGCATGGGGGACGCAAGCGCTACAAAAATACCCCCAAGGCAGCACCATTTGGTGTGACAACATCCGAACCTACCAAGGCGACGCCCTAACCTTTGCCGCCTACACCCTCACCCTGACAGGCACGAATCAAGCCAAAACCTGCCTTAACAGCCTAACATTAGATATCGAGCTTAAAAACAACCTCAAAAAAAACAAAAGCTTCCATCCGCTTCAAGAACCCATCATTTCCCCTGCATCACTGGATTTTCATTGGGTAACTTATTTTGCCACCGGCAACCCGAAAGCAGTCGAGCGTATCGTCGACTACATCATCAAAGCCCAAACGGCTGCCGCCCAACGCCCCAACCATGTAGACCTCACACTTGCCTCTGCCATTTGGTCAACCCGATCCAATATGGAACAAGATACGGCGATTGACAGCATTGTCCGCCAATACATACAAAAACAATCCGAAGCCAATAAAAAACGATTGGAACAAGCCCTGTTAGCCCCTCAAGACGACTAAAATCAATCCATCGTCAAACGTAGAAAAGGAAAACCCATGTCTATCCAAAAACTTGCCGACAACCTCTACATCGCCCCGCAGCTGACCGAAGCCGACGTTCAAGAAGCCGCCAAACTCGGTATCCAAACCGTCATCTGCAACCGTCCCGACGGCGAAGAAGAAAACCAACCCTCGTTCAAACAAGTCGAAAGCTGGCTTGAAGCCGCAGGCATCCGCGAACACCACCATCAGCCCGTCGTCGCGCCCGCCATCAACGCCGCCGATGTCGCCGCTTTCCAAAACCTGCTCAAAAGCGTTCCCCAACCTGTCCTCGCCTACTGCCGCACCGGCACCCGCTGTTCCCTGCTCTGGGGCTATCATCAGGTGCAAAACGGCGCAAGCGTCGCCGAAGTCGTCGCTGCCGCACAACAAGCAGGTGTCAATCTGAGCAACTTCGAAGCCCGCCTGCAAGACGCGCAACAAAACGGGCTGGCGTAACACGCTATCCGTTTAGCCAAACGCAAAGGTCGTCTGAAAATACCGTTTCAAAAAATGGAAACCGTTTTCAGACGACCTTTTTTACGTTATGCCGTTTGGCGAACCGAATGAACGCACCTGATATAGTGGATTAAATTTAAATCAGGACAAGGCGACGAAGCCGCAGACAGTACAGATCGTACGGAACTGATTCACTTAGTGCTTCAGCACCTTAGAGAATCGTTCTCTTTGAGCTAAGGCAAGGTAACGCCGTACTGGTTTAAAGTTAATCCACTATATTTTAAGCATGGCGGCAATCCGATACATTCGGATGAAACTCAATATCCAGACCTACCGTTTTCATTTACAATCCCCCCGTTCCATCTCATCAATCTATTATGCAAATCCTGCTCACTTTTTTGTTTAAATGCTTTGCGGCGCTGCCTTTGCCGCTTCTACACGCGCTGGGGAATGCGGCGGGCGGCTTGGGCTATTATCTGCTCAAAAGCGACCGGCAGCGTGTGTTCGACAATATGCGGCTTGCCGGATTGAATCCCGAGCCTTCGTCGGTCAAAGCCGTTTTCCGTGAAACGGCGAAAGGCGGGCTGGAATTGCCCGTAGCCTTTTTCAGACGACCTGAAAGCATTGAAACGCTGTTTAAAGAAGTGCATGGTTGGGAGCATGTCCAATCAGCTTTGGACGCCGGAGAAGGACTGTTGTTTATTACCCCGCACATCGGCAGCTACGACCTCGCCGGACGCTATATCAGCCAGCAGCTTCCGTTCCCGCTGACTGCCATGTACAAACCGCCCAAAATCAAAGCCTTGGATTCCGTCATGCAGGCGGGGCGCGTTCGCGGCAAAGGGAAAACCGCCCCCACCAATATTCAAGGGGTCAAACAAGTCATTAAGGCTTTGCGCTCCGGCGAAGCGACGATTGTCTTGCCCGACCATGCCCCCTCCCCCGAAGAAGGCGGCGACGGCGTCTGGGTGCCGTTTTTCGGGAAATACGCCTACACCATGACGCTGGTGGGCAAACTGGCGCAAGTCAAGGGCGTGAAGGCTCTGTTTTTCTGCGGCGAGCGTTTGCTGAACGGCAAAGGATTTGTGCTGCACATCGAGCCTATGCGCGGCGAACTGAACGGCGACAAACAGCACGACGCGCAGATTATCAATGAAAATACCGAATACTGGATACACCGCTTCCCGACCCAGTATCTGTTTATGTACAACCGCTACAAACAGCCCGCAGGCGCACCGCTCTCGCCCGACTGGAAACCGGAACCCGGTTGGAAACCTGAGGACGTACAGGATTGAACATTCCTTGCGGGTCGTCTGAAAAGGCGGCTGATGCCCGGTTTCTCAAAACATAGCCATACCAACACAAAAAAGCACCCCAATCGAGGTGCTTTTTCTCTTTTCAGACGACCTTTTTTCGAGCATCAGCCTTTTTTATTGTTCAACGCGGCTTTGACAAACGCGGTGAACAAAGGATGGCCTCTGCGCGGGTTGGAGGTGAACTCTGGGTGGAACTGGCAGGCGAAGAACCAAGGATGGTTCGGCAGTTCGATGGTTTCGACCAAGCGTTCGCGTCCGGCGGATACGCCGCCGATAACCAAGCCTGCCTTCTCAAGCGCGGGAACGTAGTTGTTGTTGACTTCGTAGCGGTGGCGGTGGCGCTCGCGGATGTGTTCGCTGCCGTAGATTTTGGCGGCGAGGCTGCCTGCTTTCAATTCGACCTCTTGCGCGCCCAAACGCATGGTGCCGCCCAAATCGGCGGATTCGTCACGGGTTTCGACGCTGCCGTCGGCGGTTTGCCATTCGTCAATCAGGGCAACAACGGGGGCGGCGCATTTGAGGTCGAACTCGGTGGAGTTTGCGCCTTTCAAGCCTGCGACGTCGCGGGCGTATTCGATCAGCGCAATCTGCATACCGAGGCAGATGCCCAAGTATGGCACGTTGTTTTCGCGGGCGTAGCGCACGGCGGCGATTTTGCCTTCCACGCCGCGCGAACCGAAGCCGCCGGGAACAAGGATGGCGTCCATGTCTTTGAGCATGGAAACGTCGCCGTTGTTTTTCTCGATGTTTTCGCTGTCAACGAAGGTGATTTGCACGTCGGTTTCGGTGTGGATGCCCGCGTGTTTCAAGGCTTCGATCAGCGATTTGTAGGATTCGGTCAAATCGACGTATTTGCCGACCATGGCGATTTTGACGGTGTGTTTCGGATTTTTGATGGCATGGACGATTTTTTTCCACGCGGTCAAATCCGCCTGTTGCACGTTCAGCTGCAACTGCTCGGTAATGATGTTGTCGATGCCTTGGTCGTGCAGCATTTCAGGGCATTCGTAGATGCTGTCCACGTCGTAGCTGCCGACAATCGCGCGCTCTTCCACGTTGCAGAACAAGGCGATTTTGCGGCGCTCGTCCGCGGGCATTTCACGGTCCATGCGGCAAATCAGGATGTCGGGCTGCAAACCGATGCTCAACATTTCTTTAACGGTATGCTGGGTCGGCTTGGTTTTGATTTCGCCGGCGGCAGCGATGTAGGGGACGTAGCTCAAGTGCGCAAACAAGGTGTTGTTGCGTCCCAACTGGCTGCGCATCTGACGGATGGCTTCCAAAAACGGCAGCGATTCGATGTCGCCGACCGTGCCGCCGATTTCGACGATAGCGACATCGTAACCCGCCGCGCCTTCGTGGATGCGGCGTTTGATTTCGTCGGTAATGTGCGGGATGACTTGGACCGTGCCGCCGAGGTAGTCGCCGCGGCGTTCTTTGGCGATGACGTTTTCGTACACCTGCCCCGTACTGAAGCTGTTGCGACGGGTCATGGTGGCGTTGATGAAACGTTCGTAGTGTCCCAAGTCGAGGTCGGTTTCCGCGCCGTCGTCGGTCACGAACACTTCGCCGTGCTGGAACGGGCTCATGGTGCCGGGGTCGACGTTGATATAAGGGTCGAGCTTGAGCATGGTCACGTTCAAACCGCGCGATTCGAGGATGGTGGCAATAGAAGCGGCGGCGATACCTTTTCCGAGTGAAGATACGACGCCGCCGGTTACGAAAATAAATTTAGTCATGATGCAGTACCCATGTTGGAATACGGGATTTTACCTTTAAGCGGGTTTTCTGGCAAACGCGGGAAACCGACGCCGTCCGAAAGAAACCGCCCGAATATAACGAAATCATCTTTTTTTAAAACCAAGCATTCTTTCCCATTTTCAGACGACCTCATTAAAGTAACGAGCAATCCGAGAATTAAGGAAAGAACCATGACCGCAACCACCGCCCCGCTTTTGCGCTTCATCACTGCCGGCAGCGTCGACGACGGCAAATCCACCCTCATCGGCCGCCTGCTCTACGACAGCAAAACCCTGCTGACCGATCAGCTCGACAAACTCAACCGCGCCGCCGAAAACGGCGAAACGCCCGACTTCGCCAGCCTCACCGACGGCCTTGCCGCTGAGCGCGAACAAGGCATCACCATCGATGTTGCCTACCGCTATTTCGCCACGCCCAAGCGCAAATTCATCATCGCCGACACGCCCGGACACGAACAATACACCCGCAACATGGTAACGGGCGCATCAACCGCCGATGCCGCCATCGTCCTGATAGACGCAACGCGCGTCGATTTTTCCGGCAGCGAACCCGTCCTCCTGCCACAGACCAAACGCCACAGCGCGATTCTGAAACTCTTGGGCTGCCCTAACATCATCGTCGCCGTCAACAAACTTGACCTGCTCGACTTCGATGAAACCAAATATCAAGCCATCACCGAAGCCTACCGCAAACTGGCAGAACAAATCGGCCTCCGAGCCCAAATCCATTTCCTGCCCATCAGCGCGTTAAAAGGCGACAACATCGTTAACGCCAGCAGCCAAACCCCGTGGTATCAAGGTTTACCGCTGTTACCCCTGCTCGAAAGCCTGCCTGTCAACCGTCAAAACGCCGCCGACCAAGCCGCCCATTTCCCCGTGCAGCGCGTCGCACGGCAAGACGGCAGCAGCAGCGACGATTTCCGCGGCTATCAAGGCAGGCTGGAAGCAGGTCGTCTGAAAACCGGTGACGAAATCAAAGTCCTGCCTAGCGGACATACCGCCAAAATCGCCGAAATCTACAATCCAAACGGCAAAACCGAATCCGCCGAAGCGGGCGAAGTGCTGACCGTCACGCTCGACACCGACCTCGACATCTCGCGCGGCAACAGCATCGCCACCGCCGACAGCCCCGTCGCGCCCGAACAGCAGTTCCAAGCCGCACTCTGCTGGTTCGACGACATCCCGCTCAACCTGCGCCGCAAATACCTGCTGAAACACACCACCCAGACCACCCCCGTCAAAATCAGCGCGATTTCCTACGTTTGGGACGTGAACACCCTCAGCCGCGTCGAATCCGCCGACACGCTCAAACTCAACGACATCGGTAGCGTCAGCCTCAAAACCCAGCAGCCGATCGCCGCCGCGCCCTACGAAGAAAACCACGCCCTCGGCGCGTTCATCCTGATAGACGAAGCCACCAACCACACCGTCGCCGCAGGCATGATACGCAAGGCTGACCAAGCGGACAGTTTTGAAATTTGAAACAAGGTCATCTTGAATTGAAGAGGTCGTCTGAAAATCCAAAATCGGATTTTCAGACGACCTTTGCCTTACTTGAACCACCTTAGCAGGCGGACAAGATGGATTCTAGGTATGGCTTACCTTTTGAAACATCAGGCTTTGGGTTTCAATGCCGCCGCTTCTTTGGCAAGGCGGGTGATGGTGTCCCAGTCTTTGTTTTTCACGGCTTCTTTCGGGGTCAGCCATGAGCCGCCGACGCATAAGACATTGGGCAGTGCCAAGTAATCGGGCGCGGTGGCGAGGCTGATGCCGCCGGTCGGGCAGAAACGCACGTCGGCATAAGGACCGTAGAGTGCTTTGAGCATGGCTTTGCCGCCGACGACTTCGGCGGGGAAGAGTTTGAGGGTATCGATGCCGTGTTCCAAAGCCAGTTGGACTTCGCCCGGAGTAGCAACGCCCGGAATCAGGGGGATGCCGCTGTTGTGGCTGGCTTTGGCGAGGGATTCGTGCAAACCCGGGCTGATGGCGAAAACCGCGCCTGCGTCTTCGACGGCTTTGAGCTGTTCAGGGTTGGTAACCGTACCCGCGCCGACGATGGCGTTGGGCACTTCTTTGGCAATCAGGCGGATGGCGTCGAGGCCGACGGGAGTGCGCAGGGTAATTTCTAGGGTGGGGATGCCGCCTTCGACAAGGGCGTGGGACAAATCGACGGCGGTACTCAAGTCGTCAATCGCCATCACAGGCACAACTGCGCCGGCAGTCAGGATTTCGCGTGGGGTCAGTTTGGACATTTCGATTCTCCAGGTGGGATGGGGTTGTCGTTTTTGTTGAGGTCAAATGGGACGGGGTTTAAGTTTTCAGACGACCTTTGAGACTGTATTCGGATACCTGTATCCGACAAATGCCCCTGATAACGTCGGATTCGAGAATCCGACAGTTGCTACGTCTGTTTTAAACGGCTTCAATAATTTTTCAGACGACCTTCCGTTTGAAAAGGTCGTCTGAAACGTGCATCAGGCAAATTCGCCGCCGAAGCTCATGGCGCCGGTTTCTGCGCTGCTGGTCATGCTGCGGAAGTTGGCGAAGAGTTCGCGGCCGCAGCCTTGTTGGTTCGCGCTCAAATCAATGTGTTCGACTTCGCGGGCGTTCCATTCAGCCTCGTTAATCAGGACGTTGAGTTCGCCGGTAACGGAGTCGAAGCGGATTAGGTCGCCGGTACGGATTTTGGCGATGTTACCACCCATCAGGGCTTCGGGCGTCATGTGGATGGACGCGGGTACTTTGCCGGACGCGCCGGACATACGGCCGTCGGTCAGCAGCGCCACTTTGAAGCCTCGGTCTTGCAGAATGCCCAAAGGCGGAGTCAGTTTGTGCAACTCGGGCATACCGTTGGCGCGCGGGCCTTGGTAGCGGACGACGCACACAAAATCGCGTTCCAACTCACCGCGTTCAAATGCCGCCAACACTTCGCGTTGGTCGTTGAACACGATGGCGGGCGCTTCGATGATGCGGCAGCCTTCGCGCACGGCGGACACTTTAATCACGCCGCGTCCGATATTGCCTTTCATCAGGCGCAGGCCGCCGTCCGGGGAGAACGGGTTGTCGGCTTTGCGCAGGATGTCGTCGTTGCCGCTGGTTTCGGGGGCTTCGCGCCATTCGAGTTTGCCGTCGATGAGAAAAGGCTCTTTGGTGTAGTGGCGCATACCGTGTCCGACGACGGTATCGACATCGTCGTGCAACAAACCTGCGTCCAGTAATTCGCGGATGACGAAAGGCAGGCCGCCTGCTGCGGTGAAGTGGTTCACGTCGGCTTTACCGTTGGGGTACACGCGGATAAGCAGCGGGATGATGGAGGAAATTTCATCAAAGTCGTCCCAGTTCAAAATCACACCTGCGGCGCGCGCCATGGCGACGAGGTGCATGGTGTGGTTGGTCGAGCCACCGGTCGCCATCAGACCAATCAGGGCATTGATGAAGGATTTTTCGGTCAACATTTCGCCCAAGGGTTTGATGGTGCCGTTTTTGATGCCGCGCGCGAGGTGTCCGGCAGCGTAGCGGGTCAAGGCTTCGCGCAGGTCGGTATAAGGATGGACGAAGGCGGCGGCGGGCAGGTGTACGCCCATCATTTCCATCATCATTTGGTTGGAGTTTGCCGTGCCGTAGAAAGTGCAGGTGCCGGGGCTGTGGTAGGAACCCATTTCGCTTTCGAGCAATGCGTCGCGGCCGACTTTGCCTTCGGCGAAAAGCTGGCGGGTACGGGCTTTTTCTTTATTACCGATACCGCTGGACATCGGGCCTGCGGGGACGAAGATGCCGGGAATATGACCGAACGAAAGCGCGCCTATCATCAAACCCGGTACGATTTTATCGCACACACCCATAAACAGGCTGCCGTCGAACATTTGGTGCGACAGGCCGATGGCGGTACTCATGGCAATCACATCGCGGGAGAACAGCGACAATTCCATACCGGCGTAGCCTTGCGTGATGCCGTCGCACATGGCAGGCGTACCGCCGGCAACTTGGGCGGTCGCGCCGTTTTTCTGCGCTTCGTCTTTAATTTGATCCGGGAAGTCTTTAAACGGCTGGTGTGCGGAAACCATGTCGTTGTAGGCGGTGATGATGCCTAAGTTGGGAACGGTGTCCTGAAGCATTTCGATTTTGATGCTTTTGGGCATGGAGGCGTAGCCGTGCGCCAAGTTGCTGCAACCGAGCTGGTTGCGCTCCAGTCGTCCCATTTGTTTGGCGCTGCGGATTTTCGCCAGATATTTTTCGCGGGTCGGACGGCTGCGTTCGATGATGCGCTCGGTGATTTCGGCGAGCTTGGGGTGGATAGGAGTGGGATTCATGTTCGGTCTCCTGTCGGAAGGGGTGGTATGGGATTTTTGTTTGCGCGTTTCTGATTTTTTGTATTGGGTGTGGGGCGTTCAGCGTTTCAGACGACCTTTCAAACCATGCAAGGGGTCGTCTGAAAGCCTCACTCTATCTATGCAGGCTATTATAATACAAAACCTGTAATTTAGTTACAAAATAATCTGCTAAATGTAAGAAATTTGATTTAAATCGTGATATGCGTCATTTGTGAAAATCTACCAGGCCAAACTCATCAAACTTTTAAACTAAGTCAAATAATTTGTAAAAATGAGAATAGACAAAATGTGTAGCCATGTGTAGTATTACTACTCATTAGCCCGCCTGTTTTGAAATTTTGATGCAGGCGATTGGTTTCCATTGCTTTTCTGCCGAAACCGCCCGTCTTTCACGGCATCCGGCGGCACCGGCACAAGGCCTTCCTCAACGAGAGATAAAACGATGAGTACACAAACAAATTTTGATTTGGTGTTGTTCGGCGCGACCGGCGATTTGGCAATGCGTAAGCTGCTGCCTTGTCTGTATCAGGCGCACGTTGCAGGGTTGCTCAATCCTCAGGGTCGTATTTTAGGTGTCAGCCGCAGCGATTTGGATACGGCGGGCTTTTTGGCAAAAGTGGAAACCAACTCCAAAATCCATGTCAAACAAAACTTTTCAGACGACGCTTGGGCATCGTTCGTCAAACGCATCGAATATCTGAAAGTCGACGTTACCCAAGAAGCCGATTTTGCCGCTTTGGGCGAAAAAGTCAAAGCCCGCAAAGAGACCGACAACGTCATCATCTATCTTTCCACCGCGCCGAAATTCTTCGCGCAAGCCTGCGAAAACCTTGCCAAAGTCGGACTGAACGCCGACAACGCGCGCGTCGTTTTGGAAAAACCGCTGGGTACCGACCTCGCCTCTTCCCAACAAATCAATACCGATGTCGCCCGCTACTTCAAAGAAAGCCAAATCTACCGCATCGACCACTACTTAGGCAAAGAAAGCCTGCAAAACCTGCTGGCGCTGCGTTTTGCCAACGTGATGTTCGAGCCGTTGTGGAACAACAAATACATCGAAAGTGTACAACTGACCATCGCCGAGCAGCTCGGCGTGGAAGAGCGCGGCGAGTTCTACGACATTACCGGCGCGCTGCGCGACATGGTGCAAAACCACCTGATGCAAATGCTGTGCATGACCGCGATGGAAGCACCCGCCAGCTTGGATGCCGACGCGGTACGCGATGAAAAAGTCAAAGTCATCAAATCATTGAAACCTCTGACCATCGAATCCGTCAACGAAAACGTCGTGCGCGGACAATACACCGCCGCCAAAGGCATGAACGGCTATCTGCAAGAAATCAACGTTCCGCAAGACAGCTTCACCGAAACCTACGTCGCCATCAAAGCCGAAATCGAAAACGACCGTTGGAAAGGCGTTCCTTTCTACCTGCGTACTGGCAAACGCATGGCGGGCAAAGTGGCGGAAATCGTATTGAACTTCCGTCCGCTGCAAAACCATATTTTTGAAAACAGCCAAGCCGCGCCAAACCGTTTGGTTATCGAATTGCAGCCGACCGAATCCGTACGCCTCTATACGCAGATGAAAGCGCCGGGCGCAGGCAACAAAGTCGAAATCGTGCCGCTGGCAGCCGACTTGGAAAAAGTCCTCGAAGGCCGCCGCGCCGAAGCTTACGAACGCCTGCTGCTGGATGTCATTAACGGCAAGCTCGCCCTCTTCAACCGCCGCGACGAACTCGAAGCCGCTTGGGAATATGTGATGCCGATTCTGGAAAACTGGGCAAGCAACACCACCCCGCCGCACGGCTACGACGCGCATTCATGGGGCCCGGAAGCCGCCCGCGAACTGTTGGCGCGCGACGGACACAAGTGGCACGAAGACCAGTAAAGCCTTTTCAGACGACCTTTGCTTGAAGCGTTCACGGTTCAAAAAGGTCGTCTGAAAACCATAAGGCGGCAGATTAGGCGTTTCCGCCGACATTCGCGCTGCCATCGACAATACAGGCTCTCACTTACTTTCCCGCTCACAAACACTGCCTTTCAGACGACCTCCTGCCCCCTTCTTAACAAAAGGTCGTCTGAAAACAGAGAAAGGACACTTTTATGTTCGTTTGGCATGAATACGAAAACGCAGCAGCCGCTTCAGAGGCTTTAGCAGACGCAGTCGCCGCCGCGCTGCAAAACGCGCTGGATAACAAAGGCAGCGCAGTGTTGGCAGTTTCCGGCGGCCGCTCGCCGATTCCCTTCTTCCAAGCCCTGTCGCAAAAAGATTTGGACTGGCAAAAAGTCGGTATCACTTTGGTTGACGAGCGGATCGTGCCGACGACCCACGCCGACAGCAATACCGCCTTGGCGCACGAATACCTGCTGCAAAACAAAGCCGCCGCAGCGACCTGGATTCCCGTTGTCGAAGCGGGTAAAACTGAAACTGAATTACAACCCGACAGCGTCGTTGCCTACGCGCTGAAACATTACAAACAACCTGACGTACTGATTTTGGGCATGGGCGGCGACGGACATACCGCCTCCCTTTTTCCGCAAGCGCCGCAACTGAAGGCAGCCATCAACGAATCAGACGACCCGACCCTCATCCACACCACGCCCGTTACCGCGCCGCACGAGCGCGTCAGCATGACCTTGGGCGCCATCGCCAAAACGGAAAACGTCTTTTTGGCGATTCAGGGCGCGGAGAAAAAAGCCGTGTTCGACAAAGCCGCCGCGCGCGCCGATTTGGAATATCCGACCAGCCTGGTATTGAACCATCAAGGAGTGAACTGCCATGTCTTCTACTCAAACTGATATTCAACAACCCGTCGGCAAAAACTATCCGCGCCTGGTCGCCGACATCGGCGGCACCAACGCCCGCTTCGCGCTCGAAACCGCCCCGCAGCAGATTGAAAAAGCCCAAGTCTTGCCGTGCAAAGACTACGACACCATCGTCGATGCCACCAAAGCCTATTTGGAACAGGCAGACGGAGCCGAAGTCCGGCACGCCGCCTTCGCCATCGCCAACCCGATTTTGGGCGACTGGGTGCAAATGACCAACCACCATTGGGCGTTTTCCATCGAAACCACCCGTCAGGCATTGGAGCTGGACACCCTCATCCTCTTGAACGACTTTACTGCGCAGGCATTGGCGGTAACGCAGACTTCAAGCAAAGACCTGATGCAGGTAGGCGGGCATAAACCCATCGAATTCGCCCCCAAAGCCGTCATCGGGCCGGGAACCGGTTTGGGCGTGAGCGGACTGGTGCACAGCCCCGCAGGCTGGGTCGCGCTTGCCGGCGAAGGCGGCCATTCCAGTTTCCCGCCGTTTGACGACATGGAAGTTTTGATTTGGCAGTATGCGAAAAACAAATACGGTCATGTCTCCGCCGAACGCTTCCTCAGCGGCGCAGGTTTGAGCCTGATTTACGAAGCACTCGCCAAACGCGACAAACTGAAAAACTACCGCCTCAAACCGTCCGAAATCACCGAAAAAGCCTTAAGCGGCACATCCCCGCTCTGCCGTCAGACTTTGGACATCTTCTGCGCCATGCTCGGCACGGTCGCCTCCAACCTCGCCCTGACGCTGGGCGCGCGCGGCGGCGTGTATTTGTGCGGCGGCATCATCCCCCGCGTTTTGGAATATTTTAAAACCTCACCTTTCCGCAGCCGCTTTGAAAACAAAGGCCGTTTCGAAGCCTATCTCGCCGCGATTCCCGTCTATGTCGTCTTAAGCGAATTCCCGGGCATCACCGGCGCAGCGGCGGCACTCGACAACCACTTGAAAAACGTTTAATCACACAAGCCGCCCCGACAAGGGGCGGCACACACCGAAGGGCATATTTATGTTAAGCAAAATCAGCGAATCACTGTCAAACCTGTCGGGCGCGGAACGCAAAGTCGCCGAATGCGCCTTGGCGGAACCCAAATGGTTTGTCCATGCCGCCGTCGCCGAAATCGCCGAGCGCGCATCCGTCAGCCAGCCGACCGTCATCCGTTTTTGCCGCAGCCTGGGCTACAAAGGACTGCCCGAGTTCAAACTCGCCCTGTCCGCCAGCATAGGCCACGAAGGTATGCCCTACGTCCATGAAGAGCTCAACGCCGACGACGACATGAGCATCGTTGTCGAAAAAGTATTGGGCAACGCCGCCGCCTCCATTTTGGGCGAACGCCGCTTCCTGAAAGAGTCTGAACTGGAAAACGCCATTGCCACCCTGATGCACGCGCGCCGTGTCGAGTTCTACGGCGTCGGCAACTCCGGCATCGTCGCCCAAGACGCGCAACACAAATTCTTCCGCTTCGGCATTTCCACCGTCGCCTACGTCGATACCCACACCCAACTGATGGCAGCCTCCGTCCTGTCCGACCAAGACGTCGTCGTCGCCATTTCCAACACCGGCTCGTCCATCGAGCTTTTAGACGCCGTCAGCATCGCCAAAGAAAACGGCGCATCCGTCATCGCCCTGACCCGCAACGACTCCCCGCTGGCACAGCTTGCCGACTGCGTATTGAGCATCGCCACACAGGAAAACGCCGAACTCTACACCCCCATGGTGTCCCGCCTGCTGCAACTCGCCGTCATCGACATCCTCGCCATCGGACTCGCCCTGCGCCTGGGCGATGCCGCCAGCCTGCAACTGCAAAAAAGCAAAAAAAGCATACACAACAAACACATCGATTACGACAAAGACTAAACAATATAGTGGATTAAATTTAAATCAGGACAAGGCGACGAAGCCGCAGACAGTACAGATAGTACGACAAGGCGAGGCAACGCCGTACTGGTTTAAAGTTAAGCCACTATACATTTTCAGACGACCCGACATATCCCAAGGTCGTCTGAAAATACCGGCCAAAAAATCAGTGCCGCCGTTTTCCCTCAATGTTGACACCCAATCCAAATAACGGCAGACACCCCGCATTCACACCCAACCCTAAAAACGGAAACCCACCCGTTCCCGTTTCAGACGACCTCGCGGCCGTTTTCCCACAAAACCGTCCAACCTCAGGAGCATCCGATGAAACACCTTCACGACTTACCGGCTTGGTCAAAATTATGGATACATTTTGACGAAACCAAAGAACAACACATGCGCGAAATGTTCGATCAAGACCCGCAGCGTGCCGAACGCTACTGGCTGCAAGTCGGCGGACTGACGCTGGATTACTCCAAAAACCGCATCAACGACGAAACCATGGCACTGTTGTTCGAGCTTGCCCGTGAAGCCGGCGTACCCGAACGCATGCAGCAGATGTTCCGCGGCGAAAAAATCAACACCACCGAAAACCGCGCCGTCCTCCACGTCGCCCTGCGCAACCGCACCAACTCCCCCATCGTCGTTGACGGCGAAGACGTCATGCCCAAAGTCAACCACGTCCTCCAACGCATGGGCGAATTCGCACACGAAGTCCGCAGCGGCAGCTGGCTGGGCTATACCAACCAAGTCATCACCGACATCGTCAACATCGGCATCGGCGGCTCCGACCTCGGCCCGCTGATGATGTGTACCGCGCTCAAACCCTTCGGACACCCCCGCCTCAACATGCACTTCGTCTCCAACGTGGACGGCTCCCAACTGCGCGACGTATTGTCCAAAGTCCACCCCGAGACTACCCTCTTCATCATCGCCTCTAAAACCTTCACCACCCAAGAAACCCTCACCAACGCCCTGACCGCGCGCAAATGGTTCCTTGACCATGCAGGCGACGAAGCCGCCGTCGCCAAACACTTCGTCGCCGTCTCCACCAACCAAAAAGCCGTTGCCGAGTTCGGCATCGACACCGCCAACATGTTCGAATTTTGGGACTGGGTCGGCGGACGATACAGCCTATGGTCAGCCATCGGCCTGCCCATCATGCTCTATTTGGGCGAAGAAAACTTCATCGAAATGCTCAACGGCGCGCACCTGATGGACCAACACTTCATCAACACCCCGCTTGAGCGCAACATGCCCGTCATCCTCGCCCTCATCGGCATCTGGTACATCAACTACTACGGCGGTGGCAGCCACGTCATCGCCCCCTACGACCAACACCTCCACCGCCTGCCCAAATTCATCCAGCAGCTCGACATGGAGAGCAACGGCAAACAAGTTACCCTCGACGGCAAAGCAGTCGGCTACGAAACCTCCCCGATTATTTGGGGCGAAACCGGCATCAACGGTCAGCACGCCTTCTTCCAACTGCTGCACCAAGGCACCCACATCACCCCGATCGACCTCATCGCCTCGCTTGAGAAACGCAGCAACCTGCGCGGTCACCACGAAATCCTGCTCGCCAACGTCTTCGCCCAAGCCGAAGCCTTCATGCGCGGCAAAACCCCCGACGAAGTCCGCGCCGAACTCAAAGCCCAAGGCATGGAAGCAGAGCGCATTGAAGAGCTGGTTCCGCACAAAACCTTCTCAGGCAACCGCCCGACCAACCTCATCCTCATGGACAAAATCAACCCCCGCAACATGGGCAGCCTGATCGCCATGTACGAACACAAAACCTTCGTCCAAGGCATCATTTGGGGCATCAACAGCTTCGACCAATGGGGCGTCGAACTCGGCAAACAGCTCGCCAAAACCATCCTCGCCGAGCTGACCGGCGAAACCGGCGTACAAAAACACGACAGCTCCACTACCCGCCTGATCAATCTTTATTTGAACACCAACAAATAAAGACAGCCCCATCAAAACAAAAGGTCGTCTGAAAACCCAGATTTAAGGTTTTCAGACGACCTTTTTCACTCCCTGTATAGCGTTTATCAACCGTTAGACAGCGAAACAACAAACAAAATAACCTGCACCAAAGGCAGAGCGGCCGCAACCGTTTTGACAAACAAACGATCAGGCTTTTCCATCCTCGGAAGCTGATATTGTTTCAGCCACCACAACCCCACCAGATAAGTAGAAACTGGTACGGACGCATAACCCGTCAAAAGACTGATGCCAATGGTAGCCTCACTGTTCCCGAAAAAATGGCGGACAATCGGTTCGGCAATCAGAGCAACCGCCACACCCACGCACAATGCCCCGATCATTTGAACTGCAAACAGGCTCATACCGGCGATAATGCTTTGTTTTGTGTTTAATCCGAATCCTCGATTGACGGCAACGATATCAACTGCACACCATAACAGACCAAATAGCGAAAACATGCCTACCTCCGATCTTTAAATCCGTTTTCAGACGACCTTTCCCTTATTCTTCTTAGTTTGCCGCCTCAAGGCAGGGTGATGAATTTAATCAGCACTTCTTTGAAAATAAAGCCGAACACGCCCAAGCCCAATACCAGGAACAAAATCGCGATGCCGAATTTGCCCGCCTTGGATTCCTTGCCCAAGTTCCAGACGATAAAGCCCAAGAAAATAACCAGTCCGGTCAGGCAGATTTTCATCGCCCAATCGGAAAATTCTGCTTCACTCATAATTGATTTCCTTATTTGATGTTGTGTGTATTTTAATGTTTTCAGACGACCTTTGAAACGCCAAGAGGTCGTCTGAAATGTAATGGTTCAGCAAATGCCGTCCGTTAAGTGTTTGCCTTAACGCGCCAACGCCTGTTTCAAATCGTCAATCAAATCATCGACGTATTCCAAACCGACGGACAGGCGCACCAGTCCGGGGCGGATATTGGCGGCGAGTTTTTCTTCGGGCTGCATCCTGCCGTGCGTGGTTGTCCACGGGTGGGTAATGGTCGAGCGCACGTCGCCGAGGTTGGCGGTACGGGAGAAGAGTTCGACGCCGTCCACGATTTTCCACGCGGCGTCAGTGTCGGCGACTTCAAAGCCGATGACGATGCCGCCGCCGTTTTGCTGTTTGCGGATAAGCTCCGCCTGCGGATGGTCGGGCAATCCGGTGTAGTAAACGGCTTGAACCTGCGGCTGCGCTTGCAGCCATTGGGCGATTTTCAGGGCGTTGTCGAACTGTTTTTCCATACGCAGCGACAGGGTTTCCACGCCGCTCAACAACTGCCATGCGTTAAACGGCGACATTGCCAGCCCGCAAGAGTTGCAGTAAACGGCGACCTGCGTCATCAATTCTTCCGAACCCGCCAACACGCCGCCCATCACGCGCCCGTGTCCGTCGATGGCTTTGGTTGCGGAGGAAACGGAAATATCGGCGCCGTGTTTCAAAGGCTGCGAGCCGACGGGCGACAGCAGACTGTTGTCCACCACCAAAAGCGCGCCGATGCTGTGCGCCAATTCTGCCAAGGCTTCCAAGTCGGCCACTTCGCCCAAGGGGTTGGACGGGGTTTCCAAAAACAGCAGTTTGGTGTTGGCTTTGACGGCGGCTTTCCATTCGTCCACATCGGTCGGCGACACATGGCTCACTTCGATGCCGAATTTGGTGACGATGTTGTTGATAAAGCCGACAGTCGTGCCGAACAGGCTGCGGCTGGAAATCACATGATCGCCCGCCTGCAGGAAGGTGAAAAACGCCGCCTGAATCGCGGACATACCGGTCGAAGTGGCGACCGCGCGTTCTGCGCCTTCCAAAGCGGCGATGCGTTTTTCAAAAGCGGCGATGGTCGGGTTGGCAGTACGGGTATAAGTGAACCCTTTGATTTTTTTAGAAAACAAATCGGCGGCGTGTTGGGCGTTGTCCCACATGAAGCTGCTGGTGAGGAACAATGCCTGATTGTGTTCGCGGTATTCGGTTTGCTCTTTGCCGCCGCGTATGGCGAGCGTCTGCGGGTGGAGTTTTTTACTCATTTGTTTTCCAATCTTGTTCAGCAGGTTTGTTTGATGTCTTATAGTGGATTAACTTTAAACCAGTACGGCGTTACCTCGCCTTGTCCTGATTTAAAGTTAATCCACTATAAATAAGAGAAGCCATAGGTTAACTTGTTAACATTTTGCGCTTATTTGCGCCGTCTTTCAAGTTTGGCGGCGAATGGCAAAAGGTCGTCTGAAAACGTTTTTCAGACGACCTTTTGCAATCGTTCCAAGCTTTTATTGATAAACCCGCCCGTCGTGTTCCAGCCAGCCGTCGGCATGGCGGCCTGCGGGGTCGTGGTGCGTCCAATGGAGGACGCCGCCCTGTTCCGACCATTCGTATTCGCCGTAGAAGCCGACTTTATCGCCTTTTTTCAAGCCTTTGATTTTGTCGGCGAGGTCGATGTTGTGCGCCACTAAAAGCGTTTGCCCGCTCGACAGCTTCAAGATAAAACGCTGATGGCGTGTGCCTTGGTTGTCGTCGGGCAGCGTTTTGAGAACGGCACCTTCGCCTTTCACTTGAATATCACTTTGTTGGTTTTCAAAGGCTTGCTGTAATATTTGTTCCGCGCTGCCCTGCCCTGCTTGGTGTTCGGACTTCGGCTGCTTGGGTTGCGACTTTTTGGATTCAGACTGCTCGGATTGGCGTTTTCCCGCTTGGATTTGGGGCTGCGTTTGGGTTGGTACGGCATCCGCTGCCCGACCTTGCCGCCCCTGCTGCATTTTTTGATAACCGACTACCACGGCGGCAACAATCAGTATCCAAATCCATTTGTTTTTGTTCATAAAATCCACGCCCAAAAAAATGCCCGACGGTTCATCGGGCATAAATTATTTGAAAGGAGTTAAATCACGATAACGTGAGCCGCCATTATATACAAAACCGGCGGAAAAATCAGCATTTTCAGTCCGATACCTGAAGCGGCGGCGTGATCACGCTTTTTTGTTTCCCTGACTGTATTTCATTTCGTATTTGATGTCGTTCAGGATTTTTTTCACGTTGTAATCCAAAAGCTGTTCCACCAAATCGGGCGCCTGTTCGCTGAGGGTTTGTTGGAGCTGGTAGGTAAACAACGCCATTTGTTTCTGCACGGCGGTGCGTATCATGCCGTTGACGGCATCGGCAACGTGCGGGCGCAGGCGTTTGATTAAACGCTCGCTCAGGTCTTGCTCGGAAATGCAGAACACTTCCCTGCGGTTGATGACCTGCGGGTTTAATACGTTGATATGGACGGTAATTGGCGGCGTTTCTTCTTTGGGGTCGTCTGAAACCTGCTCTTGCGCCTGCGGATTTTCGTTTTCAGACGACGTTGCCTCTGCTTTTGCCGGCGCGTCAAATTCGACTGTTTTACGTTTCGGGTTCAGCCAAACCGTGCGCGTGGACTCGATTTGCCTGTCGGACGCGCTCATTTGCAGCGAAGACTGCGCGTTCAGCCAGTTTTCCTGCAAAATCACCATCGCATCGGTCTCCGCCGTTTCAGCGGCTTCTTCCTCCAGCATGGCGTTGTGTTCCTCCTGCCATTTGCGCAGATATTCCGTCAACACGGCATCGCGGTTGGCATCGTCGAGCTTGACCGACTTGGCTTTGGGCTTCTGCTCGAAGGCAGGTTCTTGAGATTCGCGCACCAAAGGCGCGTGTGTGTAAGGTGCGTTCAATTGGCGGGTTTGCCGCAGCTTTTCCAAGCGGCTTTCCCAATCCAGGCTTTCATCCGTTTGTTGTGGCGTATCGGGACGATTCGTATCCATTTTTAGCTTTCGTTCTTCCGTTGTGTCATTTCATTTCACGCGCATAGCGAATGCCGTGATTTGCTATAATGCGGTATTTTAACAGATTCCCAGGAACACATCATGAGCAGCATCGAACAACGCCTCGAATATTTGGAAGAAGCCAACGACGTTTTGCGTATGCAGAACCACGTCCTCGCCACCGCCCTCAAAGGCCTGATCCGTTCGCTGCCGTCCGACATGGCAAACGAAGCCGTCGAGTCCATCCAGCTTGCCTTTGAAGACGCGCTCGCCGAATTGAACTACGAAGACAGCCCGCATACCGACCTCTTCCATGACGTAACCTACGCTTTTTTCCGCGAAAAAGACCACTGACGCGTAGCGACTTCCCCAAACCGTGTTAAACTATCCGTTTATTTATTAATATCCGTAAAGAAGGAACCTCCCCATGAACATGAAAAAATGGATTGCAGCCGCCCTCGCCTGCTCCGCGCTGGCACTCTCCGCCTGCGGCGGCCAAAGCAAAGACGCTTCCTCGTCAGCCCCTAAAGCCGACAAAGTGTACCGCGTCGCCGCCAACGCCGAATTCGCCCCTTTCGAATCATTGGATTCCGCCGGCAACGTTGAAGGTTTCGACGTCGATTTGATGAACGCGATGGCTAAAGCCGGCGGATTCAAAGTCGAATTCAAACACCAGCCTTGGGACAGCCTCTTCCCTGCGCTCAAAAACGGCGATACGGATATCGTCATCTCCGGCGTCACCATTACCGACGAGCGCAAACAATCCATGGATTTCACCGACCCTTATTTTGAAATCACCCAAGTCGTCCTCGTTCCCAAAGGTAAAAAAGTCGCCTCTTCAGACGACCTCAAAAACATGGCGAAAGTCGGCGTCGTTACCGGACAAACCGGCGACTTCTCCGTTTCCAAACTCTTGGGCAACGACAATCCTAAAATCGCCCGCTTCGAGAGCGTTCCTTTGGTCATCAAAGAGCTGGAAAACGGCGGCGTGGATGCCGTAGTCAGCGACAGCGCGGTCATCGCCAACTATGTGAAAAACAACCCGACCAAAAGCATGGACTTCATCACCCTGCCTGATTTCACGATTGAAAACTACGGCATCGCCGTACGCAAAGGCGACGAAGCGACCGTCAAAATGCTGAACGAAGCGCTGAAAAAAGTACGCGACAGCGGCGAATACGACAAAATCCACGCCAAATACTTCGCCAAAGAAGGCGATAAAGCGGCAGCCGCCAGCCAAGCAGCCAGCCAACCTGAAGCAGCCAAATAATCTGTTTCAACGTTCTTAAGCAATAAGAAAGGTCGTCTGAAAGCCTGTATCGCGGGTTTCAGACGACCTTTTATAGTAGATCCCGTTCCGAAGGCAGTATTGTGCGGCTTAACCCTACCCTTGTTATCCGATAGCCAAGTTTTTCCAAACCAAGCCGCCGCAGAAACTCAAACACACAGAAAGTCCCTTATGTCCCAATCCACACCCGCCCCGCTGGGCGAAAAGCAAATGGCGGTTTTGATGGCTATGTTGGTTGCCCTGATGCCGTTTTCGGTCGATGCCTACCTGCCCGCCATTCCGGAAATGGCGCAGTCGTTGAGCACGGATATCCACCGCATTGAGCAGAGTTTGGTTTTGTTTATGTTCGGCGTGGCGTTCGGGCAGATTGCCGGCGGCGCGGTTTCGGACATCAAGGGACGCAGACCGGTGGCTTTGGTCGGTTTGAGCATTTATTTTTCAGCCGTTGTCGCGCTGACGATGGTACAGTCGGTGGACGGGCTGTTGAACCTACGCGCCGTACAGGCGTTCGGGGCGGGGATGACGGTGGTCATCGTCGGGGCGATGGTGCGCGATTATTATTCGGGCAGACAGGCGGCGCAGATGTTTGCCTTAATCGGCATTATCCTGATGGTCGTGCCGCTGATTGCACCTATGTTCGGCTCTCTGTTGCAGGAATTGGGCGGCTGGCGTTTTATTTTCGGTTTTTTGGCGGCGTATTCGTTTGTTTTGTTCATCTTGGTGTTTGCTTTCCTGCCGCGTCCGAAGCAGACGGGCAAAATCAGGATGGACATTTTCGGACTGGTGGCGGGCAGGTTCGCCAGAGTGCTGAAGACGCGGGCGGCGATGGGCTATCTGTTTTTTCAGGCATTCAGCTTTGCGTCGATGTTTGCATTTTTGACGGAATCGTCTTTTGTTTACCAAAAGCTGTACCATGTGACGCCGCACCAATATTCTTGGACCTTTGCGCTGAACGTCCTTACGATGGCTTCGTTCAACCGCATCACGGCATGGCGGCTGAAAACGGGGGCGCACCCCCAAAGTATTTTGAAATGGGGCATTATCGTGCAGTTTGTGGCGAACCTGACGATGGTGCTGTTGGTCGTATCGATGGTGCTGCCGCCGATGTGGGCTTTGGTGCCATGCGTAATGTTTTCGGTAGGCACGCAAGGCTTGGTCGGCGCAAACACGCAGGCTTGCTTTATGGCTTATTTCAAGCAGGAAAGCGCCAGCGCAAATGGGGTATTGGGCGCGTTCCAATCCATCATCGGCGCAAGCGTAGGGCTGTTGGCAACGCGGCTGCACAATGGTTCTGTGTTGGTGATGGCGGGCATGATGCTGGCTTCGACGGTATGTGGGATTGTGTTGCTGTGGCTCTGCTCGCATCAGGCTTGGAAGGAAAACGATAAAAGCGAATATGTGTGAATCGTGAACGGCAAAAGGTCGTCTGAAACCTTGAAATCGGGTTTCAGACGACCTTTTTACATCAGCCTATTGCTTATTGCACGACATCGCAAGACTTCGCTTTTTCGTGCTTAGGCGCGTTGACGAAATCTTTGCAGTCCGCCAGCAGCTTGGGCAAAAGCGGTTGGAACACGGGATGGCTGCGCAGCTTGCCCGCGTAAAACGACATCATGTACGGATAATAATACTGCATCGCCTGCATCCATTTCGCACCCTCTTCCTTCTTGCCTTGCCGGTAGAGATACAGCGCCACCTGATAAGCGTTGGAATACGGGCGGTAAGACAAGGAATCGATCGCCGCCTTCTCCGCCCAAGGTTTGACCTGCATATCGGTCGGCTCGGCGCGGCGGGTCAGGCTGAGGTCGGCATAATAAGCCAGCATCGGGCTGGTTTCGGAAATATGGCGCAAACCGTTAATCTTCCGCCCCGCCATCTCCGTACTTTCATTTTTCGGAATCCGGCTGTAATCGACCAAATCGGTATACGTCCAGCCCATATGCAGCAGCCCGCCGATAATCAGCAGCGTAGCAAGCCCGCCCGCCCAATTGCGGCCGCGCATCCAAGCGAGGTCGTCTGAAACGTCTTCATAACGTGCCGGCGCGAGTGCGAACATCAACACAAACGGCGTCAGGAAATAGATATACCACAATGGGTACTCCAGCATACTGTGACACATACTGACGGCAACCATAGACAGCAGCAGCAGCGAAGCCGGATGGTAAGGACGCACCAGCATCCGCCACAGCCCCGCAAGCATCGTCAGGGCAACCAATACCGTACCGACCAGCCCGACTTCGGAGAGCAGTTGTAAAACAATATTGTGCGAATGGGTAAACAACACGCCTAAGATATTATTCGGGAAATACTGCTGCTCCGCATTAATCCAGAAAGTCTGTTGGGCAAAGCTGTTCCAGCCGTGTCCGAACCAAGGTGCGGACAAAAAGGCAGTCCAGGCTTTACGCCATTCAATCTGACGCATCGAGCCTTCAAAACCGCTGTTTCCGGCGCGTTCGACCGCCGTTTCATATTGACCGTTGCCCAGCAGCTCCAAAATCGAACCCATCGCAAATTGAAATACCGCCACCAACGCGACCGTCAGGAAAAATATCCGCACCAGCCTCGCAGAATCCCGTCCCGCACGCCAACGCCACAGCGGCAAAATCAACGCCACGCCGGCCACATAGCCCAGAATCGTGCGTGAGTTGACCAAGCCCAAGACAGCCGTCATCAGGAAGACCAACACAAATCCCAGCCAGCCCGGCATTTTGCGGGTTGACCACAAATAAGCCGCCGCCAAAACACCCCACATCAAATAATGCCCGAGGTGGTTGCGCTGCCCAAGCTGACCGCTGACCTCTTTTCCGCTATACACAATCATGCTGCGCAGGAAACCAAGATCGTACCAACCCTTAAACTGTATAAACGCAATCGCAGCCTGCAGCAACGTACCAAACAGCAGCGACCACGCGAACACCGTCACAATGCGTTCCTGCCCGTAAGCCGCCACCCAGCCGCGGCAAGCCCATACCGCCAAAGCCAGAATGATAAACGTCCACATCACCATATCGTTCATGCCGACGTAAATCAAATCCATCATCCGCGCCTGCAGCCACCAAAATGCCGCCAAAACCAGCAAACCGACGGCCGCCTTCGGCAGGCGCACGCTCAACAAACCCTTATACGCCGTCACCAACACCAGCATCAGCGCGCCCAGAAGCGAAGCCGCTTCCAAATAAAAACTCGACAACGGACCCACGCGGTAGAAGGACAAAAACGGCGCGGCGCATATCCACAAGAAACAGCACCACAACGGCAACAAACGTCTGTCCCATTCACTCTTAAGGTCGTCTGAAAAACGCATAAACATTATTTTCCCGCCTTTCTCTGCTGCTTCACAAAAGCCAGGCATGCAACAAAAAACACCAAACACGCCGTCAACGATAAAGCGGCACACACCACCTCGGCAGCACCCGCATTAAACAAACGCATCACCGCCTCGGCAAAATAAATCAAAATCAACATAGAACTATACTGGTAAGTATAAACTTTACCCTTCAAAATACCCGACAACGGCAGGCACAAAGGCAAAGCCTTCAGCGCCAGCCACGAACCGCCGCTGCGCAAAGGCGCAATCCACAGCTCCCAAGATAAAGAAAGGACAATCAAAAAAATCAAGCTGCCGCAAGCAGCCAGATAAGGCAAAGAAGATTTATGAGAAGAAGTATTCACGGATAAAGTTCAACAGGCATCGCGCCGAGTGTAAAATACAGGATTATACCGAAAACCGAAACAACCGTTGCAGCCCGACCGTTTCAGACGACCCCGGGCTACCGTCAGCATCCGTCGTATTGCTTTTCAAACTGTCCGACGAATCAAAAAGATATCCCGTCAGGCAGCCGAACATCCCGAAAAAATCCCCAAACAGGTTGAACCTTCACGCCTGCCCATAATCCTATTGATTTATTCTTTTGGTTCTCTATGAAAACAAACCGTACCCTATCTTTCAAAACCGCAATTCTCCGTTTGTCCGCATTAGGCTTGGCATTCACACTTGCCGCGTGTGCCGGCGGCCCATCCACCGGCCCCGTACCCGACGGCTACTACCGCGTCAAACCGGGCGACACCCTCAGCCAAATCGCCAAACGCTACGGACAAAACGTCAACACCTTGGCATCATGGAACAATCTGAACAACGCCTCACAAATCGAAGTCGGACAAGTCTTGCGCGTCCGTAAAAACGCCGCCAACCGCCCCCGTTCCGGCAGTACCGACATCAGCAGCGCCAGAACCGTCGCTCCCGTCAACCGCCTGACCCTGCAATGGCCGGTCGACAACGGCAAAAATTCCATCATCCGCGGCTACGACAATGCGACCAACAAAGGCATCGACATCGGCGGCACACTCGGACAAAGCGTCAAATCCGCAGCAGCCGGAACCGTCCTCTACGTCGGCGAAGAAGTGCGCGGCTACGGCAAACTGATTCTCATCAGCCACAGCGACTTCTCCATCACCGCCTACGCACACAACGACACCATTCTGGTTCAAAAAGACCAAAAAGTCGCAGCAGGCCAGCCGATTGCCACCATGGGCAATAGCGACACAGACGGCGTCAAACTGCATTTCGAAGTCCGCATGAACGGCAAAGCCGTCGACCCGATGCAGTACCTACCCGGCTGATCCACATCCTAATAGAACCCAAATCAAGCCGCTGCCCGATTCCGACAAACGGATTACAGGTCGTCTGAAATGCGAAAACGCTTCTGTTTTAAGAGACAGAAGCGTTTTTTACAAATTGGCATTCTCGAGGAGATGCTGATGTACCTAATGGCTACGCCTTGCCCAATCCCCCTTACTAACCTTTACAGGGAAGATATCCTCAAAACTCAAAACATAGATCAAATTATAGTGGATTAAATTTAAATCAGGACAAGGCGACGAAGCCGCAGACAGTACAGATAGTACGGCAAGGCGAGGTAACGCCGTACTGGTTTAAAGTTAATCCACTATAAAAAACAACATTATCAAAAGGGGTCGTCTGAAACCCTCTATTCAGACGACCCAATTCTATTTATCCCCACCACCCTCAAACAACCATCCATAACGCATTTCCACCATTCATCATCGTTCATTTGTCCTATCTGCCTTTTTGATTTATGTTCAACTGGAAAAGTACACGAATTCGATGCCCATTACGGTAATCTGCCTACCGAGTAAACAACAGCAACCATATAAAAGAGACAATATGACAACCAAGCTATACGAGTCCCTGCAACGGGAAGCCGATGAAATCCTGATGTATGACGAAGACTACAATATCAATGCCCGTTTGGGGCTGACCATATTGATCTACTACACGGGCGGCGGTTCGGTAGCGGGACAACGCAAGACGCTGGAAGCTGCCGAACGCTTTTACTCAAAGTACCATGGGTATTTGAAAATGCATTTTTGGACAGACATGCGCCGTTTTGCACGGCTCAATCCGACCGCATTTCAAAACAAAATAGACCGTACCATTAAAAATGCCGAATCAGGACGCAGATTTTCATGTGTACTGACTTCTGATACGGAATATGGCCAAAGAGCACCGGAATATCAGTTCAAAACCCTCTCCTCCCACCCAATAGATGAAAATGGATTGTCTTGCCTTCAAATTACCCTGCCTTTGTCCTTTTTATCGACTACTGCCCAACAGAAGGAATTCGAAGATTGGGTGGAATATGTTTGCAAACAGTTTGATATTTTCCACGGCTATGCCGGACTGACCATCGCCCTTCCCGACTCCTACTATAAATACCAATTTTATGAATACGCTGTGACCAAACGTTATTGGGGAGTAACACCTGATTCAGATTCACCCATAACCCTCCTTTGGTACGAAGGTATAAAATCTATCAGCTGGTACACACTTGTCGGTAAGGCGTTTCAGAATAAACTGAACAGCACGGAAATCCAAAACGTTTTGAACCATTATCGTGATATTACACTGAAGACTTATAACGGCACCATGGTATTCAAAGCAGGAAAATTCCCCGATTTGGGAGATAAAACCAAACCGTTGCCCGTTAATTACCTGATAGTGAACAACCTGATGCGGCCGATACTGACGCAAAAGCTGAACGACTCACTACATACTGCTTTCGGCAACGGTAAAAACCGCTACTCAGCTTCCCAGGGCTATTACTGGCTGCATCGCTGGGATAATGCCAATTTTGAAAACGGGATTTTTGATCCTAAAGGGACGAAGCAGGAACTGATGCCCGTTTACCGTGAGAGACCGTTGGAAGCACCTTATGCAGGGTTGTGGATACCCGACGATCTCGAGAATGCGATAGAACGACATTTTGAAGAAGGAGAAGTTTTTCCTGATAGAGGAGAGTATTACAAGTACCTCCAAAACGGCACAACGGAAATTGGGAAAGGCTATTGTATCTGGCGTTTGGTTAAACGGGACGATGGTGACAGTGTGCTGCAGGCTTCAGAGTTTTAATGTTCCGATATTGCTGCTCCGGCGTTTCAGACGACCCACGGACTCTGCCCAAACACAACAATTACTTTTAGAAAGGATACATACCATGTTTGATTTAACGTGCAGCTACTTAGACGATGACGATATAGATCACGAAGCCGAAAAGCAGTGGATTTTTAAAACTTTACACAGGTTTGAAAAAGAAGAGGAAATTAAATCTTTATTGAACGATTTTTCAAAATTTTCATCGTTGTATGACGAAGCCGTTGCAGCAGGATTGAAAAAAAGTGCAGTCAACGACTACATCATCATTTCCGCCTCAGCACCAGACGAGGTAACCGGCGCGCTTAAAGAATATCTGGGGAAAACCATTTATGACGCCTGGGGCAGAACCGTGTCAAAAAGCCAAATGCTGCGGGATTTTGTCAGTGAATATAAATGGGCGCATTTAGATATGGAAACCTTCGACGCCATGAATCGGGAGAATTTTTTTAATAATATTGAACTCTAGCAGTATCCGATAGGCGGACAAGAAATTGCAGCGAATCCCAGATGCGTCA
Source organism: Neisseria sicca (assembly GCF_014054945.1). Lineage (NCBI taxonomy): Bacteria > Pseudomonadati > Pseudomonadota > Betaproteobacteria > Neisseriales > Neisseriaceae > Neisseria > Neisseria sicca. Next base: position 2,793,401 of record NZ_CP059566.1, on the reverse strand, counting down.
AAAAAATGAATATAGGAAACTAAATGAAAAAAATCGATTTTACTATGCATTTTTCTGCTGTGCAGCAGTCCCTCGATCGAGTATTCAAGGATATGCTGACCTTTCAAACAGAATACCTCCAAGAGCTATTTGCACGCAACGATACGGTTACAGTAGACCTGCTGACAGAACGTAGAAATATCAAAAACGGCATGGTCAACTTTAAAGACAAAAGCTATCCGGTAATCAAGACCAGTAAAAACTACAATCACAACTATAAAGACAAATATGTCGAATTTCCTCTGCCTCTCGCTGATCTTGCGCTGATGAAGGATTTTGCACTGACTTCGGAAGAAGTACAGCATGAGCCCGAAATGTTCGACCTTAACTGGCTGAATGTGCCCTATAAGGAATGGTATAAATATCGCGAGGAACGTTATCCGATAGAAAAACAACACGGTTTGTTTAAACTAGGTTTAGCCCCAAGTGCCGATGGTTCTTCTTCTGTTGCGTTTGGTCATTATTTTTTGATGAATGAATCCGACATTGATAAAACCTTGATAAAAAAATGGATATTCTTTTATTTGGATAAATATCTGCCGCATTGCCGGTTTCAAGGAATAAACCGTTTTTACCCTTCGAGAGTCCGGCCATTTTCCCTTTACAAAAAACGTATGGCTTTAGAATGGTTTTCCTTTCTACCCGCCGAAATCCTGCCTGAGGAAGTACCCAGCGCAAACGAGGTTATCTATCTTCCGAATTGTGGCAGCATCATTATTAGCACCGAGCAGCCCTACGACTTTGAGAATCCTGAAATGCGTAAGGTGACTGCCGCTATCGAACAAGAGCTGCACCATGTAGGATTGCTGCCTCTTGTGGATCATTTTGGCATTCCTCAAATTAATGACTTACCTTTTGTTAGTCGTGAGCAACGCCTTAAAAACATGAGTCGGGGAAGCGGGGGGTAGGCAAAGAAAATGCGGAAACTTATTGCCCGCATTTTTGTTTTCAGGCTACTAACTACTAGATGCTGTATACATGGTTTAGCGCAGCATGGAATAGTAACCACACCGAATATGGAGAATATGGGACGCTACTCCTCTTTTCCTTGGATAAATACAGAGAAAGAAAGATTTTGAGATTTAAACCTGATATAGTGGATTAAATTTAAATCAGGACAAGGCGACGAAGCCGCAGACAGTACAGATAGTACAGAACCGATTCACTTGGTGCTTCAGCACCTTAGAGAATCGTTCTCTTTGAGCTAAGGCAAGGCAACGCCGTACTGGTTTAAAGTTAATCCACTATAATTTGCGAATACAGGGATGTCCGGATTTATGTTCATCTATCCAAAGAAGGTCGTCTGAAACCTGATTTTAAAGTGACACACAGCCACATCACGAAAACAACTGGATTATGCCATTAAAAATTAAGAATTTTTTATCTATTACCGATGCTGAGAGAATCGATTCAGCTTTAAATCAACTGCCTTGGACTGGATCGAGCATGGATTGGGATAAGATTAAAGGCGAGAAGCTGCGCATTTCCTTATTTGGAGAAATAACGACAGCATCAATTCATTATGATACTTTTAAAAGATTTAAAGCTTGCCAAGGGAAGAACGTGGTAATTTACTACTCTCCATCACATCAACCTTGGATACTGAATACGGATGATTTTATCTATAATTGGTTAAGTATCTTTGAAGAATTACTTGAATTTCCTAAATTTATAGTATTTTGTTATGAAAAAATTTGGCAGCCTGGATATTTAGAAAATTCAATAGAATGCGAACCTATGGGAGAGTTAATTGGTTTAATCTGAAAAAGAACCCTAACACGCATAATATCTGAATTTGCGCACAAGGTATGGATTTGGGCTTAAGATTTTTTATGCCATTCATTGCAATCAGTTTTTCAAAAAAGCCGAAATTCTTTAATGGCTGTATGAAAACAGCCAATATCCAATCCCATCCATTCCCAAAGACAAAAAAATAAACCCTTACCGTTCTCCAGTAAGGGTTTATTGAAAATCTGGCACGCCCACGGGGATTCGAACCCCGGTTGCCGCCGTGAAAGGGCAGTGTCCTAGGCCTCTAGACGATGGGCGCGTAACCGAGTTGCGAACTATACATAAGCGTTAAAACGCTGTCAACGGGTTTGGGGGTTTTTATGGTCAAATCGGTTTCAGACGACCCTTCTGCGCCTTATCTTTGTATCCGCTTTGCCTGTATAATGCCGCTTTTAATGAAAAGGAAAACAAACCATGTGGTTCAAGCAGATCAGTTTTTATCCGCTCAACAAAGAAAAGCTGCCCGAAGCGGACGTACTTGCCGACAAACTTGCAGAGGCTGAATTTACCCGCTGCCAAGGTTTGGACTGGTCCAGCGAAGGCTTTGCCGCACCGGTTTCGTTCTCTCCCGAACTCGTCTTCCCTGCCGACTTTACCTTGCGCGTCGCCCTGAAAAAAGAAGAAAAAGTCCTGCCGGCCGGCGTCATCCGCGATATTTTGGAAGAGAAGGTGGCGGAAATCCAAAACAATGAAGCCCGAAATGTCGGCCGCAAGGAAAAACAAGAGCTTAAAGAGCAAATTACAGACGACCTGCTGCCCCGCGCGTTTACCCGCAGCAGCCGTACTGAAGCGGTGTTCAACACCCGCCACGGCTATCTGATCGTCAATAACGCGGCTTCCGCCAAAGCGGAAAACATCCTGACCAAGCTGCGCGAAGCTTTGGGCGGTTTGGAAGCCTCGCTGCCGAATACCAAGCAATCGCCCTCTTCCCTGATGACCGAGTGGCTGTTGCAAGGGCATTGCGAAGGCGGTTTTGAATTGGACAGCGATTGCGAACTCAAAGGCGTGGGCGATGTTGTTCCCGTCGTCAAAGTGTCCAAACAAGATTTGACCGCCGATGAAGTGGTCCAACACGTCAAAAACGGCAAAACCGTGACCCAGCTCGGCTTGGTGTGGCGCGAACAAATCGCCTTCATCCTCACGCAAGACTTCACGCTCAAGCGCATTCAATACCTCGACGTATTGCAGGAAGAAGCCGAAAGCAACGGCGACGATGCCGCCAGCCTTGCCTTCGCCTCGCAAATCCTGATGGCGGAATCCGTCAGCACCATGTTGGAAGAGCTGGTTTCCTATTTGGGCGGCTGGCAAGACTAATTTTTCAGACGACCTTTACACGATAAAAGGTCGTCTGAAACCTACCTCCGATGGACAACCTTTATGTTTAAACACTTCGCATTCCTGCCGCTCGCCATTATGCTTGCCCTCCCCGCTTCGGCCGCCGTCCTGACTTCCTATCAGGAACCGGGCTGCACCTACGACGGCGATGTCGGCAAAGACGGCAAACCCGCCGGCAAAGGCACATGGCGCTGCCAAGACGGACGCAGCTACACCGGCGCGTTTAAAAACGGCAAATTCGACGGACAAGGCGTTTACACCGTCTCCGCCAACCGCGAAACCTTCATCGAACCGTTCAATTCCAACAGCACCAAGTTCCGCAACATGGTACTGTCGGGCACGTTCAAAAAAGGCCTGGCACACGGCAAATTCACCGCCTCGCAAAACGGCGAAACCGTCTTCATCATGAAATGCGAAAACGGCATGATTAAAGAAGTGAAACTGCCCAAAACCAAATAACCCCGCCCCGCATTTTCAGACGACCTCCCCGCAGACGCCGTCTGAAAACCGCAAGAAACAAGGAAAACATTATGAGCATCAAGTCCGACAAATGGATACGCCGCATGAGCGAAGAGTTCGGCATGATCGACCCCTTCGAGCCGAACCAAATCAAAGAAGCCAACGGACAACGCATCATCTCCTACGGCACGTCCAGCTACGGCTACGACATCCGCTGCGCCAACGAATTTAAAATTTTCACCAACATCAACAGCACCATCGTCGATCCCAAAAACTTCGACCCGAAAAACTTCGTCACCGTCGAAGACGACTGCTGCATCATCCCGCCAAACTCCTTCGCACTGGCGCGTACGGTCGAATACTTCCGCATCCCGCGCAACGTCCTGACTGTCTGCTTGGGCAAATCCACCTACGCCCGCTGCGGCATCATCGTCAACGTCACCCCGTTCGAACCGGAATGGGAAGGCTACGTGACCCTCGAGTTTTCCAACACTACCCCTCTGCCCGCCAAAATCTATGCCGGCGAAGGCGTGGCGCAAGTCCTCTTCTTCGAGAGCGACGAAATCTGCGAAACTTCCTACAAAGACCGCAACGGCAAATACATGGGACAAACCGGCGTCACTCTGCCGAAAACCTGATGATGGCAAGCCGCCGCCCGTGTTTTACAGACATTGAGGGGATTAGGAAAAACAAATCTGACGGCATCGGGTTTAGCGTATCCGAATCCGTCCGAGGTCGTCTGAAAACTTAAATCCGGCGTTTCAGACGACCCTTTTCATATCCGCTGCAAAGCCCGTCCCCAAACGCTTCCATTGTGAAAATATCCTTAATTTGGTTTACAATGATGCCATTTCCAAATCTTATCGAGAGAACAAAATGTTAGACATCCAACAGCTCCGCAGCCACACCGCAGCCGTCGCCGAACGTTTGGCGCAGCGCGGTTACGAGTTTGATACCGCACGTTTCAATGCCTTGGAAGAGCAGCGCAAAGCCGTCCAAGTGAAAACCGAAGAACTGCAAGCCTCGCGCAACAGTATTTCCAAACAAATCGGCGCATTGAAAGGACAGGGCAAACATGAAGAGGCGCAGGCAGCCATGGATCAAGTCGCCCAAATCAAAACCGATTTGGAGCAGGCGGCCGCCGATTTGGATGCCGTTCAGAAAGAATTGGACGCATGGTTGTTAAGCATTCCCAACCTGCCGCACGAAAGCGTGCCTGTCGGCAAAGACGAAACCGAAAACGTCGAAGTCCGCAAAGTCGGTACGCCGCGCGAATTTGACTTTGAAATCAAAGACCATGTCGATTTGGGCGAACCTTTGGGCTTGGATTTCGAAGGCGGCGCGAAACTGTCCGGCGCGCGCTTTACCGTCATGAAAGGTCAAATCGCCCGCCTGCACCGCGCGCTGGCGCAATTCATGCTCGATACGCACACGCTGAAACACGGCTACACCGAGCATTACACACCCTACATCGTGGACGACACCACCCTGCAAGGTACAGGCCAACTGCCTAAATTTGCAGAAGATTTGTTCCACGTTACCCGCGGCGGCGACGAGAGCAAAAAAACGCAATACCTGATTCCGACCGCCGAAGTGACGCTGACCAACACCGTTGCCGACAGCATTTTGGCGGAAGGCGATTTGCCGCTGAAACTGACCGCCCATTCCCCATGTTTCCGCTCCGAAGCAGGCGCATACGGCAAAGACGTGCGCGGCCTGATTCGCCAACACCAATTTGACAAAGTAGAAATGGTGCAAATCGTTCATCCCGAAAAATCATACGAAGCGCTGGAAGAAATGGTCGGCCATGCCGAAAACATCCTGAAGGCTTTGGAACTGCCCTACCGCGTGATTACCTTGTGTACCGGCGATATGGGCTTCGGTGCGACCAAAACATATGACTTGGAAGTCTGGGTTCCCGCGCAAAATACCTACCGCGAAATCTCAAGCTGCTCCAACTGCGAAGATTTCCAAGCCCGCCGCATGAAGGCTCGTTTCAAAGACGAAAACGGCAAAAACCGCTTGGTACATACTTTGAACGGCTCCGGCTTGGCAGTCGGCCGCACTTTGGTTGCGGTTTTGGAAAACCATCAAAACGCCGACGGCAGCATCAATATTCCTGCCGCTTTGCAGCCTTACATGGGCGGCGTGACCAAACTGGAAGCCCGATAAACCGTGTAGCCGCATTCCATTGCCAACATATCAAAAGGTCGTCTGAAAACTGAACTGCACCCCAAAAGTTGGACATCCCCTCCAACTCACAAGGTGCAGTTTTTTTATGAGCAAATATACATTACACTTCAAATACCAAGCCGTACTCCACTACCTGCATATACGCAGCCAACAGCGTACCGCAGACCACTACGGCATTTCCCGAACCCACCTGAGACGATGGATACGCGCCTATCAAGAAGGCGGTATCGGCGCACTCGAACATCCCCAATCCAAAACCATGCCCCAACACCGCAAAAACCCCTTCATCGCAGATAAACCCGACCAAGAAAAAACACAGGCAGAGCTTATCGAAGAGTTGTGCTATATGCGCGCAGAGGTCGCCTACCTAAAGGAGTTAAAAGCCCTCAGCCAAAAGCAGACCGAAAAGGACAAAGCCAAACCGTCCAAGCACTGAGGGCGCAACACCCGCTCAAATACCTGCTGCACATCGCAAACCTGCCCAAAAGCAGCTTTTACTACCACCATCAAAACCGGCCTGACCCCGACACAGCTGACAAAGCCCTCCTTGTCGAAACCTACCGGCGGCATAAAGGACGCTACGGACAAAGGCGCATTGCCGCAGCATTGGGTTGGAACCGCAAAAAAGCGGCGCGGTTGATGAAGCAGTTGGAACTGAAAGCCCTCATACGGGCGAAAAAAGCCTACCGCCATCCCGCCATGGGCGAAATATCGGAACACCTCCTCAAACGCCGGTTCAAAGCCCGAAAGCCCAACGAAAAATGGCTGACCGACGTTACCGAACTCAAAGGGAAGGACGGCAAACTGTACCTCTCGCCAATCTTGGACTTGTTCAACCGCGAGATCGTCGCCTACGCCATGAGCCGCAGAGCCGACAGCGAAATGGTGAAGGAAATGCTCGAAAAAGCCGCACCCCGTCTGACTGATAAAGGAACGATGCTTCATTCGGACCAAGGTGTGCTGTACCGTACGGCGGGGTATAGGGAATTGCTTGCGGAGCATTCCATGGTTCAAAGCATATCGCGAAAGGCGAACTGTTGGGACAATGCGCCGATGGAAAGCTTCTTTGCGGTGTTAAAGACGGAGTGTTTCTATAACGCAGGTGAATTGACGGTAGATGAATTGATGAAGCAGATAGATGACTATATGGATTACTACAACCGGGAGCGTTGCAGTTTGAAATTGAAAAAGCTGAGTCCTGTCGCATACAGAACCCAGCTTGCACAGAGCGCCTGAATAGGCTTTTATGAGTGTCCAAGATTTGGGGGCCAGTTCAACCCTTAAACAAGGTTTCAGACGACCTTTTCGTTATCGGCTGCCGCTGCCGAAATCAAAGCAACCATATCGAGCTCCGAAGCGCGACGGCTCAATGCGTTATTACTGATTGTGCTGGCGGAAATATGACCATTCTTCAACGACCGTACCGTCCGGCAGATGGCAAAGCGCATATTCGCCGCCGTCTTTGTCTTTTTTCATTTCCAATTTCCCGCCCTGCTTCACGCAAAACTCAGAAGCCGGATTTGCCATGCCGACTGTCGGCGCTTCTTGTTGGGCGGATGTATTGCAGGCCGCCAAAACCGTAGCAGCGGCAATGCTCAAAACAGCAGGTTTCATCATATTATTTTCTTTCGATATCGTGATTCAGACGACCTCAGCCCGAATTTCAGAGAACGATTCTCTAAGGTGCTGAAGCACCAAGTGAATCGGTTCCGTACTATCTGTACTGTCTGCGGCTTTGTCGCCTTGTCCTAATTTAAAGTTAATCCACTATATTTCTTCCAAACAAAAAGGTCGTCTGAAAACGGAAACAGCGTTGCCACCGCTTTTCAGACGACCTTCAACCGTATTTATCGGTTCGACCCTTTGACCATATCCATCAAAAACAGGCGGCAGTCTAAGTTGCCGTTGTAGAGCGGGATTTTGCGTTTGGGCGAAAGACGCATGAATTTCGGCATATCGCGGTCGCCGGTAAACATTCCCGCCAGCCAGCCCGCGTAATGCTGTTTCAACCACGCGCCCAACTGCGGATAAAGGGCTTGCAGGGCTTGGACTTCGGCAAGGCGGACGCCGTAAGGCGGATTGGAAATCAAAATGCCGCCTTCCCCGTTCGGACGGGTATCCTGCGCGTCTTTGACTTCAAAACGGACAAACGTGTCCACTTCGGCAGCTTGGGCGTTGGCAACGGCGGCGCGGATCATATGGCGGTCGTTGTCGCTGCCCGAAATCGGGGCAGGCGCGGGGCGGATTTGCGTTTCGGCTTCGTGTTGCAGCTTTTTCCAAAGGGCGGCATCGAAGTTTTTCAGCTTCTCAAACCCGAAACGGCGCATCAAACCGGGCGCGCGGCGGGTGGCAATCCACGCGGCTTCGATGACGATGGTGCCGCTGCCGCAAAACGGGTCTTGAAAAGGCTGCGTACCGTCATAGCCCGCCAGCAGCAGCAAGCCCGCCGCTAAGTTCTCGCGCATCGGCGCTTCGCCCGTATCTTGGCGGTAGCCGCGTTTGAACAAGGCTTCGCCGGATGTGTCGATGAAAATTTGAATGTCGCGCTCGTCGATAAAGGCATGGATGCGGATGTCGGGGCGGATTTTGCCGACGCTGGGGCGCGCGCCGCAAGCGTCGCGGAACACGTCGCATACGGCGTCTTTGATTTTCAGCCCGACGAAATCCAAACTTTTGACTTGGGCGCGTTTGCCTTCTACTTTGACTTTGAAGGTTTGTTCCAAGTCGAACCAATCCGTCCAGCGGATATTTTTCGCGGCTTTATAAATGTCTTGCTCGCTGCGGTAGCCGCTTTTGGTCAGGCGCAGCAACACGCGGCTGGCGGTGCGCGAATGCAGGTTGATGCGGTACACCTGCTCCATACCGCCTTTGCACGCGACGCCGCCGTCAACGGCGCGGATGTCTTGGCATTTGAATTGTTCGAGTTCTTGGGATAAAGGGGCTTCGAGACCGCGCGGGCAGGTAACGAAGAGGGAATAAGTGGTCATGCGAACCTTTCGGATGGGCGGCGTATTCGAATGGCGGATTAAGCTTCAATCTGGACAGGCGGAGTCATGCCAAACCCGTTTAAACTGAACCCGCCATGCCTCTGCCGAGTATTGTTCCGTCGCCGCTTGGAGGGGCGCGCGGATAAAAATGTGATGGACGTGATTATAAAGGATATAAAGGCAAAAGGTCGTCTGAAAACCCGTTATATTGATTTTCAGACGACCTTTTTAATGGATTCAAACAGAAACGCCGTCAATCCCCCAGCGCCGCCACCATCACCGCCTTAATCGTGTGCATCCGGTTTTCCGCTTGGTCGAACACGATGCTGGCGGGACTTTCGAATACTTCTTCCGTTACTTCCACGCCGTTTAAGCCGAAGGTTTCGTAAATCCATTCGCCGACTTTGGTTTCGCGGTTGTGGAAGGCGGGCAGGCAGTGCATGAATTTGACCTGCGGGTTGCCCGATGCCGCCATCAGCTCGGGGGTGACGCGGTAATCTTTCAATAAATCAATGCGTTCCTGCCACGCCTCTTTCGGCTCGCCCATGCTGACCCACACGTCGGTATGGATGAAATCGACGCTTTTGACGGCTTCTTCCGCGTTTTCGGTCAGCAAGATTTTTCCGCCGGTTTCTTCGGCGACGGCGCGTGCGCGGGCGACGATGTTTTCAGACGGCCACAAGGTTTTCGGTGCGCCGATACGCACGTCCATGCCGAGCTTCGCGCCCAACACCAGCAGCGAATTTGCCATGTTGTAACGCGCGTCGCCGACGTAGGCAAACGCGGTTTGGTTCAAAGGTTTGCCGCTATGTTCGCGCATGGTCAGCGCGTCGGCGAGCATTTGGGTGGGGTGGAACTCGTTGGTCAGACCGTTGAACACGGGCACGCCGGCGTATTTCGCCAATTCTTCAACCACGTCCTGCCCGAAGCCGCGATATTCGATGCCGTCGTACATCCTGCCCAACACGCGGGCGGTGTCTTTGATGCTTTCCTTATGCCCGATTTGGCTGGCGGACGGCTCCAGATAAGTCACCCCCGCCCCTTGGTCGCGCGCGGCGACTTCAAACGCGCAGCGGGTGCGGGTCGATGTTTTTTCAAAAATCAGGGCAATGTTCTTCCCTTTCATCCGCTGCACTTCGCGCCCTGCCTTTTTGGCGGCTTTCAACTCGGCGGCAAGGTCGAGGTAGGCGGTGATTTCTTCGGTCGTAAAGTCCAAAAGTTTCAGGAAATGGCGGTTTTTCAGGTTCATATTCGTATTTCTCCTTTCCGGCAGGTTGGGCATTGATGAGCAATCTGCCGCTGCTCTATTTTATAGTGGATTAACTTTAAACCAGTACGGCGTTGCCTCGCCTTGCCGTACTATCTGTACTGTCTGCGGCTTCGTCGCCTTGTCCTGATTTAAATTTAATCCACTATAGTCAGGTCGGATTTTCGAATCCGGTAATTTCAATCGGCGTTGTTACCTCAAAATCAAAACAAGGTCGTCTGAACTTCGCCGCGTTCCAAAGCAAGCAGCGACTGTTTGCGGTTCAAGCCGCCTGCGTAGCCGGTCAGCTTGCCGTCACTGCCGATGACGCGGTGGCAGGGAATCAGGATGGACACTTTGTTCTGCCCGTTGGCGGCGGCAACGGCACGGACTGCTTTGGGATTGCCCAAACGCTGCGCCTGCTCCTTGTAGCTGCGCGTTTCGCCGTAAGGAATCGCCAAGAGCGCGTCCCATGCCTGCTTTTGAAATTCAGTACCAATCTGCTCCAAAGGCGTGGCAAAGGTTTTCAGACGACCCTTGAAGTATAAGTCCAATTCCTGCCGCAGAAGTTGCGTTCGCTCATCTTCCCGAAACACAAACCGTCCGCGCAAGGCTTTTTGGACAGCGGTAATTTCCTGTTCCATATGTTTCTGCCCGACAAACTCCAGCAAACACAAGCCTTTACCGCCGAACACCGCCAGCATCTCGCCCAAAGGCGTGGCAATGGCGGCAGTAGTTAATTCGTTTGGACTGTCAAGATAACGTGCTTCCAGCAGGCGGATGGCGCGGCGGATACGGACATATTCTTCAGGCGCGCAGCCGATACGGTCGATAAAATCCTGCTCAAACTGCTTGGCTTCGTGTTCCGTCAGATTGGGATACGGCATGACTTCACACTCAAAAACTTGGGTTTCGAGCCAATGGCGGATTTCATCCCATTTTGACGGCAGATTGTTTAAGGAAGGCAGGGTAATCATTCGTTTGCTCCGTATCTCTATCATGGATTTGACGGCAAAATCCCCAATTTTCGTCATTCCCGCACGCCGATGCAGGAACAGGCTATGACGTAAATCTTGAGGGTTGGGTTGCGGCAATTCCTAAATATTCGATATTTCCAAAGCCTCAGGGAAAGGAATTAAAGATTTCAGACGACCTGCAAAGGGTCGTCTGAAACCACGGATTTTTACATTTGCGCATTTCGGCACATCATCCAACCGTTTCGGCACATTCCTGCCGCCATTGACAGCCTATAATGAATCCACTTATTCATCAAGCAAAGGAATCATCTATGCAAACCCGCATCCTCTCCGCCGTACTGCTGGCTTTTTCAACCGCTGCCTTTGCCGAGGGCGCATTCACGCTGCAATTCGACAACCCGTCCAAAGACGGCGGCTTCACGCAAAACCAGCTTTTGAGCGCGCCTTACGGCTTCGGCTGTTCGGGCGGCAATGCTTCGCCCGCGCTGTCGTGGAAAAATCCGCCCGCAGGGACAAAAAGTTTCGTCCTGACCGTTTACGATAAAGACGCGCCGACCGGTCTGGGGTGGATGCACTGGGTGGTCGCCGACATCCCAGCCGATGTCCGCCGCCTGCCCGCAGGCATTACCGCACAAGGCGGCAGGTTGCCCAAAGGCGCGCTGCAAACCCGCACAGACTTCGGCACTCCGGGCTACGGCGGCGCGTGTCCTCCCGAAGGCAGGAAACACCGCTACGAATTCACGCTCACCGCGCTGAAAGTCGCCAAGCTGCCGAACATCACCGCCGAATCCACACCCGCGCTGGTCGGTTTCTTTACTAAGGCAAACAGCTTGGGCGAAGCGAAATTCACGGTCGAACACCGACGCTGACCTGCCCCGTGCGCCGATATGCCGCCGGCTCCGCTTCCGAGCGGACCGCCGACGGCACGCAACCGAACCGCTCTTTGAAGCGCGCGCTGAAACGGGACGGACAGTCATAGCCGACCGCGCCGGCAATCTGCGCCACCGGCCATTGCGTAACCTGCAACAGCGTCAGCGCGCGCATCATGCGTACATCCGTCAGCAGCGTACGGAAATTCGTGTCCTGCCGCGCCAACCGCCGCCGCAATGCAGCCTCGCTGCAATTAAGCCGCTGCGCCAACATCGCCGACGACCAGTCCGCAGCCATATCGGCGGTAATCAGTTTGCGGATTTGCCGCATCAGGTTGACGCCTTCGTACACGGCAAAACCGATGCCGTCATGCTGCAACCACGCCAACACGCCGCAAAGCGCGGCCTCCGCCGCATTGTGCGGCACTTCTTCATCCGCCAGCACCGCAGCCGCATAATCAAACGCCGCGCTCATCCGCCCGGGGTGCGGCAGCTTCACCGCATCGCACACTGCCTGCGCCGTCCCGTATTGTGCGGCAAACCTTTCTATGGCTTCCTGTTCGAAAGCAATCCATTGCGCCTGATAGAGGTCGTCTGAATCGGGAATATTGATGACGTCAAACGTCTGCCCGCCTGCCAACGCGACCGCTTCACCCGCCGCAATCCTCAATTCGCTCCCCGCCCACCGCAGCTTCTTGCATCCGCGCCGCACGATAACCACGGTCGGTTCATGTACCGCCACGCTGCGGTACAAGGCGGTATGATGTTGCACGATGCCGCCTAAAGCACCCAATCGTTCACGCGTATGAAAGTAATTTGACGGCACGGTTATATTCCTCAATGTTTCAACACACAGGGCTGCACATAAGGCGCAGCCCTGTTTACCCTGATTTGGAAGGGGTTACTTCCCAAAAAATAAACCAAAATTCTACTGCCCTGAAGGGCCGGGTTTCAACCATATTCCGTCGGCGTGCCTGCAACTTGGCTCCCTCCCCTGCGGGGGAGGGTCGGGGAGAGGGTAAAACGGGGCAGATACAGACAATATTTCCGTTGCCGTCCTAATGCCTTCTCCCTAACCCTCTCCCACGGGAGAGGGAATGGATTGCCGTTCAAATAAATCGTTCTACATAAAAATCAATGCGTTATCTCGAACTCACGTTAGGCCTAATCAAATTGTCGGACATCCATATCCGACAAGCAATCTGCTTTTCAGACGGCCTTGCAAATTTAAGTTTGACATGCGTTCAAAATAAGGCAGTTGATGCGAAGCCAAATTCCGTCGGCGTACCTGCAACTTGGCTCCCTCCCCTGGGAGAGGGAATGGATTGCCGTTCAAATAAATCTCTCTACATAAAAATCAATGTGTTATCTCAAACTCACGTTAGGCCTAATCAAATTGTCGGACATCCATATCCGACAGCCCATCTTTCTTTTCAGACGGCCTTTTCAGCCAACAACCGCGCCAATATCCCCTCATACACCGCCGACAGCTTCGGAATATCGTCCAGCCGCACGTTTTCGTTGATTTGGTGGATGGTGGCATTGGACGGGCCTAATTCGATGAGTTCTTTCGCAATGGCTTTAATGAAGCGTCCGTCCGAAGTGCCGCCGGTGGTGGACAATTCGGTCTCTACGCCGCAGGTTTCGGAGATGGCGGCGCGTGCCACGTCGGTCAGTTTGCCCGCGTGGGTCAGGAAGGGCTGCCCCGAACACGACCACTGCAAATCGTATTGCACGCCGTGTTTGTCCAAAATGGCGTGAACGCGTTGTTTCAGCCCTGCTTCGGTGGACTCGGTGGAGAAGCGGAAATTGAATTTGACGTTCAGCTCGCCCGGTATGACATTGGTCGCGCCTGTGCCGCCGTTGATATTGGAAATTTGAAAGCTGGTCGGCGGGAAGTATTCGTTGCCTTCGTCCCAAACTTCCTGCGTCAGCTCTAACAATGCCGGGGCAAAAGTATGCACGGGATTGATTGCCAAATGCGGATAGGCAATATGTCCTTGCTTGCCTTTGACGGTCAGGTTGCCCGACAGCGAGCCGCGCCGGCCGTTTTTAATCATATCGCCCAATTTGTCCACGGCGGTCGGCTCGCCGACGATGCAGTAGTCGATAAGCTCGTCGCGCGCTTTCAACACATCGACGACTTTGGTCGTACCGTCCAGCGCGTCGCCCTCTTCGTCGGAAGTAATCAGGAGCGCAATGCTGCCTTGGTGGTCGGGATGCTCGGCAACAAAGCGTTCGCAGGCGGTAACGAAGCAGGCGATGCTGGTTTTCATGTCCGCCGCGCCGCGCCCGTATAATCTTCCGTCGCGCTCGGTTGGCTCGAACGGGGGCGAATCCCATTTTTCAACAGGACCTGTCGGCACGACGTCGGTATGTCCTGCAAAACAGACGACGGGAACCTGCGTACCGCGTCGCAACCAGATGTTTTTGGTGTCGCCGAAATGGAATTCTTCAGCCGCAAAACCGATTTTGTGCAGGCGTTCGGCAAGCAGTTTTTGGCAATCTCGATCGTCAGGGGTAACGGACGGGCGGGAAATCAACGCTTTGGCGAGTTCTAGGGATTGGGTTTCGGTCATTTTGTTCACTTTTGAAATCAGGTCGTCTGAAATGTTTTCAATTTGATTTTCAGACGACCTCCGGGTTGGGTTGGTGTATAAGGCGGGCATTCGTACCCGTCAGTTTTCTGAATCATTTGCCATGACAGGCTTCATAAAGCGGCAGCAAATCTTCCACTGTTTCGACTATCCATTTTGCTACATCCTGTTTGCCCAAATCGTCGCGTTCGATGTGTTTGCCGATGCAGAAAAAGTCTTCGTCGTTTTGCAACCTTCGGTCGGATTCGCTTTGTTGTGCGACGGTGCGGTAGTCGTCATATTCGCTTTCCGCGCCGTGCCACATATCGAATTCGGCGTATTTTTCGGTATCGAAATCATCCAGCCAGCGGTTGTATTCCGGCAGCGCAATCGGCGACACGTCGGCTTTGTAACAGTGCCAATCCAAGCTGACGCTCAGGCGGCGGCGGTTCAATAAAATCGATAAAATCGCGGCGGAATTTTTGTATTGGGCGTATTTGAAGTAGGCGAAGAAATGGGCGCGAACCTGCCAGCCGTTACACCAGCGTTCGATATGCGGCGGGGCGAAAGGTTCGCCCAAATCTGCGGCGACCTGCTGTATCAGCTGCTGCCATATCTGCCAGTTTTCCTTGTAGTCGGCTTTGATTTGCGGAATGCTCTCGGGCTGGTATTTTTTGAGCTGGGCAAACTGGAAAAACGGGATATTGAACAAATCGCAGCTTTTTGGCGTCAGCATGGTTTGCTTCCTTTTCAGACGACGTGGTTGTGTTACGGGGGATATTGAGGTCGTCTGAAACTCTGTTTTCAAGTTTTCAGACGACCTTTGTTTGAAGAAACGGTAATCTGTAAACGACCTTATTTGCGCCGGCGCGCTGCCATGATTTCGCCGATTTCGGTCAGTTTCTCTTTGGGGATAAACGTTTTGCCCATGTCGAACAAGGGTTCTTCAATCGCCAGATGCACATCGTAACCTGCCACAAAGCGTTTGAACGCTTCCGCATCGGGGATATAGGCGTTGTCTGCTTCGAGTTTGGCAAATTCGGCAGCCACGGCATCCCAGTTGCCATGCAGGCTCACATGTTGGCGCAAAAGCTCGTCCACGCTTTCTTGGGCTTGCGGCGCGTATTGCAGCAGGAGCGGGAAGAAGTTTTCTTCTTCGTCTTCATGGTGCAGCGGGGCGGCAACGTTGAAATACTGGGCGATTTGGCGGATGGTTTGCAAAACAATCTGATTGCAGCCGTTTTCGGCAATATAGTCCGACAACATGGCGACCTGGCCGCAGAAACGGCGCACTTTGCCGTGGCAGGCATACAGCATTTCTATCGGTTCGGCAAAGGTAACGCTTTTGGTTTCAAACGGATTCATGGTTGTGTTCTCAATGGTGTACTTTTCAGACGGCCATTTTATAACAAAACAGCCTGCATAAAGCAGGCTGTCTGTATTTTGAAGCTTGGACGGATTAGTCGACCAAAGTCACTTTGCCGTTCATCAAAGCACCGTGTCCCGGGAAGGTGCAGGCAAATTTGTATTCGCCGCCCGCCAGTTTGGCAGGATCCAGAGTCAGGGAAGCTTCTTCGCCGCCGCCGACCAGTTTGGTGTGGGCAACAACGCGTGCATCGTCAGCTTTCACATAGTCGGTTGCAGCAGCGCCGGCACCGTCTTTGAAAATACCGTCCATGTCTTCGGCTTTACCGATGACGATGTTGTGACCCATGCTTTCTTTAGGTTGGGTACCGGTGTGTTTCAGGGTAACGGTGAATTCTTTACAAGCTTTGCTGACTTGGATTTCTTTAGTGTTGAACTGCATAGCGTCGTTGGCTTCGACAGTAGTCGCGCAGTTGCCGGCGGCAGGTGCTGCGGCAGAGTTGGCGGAAGCCGCGCCGGAAGCAGGAGCATCGGCAGGAGGTGCGCTTTCTGCAGGTGCAGGTGCGGCTTCGGAAGCAGCAGATGCAGTCGGAGCAGGGGCTTCGGCAGGTTTTGAAGCTTCTTGTGAACAAGCGGACAAGCCGATAACGGCAGCGGAAATCAGAGCCAAATAAGCTTTCATGTGTATCTCCTAATGATAGGTGAGAATATGTTAAGTTCTACAAAATAAAACTTGCGAATATATATTAATGAACCTAATTTCAGATTTCATATCCGCAAGCGAAAGAAGGATGAAAATGAAGCTATATTCTGCTACAACAAATCGAACAAATCCAAAATTCAACGGCTATTTTACCTCAGTTTACACAAATGAGAATAGCTACTATTAATGTCGTATTTCTTTAGTATTAGATTTTATCGGTCAGACGAAATATTCTTTAACTTTAATTAACAAACAACACAACCATTTCAAACTCAACGGCTGTGTTTGCGCACCAGCTCCGCCAGCGCGGCAGCCAATTCAGGATGCTTGTCTTCCAATTTTGCCGCCGCCGCATCAAAACTCTCCAATGCCGCCCCGCTCAAATGCAGGCTGTTGACTTTGGGTTGCGCCGGCGGCTTCGGCACGACTTTGACCACCACATCCCGAATCCCCGCGTTCAACTCCTGAAGCTGCGGCACAAGCGCGGGCAATATCATTTTCAGGCGCGAAGCCGCCATACCGTTTGCCGCCAGCAACACCAGCCTGCCCTCTTCGATGCAGGCGGTTTGAAAGTGCGGGTGCAGGTTTGCCGGCAGGATGCGTTTGACTGCCGCATCCAGCCTGCGCCATTGTTGCGACTGCTGCAACAAACCGGCCAACCGCGCATCCCGCTTGCCCAATTGTTCCAAATTCATATGTTTCAGACGACCTTTTCAAAGTGTACGGTTGTATTATCAAGATTGAAATCCGGTAAAACTGCCTTTATTTCAAACGGCATGACTGCCTTGCCGCGAGGCTTGTGTTAAAATCCCCGTTTCGCCATTATTTTATATCAGGCGCAGGAACTATTTCATGCTGACAAACATTGCTAAGAAAATCTTCGGCAGCCGCAATGACCGGCTGCTCAAACAATACCGTAAATCCGTTGCCAAAATCAACGCACTCGAAGAACAAATGAAAGCCTTGAGCGATGCGGATTTACAGGCTAAAACAGCCGAATTCAAACAACGTCTTGCCAACGGTCAGACTTTGGACGACATCTTGGTCGAAGCCTTCGCCGTCTGCCGCGAAGCGTCCCGCCGCGTACTCGGTATGCGCCACTTCGACGTCCAGCTTATCGGCGGTATGGTGCTGCACGACGGCAAAATCGCCGAAATGCGTACCGGCGAAGGTAAAACCTTGGTCGCCACCCTTGCCGTCTATCTCAACGCCCTGTCCGGCAAAGGCGTGCACGTCGTTACCGTCAACGACTACCTCGCCGCCCGCGACGCAGGCATTATGGAACCGCTCTACAACTTCCTCGGCTTAACCGTCGGCGTCATCGTCGCCGATATGCAGCCGTTTGACCGTCAAAACGCCTACGGCTCCGACATTACCTACGGTACCAACAACGAATTCGGCTTCGACTACCTGCGCGACAACATGGTGACCGACCAATACGACAAAGTTCAGCGCGAATTGAATTTTGCCGTAGTGGACGAAGTGGACTCCATTCTGATCGACGAAGCGCGCACCCCGCTGATTATCTCCGGGCAGGCGGATGACAACATCCAGCTGTACCAAATCATGAACAGCCTTCCCGCGCACCTCATCCGCCAAGAAACCGAAGAAGGCGAAGGCGATTACTGGGTCGATGAAAAAGCACACCAAGTCATCTTGAGCGAAGCGGGTCACGAACACGCCGAGCAAATCCTGATTCAAATGGGTTTGCTGCAAGAAAACGACTCCCTCTACTCCGCCGCCAACATCGCCCTGATGCACCACCTCATGGCAGCATTGCGCGCGCATACGTTATTCCATAAAGACCAACACTACGTCATCCAAGACGGCGAAATCGTCATCGTGGACGAATTTACAGGCCGTCTGATGTCCGGCCGCCGCTGGTCCGAAGGTCTGCACCAAGCCGTCGAAGCCAAAGAAGGCGTGGAAATCAAACGCGAAAACCAAACCCTCGCCTCCATCACCTTCCAAAACTACTTCCGCCTGTACACCAAACTCTCCGGCATGACCGGTACCGCCGATACCGAGGCTTTCGAGTTCCAAAGCATCTACAACCTCGAAACCGTCATCATCCCGACCAACCGCCCCGTACAACGTAAAGACTTCAACGACCAGATTTTCCGTTCTGCCGAAGAAAAATTCGAAGCCGTCGTCAAAGACATCGAAGAATGCCACAAACGCGGGCAGCCCGTCCTCGTCGGTACCACCAGCATCGAAAACTCCGAGCTGGTTTCCCGTCTTCTGCAAAAAGCCGGACTGCCGCACAACGTCCTCAACGCCAAAGAACACGAACGCGAAGCCCTGATTGTCGCCCAAGCCGGTAAAGTCGGCGCCATTACCGTCGCCACCAACATGGCGGGCCGCGGTACCGACATCGTCCTCGGCGGCAACCTCAAGCACCAAATCGAAGCCATCCAGTCCAACGAAAACCTGAGCGACGAAGAAAAAGCTGCACAAATCGCCGCCCTTGAAAACGGCTGGCAGGCAGAACATGACCAAGTGGTCGCGGCAGGCGGCCTGCACATCATCGGTACCGAACGCCACGAAAGCCGCCGTATCGACAACCAATTGCGCGGACGCGCAGGCCGTCAGGGCGACCCCGGCTCCAGCCGCTTCTACCTCTCGTTTGAAGACCCGCTGCTGCGCCTCTTCGCGCTCGACCGTGCCGCTGCCATCCTCAACCGCCTCGCACCCGAACGCGGTATCGCCATCGAACACGGCATGTTGACCCGTCAAATCGAAGGCGCGCAACGCAAAGTCGAAGGCCGCAACTTCGACATGCGCAAACAAGTATTGGAATACGACGACGTTGCCAACGACCAACGTAAAGTCATCTACCACCAACGCAACGAAATCCTCAACAGCAAAGACGTCAGCGACCTGACTAAAGGTATCCGCGAAGAAGTCATCAGCGATTTGGTCGATTTGTACATACCGCCCGACAGCATGGAAGAGCAATGGGACATCCCTGGGCTCGAAAGCCAGCTTGCCGCCGAGTTCCGCCTGCACGAAGACATCCAAGCATGGCTCAAGGCAGACACCACCTTGGACAACCAAGACATCAAAGAGCGCCTGATTAAACGCGTGGAAGAAGAATACGCGGCAAAAGTCGAGCTGGTCGGTAAAAAACCAATGGCGGATTTCGAACGCAACGTCATGCTTCAAGTCATCGACCTGCAATGGCGCGAACACCTTGCCGCCATGGACTACCTGCGCCAAGGCATCCACCTGCGCAGCTATGCCCAGAAAAATCCGAAACAGGAATACAAACGCGAAGCCTTCGCCATGTTTGAAAACCTGTGGCGCGGTATCAAGCATCAAACCGCTTCCCTCTTAGCCTCCGTCCAAATCGAGCGCAACACCGATGTAGAAGAAATTGCCGAACCTACTCCCGTCGGCATCCAAACCATCCACTCCGAAGCGCCCGATATGGAAGAACTGCTCGGACAATCCCAAACCGATTTGGTTACCGAAGCGTTCGACCCCGACGGAACGGACTTCAGCCCCGAAGCGCTTACCGCACAAGGCCGTATCGTTCACCGCAACGACCCCTGCCCTTGCGGCAGCGGTCTGAAATACAAACAATGCCACGGCAAACTAAGCTGATGACAGCTTAAACAAAAGGTCGTCTGAAACCCCAAAGCTTTCAGACGACCTTTTTCATCACACAAGTTACAGAACCGGACTGACATAAAAAAATACCATCGTGATTAAATTGTCAGGCGGTCACGATACGGTATAATCCCTAAATCTGCTTCGTACAGCATCATCAAACGCTTATGGACAATACGCAAATTCCTCAAAATCCGCAACGCAATTCGTTGCGCCGCAACAGCATCTACCTACTACCCAACTCCTTCACCATCGCCGCCCTGTTTTGTGCTTTCTTCGCCATTACCCAATCCATGCACAAGCATTTTGAAATAGCGGCGATTGCGGTATTTCTCTCCATGTTGCTCGACGGCATGGATGGGCGCGTAGCAAGGCTGACCAACAGCCAAAGCGCATTCGGCGAACAACTCGACAGCCTTGCCGATATGGTCAGTTTCGGCGTTGCGCCTGCACTGATTATTTACAATTGGCAACTTTCGCAGTTCGGCAAAATCGGTTATTCCGTTGCCTTCATCTACTGCGCCTGCGCCGCACTGCGCCTCGCCCTATTCAACACCCTCATCGGCAAAGTCGATAAACGCTGGTTCATCGGCGTTCCCAGTCCGACTGCCGCCGCGTTGATTGTCGGCTTAATTTGGGTCAACCACAGCGTCGAACGTTTCCCCGGCGTGCAGTGGTGGGCATTGGGCATCACGCTTTTCGCCGGCATTTCCATGATTGTCCAAATCCCGTTTTGGAGCTTTAAAGAAATCAACATCCGCCGCCAAGTTCCCTTTATGGGCATGGTACTTGCCGTGCTGATCCTTCTCTTAGTCACATGGAAGCCCGCTCTCGTCTTATTCCTCTTCTTCTTGGGATACAGTCTCTCAGGCTACATCATGGCAGCGCGGCGTTGGCTGAAAAAACGCCGCAGAATCAAAAAGGTCGTCTGAAAAATGTGGACTTGGGATATTATCCTTTCCCTGCTCGCCGTCGGAAGCGCGGCGGGCTTTATTGCAGGATTGTTCGGCGTAGGCGGCGGCACATTGATTGTCCCCGTCGTCTTGTGGACGCTGCAACTGCAAGGCATCAGCAGTCATCCCTACGCCCAACATCTCGCCATCGGCACATCCTTCGCCGTGATGGTGTTCACCACATTCTCCAGCATGTACGCCCAGCATAAAAAAAGCGCCATCGACTGGCAGACCGTCCGCCGCATGACCCCCTCCATGATATTTGGCGTACTGATCGGCGCGGTTACCGCCAAATACATACCTACCCGCGCCCTGCAAATCTTCTTTATCGTATTCCTGACCCTTATCGCCCTCAAAACCCTGACCGACTCCAAACCCAAAGCTTCGCGCCACCTACCTGCCCTACCCGGTCTGAGTGCGGTAGGCACATTGTTCGGCGCAGCTTCGAGCTGGGTCGGCATCGGCGGCGGTTCACTGTCCGTCCCCTTCCTGATGTATTGCAACTTCCCCGCCCACCGCGCCATCGGTACATCCTCCGGTCTCGCCTGGCCGATTGCGCTTGCAGGCACAATCGGTTATCTCATTACCGGCTGGAACATCCCCAACCTCCCCCATGGCTCCGGCGGCTTCCTCTATCTGCCCGCAGTCGCCATCCTAAGTATCGCGACCATGATTTTTGCCCCGCTCGGCGTCAAAACCGCGCACAAACTCCCCGCCCGCCAACTCAAAATCTCTTTCGGTATCATGTTGCTGCTGATTACCTTCAAAATGGCTTGGAACCTTATCCGCTGATCATGACGGCGAAACACCGTATAGAGAAATCCTCCCTACCCTTTGACTGCATGCCCTTCCTGAAAAACGTTTAATCTTTCCCCAAGGCAAACCTGACGGTTTATAGTGGATTAAATTTAAACCAGTACCGGCGTTGCCTCGCCTTGCCGTACTATTTGTACTGTCTTCGGCTTCGTCGCCTTGTCCTGATTTAAATTTAATTCACTATATTTGCCTGCAACGACAAGCATTCATAAGAACACCACTCAATATAAAAGGTCGTCTGAAACCCAAATCTGGGTTTCAGACGACCTTTTTTCTACATCAATAAACGATGTTCAACATTCAATCAATAGAAGCCTTCGCGCTCTTCGCGAGTGGAGATGTAGATGTTTTTTACCTGCGTGTAGGCGGCGAGCATCATTTTGTGGGTTTCGCGACCGATGCCTGAAGTTTTGTAGCCGCCGAACGGTGCGCCTGCGGGCAGGCGGTTGTAGCAGTTCACCCAAACGCGACCGGTTTCCAGCGCGTTGGAAACGCGCAGGCAGCGGTTGATATCGGTACTCCACACTGCGCCGCCCAGGCCGTATTCACTGTCGTTCGCCATTTTGATGACTTCTTCTTCGGTTTTGAATTTAATCACGGTAGCAACCGGGCCGAAGATTTCTTCTTGGGCGACGCGGGCGCTGTTGCTGCCGGCTTCGATCAAGGTCGGCTCGACAAATTCGCCTTTGCCCAACTCGCCTTCGATTTTCTTACCGCCGGTGATGATGCGGCAGCCTTCCTGCTCGCCGATTTTGACGTATTTCAAAATGGTTTCAAGCTGGCCGGCATTGACTTGCGAACCCATTTGGGTGTCGTCTTCCCAAGGCAGGCCGACTTTGATTTTTTTGAATTCTTCAGCCAAGGCGTTGACGAATTTGTCGTAAATGCCTTCCTGAACGAAGATGCGCGAGCCGGCACAGCACACTTGACCTTGGTTGAACAAAATGCCTTTTTGCGCGCCTTCGAGGGCTTTGTCAAACGGCATGTCGTCAAAGAAGATGTTGGCGGATTTGCCGCCCAGCTCCAAGGTGGAGGGAATGAGCATTTCGGCGGCAGCGATGCCGATGCGGCGGCCGATTTCGGTCGAGCCGGTGAAGGCGAGTTTGTTGAAGCCTTTGTGGTGCAGCATGTATTCGCCGGATTTAGAACCGCGTCCGGTGATGATGTTCAGCACGCCTTTAGGCAGCAGGTGGTTAATTTTTTGAGCGAGCGACAACAGGCTCAGCGAAGTGCTGGAAGACGGGTGGATAACGATGGTACAGCCTGCGGCAAGTGCGGGGGCGATTTTCCAAGCCGCCATCAGGAAAGGGAAGTTCCACGGGATAATTTGACCGACTACGCCGATAGGTTCGCGCAGGACGATAGACAGGTCTTCGGAGTCAAGCTGGGTGGCAGTGCCTTCTTCGCCGCGGATTACGCTGGCAAAGTAGCGGAAATGGTCGGAAGCCAAAGGTATATCGGCGGCGCGGGTTTCGCGGATGGGTTTGCCGTTGTCCAGCGTTTCCTGCAAGGCGAACAATTCCAAGTTTTCGTCAATCACATCGGCGATTTTGTTGAGGATGGCAGCGCGTTCGGTGGTGGTGGTTTTGCGCCATGTTTTGAACGCTTCTTGCGCGGCGGCAACCGCAGCATCGACATCGGCATCGGATGCGTCGGTAAATTTGGCTAACAATTCTCCGTTGGCAGGATTGTATGAATCCAAAAGCGCGCCGGGTTTGGTCCACACGCCGTTAATCAAGAGGCCGTACTCTTTATCAAACACATTTAAATCTTTTGCCATGATGCTGTCTCCTTGGTTGTCTTCTTGAGGTTTCGGACGTATCTCCAACGTCGTCTGAAAATAGAATAGTATTTTTTCTCTTTCAGTTCAAGCACTAAAAATGATATCGTTCTCAAAATTCCAAATATGTAATTTTCTAAAATAGGAAATCTAATCCGATAAGGCTTGACCCCGCATGGAAATGAAGCGGGTTTGTTAATGTATTTAAAGTTTTCAGACGACCTTTTTTACATGATATGTGTAAGAATTTTTCAGCGGCTTGGCAGATATATTTCTGCGCAAACAGATTGTTATGGTATAACATTTTATTTCTTATTTTTCAAAAAGATAGGGTGTTGACACAGCGAAATGAAGGGGAGTATTCTCATTCAGAGGAAGGGCGTTATTCCGATTCCGCCTGTCCCACCATTTACGGATTTCTTACGAATGCCAAGGAGAACACCATGAAGATGCAAGCAGTTGTTGTGAATCAAAATGTAGCAGGTGATGTAGAAGTTGTAGAACGCGAAGTACGCCCGTTGGAATACGGCGAGGCGTTGGTTGAAGTCGAATGTTGCGGCGTGTGCCATACCGACCTGCACGTTGCGGCAGGCGACTACGGCGAAAAACCGGGACGCGTGTTGGGACACGAAGGCATCGGTATCGTCAAAGAAGTTGCTCCGGGCGCGAATGCACTGAAAGTCGGCGACCGCGTCAGCATCGCATGGTTGTTCCAAAGCTGCGGTTCGTGCGAATACTGTAATACCGGCCGCGAAACCTTGTGTCGTTCCGTATTGAACGCAGGCTACACCGCCGACGGCGGCATGGCGACCCACTGTATCGTCGATGCAGACTACGCCGTCAAAGTACCCGACGGCCTCGACCCTGCGCAAGCTTCCAGCATTACCTGCGCCGGCGTAACCACTTACAAAGGCGTGAAAGTTTCCGGCGTGCGTCCGGGACAATGGATTGCCATTTACGGTGCGGGCGGTTTGGGTAACTTGGGTGTCCAATACGCGAAAAAAGTATTCGGCGCACACGTCGTCGCCATCGACATCAACGATGAAAAACTGGCATTCGCTAAAGAAAGCGGTGCAGATTTAGTCATCAACGCCGCCAAAGAAGACGCAGCCAAAGTGATTCAGGAAAAAACCGGCGGCGCACACGCAGCCGTTGTCACCGCCGTATCCGCCGCCGCGTTCAACTCCGCCGTAGACTGCGTCCGTGCAGGCGGCCGCGTCGTTGCCATTGGTCTACCGCCTGAATCTATGGACTTGTCCATCCCGCGTCTGGTCTTGGACGGCATCGAAGTGGTCGGCTCGCTGGTCGGTACGCGCAAAGACTTGGAAGAAGCCTTCCAATTCGGCGCAGAAGGCTTGGTGGTACCGAAAGTCCAACTGCGTGCTTTGGACGAAGCTCCGGCGATTTTCCAAGAAATGCGCGAAGGCAAAATCACCGGCCGCATGGTTATCGACATGAAAAAAGAATGCGGGTGCGGTCATCATTGATTTGATGCAGGCAGTTGAATAAGAAGGTCGTCTGAAACCTTGTTTTGGGGTTTCAGACGACCTTTTGTTTGATTTGAACCATCATGGATTCACGCTCTCAAAGGCAACCTGCGCAGCCGAATCATTTCATGCCGCAAAGGCGCAGGGGCGATATCTGATTTGACGTTGCCGCTTTTATAACCAACGGCGGACGCGTCGGCAGTACGCTTCATACTCGGCACCGAATTTCTGAGCCAAAACGCGTTCTTCAGGCATGATTTGGAAACGCGTCATAT
Organism: Neisseria sicca; assembly: GCF_014054945.1. Taxonomy (NCBI): domain Bacteria; kingdom Pseudomonadati; phylum Pseudomonadota; class Betaproteobacteria; order Neisseriales; family Neisseriaceae; genus Neisseria; species Neisseria sicca. The sequence continues at coordinate 2,767,938 of NZ_CP059566.1, read as the reverse complement.
AGGCGGCAAATACCGCCAAAAACAGCCACGGCAGCGGATGCGCCAAGTGTCCCGCCCATGCCGCCAGCCAGAAACCCATGCCTGCATACATCGGGTTGCGGCTGAAACGGTACACGCCGTCTGAAACGAAATGTTCGGTTTCTTCGGGATTGAACGGGCTGACAGTCGTGCGCACACGGCGAAAAGCCCACACACCCAATACGCCCAACGCCGTCCCAAACACGATCAAAACAGCCGACAGCCATATAGGAAAGCGTGGCAGTATGCCTGCCAGCGCGGATACTTGCGCAGAGGCATACATCAGCAATGCGCAGATAAAACATACCGCCGGCGGCGGAATTTTGGTTTCTAAATTCATATTCTTGTCTTTATAAAACAGATACAGTGACGTTTTCAGACGACCTCTTGCCGTCATTCCCAAGTTCAAATTCAATCAAAACGATTCATCCGCCCGCAGGTAACGCCATTTGCCGGGCGGCAGTTTGCCCAGCTTGACTTTACCCATCCGAATCCGCTTCAACCCGACGACGCGCAAACCGACGAGTTCGCACATGCGGCGGATTTGCCGCTTTTTGCCTTGTTTCAACACGAAACGCAACTGGTCTTCGTTTTGCCATTCTACTTTGGCGGGGCGCAGTTTCTCGCCATCCAAACTTAGCCCGTGGTTAAGCAGGGCAAGTCCTTTTTCGTCCAATTTGCCGCGCACGCGTACCAAATATTCTTTTTCACTGCCGCTGTTTTCGCCGATAAGCTGCTTAGCGATGCGCCCGTCCTGCGTCAACACCAGCAATCCGACGGAATCGATGTCCAGCCTGCCGGCGGGCGCCAAGCCGAATTTGTGTTTTTCGTTGAACGGAATGCGGCTGTCGTCGCCTTCCCAACGGTTGTCCGCAGTAATCAGCTCGGCGGCGGATTTGTAGCCTTTTTCCGCCTGCGCGCTGACGTAGCCGACGGGCTTGTTGAGCAGGATGGTAACGCGCTCTGCCTGTTTTTCATGCGCTTGCCGGTTGAGGTCGATGCGGTCGCGTTCGGTTACTTTCTGACCGAGTACGGCGGTTTGCCCGTTGACCTTGACCCAGCCTTGCTCGATGTAGCTGTCCGCCTCGCGGCGCGAGCATAAGCCTAATTGCGCCATACGCTTGGAAAGTCGCATGGTTTCGTTTGAATCGTGTTCCATAATGGTCTGCCTGAAAAGAATGAATCAGATTATAAAGCCAAACAGCCGTTTCCCCTACCGACATTATGCTCATTCTGCTGTACGAAACGCCCGCCTATGTCGGATAAATACCGCCAAGCCCGTTTTATGACAAAGGTCGTCTGAATCAAACTATACTTTCAGACGACCTTTTTCAAACACGGAGCTTATCCATGTCCATCCGTCTGACTACATTATCCCTAATCCTTGCCGTCGCAGCCTGCACGCCCACCGTTTCCCCATCGGCAGAAACTTCACCGACCGTCACCAAATCCGCTATCGATACTGCCTACTGGACCGAACAGCTCTATTGCAGCGGCCGCTATCAATTGCGCCTGCCGTCCAAACGCCGTCACGGCAGTACGCACCTTGATTACAATGGCTGGAGCGTGATGGTTATGTTTAATGACTGGAATAGAAATGTCAGGAATATTAATGAATTTAAAACTACTGGGGAATTTGGTACCGATATTGTCGTCGATACCCGTACTCTAATTCCGGGACAGGCAATGATGCAGGTAGTACGCAGCGATTTTGCCTGGGAACGCAGTATTACAATTAAAGAAAAAGGCATGCCCTACGAAGCCTATTTATATTTCAAACTGGATAATAATGACGCCTATATCGTACGCAGCTATTTCTATATCCCTGCTGAAAACGGTAAAGCACCTGCCAACTGGAAAGCCCAAGAAAAAGAAGCAATAAACAGCATTGAGAAAAAATTCCGTCAAGATTTCATCAGCGGTTTGAAGACAAGACAGGAGTTTGAAGTACCAAATAAACACGGCATCTGCCTGATAGGCGGTTTTATTGCCGATGACGGCAAAAAACCGTTTGAAGTCCATAGCACCGTCGAATTTGCCAAACAACACGATATGAGTCTGGAAATCATACACGGCGACGTTTTGGAGACAGGCGGACCAACGCTGATGGAACGTAAAGTAAATCTGGGGAAAGGCGCAATGGTTAAAGCCTTAACACGCACCATCCGCCAAGGCAAACGCACCATCAACGGCATGTCGGGCGAGGAAAAATTGGTGAAATGGGGCGGCAACAAATATATGTTCTTTTGGGAACGCGACGGCGGCGACCCGCGCATCATGATGCAGTTTGGCGCTGAGAAAAAAGACGGGACAAAGCGCAGCGAAGCCGAAGTCCTTGCCATTTGGGATACGGTTTTGCCGACTTTGAAGCCTGTGAAGCAATAGCGATGCAAAAGGTCGTCTGAAAATTTTCAGACGACCTTTTTGCTGAAAAGCAACTTATCGCGGTTCTTGCCGAGAGGGAGGAAATCGGGATGAATATAGTGGATACAAAACAGAAAAACCTACGCCCTCTCCTTTCGTTTGACGGCGGAGAGAAAATCCCGAAGCGGGTCATGCAGACAAATCATGCTTTTTGCCGTGCCAACAAAAAACCTGCCGTTTTCGGCAGGTTTTTTTTATCGGATGACTCGCTGTATTACAGGCCGCTCAGACGGGCGGTGTCGTGTGCAATCATCAATTCTTCGTTGGTCGGGATAACAACGGCGACGGCTGCGCTGTCGGCAGTCGTGATCACGCCTGCGGTACCGAAGCGGGCTTTCAGGTTGGCTTCGTGGTCGGCTTTCAGACCGAGGAAGCCCAAGTAGCCCAGTACGCGCTCGCGGATGATGTCGGAGTTTTCGCCGATACCGCCGGTGAAGACGAGTGCGTCAAGACCGCCGGCTGCGACAGCCATGCTGCCGATGTATTTGGCGAGGCGATAGATGAAGATTTCCAGAGCCAGTTTGGCACCTGCGTGGCCGTTGGCGGCTTCTTCTTCGATGGTACGGCAGTCATTGGACAAACCTGAAATACCGAGCAGACCTGATTTTTTGTTCAGCATGTCGGTGATTTGGGCAATGGTCATGTTGGCATTTTCAGCCAAGAAGCTGAAAACTGAAGGGTCGATATCGCCGCTGCGGGTACCCATGACCAAACCTTCCAGCGGGGTCAGACCCATGCTGGTATCGCGTGATTCGCCGTTGGCGACGGCGGTAATAGATGCGCCGTTACCCAAGTGGGCAATTACCATGCGCAGGTCTTTTTTGTCTTTGCCGAGGAAACGGGCGGTTTCATCAGAAACGTAGCGGTAGCTGGTACCGTGCGCGCCGTAACGACGCAAGCCGTATTTTTCATACAGTTCATGCGGAATAGCGTAGGTGTAGGCATGTTCCGGCATGGTTTGGTGGAAGGCGGTGTCGAAAACGACAACGTTGGGCAGGCCTTTGAAAATGCTTTGTGCGGCACGCAGACCCAAGAGGTGCGCAGGGTTGTGCAGCGGAGCGAGAGGGATACATTTTTCGATGCCGGCGATGACTTCGTCGTCAACAAGGATGGATTCGCTGTACAGTTCGCCGCCGCTGACGACGCGGTGCCCGATAGCACCGATGCGGCTGTCGAGGCCGTGGGCTTTGAGTTCTTCCATCAGCGCTTCAACTGCGCCGGTGTGGTCGGGCTTGGCAGACAGGTCGACTTTGTGTTTTTCGCCGTTTACTTTGAACGTGATGTAAGCGTCGGGCAGGTTGAGTTTTTCGGCAAGGCAGCTGAGCAGGACTTCGCCGCTTTCGTTATCCAGTACGGCACCTTTGAGGGATGAGCTGCCGCAGTTCAAAACTAAGATAAGTTTTTGGGTCATTTGTTGTGGCTCCTGAAGGTTTCAGACGACCTGTGTTGGCAGTATCGGCAATCTGTTCTTTGTCGTGGATATACCGCCAAACATCTCCCGCAGGCATAGTGGATGCGCTTGTGGTTCTAGCCGGGCATTTGCGCGGCAGGCCGTATCGGTTGGTGGCGTAAAATCTATGAAAGAAAAATGACCGCTACATTCGGAATGAGGCAACTTTATGAATGTTGCTTTCCGTGTGGTTTCTGCCGCCGCTGATTCGGCGGGGTCGTCTGAAATCGGTTGATGAATGTAAACCGCGCTATTCTAGCAAAAAACGGGTTCGGCTGCTTGGCTTAATGTTTGACTTGGAGCAGGCGGAAAGCGATAAAGGAAGATATTGATGTTTAAAGGGAAACGGTTTGTTTTCAGACGACCTGTCGAACGCGGGGGCGTAAAGCCCTTTGCAGGGGCGTGTCAAACTGTTACATTTAGAAAGTTTTTGTATTCACTATGTCGTCTGAAAACAGCGGCAGCCTTTTAAGATTCTTTGATATGCACTATTTCAGTATCCATACGCAACAAGGCGCCCATGTGGGCTTTTTCATCATGCTGCCGGATGATGAATCCGAAACGCAGCCGCAGAGCGGGCGTTTCGCCGTCAAGCTGCAAAGTGAAGAAGGCGCGGCGGCGGAGGTTTTGGCGCCTTTCGGGCAAACCGAGATTCCGCAATATTGGCGCGTCGTGAAAGACCGTATCGAGCTGTTTTTTGACGATACCCCCGTCGGCTCGCTGCGCAACGAATATCTGACCGTATCGGGACAGACTTTTGTCTTAACCGATTTGACCGGAGCGATGTGATGGAAAGTATGTTTATCTTAGTGCCCATCAGCATTATTTTGGCGTTTGCCATCGGCTATTTTTTCTGGTGGTCGGGCAAAAACGGGCAGTTTGACGATCTCGAAGGACCGGCACACCGCATTCTGATGGACGACGATTCCACCGACAAGCTGCTTGAAAACGAAATAGAAAAAGAAGAACAAGAATCCGAAAAATGAGCCTCAAAAAAGACAATCTGAATTTCCCGACCAGCCGCCGTTTTGCCCCACTATTCGGCACGCAATTTCTGGGCGCGTTCAACGACAATATGTTCAAAACCGCGCTGTTTGTGATGATCAGCTTCTACGGTTTGGGCAAAAACAACTTCCTGCCCGCCAGCCAAATGCTGAACTTGGGCGCGCTGCTGTTTATCCTGCCCTATTTCCTGTTTTCCGCGCTGTCGGGACAACTGAGCACCAAATTCGACAAAGCCGTCTTGGCACGATGGATCAAAGTATTGGAAATCATCATCATGGCGGTGGCGGCGTTCGGCTTCTATATCCAGTCCGCCCCGCTACTCTTGATCTGCCTGTTTTGCATGGGCGCGCAATCGACGTTGTTCGGCCCGCTGAAATACGCCATCCTGCCCGATTATCTCAACGACAAAGAGCTGATTATGGGCAACAGCCTGATCGAATCGGGAACATTCATTGCTATTTTGTTCGGTCAGATTTTAGGCACGTCCGTCGCAGGCTTGCCGCCCTCCGTCGTCGGCATCTTAGTATTGCTCGTCGCCATCGGCGGCACGTTGACCAGCTTCTTCATGCCTAACGTCCCCGCCAAAGCCCCCAACACCAAAATCGAATGGAACATCGTCAAAGGTACGCACGCGCTCCTGCGCGAAACCGCCCAATATGATTCCGTCTTCACATCCATCATCGGCATTTCATGGTTTTGGTTTATCGGCTCGGTTTACACCACCCAACTGCCGACTTTCACGCAAATCCATTTGGGCGGCAACGATAGCGTTTTCAACCTCATGCTCGCCCTATTCTCCATCGGCATCGCCGCCGGCTCGGTGTTGTGCGCAAAACTCAGCCACGAACGCCTGCTCTTGGGCTTGGTAACCGTCGGCACGACGGGTTTGACCGTATTCGGCTTGATTTTGGTATGGCTGACCCAAGGACAACGCTTTACCGAACTCAACGGCATCACCTGGTTCCTGTCGCAAGGCATGGCGTATCCCGTCATGCTCGTCATGACGCTGATCGGCTTCTTCGGCGGCTTCTTCTCCGTCCCACTCTACACTTGGCTGCAAACCGCCAGCAGCGAATCCTTCCGCGCCCACGCCGTCGCCGCCAACAACATTATCAATGGCGTGTTCATGGTATCGGCTGCCATTTTAAGCGCAGTACTCTTGATGCTGTTCGACAGCATTTCCCTGCTTTACCTGATCGTCGCCATCGGCAATATCCCCTTGATTGTTTACCTGATCCAGCGCGAACCCCGTTTCTTAAACGATATGGGCAAGATATTTCACAATATCGGCAAACGGTAAGCCTAAGCTTAAAAAAGGTCGTCTGAAAACGGGAATCCCATTTTCAGACGACCTCTTTCATGTCTTGAGTGAATTAGATAGAGTGTTAATTTTTTTTGAGTAGAGAAATGATTTCTTTTAAAGCTAAAATCTCATTTTCTTGTCGTTGAATAATTTCATTATTATGAGATATTGTCAGTTTCAGTTTTTCATTTTCAGCTATTAACGCTTCATTGTTGCCATAGTAATTTGATCCGTAATTATGGCTATTATCTCCGACCAAAAGAAATAATGGTTTTTCTTTTGTAATCAGTTCAACTACATCAATTTTAAAAATCTGTGCAATCTGATTCAATTTATCAAAAGTCAGTTTAGTTTGCCCACGTTCTATTTTTGCATACCCATTAGCAGACATTGCTAATTTCTCAGCCATTTCTTCTTGAGACCATTGGTTCATTTCTCTCATTACTCGAATTTTTTCATGAAGTTCCATATTTTCTCACTTTTTGAAGGGTTTTAGACATTAAAAGAGTGATTTTAAGATTCAAATGTTGTTTGAATAATTGATTATAATCATTGTAACATTGGACTGGAAAATTTCTACTTGCAAGGGGTATTTATGAATATATTTTCATAATTACTCTAATAATTGTGTATTTTTACAGCTATTAATTGTTTTATTTTTTGTTGTTATTTTGATTGTATTCTTTAATTATCTTATTTAGATAGAAAGGTTATCTTAAAATGAGTCGGGAAGACGATAAGTATCAGGTATTGCCTAATGGTAAGAAAGTTCTTAAAAATGCAACGCCAATAGATATCATCCTATCAGTTATTGTGCCAGTATTCGGATTAATTATTGGAATTTATGCTCTTATTAAAGGAGAAAAAAAGAGAGGCTTTACATTATTAGGAATTTTTTCGTTGTTGGTTATGATAAAGCTCATAATAATTTATAATAGTTGATTTAAATAAGAATAGGATACTAAATACAGTCATTAACGCACAGGCGGAAATCCATTACTGGGATTCAGTTTATTGAGTTTAATCAGAAAAACATGACTTTAAAAATGGATTCTTATCTGTGTGGAAACGACAGTAGTAATATTTTATTTTTATTCACCATATAACAAACAGGTCGTCTGAAAACTTAGATGACCTGTTTGTCTACTTTTAAGCAGTTAAAACGGCTTTCAGAACTTTGTTGACTTCACCCATATCGGCTTTGCCCGCCAACTGGGTTTTCAACACGCCCATGGCTTTGCCCATGTCAGCCATTCCGGAAGCTCCGGTCATGGCGATTACGGTTTCCACGGCAGTGCGGATTTCTTCGGCAGACATCATTTGCGGCAGGTAGCGGTGCAGGATTTCGATTTCGGCATTTTCTTTGTCTGCCAGGTCCTGACGGCCTGCTTCGGCGTAGATGTTGGCGCTGTCTTTGCGCTGTTTGACCATTTTGGTAATGATGGCAATCACTTTGCCGTCATCGGCTTCGGTGCGCTCGTCCACTTCAAATTGTTTGATGGCGGCATTGATGAGGCGGATGGTGCTCAAAGTAATTTGATCTTTGGCACGCATCGCGGTTTTCATGTCTTCGGTTAATTGTGCTTTCAGGCTCATGGGATGACTTTCGGGAAAAGATGGAAGATGGTATTGCACATACTGCCTTAGGGATTCTCTATTTTTCAGACAACCCCTTGCCTTGCAGGTCGTCTGAAAAACAAAACACACCGCAGGTCAAGCCTTGCGGTGTGTTTCGGCATCACAGGGCAGACCTGCAATTGATGTTTAGTACATTTTAGGAGGCAGTTGTTGGCTGCGCAGGCGTTTTTGCAGGCGTTTTACGGCTGCGGCTTTTTTGCGTTTGCGCTCGGTAGTCGGTTTTTCGTAAGCTTCACGGGCGCGCAGCTCAGTCAGCAGACCGGTTTTTTCTACGGCACGTTTGAAACGGCGCATGGCTACTTCGAAGGGTTCGTTCTCTTTAACGCGGATTGCAGGCATTTTATTTCCTTTAAATTGAATTCTGGTTTCAAACCGCCGAAAGGGAGAAAGGTAAAAAGGGGCGGTTTGTCAAAAAAGTGGTTGTTTGTATCTCGGGTATCTTGCGACCGGCGGGATACGCGCCGTGATGTAAACATCACCTCCTAACAAGTCGGCTTGGCGCCGGATATGCCGTCAATGCGGCTGCAAATGAATTGCGGGATTATCTTTGATTGCGTCGTTCCTGTCAAGTTTGAAGGTCGTCTGAAAACCTTGAATATCGGTTTTCAGACGACCTTTGTGGTATTTCGCGCGTCTTGTTGATTTTGCGAAAGTATCTTCCGGATTTTAAGAAAACTTAAACCCTATCAGGCGGCAAAACGACATCGGCTTTACCTCCCTTCTTCCCTAGCTTCGAACCACTTTGCGCACTTGGGGAATGGCGTGCAGGTTGTGAATAATTTGGTTGATTTGCGCCAAGTCCTTCACTTTGATGATGAACTTGAATTCGACAAAGCCTTCCGTACCTGCCAGCGCTTTGTTGGGGGTTTCGACGGACTCGATATCCGCGCCAGAGTTAGAGATGGCTTGCGCCATAAGGGCGAGCAGGCCGTGGGCGTCTTCGGATTGGATACTGAGTCCGGTGCGGTAGGTATGGCTGCCTATGCCTTCCCAGTTCGCGTCAAGCTGCTGTTCGGGGTCGGATTTGAGCAGGGTCGGACAGGTATCGCGGTGGATAATCATGCCTTTGTCTTTGACCAAAAGGGCGCGGACGGAATCGCCCGGGACGGGGTGGCAACATTCGGCAAAATGGATGCGGCCGGTTTCTTGGTCGTTGACTTTGATGGGGCTGAGTTTGACTTCGCTGCCGAAGTGCTGCCCTGCCAGTTCGGCGATGTGCATGGCGACGTACACGGGCAGGGTATGCCCCATACCGACGTTGTAGAGGACTTCTTCAAACGAGGTTTGTTTGTCGTTGAGGTCGGCGAGGTATTTTTCTTTGAGGTCGTCTGAAAGCAATACGTCTTTGGGCAACAGGCTGGACAGGGCTTTTTGCAGGAGGTTTTCGCCGAGGACGATGGCGTCGTGGCGGTTGAGGTTTTTGACGTATTGGCGGATGGCGCTGCGCGCGCGGCTGGAAACGGTGAAATTCAGCCATGCCGGATTGGGCTTGGCGTGTTCGGATGTGATGATTTCGACGGAATCGCCGGTTTTGAGTTTGGTGCGCAGGGGCATCATGGTGTTGTTGATGCGGGCGGCAACGGTTTTGTGGCCGATGTCGGTGTGGACGGCGTAGGCGAAGTCTATGGGCGTCGAGCCTTTAGGCAGGGTGAGGATTTTGCCTTTGGGCGTCAGGATGTAGACTTCGTTGGGGAACAGGTCGACTTTGACGTGTTCGAGGAATTCGATGGCGTTCGCGCTGCTGGCTTGCAAATCAAGGATGTTTTTGAGCCATTGGTTGGTATGGAGGACGGCTTGATCGACGGTATTTTCGCCGGATTTGTATATCCAGTGGCCGGCAATGCCGCCTTCGGCTACGGCATCCATTTCACGCGTGCGGATTTGGACTTCAATGGGCAAGCCGTAAGGACCGACCAAGGTCGTGTGCAGGCTTTGGTAGCCGTTGCTTTTCGGGATGGCGATATAGTCTTTGAAGCGGCCGGGTTTGGGTTGATAAAGATTGTGCAGCGCGCCGAGTGCGGCGTAACACGCGGGAATGCTGTTGACGATGACGCGGAAGCCGTAAATGTCCATGACTTCGGCAAAGCGCAATTTTTTCGCCAACATTTTTTGATGGATGCTGTACAGGTTTTTTTCCCTGCCTTTGATTTTGGCTTCGATGTTCGCGCCGACCAAACGCTGACTGAAGGCGCGCAAAACTTTGCCGACGACGTCGCGGCGGTTTTTGCGGCTGTTGTCCATCGCTTTTTTAAGGGTTTCGTAGCGGTTCGGGTGGAGGTTTTGAAACGATAAATCCTGAAGTTCTTGGTAGGCGTTGTTCAAGCCGATGCGGTTGGCGATTTGGGCGTAAATTTCGAGGGTTTCTTTGGCGATGCGGCGGCGTTTGTCGGGACGCATGGAGCCGAGCGTGCGCATATTGTGCAGGCGGTCGGCGAGTTTGACGACGATCACGCGCACGTCTTTGGTCATGGCGAGGATGAGCTTGCGGAAACTTTCCGCCTGATGCTCGGCATGATCTTCAAATTTGAGTTTTTCGAGTTTGGAAAGCCCGTCCACCATCTCGGAGATGGTTTCGCCGAATTCTGCCGCCATTTCGATTTTGGATACGCCCGTGTCTTCGAGTACGTCGTGCATCACGCCCGCGCACAAGCCTTGTATGTCCATGTGCCACAATGCAAGTTGCGTGGCGACGGCAAGGGGGTGGGTAATGTAGGGTTCGCCGCTTTTACGGGTTTGTCCGTCATGGGCGTGAAAGGCGTAGGCGACGGCTTTTTCAAGCTCGGCCTGTTCGGATGGGCTGAGATAGGAGGCGGTACGGAACAAAAGTTCGCGGGCTTCGGCAGTCAGCGCGTCGTAGGGGGCAGTGGGCTGGGGGGCGGGCATTTCAGACGGCCTTCGGTGTGTGTTTTGTTTTGAGCCGTCAGACTGTATCGGTCGGATGTCGCGCCGATACAATCCGCGCGGCGGTTGGGCAGATTTTGCCTGCCGGTATTATTTGTTGCGGGTCAGCAGTTCGGTACCGATTTGACCGGCGGCGATTTCGCGCAGGGCGGTAACGGTCGGTTTGTTGTTGCGGATGTCGTCAACCATAGGAGCGTTGCCGTTTTCAAGCTGGCGCGCGCGGCGGGCGGCGACGAGGGTCAGGTCGAAATGATTGGGGATTTTGCCTGTGCAGTCTTCAGTGGTGATACGGGCCATGTTTGCTTTCTTTCTATTAATTTGTGATGGAATGTAAATGCGTATTTTCGCTGTTTTTCAGGAATTTTCCAACAGGTTTGAGATAAATCCTTGCTGGGAAGATTTTTTCAGACGACCTGCTTTGATGATGTGAAGCAGATCGGCTTCTGCCCTATCCAAATCATCATTGACGACAATATAGTCAAACAGGACGGATTGTTCGATTTCGTGACGCGCTTTGGAGAGGCGGGTTTGGATGACTTCCTCGCTGTCGGTGCCGCGTCCGATAAGGCGTTCGGCAAGAACTTCGAACGAAGGCGGCAGGATAAAGATGCTGCTGGCTTCGGGCAGCGATTTGCGTACCTGCGCCGCACCTTGCACGTCAATTTCCAAAATCACATCGTAACCCTCTTCGCTAAGGGAATTGACCCCCGCGATGCTGGTTCCGTAATAGTTGCCGAAAACGTTTGCGTGTTCGAGGAAGGCTTTTTGTTTGATTAAAGACTCAAACTCCTCTTTGGGAACAAAATGATAATGCACGCCGTGCTGCTCGCCTTCGCGCGGCTGGCGGGTGGTGTGCGATACGGAGACGCGCAAATCGGCGTTGTTTTTCAAAAGACGGGAAACCAGCGTGGTCTTGCCCGTGCCGGAAGCGGCGGAGATGATGAAAATATTGCCTTTTTTATGGGGTTTCATGATGTCGGTACCGATGGGATTATCTGTTGATTGTAGCATACGGGGCGTGTAATTTCATGTTCAGACGACCCTTACACACATTCCCAAACGCCTCTTTTATCAGCAGGCAACGGCTTAACGGCGATACCCGACCTCCGGCAGGAAACCCACGTCTTTCTAAACTCTTGCTATAATTGCCCGCTATACACAAATAAGCCTGCAAAGACACACCATGAGCCACACTCCGCTACTCGATACCGTCGACAGCCCGCAAGATTTGCGCCGTCTGGATAAAAAACAGTTGCCCCAAGTCGCCGCCGAGCTGCGGGAGTTTCTGCTGGATTCGATAGGCAAAACCGGCGGGCATTTCGCCAGCAATCTGGGCGCGGTCGAGCTGACCATCGCCCTGCACTATGTGTACGACACGCCCGAAGACAAGCTGGTTTGGGATGTCGGCCATCAAAGCTATCCGCACAAAATCCTCACCGGCCGCAAAAACCAGATGCACACCATGCGCCGCTACGGCGGTTTGGCGGGTTTCCCCAAACGCAGCGAGTCCGAATACGACGCGTTCGGCGTAGGGCATTCCTCCACCTCCATCGGCGCGGCTTTGGGCATGGCGGCGGCAGACAAACTCTTGGGCAGCGACCGCCGCAGCGTCGCCATTATCGGCGACGGTGCGATGACGGCGGGGCAGGCTTTTGAAGCCTTGAACTGCGCGGGCGATATGGACGTGAACCTGCTGGTCATCCTCAACGACAACGAAATGTCGATTTCCCCCAACGTCGGTGCGCTGCCGAAATACCTCGCCAGCAACGTCGTGCGCGATATGCGCGGCGTGTTGAGCACCATCAAGGCGCAATCGAGCAAGGTTTTGGACAAGCTGCCCGGCGCGATGGAGCTTGCCCAAAAAGTCGAGCACAAAATCAAAACGCTGGCGGGCGAAGCCGAACACGCCAAGCAGTCGCTGTCTTTGTTTGAAAACTTCGGTTTCCGCTACACCGGCCCCGTTGACGGCCACAACGTCGAGCATCTGGTTGACGTATTGAAAGATTTGCGCGGCCGCAAAGGCCCGCAACTGCTGCACGTCATCACCAAAAAGGGCAACGGCTACAAACTCGCCGAAAACGACCCCGTCAAATACCACGCCGTCGCCAACCTGCCCAAAGACGTTTCAGACGACCTCAAAACCGCAATGTCGTCTGAAAAAGAAAACAAACCCGCCGCCAAACCGACCTATACGCAAGTGTTCGGCAAATGGCTGTGCGACCAGGCGGCGGCAGATTCCCGATTGGCGGCGATTACCCCCGCCATGCGCGAGGGCAGCGGACTGGTCGAATTCGAACAACAATTCCCCGACCGCTATTTCGATGTCGGCATCGCCGAGCAGCATGCCGTGACCTTTGCCGGCGGCTTGGCTTGCGAAGGCATGAAGCCCGTCGTCGCCATTTATTCCACCTTCCTCCAGCGCGCCTACGACCAACTGGTGCACGACATCGCCCTGCAAAACCTGCCTGTTTTGTTTGCCGTCGACCGTGCGGGCATCGTCGGTGCGGACGGCCCGACCCATGCCGGTTTGTACGATTTGAGCTTCTTGCGCTGCGTGCCGAACATGATTGTTGCCGCGCCGAGCGATGAAAACGAATGCCGCCTGCTGCTTTCGACCTGCTATCAGGCAGACGCCCCCGCCGCCGTCCGCTATCCGCGCGGCACGGGAACAGGCTCGCCCGTTTCAGACGACCTCGAAACCGTAGCCATCGGCAAAGGTATCGTCCGCCGCCAAGGCGAGAAAACCGCATTCATCGCCTTCGGCAGCATGGTCGCCCCCGCATTGGCGGTTGCCGAAAAACTGAACGCCACCGTCGCCGATATGCGCTTCGTCAAACCGATAGACGAGGAACTCATCGTCCGCCTCGCCCAAAGCCACGACTACATCGTTACCGCCGAAGAAAACGCCGAACAAGGCGGCGCAGGCAGCGCGGTGCTGGAAGTGTTGGCGAAACACGGCATCTGCAAACCCGTTTTGCTTTTGGGCGTTGCCGATACTGTAACCGAACACGGCGATCCGAAAAAACTTTTGGACGATTTGGGTTTGAGTGCCGACGCGATGGAAAAACGCATACGCGGATGGCTGTCGGCGGCTTGAGCTGAAGCTGCAATAAATATAGTGGATTAACTTTAAATCAGGACAAGGCGACGAAGCCGCAGACAGTACAGATAGTACGGAACCGATTCACTTGGTGCTTCAGCACCTTAGAGAATCGTTCTCTTTGAGCTAAGGCGAGGCAACGCCATACTGGTTTAAAGTTAATCCACTATAAATAACGCCGCCGGTGCAAGCAATGAATAAAGGTCGTCTGAAAACGGATTTTCAGACGACCTTCAATGTATGAACCCCTACCCTTTTGAAAGGCGTTTCAGTGCCAGACTCAAAGCATTACCGCCAAACGAAAAACCGCCCAGCCCGCGACCAATAGTCCGGCGCACAAACGGATGGCTCTGCGTTGTAAAAGTGTTTTCAATTGCGCTGCAAAAATCCCCATTGCCAACAAATTCGGCAACGTTCCCAGCGCAAAAGCCAACATATACAGCCCGCCCTGCACCGCATTACCGCTGCCTAAAGCATACAATGAGGCGCTGTACACCAAGCCGCAAGGCAGCCAGCCCCACAACATGCCTACGCCGAAACAAGCCGGAACGGATTTAATCGGCAGCAGTCGGTTCAAAATCGGATTCAAACGTTTCCATATCGGTCTGCCTATGCGCTCAATCTGCGTAGCCGCCGTAGAAAGACCCGCCAGATACAGCCCCAACAGCAACAGCAAAATATTCGCCGCAATATACAGACCGTTTTGCAGCCAGCGCGTATCATCCAAAGAAATACCGATTTGTCCGACCAGCCCGACAATCAAACCTATCAATACATAGCTGCTGATGCGTCCCAAATTCAATAGGACAATCAGTCCCAGCCGATTAAGATGCGGTGGAAGCTGCAACGCAAACGCACTACTCAACCCGCCGCACATTCCGACACAATGCGTACCGCCGAAAAAGCCGAGTAGAAACAGAGTGAAAAAGGTGATGTCGTAATTCATTATTGGAAAGGCGATGTGTCGATAGAAGTATGATTTGTCAGAAAAACGGAGAACGATATAATGAAAGCCATATCTTTAAATATTTTCAAGAAGTTGCCATCTTGATTTTCGCGTTGATTTTAAACCCATCCATGACTATCTGTCCGCTTTTGCACTGGCTTTCTTGTGATACCGATTTTATCGATGACTTCAGCCATCTTTCATTTTCTGCCCAACAAAATTACCCAGTCTGACTGTCCACTTATATAAATAATTCCAAATCTCAAAAGGTCGTCTGAAACGCTAGATGAAGCATTTTCAGACGACCTTTTTCCATTCGAATCAAACACGGATGTCGGGTACTTTATTGAACAGACGATAGAAATTGTCGCTAGTGTAAGCGGCAAGCGTTTCTACGGGTTCGCCGCGCAGTTTCGCCACAAACTCGGCGGTGTAACGGACATAGGAAGGTTCGTTAGGCTTACCGCGTTTGGGGACCGGGGCGAGGAAGGGGGAGTCGGTTTCGACCAGCATTCTGTCCGCGGGGACGTATTTGGCTGCTTCCTGAATTTGCGGGGCATTTTTGAAGGTAACAATGCCGGAGAAGGAAATGTACAGCCCCAAATCCAAAGCGGCTTTGGCAAAAGCGGTATCTTCGGTGAAGCAGTGGATAACGCCGGAATTGGTTTGACCTTCTTTCAGAATCGCCAAAGTATCGGCGGCGGCATCGCGGGTGTGGACAATCACGGGCAAACCGCTTTCGTTGGCGGCTTGGATGTGTTCGGCGAAGCGGCGGTGCTGCCATGCCAAATCGCCTTTGCACCAGTAATAATCCAAACCCGTTTCGCCTATGCCGACGACTTTCGGGTGTTTTGCCGCTTCGACCATTTCAGCGACGGTAAATTCTTCGGCTTCTTGGCTGTCGGGGTGGATGCCTATGGTGCAGTAAACCTGCTCATTGGCTTGGGCAATGTCGAAGACTTCGGCGAAACTCTGTTTGCTCACGCTGATGGCAAGCGCCTGCTTGACGCTTTGTTCTTCCATGTTGGCGAACACTTCAGGCAGGCGATTGCTTAAGCCTTCGAAATTGAGGTGGCAGTGCGAATCGATTAAATGCATGATTTTAAAGCGTGAAGGTAACGCGGTCGCTGCGCAGTTTCGGTCCCAGCTCGCCTTCAATCAGGGTTTTCGCCTGAAGGCAGCTTTCGTGTTCGGAAAATGCCAGCCCGACGCCTTTGGGACGGTGTGCCGAAGTACGGGCGGGATTGATCCAGACGACTTTGGTAGGCAGGAAGCGTTTGGGGTAATCGGCGATTTCAACGGCGAGCAGGATGTCTTCGCCCAATGAAAATACGTCTTCGGTCGGAACAAAAAGTCCGCCGTGTTCGAGGAACGGCATATAGCAGTTGTAGAGCAGGGTCGGGTCTTTAAGCTGCAACGCCATCATTTTCGCCGGAATGTCTTTATTGTTGTTTACCATTTTGTTTTACCTTATCTGATTATTTGTTTTGCCAAAATTCGAGATATTCAGTCAGCAGATACTCAAGCTGCATTTTAACACTCAAGGTGTGGTATCCGTAAGGGCTGAGTGCGTTCAGACGACCCGTCAGCGCAAACAGGCGGCGCGGATCGGTTTTGGAAGCCGTCTGCGACAATGCCTGCGCGTAATCGGGATAATAAAGCGGCGGCATTTGTTGTTGCGCCAAGCCGACATCCAACAGCCATTTCTGCATCCAATCGATGAAGACTGCCAACGGCTGCTTGTGTTTGTCAAACGCAGCGGCATAGTCGAGTATCGTCAACAGTCGCGGGGCGGCAAGCAAAGTGAGCAATTCTTCGCGCAAGTCATCCATTTCAGGCGCATGGGCAAACAAAGGCGCACCGCTGTGAAAAGCCAGCAGCGATTCCGCATCGTCTACACCTTCTTCGCGAAGATACGCCAAAGCTTCGTCGCGCGAAGGTGCGGGCAAAACCATCTGGCGGCAACGGCTTTTAATGGTCGGAAGAAGCTTGTCGCGCGCATGCGTAACCATCAAAAAAACAACATGTTGCGGCGGTTCTTCCAAAGCCTTAAGCAAGCCGTTTGCCGCCTGCACGTTCATACTTTCAGCGGGATGCACCAATACCACCCGCAATCCGCCGCGCACAGCCGTCAGATAAATGTTTTCCACAATATCGCGCACGGCATCGATTTTAATCTGCAACAATTTTCGCCCGACCGCACCGTCTTCGGGGATTTCAGGAGTGAGTTCGTAAAAATCGGGATGGCTGTTTTGCAAAAACAAATGACACGAAGCGCATACGCCGCAAGGCTGATGATCTTCCCGAGGCGATTCGCACAGCAAAGCTTGTGCCACAAACCGTGCAAACGCTGTCTTACCGGTGTTTTCCTTGCCGGTAAACAGCCAAGCGTTCGGACGGTTTTCCCAATGGCCGGCAAGCTGCCGCCACTGGTTTTGATGCCACGGATAAATCATATCGGGAAGTACAAGCGTTTGAACAAAAGCGTGATTATACAGGGAAATGTTAGAGGCCGTCTGAAACCGAGAATACAATTCGAAACGTTTATAACATCGTTTCTATCCTCTTTCCGCCTCTTCTCAGCCTTCTTGATTCTCCCTTCTTCCCCAAAGGCTCCCTACCCCTATTCCACTAACAAATCCACCTTAACGGACGTGAACGCGCTATTTGGTGGAGACGTAGTCGGCATAGTGCGCCAGCAAGGCAGTCGTTTCCAATAACGAACCTTCTCACTGCACACACTAAGGCAGTATTGCAGCCCGCCACCTTTTCAGACGACCTTTCCACATAGGTCTCCCCATACATCCTGATCTGACGGCCGAATGAAGCGGGACAGACATGGCAGCCTTACCCGCCCGATACAAAGACCGTCCGACTCCGGACTGGATTCGGACGGCCTTTTCATTACCGGGTCTGCAGCTGCGCACATTCCCTATTCGGGAGGGCGCACCCGGGTTTATTTTTTAGCGGCGGGGGTGGCGGCTTTGTTTTGAGCGGCCGGGGCGACGGTTGCTTCCGCCTTCAGTTTGGAGAAGATGCCCTCACCGATACCTTTGACGTTTTTCAACTCCTCGACCGATTTGAAGGCACCATGTTGTTGACGGTAGTCCACGATGGCTTTGGCTTTGGCAGGGCCGATACCGGGCAGGGCTTCCAACTCGGACGGGGAAGCGGTATTGATGTTGACGGCGGCCAGCGACAGCGAAGCGGTCAGCAGGGAGAGGGCGGCAAAGAGGAATTTTTTCATAAGAAGATACTCCATAGTTTGTGAATGCGGATGATGCCTGTGTGTGCGGCACCGTAAAATAGTTGGCTATCATATCCGTCTTACCGTTTCCGTTCAAACGATACCTGAAGATTTCTTGGTTTACTATCTCTTTATGTATTGATTCTGCAACATCCCTATTCTACCCGCACCCTCCCTATCCGTCACATTTACCTGCTGCGCTATCGTCGCACCCGCCTATCTCCACTCGTGAGCAGTCAGCCATAGCAAGAAGGCAAGGAACGGCAATGACGAGTTTCAAGTAAAGGTATGAATAAAATATGGGGTAAAAGTAAAAGCCCCCGACATCTGTCAGGGGCTTAGAATAGGTGTTTGGCAGTGACCTACTTTCGCATGGAAGAACCACACTATCATCGGCGCTGAGTCGTTTCACGGTCCTGTTCGGGATGGGAAGGCGTGGGACCAACTCGCTATGGCCGCCAAACTTAAACTGTACA
Source organism: Neisseria sicca (assembly GCF_014054945.1). NCBI lineage: Bacteria > Pseudomonadati > Pseudomonadota > Betaproteobacteria > Neisseriales > Neisseriaceae > Neisseria > Neisseria sicca. The sequence goes on along the minus strand of NZ_CP059566.1, from coordinate 2,749,430 downwards.
AATCGGCAAAGCCTTAATCAATATATTTGGTGATGACTGAATCAGTCAGTAAGCTTTTTATTTGAAGTTCTTCAAATGATAGAGTCAAGCCTCACGAGCAATTAGTATGGGTTAGCTTCACGCGTTACCGCGCTTCCACACCCCACCTATCAACGTCCTGGTCTCGAACGACTCTTTAGTGCGGTTAAACCGCAAGGGAAGTCTCATCTTCAGGCGAGTTTCGCGCTTAGATGCTTTCAGCGCTTATCTCTTCCGAACTTAGCTACCCGGCTATGCAACTGGCGTTACAACCGGTACACCAGAGGTTCGTCCACTCCGGTCCTCTCGTACTAGGAGCAGCCCCCGTCAAACTTCCAACGCCCACTGCAGATAGGGACCAAACTGTCTCACGACGTTTTAAACCCAGCTCACGTACCACTTTAAATGGCGAACAGCCATACCCTTGGGACCGACTACAGCCCCAGGATGTGATGAGCCGACATCGAGGTGCCAAACTCCGCCGTCGATATGAACTCTTGGGCGGAATCAGCCTGTTATCCCCGGAGTACCTTTTATCCGTTGAGCGATGGCCCTTCCATACAGAACCACCGGATCACTATGTCCTGCTTTCGCACCTGCTCGACTTGTCGGTCTCGCAGTTAAGCTACCTTTTGCCATTGCACTATCAGTCCGATTTCCGACCGGACCTAGGTAACCTTCGAACTCCTCCGTTACTCTTTGGGAGGAGACCGCCCCAGTCAAACTGCCTACCATGCACGGTCCCCGACCCGGATTACGGGTCTGGGTTAGAACCTCAAAGACACCAGGGTGGTATTTCAAGGACGGCTCCACAGAGACTGGCGTCTCTGCTTCAAAGCCTCCCACCTATCCTACACAAGTGACTTCAAAGTCCAATGCAAAGCTACAGTAAAGGTTCACGGGGTCTTTCCGTCTAGCAGCGGGTAGATTGCATCTTCACAACCACTTCAACTTCGCTGAGTCTCGGGAGGAGACAGTGTGGCCATCGTTACGCCATTCGTGCGGGTCGGAACTTACCCGACAAGGAATTTCGCTACCTTAGGACCGTTATAGTTACGGCCGCCGTTTACTGGGGCTTCGATCCGATGCTCTCACATCTTCAATTAACCTTCCAGCACCGGGCAGGCGTCACACCCTATACGTCCACTTTCGTGTTAGCAGAGTGCTGTGTTTTTAATAAACAGTCGCAGCCACCTATTCTCTGCGACCCTCCGAGGCTTACGGAGCAAGTCCTTAACCTTAGAGGGCATACCTTCTCCCGAAGTTACGGTATCAATTTGCCGAGTTCCTTCTCCCGAGTTCTCTCAAGCGCCTTAGAATTCTCATCCTGCCCACCTGTGTCGGTTTGCGGTACGGTTCGATTCAAACTGAAGCTTAGTGGCTTTTCCTGGAAGCGTGGTATCGGTTACTTCATGTCCGTAGACACTCGTCGTCACTTCTCGGTGTTAAGAAGACCCGGATTTGCCTAAGTCTTCCACCTACCGGCTTAAACAAGCTATTCCAACAGCTTGCTAACCTAACCTTCTCCGTCCCCACATCGCATTTGAATCAAGTACAGGAATATTAACCTGTTTCCCATCGACTACGCATTTCTGCCTCGCCTTAGGGGCCGACTCACCCTACGCCGATGAACGTTGCGTAGGAAACCTTGGGCTTTCGGCGAGCGGGCTTTTCACCCGCTTTATCGCTACTCATGTCAACATTCGCACTTCTGATACCTCCAGCACACTTTACAATGCACCTTCATCGGCCTACAGAACGCTCCCCTACCATGCTAGTAAACTAGCATCCGCAGCTTCGGTTATAGATTTGAGCCCCGTTACATCTTCCGCGCAGGACGACTCGACCAGTGAGCTATTACGCTTTCTTTAAATGATGGCTGCTTCTAAGCCAACATCCTGGCTGTCTGGGCCTTCCCACTTCGTTTACCACTTAATCTATCATTTGGGACCTTAGCTGGCGGTCTGGGTTGTTTCCCTCTTGACAACGGACGTTAGCACCCGCTGTCTGTCTCCCGAGGAACCACTTGATGGTATTCTTAGTTTGCCATGGGTTGGTAAGTTGCAATAACCCCCTAGCCATAACAGTGCTTTACCCCCATCAGTGTCTTGCTCGAGGCACTACCTAAATAGTTTTCGGGGAGAACCAGCTATCTCCGAGTTTGTTTAGCCTTTCACCCCTATCCACAGCTCATCCCCGCATTTTGCAACATGCGTGGGTTCGGTCCTCCAGTACCTGTTACGGCACCTTCAACCTGGCCATGGATAGATCACTCGGTTTCGGGTCTACACCCAGCAACTGTTCGCCCTATTAAGACTCGGTTTCCCTACGCCTCCCCTACTCGGTTAAGCTCGCTACTGAATGTAAGTCGTTGACCCATTATACAAAAGGTACGCAGTCACACCACAAGGGTGCTTCCACTGTTTGTATGCATCAGGTTTCAGGTTCTATTTCACTCCCCTCCCGGGGTTCTTTTCGCCTTTCCCTCACGGTACTGGTTCACTATCGGTCGATGATGAGTATTTAGCCTTGGAGGATGGTCCCCCCATATTCAGACAGGATTTCACGTGTCCCGCCCTACTTTTCGTACGCTTAGTACCACCGTTGAGATTTCGAATACGGGACTATCACCCACTATGGTCAAGCTTCCCAGCTTGTTCTTCTATCTCGACAGTTATCACGTACAGGCTCCTCCGCGTTCGCTCGCCACTACTTGCGGAATCTCGGTTGATTTCTTTTCCTCCGGGTACTTAGATGGTTCAGTTCTCCGGGTTCGCTTCTCTAAGTCTATGTATTCAACTTAGGATACTGCACAGAATGCAGTGGGTTTCCCCATTCGGACATCGCGGGATCATAGCTTTATTGCCAGCTCCCCCACGCTTTTCGCAGGCTTACACGTCCTTCGTCGCCTATCATCGCCAAGGCATCCACCTGATGCACTTATTCACTTGACTCTATCATTTCAAGAACTTCTCTGACTTTGCCTGACATTCCGTTGACTAGAACATCAAACTTGAATTTCCTACTCTGATAAAGCTTACTGCTTGTTGTGTCTTAATCCCGCCTTTTGTCTTTCGGGATTAAGTCGATACAATCATCACCCAAATACTGCACCTGTTTTTCTTTTCCTATCCAGGAGACAACTGACCGTTTGCAATCGGTCAATCATCAAAAACAGACACATTGTCTTTGTTTGTTGATTTCGGCTTTCCAATTTGTTAAAGATCGATGCGTTCAATATTGCTATTTACTTCGCAAATCAAAATGAGCTGATTATTATAGCAGCCTTTCTTTTTCCGTCAAACTGATTCGTCAGCAGACTTCTCTTTGGAAAAAAAGAAAGCAGTTACACTGCCTTTTTAACTCGCTTTGATTTGGAAAGTATTGGTGGAGGCAAACGGGATCGAACCGATGACCCCCTGCTTGCAAAGCAGGTGCTCTACCAACTGAGCTATGCCCCCCGTTCTTGGTGGGTCTGGGAGGACTTGAACCTCCGACCCCACGCTTATCAAGCGTGTGCTCTAACCAGCTGAGCTACAAACCCGGATTCTCTTCTTAAGCGAACCTTGTCTTCACTCAAGCATTTTTCCGCATCTTCTACAGTTTACCGATAAGTGTGAATGCAACAACCTCTTCTTTCTCTAGAAAGGAGGTGATCCAGCCGCAGGTTCCCCTACGGCTACCTTGTTACGACTTCACCCCAGTCATGAAGCATACCGTGGTAAGCGGGCTCCTTGCGGTTACCCTACCTACTTCTGGTATCCCCCACTCCCATGGTGTGACGGGCGGTGTGTACAAGACCCGGGAACGTATTCACCGCAGTATGCTGACCTGCGATTACTAGCGATTCCGACTTCATGCACTCGAGTTGCAGAGTGCAATCCGGACTACGATCGGTTTTGTGAGATTGGCTCCACCTCGCGGCTTGGCTACCCTCTGTACCGACCATTGTATGACGTGTGAAGCCCTGGTCATAAGGGCCATGAGGACTTGACGTCATCCCCACCTTCCTCCGGCTTGTCACCGGCAGTCTCATTAGAGTGCCCAACTTAATGATGGCAACTAATGACAAGGGTTGCGCTCGTTGCGGGACTTAACCCAACATCTCACGACACGAGCTGACGACAGCCATGCAGCACCTGTGTTACGGCTCCCGAAGGCACCCCTCCGTCTCTGGAGGGTTCCGTACATGTCAAGACCAGGTAAGGTTCTTCGCGTTGCATCGAATTAATCCACATCATCCACCGCTTGTGCGGGTCCCCGTCAATTCCTTTGAGTTTTAATCTTGCGACCGTACTCCCCAGGCGGTCGATTTCACGCGTTAGCTTCGCTACTAAGCAGTCATGCTGCCCAACAGCTAATCGACATCGTTTAGGGCGTGGACTACCAGGGTATCTAATCCTGTTTGCTACCCACGCTTTCGGGCATGAACGTCAGTGTTATCCCAGGAGGCTGCCTTCGCCATCGGTATTCCTCCACATCTCTACGCATTTCACTGCTACACGTGGAATTCTACCTCCCTCTGACACACTCTAGTCACCCAGTTCAGAACGCAGTTCCCAAGTTGAGCCCGGGGATTTCACATCCTGCTTAAGTAACCGTCTGCGCCCGCTTTACGCCCAGTAATTCCGATTAACGCTCGCACCCTACGTATTACCGCGGCTGCTGGCACGTAGTTAGCCGGTGCTTATTCTTCAGGTACCGTCATCAGACAGGGGTATTAACCCCGCCCTTTTCTTCCCTGACAAAAGTCCTTTACAACCCGAAGGCCTTCTTCAGACACGCGGCATGGCTGGATCAGGCTTGCGCCCATTGTCCAAAATTCCCCACTGCTGCCTCCCGTAGGAGTCTGGGCCGTGTCTCAGTCCCAGTGTGGCGGATCATCCTCTCAGACCCGCTACTGATCGTCGCCTTGGTAGGCCTTTACCCCACCAACTAGCTAATCAGATATCGGCCGCTCAAACAGCGCAAGGCCAAATGGTCCCCTGCTTTCTTCCTCAGAAGATATGCGGTATTAGCTAATCTTTCGATTAGTTATCCCCCACTGCTCGGTACGTTCCGATATGTTACTCACCCGTTCGCCACTCGCCACCCAAGAAGCAAGCTTCTCTGTGCTGCCGTCCGACTTGCATGTGTAAAGCATGCCGCCAGCGTTCAATCTGAGCCAGGATCAAACTCTTATGTTCAATCTCTAACTTTTTAACTTCTGGTCTGCTTCAAAGAAACCAACAGGACAATGTCTAAAACATCATCTTGTCTGTCTTTCAAACAGTGTGAGGCTGTCGCACTCACACTTATCGGTAATCTGTTTTGTTAAAGAGCGAAAACGAATTATAAAGCATTTCATCTCATTGTCAATCAAAACTTTTCTTAAAACCTCGAAAAATCAGACCAACTGTGATATACTTACCTGTTCGTTCAATCACCGCCGAAGCAGCGAAGAACCGAACTATACCCCCCTCCTCAAAAACCGTCAACTCCCAAACAACAAAAAATCCCACAAAACTAAACAACAACCTGAAATACAAAGACTTTTATTTCAAAATATTCTCAAACCAAACTCAATCAACAGCAAAGGTCGTCTGAAATCCCTTTCAGACGACCTTTATCATAAATATCCGAAACAATTTCAAATATACCGAGCTTCAACTCACAACCTAAAGCCATCCACCCATAAGTCCCTGTTACTTTTTTGAACAGTATCCATGTTAGTATTATGACTTATTTGATTCAAATTGGATTGGGTTGCTGTAATGAGTAAACACATTCTTTTAGGGATAAGCGGTGGTATTGCGGCTTATAAATCATGTGAGTTGGTCCGATTACTAAAAAAACAAGGACATTCTGTAACGGTGGCAATGAGTCGTGCTGCTACTGAATTCGTTACCCCCCTTACGTTTCAAGCATTAAGCGGAAATCCTGTTCTAGTCGATACGCACGATGGCCACTCAACTAGAGGAATGAGTCATATTGATTTAACCCGAGAAGCGGATGTTTTTTTAATTGCTCCCGCTACTGCCAATACGGTTGCCAAGATTGCCAACGGTATTGCTGATAATCTGCTGACCAATTTGGCAGCAGCACGAAAATGCTCCATGGCAGTCGCTCCGGCGATGAATGTGGAGATGTGGAACAATCCTGCCAATCAGAGGAATATCCAACAACTGATTTCAGACGACATCACGGTTTTTCAGCCATCCTATGGCGAACAGGCTTGCGGTGAAATCGGGATAGGGAGAATGCCTGAAGCGATTGAACTTGCCGATTTGATTCATGATTTATGGACGCCGAAAATACTTGCCGGCAAAAAAATCTTAATCACTGCCGGCGCGACCTTGGAAATGATTGACCCGGTCCGTGGAATTACGAATATTTCCAGCGGTCAGATGGGCATTGCCCTAGCCCGTGCATGCAGAATGGCCGGCGCACAAGTTACGTTGATTTATGGACAGTTACAGACTCCCCTGCCGACCGGTCTCTATCATATGGAACAGGCTATTAGCGCCAAAGAAATGTACGATGCCGTTCATAAATATATTGAAGATCAGGATGTTTTTATTTCCGTAGCCGCTGTGGCTGACTATAAGGTAAAAAACAGCAGCCCGCACAAATTGAAAAAAGAAAATTCAAAAGATACCCCAACCCTTGAATTGGAAACTAATCCTGATATTTTGGCATCTGTAGCCGCCTTACCCAAACCGCCTTTTTGCATTGGATTTGCCGCAGAAAGTGAAAAAGTTTTGGAATATGCTCGGGCAAAACGTTTACGCAAAGGCATTCCGATGCTGATTGCCAATAATGTTTCTCAGGCAATGGGAAAATCTACCAATCAGATTACTATTATTACGGATGACGAGGAACTATCTTTCCCTGAGAAAGAGAAATTACAGGTAGCAGAAGAAATTGTTCAATCTCTTGCTCGTCATCTGGACAAACTAAACCTGTAAGTAATCAGGTTAACCTTAACTATCTTCTACAACAGCAAAGGTCGTCTGAAAATTTTCAGACGACCTTTGTGATATTTAATGCCCTGCTGATGAACTCCCATTAAACGGCGGCTTGGCAAACCAAATTATGGAAATCATGACGATGAACAAGATACTGCCAGCCAGGAAAATCTCATTTGATCCCATAATGAAGCCTTGCTGCGTAATGGCATCGGAAATATTTTTCAAAACCTGCTGTTCGTTCAGCCCCCGATTCGTCATTTCATGAACTGTTTGCACAGTCAAACTCGAATATGGATTAATCTGTTCACTCAGTTGCGTATGATGCAAAGCTTCTCTCCGCTCCCACATGGTACTGACTATGGATACACCCACACCACCCATGAAGACGCGCAAGAAATTAGACAGGCTACTTGCTGATGCAATCTGATCGGATTTAATATGGGACAATGTAATGCTGGTCAACGGAAGGAAAAACATGGACACACCCAAGCCTTGCCAGAATTGGGGCCAAACAACATTGCTCATATTCATTCCGGCATAAAAATCAGTGCGCCAATAGAAAGTAAAAGCAAACGTCAAGAAACTTGCGGTAACAAGAAGACGCATATCAATGCGGTTGCCGAATCTACCTATAATCGGGGACAACAAGATAGGAAGAAAGCCCACCGGTGCAGCCGCCAAGCCCGCCCATGTTGCGGTATAGCCAAGATTAGACTGCAACACCAGCGGCAACAGCGTGAGCGTACCCATGTAAACCATAAAGCCCAATGAAGTTGCCAGTACGCCTATCGTAAAATTTCTGTTGCTAAACAAAGAAAAATCGACAATCGGGTATTTCTCGCCAAGCTCCCAAACCACAAAATACGTCAGACATACCAATGCAACAATGCCTAACACAATAATCTCTCCAGAGGCAAACCAGTCCAACTCTTTACCTCTATCAAGCATCATTTGCAGCGCACCGACGCCAACCACCATCAAGACCAAACCGATGTAATCTATCGGCGTCTTAACTACTTCCGTTTCCCTATCTCTCAATTGCTGCCACACAATAAGTGCAGAAATAATACCGATAGGGATATTGATAAAGAAAATCCAACCCCAATGCCAATTATCCGAAATCCAACCGCCGAAAATAGGACCTAAAACGGGCGCGACGACAACGGTCATTGCCCACAATGCCAAAGCCAATGTCCGTTTTTCAGGAGGATACGATGCCATTAATAGACTTTGCGACAGCGGAATCAACGGTCCGGCTACAAAGCCTTGTAACACCCTGAAGATCACCAAAGCCTGAAGATTGGGTGCAATGCCGCACAACCACGACAGCAAAACAAATCCCACTACAGAGGCGATAAACAGTTTCACTTCGCCAAACCGTTTTGCCATAAATCCGGTTAGCGGTACTGAAATCGCATTCGCCACGGCAAATGAGGTAATAACCCAAGTACCCTGAGTAGTCGCCGCCCCCAAGTCCCCGGCAATTACCGGTACTGCAACGTTGGCAATCGTGGTATCCAAGACTTCCATAAAAACGGCAAGGCTGAGCGCTAACGTAACCAGCACCAGCCTAACACCCTGCAATGGCGGATAATTCATATTTCTTCGCTATTATTCATTCAATATATTGCACAGTGATTGCGCTTAGATACACATCCCTTTTCAGACGACCTCTTTGATGAATATTCACATCATCGCAAACCGAAAGCAAAGCTCTACCTTGCATCTATCTCCATCACAAATTTGCTTCCTCATGCGCTTCGATATCTATTCGCTATCAAATTCTCAAATTCAGCAATTCAACGCATGAAAGGTCGTCTGAAAACATTTTTACTTAGCGTATTTCTCAAAAATCTTATCGATCAACGCATCGGCGGCAGCCCAATCTACGCCTTCAGTTTCCGGGGATGCTACATTTTTATCAGCGGCAGCCGTCATGTTTTTTCCTGAGCCGGCACCTGAAATATCAACCTTTACCTTCATAGATAAACCGACACGAAGCGGATTAGCCTGCAACTCTTTCGCATCCAAACTGATGCGGACCGGAACACGTTGCACAACCTTAATCCAGTTCCCCGTCGCATTTTGCGGCGGTAAAAGGGAGAATGCACTGCCCGTACCCGCTGACAAACCCATCACCCTGCCATGATAGACCACTTTATTTCCATATAAATCAGCAGTCATTTCAACGGGTTGACCAATTTTCATTTGACGCAGTTGCGATTCTTTAAAGTTAGCATCCACCCAAAGATTGCTCAAAGGAACCACAGCCATCATTGGGGAACCTTGGGCAATACGCTGCCCAACTTGAACATTTCGTTTGGCAATCTGTCCATTCATCGGCGCGCGAATTTGGGTGCGTTGCAGATTCAGCCATGCATCCTTAATATGGCTGATGGCTGTTTGCACCGCAGGTTGTTGACGCAGAGGGATATTATTACCTAAAACTGCTTGTGCAGAAGTCTCTTCCGCTTCCACTGCCTTCAAAGCCGCTTGCGCCTGAACCACCGCAGCACGGGCATGACTCAACTCTTCACCTGAAATCGCATCCGTTCCCGATAAAGCTTCACGTCGGCGCAAATCTGCCTGAGCCTTTGCCAATTCGGCTTTTCGCAAAAGAACCTGCGCTTTTGCTTTTGAGTTAACCGCAGTTTGTTGTTTATTCTGACGAATTGCCTGAATCAATTCATTTTGAGCACGCTCGTAAGCCAGCTGGAAATCGCTGTCGTCCAACGCAACCAAGACATCCCCTTTTTTGACCACATCAGTATCGTCATACATCACTTTCCTTACCGTACCGGTGACCTGAGGGGTAATTTGCACCAGATGACCTGCAACATAGGCATCTTCCGTCTCTTCCTCATATTGCCAGAATAAGAAATACGCAAGAGCCACACCGACTGCAATCAAAATAAAAAGCAGTGTAATAACTGCCAGATTACGCCCGCGTTTACGCCCCACCCTTGAACTTTTTGTCCCTGAATTGCGTAATTGTTCATTATTTTCTAGATTCGCATCCATGATTTCATTTTAACCTGGGTAATTACAGACTATTTTCCTTATGCACCCCATCCCACTAATATCTCATTGATTTTAATAGAATAGACAATACTGAAAAATACATACAGAGGTGCATTCTATAGCCGCATCGTTACTCAATCAAGTAACAATCATATTTAAAAACCATTTAGATATCCCCTTTTACCATTAGGCGCAAACAATCATTTCAAAGTCATCCAAGCAATACCGATTCCTGACAACCAAAAAGCAATTGGCGACATTCTGAATACATACATTTAAACGTTAAATGCATATCCAAAATATCGCCAATTGACTTGATTAAAAGGAAAGGGGTCGTCTGAAAACCTTCTATTGCGATTTAAACCCACCACCCAACTGGGCATTCAGATTGCTCCATGCAATCAACCGTTCAGATTGATACTGCACCAATTGCATTTTCACTTGCAACATATCATCTTGTTTTTGTAATGCGCTGAGACCATTATCCAATCCCGCCCCCACTCTACCCTGAGCATTTTTAACCGACTTTTCGGATATTTTCAGCATTTTATCCCAAGTAGACTGTTTGCTTTGCAGGCTTTGGTAATCTACAACAGCATCCGCAGCAGAACGCATCGCATTTAAAACCGTTTGATCGTACACGGCCACCTGCTCATTATATTCTGCGCGTTTGCCTGCCAATTTTGACTGCAATGCCCCAGACGTAAAAATAGGAAGATTGATAGCAGGAACAATACCCAGCATGCCTGATGTTTTACCCCTTACCACATTGAACGCATCAATATGTCCAAGACCCGCCAAGGCTTTTAACTCAATATTGGGATAAAACTCTGCTTCGGTGGATTTAACCGTATGCAGCTTAGATTCCAATAATGATTTTTGTGCCGCGATATCCGGTCGGGCAGCTAACAAATCCGCATGGATTCTATTCACAGGCACAACAGGAACCACCCCCATCCTACCGGGTTCTTGTTCGGAAAGTGCTCTCGGCACGTTACCGCTCAATACTGCCAAGGCATGTCGGACTTTGGCAATCTGTTGTTCCAATGACGTTTTTTCCAACTGAAGTTGCTGACTTGCCAATTCAAGCGGGTACAATGATTGTGCGGGCATCAGGTTTGCATGGATTCTGCGTGAGACCAATTGCTGCATTTTCTCTGACAGATTGATACGTTCCTGCACAAGAGCCTGACGCTCGCTCAAAGCCTGCCAAATAAAATATTGCTTGGCTACCGCATTCGCCAGCTCAATCCGTGCCTGATGGGCTTCATACAGAATTGCCTGACGGCGTCCCAAAACTGCTGCAATCTGCTCACGGTTTTTTCCCCAAAAATCGAATGTCCAACTTCCCTGTACTGCCGCGTTTGCCAACAATAATGTATGGTCGGTATCGATACGGGAAGATGCGGGCTTGGGTGCAACATACATCCCAACCCCGCGCGCGGACATACCGATTTGCGTTTTGCCGGCGGCTTCGGTTATTCCCAGCTGCGCTTGTGCTTGCTCGAAACGCGCCTTGGCAATACGCAAATCCGTTGATGTCTGGATAGCTTGTGCAACCAGTTGATTCAGTTTGTTATCTTTTAATTGCAACCACCATCCGTCTTGAATGAGGGATGCCGACTTACCATCGGGCAAAGAATACACCGTTGGTTCTTCCAACGGTGCTTGTTTACCAAACTGCGCACAAGCTGCAAGTACAGATACTGCGATAATACAGATGCCCCGTTTGGCAATATTTGATTTCATGGCAGACTCCGTTTTTTTACTTTTATCCCTGCCACAATTCTTACTGCATCAGATCAGCTGTCCAAACGGTTCAACAGCTTGCCCAACAGATTTTGCAACTGGGTATAATCCTCATTGGTGAAATCTTCCCAAGCTTCACCGCTCTTACTGGAAATCTGCGGCCATACTTGTTGGATAAAAGACTCACCTTCCTGTGTCAATTTTAACACAATCTGGCGGCGGTCTTGCTGGTTGATATGACGACCTACCCATCCCCGTTCTACCATCTCATCGGAAAGACGGGTCGCACTGGTACGTGTCAAATCCATCAAGTCGCTCAAACGCGAAGGAAGGATTTCGCTTTTAGGGCTGACGTAAACCGCCATTAAAGCGAACCATAAATTCTCGTTGATACCGAAAGTTTTCAAATTTTCATTGAGATGACTGCTTAAACGCTCGGTTGTTACCCGTAACAGACGTCCTGTTCTTACCTGTTGTTCTGAAAATTCAGGCAAACGGTCGGAAAGTTGGCGCAGCGCGTTGACCAAGTCGGTTTGTGAAAAACTCATTATAAATATCCTCTTCTTAAATTTATTGGCTGTTTCTGCTGCAAATCAGAATAAAATGACAATCTCATTTGCTTCAAAATACCAAATACTTATTCAATGCCGCTATACTAATTCAACTGATTATTTTCCGAATGAAAATCTGACAATCGGTCCAAGAAGATAACAAGTGGCGTTTTTTATGCATAAGTCATCTAATTTGTATGTAATTCCGAATTCTTACTCTACAAAATCAGTATTCAGAAAGGATAGATTTGTGGTTACCGACAACTTAATTTATTGTTTATATTGAAAACCCCATAATTTATTAGAGAGATGGCGCTTCTCCTTAGTTCTATAACTCAAAACATGACTTTTGAGATACTACTGAAAACACTTCAAAAAAATTTTAACTTTTACGATTAATGCAAAAAAATTAACTAGAAAAATCATAAATTTAAAAATCAGTTTAAATTCAATCCGCATTGCTTTGCAAAGGCATTACCGCCACATCAAAACATACGCACCCACCTATCATTTTTTCGCATTTCCAGCCCAGCGTTCAACCGCTAAATAATTATCAAAAAAATCACAAACATAGTTCCCCTTATATTACAATCCGCCTTTCGTGGTTCGAAAACCTCCCACATTAAAAAACTAAGGAAACCCTCATGTCCCGCAATACCGAAGAGCTGCAAGGCATCTCTCTTTTGGGCAATCAAAAAACCCAATATCCGACCGGCTACGCTCCCGAAATTCTCGAAGCATTCGACAACAAACATCCCGACAACGACTATTTCGTTAAATTCGTCTGCCCCGAATTCACCAGCCTCTGCCCCATGACCGGGCAGCCCGACTTTGCCACCATCTACATCCGCTACATCCCGCACATCAAAATGGTGGAAAGCAAATCCCTGAAACTCTACCTATTCAGCTTCCGCAACCACGGCGATTTCCATGAAGACTGCGTCAACATCATCATGAAAGACCTGATTGCCCTGATGGATCCGAAATACATCGAAGTTTTCGGCGAATTCACACCGCGCGGCGGCATCGCCATTCATCCCTTTGCCAATTACGGCAAGGCAGGTACCGAGTTCGAAGCATTGGCACGCAAACGCCTGTTCGAACACGACAGCCAATAATCCATCCCCTTTTACGCATTTTCAGACGACCTTTTTCATGAGAAGGTCGTCTGAAAGCCTTTCCGAAAGATTTCCATGTACGAATTTACAACAGCGCAACAACAGAAGGCGCTCTTCTGGCTGGTGCTTTTCCATATCCTCATCATTGCCGCCAGCAACTATCTGGTGCAGTTCCCCTTCCAAATTTTCGGCATCCACACCACTTGGGGCGCGTTTTCCTTTCCCTTCATTTTCCTTGCCACCGACCTGACCGTCCGCATTTTCGGTTCGCACTTGGCACGGCGGATTATCTTTTGGGTCATGTTCCCCGCTCTTTTGCTTTCCTACATCTTTTCCGTTTTGTTCCACGACGGCAGCTGGACAGGCTTAGGCGCGCTGTCCGAATTCAACACCTTTGTCGGACGCATCGCCTTAGCCAGCTTTGCCGCTTACGCACTCGGACAAATCCTTGATATTTTTGTGTTCAACAAATTACGTCGTCTGAAAGCGTGGTGGATCGCCCCAACCGCATCAACCGTCATCGGCAACGCCCTGGATACATTGGTATTTTTCGCCATTGCCTTTTACGCCAGCAGCGATGAATTTATGGCGGCAAACTGGCAGGGCATCGCTTTTGTCGATTATCTGTTCAAACTCACCATCTGCACCCTCTTCTTCCTGCCGGCCTACGGCGTGATTTTGAATATCTTGACGAAGAAGCTGACGACACTGCACACCCAACATCCTCAAAAGCAGATGCTGCCGGCACAAGAATCTTGATGCAGTCCGACAGAACGATTTACGATTCCCGTTCATAGAAAACACAAAGAGGTCGTCTGAAAATTTTCAGACGACCTCTTTGTGTTTTATGGCCTCGCCAACAGGAATCGAACCTGTATTTTACGCTTAGGAGGCATACGTTCTATCCGTTGAACTATGGCGAGCGTGTTAAACTTTTCCTGCAATAAACGATAATAATCCTGCGGCAATCAGCGGACCGACCGGAATGCCGCCCATAAACGCCACACCGATAACCGTACCAATCAAAAGACCTGTTACTAAAACAGGCTGTTCGCTCATCAGCGGTATGCCGCGTCCTGCCAGCCAAGCGACAAGGATGCCGATTAATACGGCAGCAATCATTTTAAAATTGACAAATTCCGACAAGGGCGGAATCTGAACCTTTCCTGAAACCAGCGGGCTTAAGACCCCGATTGTCAGCAAAATAATCCCAAAATGCAAGCCGTGTTTTTCCATGAAAGGAATATATTGCGACAAAGCAGTCTGTTGCATTAAAAGCAAAATTGCTGCGGAAATCGTAATCGAGTTGTTGTTGCTGACGACGCCGAGAAAAATCAGCGTCACCAAAAACATCGGGACGAAATTGAAATTCATCGGATTTAAGAAACCCGTGCCAATGATTCCTCGGCCAACTGAATCATCGCCTGCTTGACTTCGCTATCGGGCAATACTGCCAAAGAAGCCACAGCTTGCTCAACGGCTTTTCGTGCTTCGGAAATCGAATAAGTCAGCGCATCGGAATGGACAACATAATCATGGATTTTTTGGAAACTGCTGCGATCCGCATTTTCCAGAGCGTGGCGCACATCGTCCGCCACTTGTTTCGAACCGTTGCGCATCAGATAAATCAGCGGCAAAGTCGGTTTGCCTTCTGCCAAATCGTCGCCGACGTTTTTACCGATTTCTTCGGTTTCTCCCGAATAATCCAAAACATCATCAATAATTTGGAACGCTGTACCGACATACATGCCGTAGTCTTTCAACGCCTGCTCATGCTCGGGGGCGGCATTGCCCAAAATCGCGCCAACCTGCGCGGCCGCTTCAAACAATTTGGCCGTTTTATATTGAATCACTTGAACATATTGCGCTTCAGTAATATCGGTATTGCCGATGTTCATCAGCTGCATGACCTCACCTTCAGCAATAATATTGGTTGCATCCGCCATGACTTCCAAAATGCGCATACTGCCGGAATCAACCATCAATTGGAAAGCGCGTGTATATAAGAAGTCGCCGACCAACACCGCCGCTGCGTTGCCGAACAGATTATTCGCCGTTTCGCGTCCGCGGCGCAAATCGCTTTCATCGACCACATCGTCATGCAGCAAGGTCGAAGTGTGGATAAATTCCACCATTGCCGCCAAAGCATACAACTTATCTCCATCATAACCGACCGACTTAGCTGCCAAGATCGTCATAATCGGACGCAGACGCTTACCGCCGGCACTGATAATATAAGTACCGATTTGCGAAATCAGCGCAACATCAGACTGAACCGCTTGGTTGATCACCTCATTGACCCGTGAAAGGTCTTCAGGCAGATGGCGTTGGAAATAAGGCAGGTTTTCGAGCATAACACATTCTCAGTCGGCAAAATGAAGCAGGCTTGCCGTATAAATAAATGGGTTGGGTATAAGGCGGAAATAATATTGCCGCATAAAAAATATCGGCAATCCAACGCGCGATTATAGCAGCAAAGCCCGTTTGACACATCTTTCAGACGACCCTGACCCCACAAACGAAATAAACTTTGACAAAACAGGCAAATAGCAATAAAATGCCACGTTTCGCACAATGGTGTGCGGGATATTAACCATAATTCTCATGGAGTTGAGTATGTACGCGGTCGTAAAAACCGGCGGCAAACAATATAAAGTTGCCGTTGGCGAAAAATTGAAAGTAGAACAGATACCAGCCGAACTCGACAGCCAAATCGAACTGACCGAAGTTTTGATGATTGCTGACGGCGAATCTGTAAAAGTTGGCGCTCCTTTTATCGAAGGCGCAAAAGTAACAGCTAAAGTAGTAGCCCATGGTCGCGGCGAAAAAGTACGCATTTTCAAAATGCGCCGCCGTAAACACTACCAAAAACGCCAAGGCCATCGCCAAAATTTCACCCAAATCGAAATCGTGGCAATCGCCTAATTTTTGAAACTTAGGAGTATTACAAATGGCAAGTAAAAAAGCAGGCGGCAGCACCCGCAACGGTCGCGATTCAGAAGCCAAACGCTTGGGCGTAAAAGCCTACGGCAACGAACTGATTCCGGCAGGTTCAATCATCGTCCGCCAACGCGGTACCAAATTCCATGCCGGCGACAACGTAGGCATGGGCAAAGACCACACTTTGTTCGCCAAAGTTGACGGTTATGTTGAATTCAAAACCAAAGGCGCACTGAACCGTAAAACGGTCAGCATCCGTCCTTACACCGGTTCTGAAGAATAATCCGAGTTTATCGTGATATTGAGAAAGCCGTATTTCTTAGGAAATACGGCTTTTTTTGTTTGTATGGGTTGGCAATGATTTTGCCATCGCCGATTCAATCTTAAACAGCACAAACAACAAAGCGACACACAATACAACAGACACAATAGGAAACTACGCTGTACTGCTTATAGTGGATTAACTTTAAACCAGTATGGCGTTGCTTCGCCTTAGCTCAAAGAGAACGATTCTCTAAGGTGCTGAAGCACCAAGTGAATCGGTTCCGTACTATCTGTACTGTCTGCGGCTTCGTCGCCTTGTCCTGATTTAAATTTAATCCACTATACTACAAAATTTCAGACGACCCCTTTGCCCTCATGATAATCTTATCCTTCCCATACTCTGGCGTAAGAAAAAAGCAAACCCATATAGCCGCTACTTATTGTTTTTAAAATATGGCATGATACGCAACACATTGCCGCCATTGACTTACATTAAGCTCAGCGTAAAAAATCATTCACGATATAAATACTTGAATTACTCAATCGATACTTTTGCTATAATCAATTACTCAATGCAGATTACCCTTATCTCATTCAAACACAGTAAACTTAAGGTCGTCTGAAATTATCCGTCCCCCTTTAACAAAAAGGATGCCTCATGAGCTTACACAGCGATATTCTTGTCGTCGGCGCAGGACCTGCCGGGTTGAGTTTTGCCGCAGAACTGGCCGGCAGCGGTTTGAAAATCACCCTGATTGAAAAAAGCCCTTTAGAAATTTTACAAAACCCTCCTTATGACGGGCGTGAAATCGCATTGACCCACCTGTCCCGCGAAATTATGCAACGCTTGGGCATGTGGGATTTGATTCCGAAAGACGAAATTTACCCCTTGCGCGATGCAAAAGTCTTGAACGGGCAGTCCGATTACCAACTCCACTTCCCGCAACCGACCCAAGCGCGCGGCGAACCTGCCGACTGCTTAGGTTATCTGATTTCAAACCACAATATCCGCAAAGCTGCTTATGAAGTCGTATCCAAACTGGAAAACGTTACCATTCTGACCGGTACGGGCGTCAAAGAAGTCAAAACCTCCGAAGACGAAGCCCAAGTCATCTTGGAAAACGGCGAAGTTTTGAGCGGCCGCCTACTCTTGGCAGCAGACAGCCGCTTTTCCCAAACCCGCCGACAACTGGGCATTTCCTCCGATATGCACGATTACAGCCGCACCATGTTTGTCTGCCGCATGAAACATACCCTGTCCAACCAGCATACCGCTTACGAATGTTTCCACTACGGCCGCACCATCGCCCTGCTGCCTTTGGAAGAACACCTGACCAACACAGTCATTACCGTCGATAGCGACAAAGCAGACACCATCAAAAAAATGTCTCCCGAAGAATTAGCTGCCAGCGTCAAAGAGCAGCTCAAAGGCCGTTTGGGCGACATGGAATTGGTCAGCACCATTCACAACTATCCCTTGGTCGGCATGATTGCCCAACGCTTCTATGGCAAACGCAGCGCCTTAATCGGCGACGCCGCCGTAGGCATGCACCCTGTTACCGCGCACGGTTTCAACTTAGGTCTATCCAGCGCGGACCTCTTGGCAAAACTGGTTCTCGAAGCGGAACAACGCGGTCAAGACATCGGCGCCGCCAGCCTGCTGGAAAAATACAGCACCAAGCATATGCTCCATGCCCAGCCGATTTACCACGGCACCAATATGCTGCTCAAACTCTTTACCAATGAAACCGCGCCCGCCAAAATCTTGCGCGGCTTGGTATTGCGTGCCAGCAACAACTTCCCGCCGCTGAAAAAACTGATTACCAAACAACTGACCGGCTAATCCGTTTAAACACATCAAAAGGTCGTCTGAAACACTTTTCAGACGACCTTTTAACTATCCAATCAAATAAAGTGGATTAAATTTAAATCAGAACAAGGCGACGAAGCCGCAGACAGTACAGACAGTACGGAACCGATTCACTTGGTGCTTCAGCACCTTAGAGAATCGTTCTCTTTGAGCTAAGGCGAGGCAACGCCGTACCGGTTTAAAGTTAATCCACTATAACAAACTTCCCATGCCGTAAAACACACACCCGCTCATACGCCTGAGTTCTGCTGTTTCAGACGACCTCCAAGATTGCTATGATATAGTGGCTTGACTTTAAACCGGTACGACATTGCCTCGCTTTATCCTGATTTAAAGTGAATCCACTATCCCACTCCCGTCATCCTTCCAAACGGAATCCAAAATGTCCGACAACCGCCTCGACACCGCCCGCCGCCATTCCCTGTTCCTCGCCCGCCAGCTCGACAACGGCAAACTCAAGCCCGAAATTTTCCTGCCCATGTTGGACAAGGTTTTGACTGAAGCGGATTTCCAAGTCTTTGCCGACTGGGACAAAATCCGCGCGGAAGAAAACGAGGAAGAGTTGGCGCGGCAGTTGCGCGAGTTGCGCCGTTATGTGGTGTCGCAGATTATCGTGCGCGATATAAACCGTATCAGCGATTTGAACGAAGTGACCCGCACGATTACGCTGTTTGCCGATTTTGCCGTCAATACCGCGCTGGATTTCGCCTACGCTTATTATCAGGACATGTACGGCACGCCAATCGGGCGTTATACGAAATCGCCGCAGCATTTGAGCGTGGTGGCGATGGGCAAGGCGGGCGGCTATGAGTTGAACGTGTCTTCCGACATCGATTTGATTTTCGTCTATCCCGAATCGGGCGACACCGACGGCAGGCGCGAACGGGGCAATCAGGAATTTTTCACCAAAGTCGGGCAGAAACTGATTGCGCTGCTGAACGACATTACCGCCGACGGGCAGGTGTTCCGCGTCGATATGCGGCTGCGGCCGGACGGCGATTCGGGCGCGCTGGTATTGAGCGAAACCGCGCTGGAGCAATACCTGATCACGCAGGGGCGCGAATGGGAACGCTATGCGTGGTGCAAAGGCCGCGTGGTTACGCCGTATCCGAACGACATCAAATCGCTGGTGCGCCCCTTCGTGTTCCGCAAATATCTGGATTACAGCGCGTATGAAGCGATGCGCAACCTGCACCGCCAAATCCGCAGCGAAGTCAGCAAAAAAGGCATGGCGGACAACATCAAACTCGGCGCGGGCGGCATCCGCGAAGTCGAATTTATCGCCCAGATTTTCCAGATGATACGCGGCGGGCAAATGCGCGCGCTGCAACTGAAAGGCACGCAGGAAACGCTGAAGAAACTTGCCGAGCTGGGCATCATGCCGTCTGAAAACGTCGAAACCCTGCTTGCCGCCTACCGCTTCCTGCGCGACGTCGAACACCGCCTGCAATACTGGGACGATCAGCAAACCCAAACCCTGCCCTCCTCGCCCGAACTGCAGCAACTGCTTGCCGAAAGCATGGGCTTCGACAGCTACGCCGCCTTTTCAGACGACCTCAACGTTCATCGGAACAAGGTCAATCAGTTGTTCAACGAAATTTTGAGCGAACCCGAAGAGCAAACACAGGACAACAGCGAATGGCAGTGGGCATGGCAGGACAAATCCGACGAAGAAGAGCGGCAAGGCCGTCTGAAAGAACACGGGTTCGATGCCGAAACCGTCGCCGCAAGGCTCGACCAAATCCGCCACGGCCATAAATACCGCCATCTTTCCGCACACGCCCAGCCGCGTTTTGACGCGATTGTGCCGCTGTTCGTACAGGCGGCGACAGCGCAACCCAATCCGACCGATACGCTGATGCGGCTGTTTGACTTCCTCGAAAACATCAGCCGCCGCTCCGCCTATCTCGCCTTCCTCAACGAACATCCGCAAACCTTGGCGCAACTCGCGCAGATTATGAGCCAAAGCTCATGGGTGGCGGCGTATCTGAGCAAATATCCGATTTTGCTGGACGAACTCATCAGCGCGCAGCTTTTGGATACCGCATTTGACTGGCAAGCGCTTGCCACCGCCCTTTCAGACGACCTCAAAGCCTGCGGCGGCGACACCGAAGCGCAAATGGACACCCTGCGCCGCTTCCAGCACGCCCAAGTCTTCCGCCTCGCCGTCCAAGACCTCGCCGGACTGTGGACGGTAGAATCCCTCTCCGACCAACTCTCCGCCCTCGCCGACACCATACTCGCCGCCGCCCTGCCGTGCGCGTGGGCGGATATGCCGAAAAAACACCGCGACGCCCCGCAATTCGCCGTCGTCGGTTACGGCAAACTCGGCGGCAAAGAACTCGGCTACGCCTCCGACCTCGACCTCGTCTACCTCTACGACGATCCCCATCCCGACGCAGGCGACGTGTACAGCCGCCTCGCCCGCCGCCTGACCAACTGGCTTTCCGCCGCCACCGGCGCAGGCAGCCTCTACGAAACCGACCTGCGCCTGCGCCCCAACGGCGACGCCGGCTTCCTTGCCCACAGCATCGCCGCCTTCGAAAAATACCAGCGCGAAAACGCCTGGACGTGGGAACACCAGTCCCTCACCCGCGCCCGCTTCATCTGCGGCACACCCGAAATTCAGACGGCCTTCGACCGCATCCGCACCGAAATCCTCACCGCCGAGCGCGACCAAACCGCCTTGGCAGGCGAAATCATCGAAATGCGCGAAAAAATGTTTCCCACCCATCCGCCGGTTGACAGCAACGTAAAATACGCGCGCGGCGGCGTGGTCGACGTCGAATTTATCGTCCAATACCTCATCCTTGCCCATGCCCGAAAATATCCGCAACTCCTCGACAACTACGGCAACATCGCCCTCTTGAACATCGCCGCCGACTGCGGCCTCATCGACAAAACCCTCGCCGAACAAAGCCGCACCGCCTACCGCTTCTACCGCCAGCAGCAGCACAACACCAAACTGCGCGACGCGGAAAAAACCGAAGTAACCGACGAATTGCTGGCACATTACGGCAATGTCAGGAAATTGTGGCGGGAAGTGTTCGGCGAGGAAGTGAAGCTTGGATAAAGCGGATGTTACGAAGGGGATTAAGTCACTAACCGCATAGCGTGGCTTCTACCTACGAATCACTGCAAACCCGTAGCGTGGGCTTTGCCCACGAGCCACACCCAAAATTTCAGACGACCTCTTTTTCCCGCCATTTTTGTGAGCAAGGCCCACGCTACAATGTATACCGACGAGGCAAAGGTCGTCTGAAAACGGGAGGAGCAATTTTGCCGAAACCTCCGCCGTCATTCCTATCTTTGTAGAAATGAAAGTAGTGAAAAATTGGCATGATCAGCCTTATGGGATAATCATGCCAAATATTGTTTCTTTTTATTAAGACATATAGGTATAATTGCACGAGAAATTAATCATTAAAAAGTATATCTTTTATATTAGATGATTAATTCTTAATTAAAAAATACTCTTTGGGAAATGTATTATGACTACATCAAACAAACCATCTTTGTATCAACAATTAAAAGAATCTCCTCTACAGACTGATATTGGAGAATTTTCTTTTTCAAGTGAACAACTAGGTAATGGAGGGAATTCTACAGTTTTCTTATTTGAAAGAAATGGAAAAAAATATGCTATTAAGTTCTTAACTGTTAATGGCGATGAGCGAAAATTAAAAAGGTTTATAGATGAGTATTTTACGTTTGCTCAATGTCCGTCTCATGAAAACATCTTGCCTCAGTATCATTTTGATAAGGTAAAAATAAATGATGATTTTTACTATATCATTATTTCTAAAAAATTTGATTGCTCCCTAAAAAAATTTAAGGAAATTGTTTTAGACAATATTGAAGATAAACAAGAGAAAATTAAAAATATTGAATTGATATTTAATTTGCTCTGTAAAGGCATTCATCATTTACATCATAACTCAATCATACACAGGGATTTGAAGCCTGAAAATATTTATATCAATATGAAGGAAAATAAAATTGAAGATTTGGTTATAGGGGATTTTGGAATTGCTCATTTCGATCCCGAATTATACGATAGATTGTCTGAGACAAGAGGTGGGGAAAGGCTAGCTAATTATAAATTTAGTGCTCCTGAACAATCAGTCCCTGGAGGAGAAACAACTTTCGCTAGTGATATTTTTGCAGTAGGTCAAATCATACAATGGTTGATAACAGGGGATACACATGAAGGTAGCAAAAGAATGAGGGCTTTACCTGATCATCCATTTTTTGATGCAATCATTGATAAATGTTTAGCCAGTAGGCAGGAGGATAGATTCCAATCTATCGATGAGATCAATGAAGAAATTAGAAATTTAGATGGTGATAGAGAAAGATTTTTACGGGAGCAGAGTTTTGAAAAGAGAGTTTGGGATGCTATCTATGATTTGGACAAGATTATCAGACAAACATGTACTACTATACGAAGAATAGAAACTTTAGAGAATCCAAAGTTAATTGAAGAATTTTTAACTAATTTTAATGGAATTAATACAAGAGAAAATTTTTGGTGTATGAATCAAGATGGGGGCGATAATTATGCCGAAAATTGGAATAAAAAAGATGAGTTATGGATAATGGGGAATTTTAAAGATGGTTTTGGAGTAGAGTGTAAAATTGATAAGATACATGTTTACAGAGGAAATACTCCGTATAAAAACTTTTTCATTATACAAACCGCCCCAATTCCCAAATTTGAATATTTGGATATTAATGGTAATCCTATTCAAAGAAGTGAGCCTGAGTACTATAAAGATCGTGCCTATTTTTTTGAGGGTAAGTGTATTGATCCTAGAGAAGCTGACAACGGATATTATCGCGATAGTACAGGAGTATCCATAGAGTTGACGAGAGAAAATCATTATGAATTGGAAAGGATTTTAATTAAATATGGATTCATGGTAGCTCCTATTGAAACTCCAATAAACAAAATACATCCGTATACAATAGCAAGTGATTTCATAAAAGCTGTTATTGAAAATGATGGGTTAACTGAAAAATTGGTTGATTCATTTGAGGAAAAAACTCGCAGTGGTTATGGTTGGGCAATTAAGGAGAGTTTATAAATTTATAAGTTTTTATTTTTGAATAAGGATCGTTTAAAAACCTAAATCGTTTTTTTAGACGACCTTTGTTTTGAAACGGTTATTTTCCGTTCGGTTTTATGACATCCTTCGGTTTAAAGGTTTTTCAAACGGCTTTCGCGGGCAAAGCCCATGCTACGGAGCGGCGGTGCGTCGATACTGTCTTGCCAATCGGGTTCGATTGTTTAATCTGTCGCAGCCAATGTAGGTTGGGTTTAGACCCAACAAAAGCCGTTGAATCTTCTGCGTTGTTGGGTTTTCAACCCAACCTACCCGAAAGGTCGTCTGAAAACGTTTTCAGACGACCTTTCTGATGCTTTGTTATTTTAAAACCGCACAATTTTTTGTGCGGTTTGTCATGGTCAGTATTTGAAATCAGTATTTGAAGTTTTCGCCGAGATAGACGGAGCGGACTTGTTCGTTGTTGACCAAGTCGTCCGGCTTGCCGGAGGCGAGGACGGTGCCGTCGCTGATGATGTAGGCTCTGTCGCAGATGCTGAGGGTTTCGCGTACGTTGTGGTCGGTAATGAGTACGCCGATGCCGCGCGATTTGAGGAAGTCGATGATTTTTTGGATGTCGATGACGGCAATGGGGTCTACGCCGGCGAAGGGTTCGTCCAAGAGGATGAAGCGCGGCTGCATGGCGAGTACGCGGGCGATTTCGACGCGTCGGCGTTCGCCGCCGGATAGGGAGGGGGCGGGGTTGTGGCGCAGGTGTCCGATGTTGAGGTCGGCGAGCAGTTTTTCTACTTCGCTGTCGATGCGGCTTTTGTCTTTGGTGCTGATTTCTAAAATGGCGCGGATGTTTTGTTCGACGGTCATTTTGCGGAAAATCGAGGCTTCTTGGGGCAGATAGCCGACGCCGAGGCGGGCGCGTTCGTGTATGGGCAGGTGGCGCAGTTCTTGTCCGTCTAGGGTAACGCTGCCAGCGTCGGCGGCGATGAGTCCGACGATCATGTAGAAGCTGGTGGTTTTGCCTGCGCCGTTGGGGCCGAGCAGACCGATGACTTCGCCGCTTTCGATTTCGAGGGAGAAGCTTTTGACGACTTGGCGTTTTTTGAAACTTTTTTGCAGGTTTTGAACGACGAGGCGGCTGGTGTTTTCGCTCATAAATGACTCTTGGTTCGGAGGTCGTCTGAAAAGGTGTTTTGGGAACTTGCTATGTTGGTTTTCAGACGACCTTTTGTGTTGTCAGATATTGGTTATTTGGTTTTTTGGGTGCTGGACGGCTGGATGACGACGCTGACCCTGCCGGATTTGGCGGCGGATTTGGCACCTGTTTTGGAGCTGCCGTTGATGGTATAGACTTCGGTTTTGGTGTTGTAGGTGATGACTGCGCCTTCGGCAACGTCGCCGCCGCGTTGGACTTTGGCGTTGCCGGTCAGGGTAACGAGGTTGATGGCGGAGGAGTAGGTTACGTTGTTTGCTTGTCCGTTAACCGTGCCTTTGTTGTCGTCGAGCGTCTGGCTGAAGCGGACTGGCGAGCCGCTGGCTTTCATAAACTGTTCGCCTTTGTCGTTGCGGGAGACGTTGACGCTGCCGGCGCGGATGTTGAGCGTGCCTTGTTTGATGATGACGTTGCCGGTGAAGGTGGTGCTTTGGTTGTTTTGGTCGAGCGAGCCTTGGTCGGCTTCAATCTGTATCGGCTGCTTGCTGTCGCTTTGCAGGGCGTAGGCGGGGGCGGTGGCGAAAAATGCGGTTAAAACACATGCCTTACATATTTTTTGTATCATAAATCGTGGCTTTCACTCTGGATGGGAAGTTCAACAAACCTTTTTTGTGGTCATACGTCAGACCTTCGGCGCTGCCGCTCGATTCGCCGTATTGAAAGGTAACGGGCGTGTCGGTTTTGGCGTATTGCGATTCGGTATCGACGTGCAGAAGCTCGGTTTTAACGACGCCCGCCTGCCGCTTGGCATCGGCGGCTTTGGTCAGGACGACGTTGTGTTTGAACAGGAGTTGTTTGGTTTGGGTGTTGTACACGGCTTCGTCGCTGCCGACTTCGTAAAGCCGGCTGCCTTCTTGGAAGAAGACGAGGTGCGGTAGCTCGAAATGGACGTCGGTGCTTTCGGGAAACTGTTTTGCTCCTCTTGCGCTCAGATGCTCTTTCAGACGACCTTGTTCGTCAAACCGCCGCCCGTCTATGCCGTCCATCGTATATTGCGGCTGGTTGGGGTTGAGTTTGACTTCTTCAATGTCGATTTCGCTGATGCGTCCCAGCCATGCCGACAATCCGCCGAGCGCGACCGCCAGCACCAAAGGGAATGTGATTCCGTACCGCCATCTTACTTTCATTTGATGTACTCGTTCAAAGCTGCGCCCAGCGTACCTTTCGCGCGCATAATCAGGTCGCACACTTCGCGCACCGCGCCTGCGCCGCCTGCGTGTTTTGTAATATAGGCGGCGTGTTGCAGCGTAAACCAATGCGCATCGGGAACGGCAACCGGCAATCCGCAGCGCACCATCACCGGCAAATCGACCACATCGTCGCCGACAAAGGCGCACTCGGCTTCTTCTACGCCCGCCTGCGCGCGCAATTCTTCATAGGCGGCGCGTTTGTCCGAAATGCCTTTGAAGTAGTAATTTATGCCCAACTGTTTGACGCGGATGCCGACAGAGGGCGCGTCCCGACCTGTGATAACCGCAGTCTGCACGCCGCTTGCCTGAAGCATCTTCAAGCCGTGTCCGTCCAGGGTGTGGAACGATTTGATTTCTTCGCCGTTGTCGCGGATAAAGATGCGGCCATCGGTCAAAACGCCGTCCACATCCAATATCAGCAGCTTAATATGCGCCGCGCGCTGTTGCAGCTCGGGGTCTAAGGTTTGCATAGTGTTTCCTTGCGGATTGCCAAGTTTCAGACGACCTATTCTAACATAAAGGTCGTCTGAAAAAGGTTAGCCCGCCTTTACACAATCCGCGCCATCAGTAAATCGTGCATATTCAGCGCGCCGGTCAACACGCCGTCGGCATCGGTTACCAAAAGCCCGTTCACATGGTTTGCCTGCATGACTTTCAGGGCTTCGGTGGCGAGGCGTTCGGCGGGGATGGTTTTGGGGGAAGGATGCATGATTTCATCGACGGTCAGCCCGTCAAAGCGGTCGCGCTGTTGGAACAGGCGGCGCAAATCGCCGTCGGTAAACACGCCTTTCAGACGACCTTGTTCGTCCGTTACCGCCAGCATACCCAAGCCTTTTTCGCTCATACTGACGATGGCCTCTTTTAAGGGCGTACCGAGTCGGACGGCGGGCAGGGCGTCGTCTTTGTGCATAATGTCCGCAACGCGTAGAAGCAGGCGTTTGCCGAGGCTGCCGGCGGGGTGGCTCAAGGCGAAGTCGTCGGGCGTGAACGCGCGGGCGCGCAGCAGAACGACTGCCAACGCGTCGCCCAAAGCCATAACGGCGGTGGTGCTGGTGGTCGGGGCAAGTCCCAGCGGGCAGGCTTCTTTGGAAACTGATGCTGTAATGTGGATGTCGGCATGGCGCGCCATGGTCGAGTCCGGGCGGGCGGTGATGCAAATTAGGGTGATGTTTTTGCGTTTGAGCGCAGGAATGATGGCGG
This sequence comes from Neisseria sicca, assembly GCF_014054945.1. Taxonomy (NCBI): domain Bacteria; kingdom Pseudomonadati; phylum Pseudomonadota; class Betaproteobacteria; order Neisseriales; family Neisseriaceae; genus Neisseria; species Neisseria sicca. The sequence goes on along the minus strand of NZ_CP059566.1, from coordinate 2,722,286 downwards.
CGATTTCGTCGCTTTCGCCGGAATTGGAAATCGCGACGACGACATCGTTGTCCACAATCATACCCAAATCGCCGTGTGCCGCCTCCGCAGGATGGACGAAAAACGCGGGGGTGCCGGTTGAAGCCATGGTCGCCGCTATTTTGCGCCCGATATGTCCCGACTTGCCCATGCCCGTGATGACGACCCTGCCTTTACAGTGCAACAGCGCGTCTGCCGCGCGGACGAATTGTTCGTCCAATTCCGCCGCAATTTCGCGCAAGCCTTCCGCTTCGGTGTGCAACACTTCGCGCGCCCAATCGAGATATTGACCGTTCCCTGCCATAATTTCATGCCTTTTTGTGTTCGTTTTATATCGTTTTGGACATCATTAAATGCCCTAATAATCTATCCAAATTTTCCGAATAGGGGTAGCATTACCGCCTGCTTCACAAATAACCTATATTTAAAGGAATCAGAGATGACTATTTTATCGGACGTTAAAGCATTAGGACAACAAATCTGGCTGGACAACCTTTCCCGCTCGCTCGTGCAAAGCGGCGAATTGGCGCAAATGTTGAAACAAGGCGTGTGCGGCGTCACTTCCAATCCCGCCATCTTCCAAAAAGCCTTTGCCGGCGACGCGCTTTACGCCGATGAAGTCGCCGCCCTCAAGCAACAAGACCTCAGCCCCAAACAACGCTACGAAACCATGGCGATAGCCGACGTACAGGCAGCCTGCGACGTTTGCCTTGCCGAACACGAATCCACCGGCGGCAAGACCGGTTTCGTCAGCCTCGAAGTTTCCCCCGAGCTTGCCAAAGACGCACAAGGCACGGTAGAAGAAGCCCGCCGCCTCCATGCCGCCATCGCGCGTAAAAACGCTATGATTAAAGTCCCCGCCACCGACGCAGGCATCGAAGCACTCGAGACCCTCATCGCCGACGGGATCAGCGTGAACCTGACCCTGCTGTTCTCACGCGCCCAAACCCTCAAAGCCTACGCAGCCTACGCGCGCGGCATCGCCAAACGTTTAGCAGCCGGACAAAGCGTTGCCCATATCCAAGCCGTCGCCAGCTTCTTCATCTCCCGCGTGGACGGCGCGCTTGACGCCACGCTGCCCGACCACCTCAAAGGCAAAATCGCCATCGCCCTTGCCAAAGCCGCCTACCAAGACTGGGCGCAATACTTCGGCAGCCCCGAATTTGCCGCGCTGGAAGCCAAAGGCGCAAACCGCGTGCAGCTCTTATGGGCATCCACAGGCGTCAAAAACCCCGCCTATCCCGACACGCTCTACGTTGACAGCCTGATCGGCGCGCACACCGTCAACACCGTTCCCGACGCCACCCTCAAAGCCTTCATCGACCACGGCACAGCCAAAGCCACGCTGACCGAAGGAATCGACGAAGCACAAGCGCAGCTTGCCGAAACCGCCGCGCTCGGCATAGACGTAGAAACCCTCGCCAACCGCTTGCAGGAAGACGGTTTGAAACAGTTTGAAGAAGCCTTCGACAAACTGCTCGCCCCGCTGGCTTGATGGTCAAAACCCAAGCTAGCCTTAGCAACCCGGTTTCTAAGCTTCACCGATAAAACAGACCCCAAAGGTCGTCTGAAAACCTCAATTCGAGATTTTCAGACGACCTTTTGCCGTTTCCATCATCTATATATAGATTCAAATCAAGACCAAGTATAGTGACTTAACTTTAAACCAGTACGGCGTTGCCTAGCCTTAGCTCAAAGAGAACGATTCTCTAAGGTGCTGAAGCACCAAGTGAATCGGTTCCGTACTATCTGTACTGTCTGCGGCTTCGTCGCCTTGTCCTGATTTGAATTTAATCCACTATATCATTATCGCCATCAGCTAATGCAGGCAGAATCTGCCAAAAATAATGTGCAAAATCGAAAAAAGGCAGGGCGGGTATCCCTATCGATTATCCCCTTTTTAAAAGAGGCTTCGAACGCTGAAAAAAATCATTCAAAATTAAATTAATTTCCATAAATTTCTATTATGAATTACCGATTATCCTAATTAAATACCGAATATCAAAATACCATATTAAAAATATCAGACAAATCAATATACTAAAAATATCTAAATTTCAAAAATACCGTTTATCTAAATAACCATACCGTTTGTCAAAATATTCAAATATTATTAAAAACGGCTTTCAAAAGTGACGAAACACGGCACGTGACACAAAACGTCTTCTTCGCTTCCCCCAAAAAAATCAAAAAATGACAAAACACGTCATATCGCAGAAACAATCCTACGTCATAAAAAAGCCAAAATCTGCCCGAAAAATCCTTCAAAACAAATTTAAACCTATTAAAAACATAAAATTACAAAATATTTTCACAAAAAATCTAAAAAAATCCAGACTTGGCACATTCCCTGCTTGATACATTACGTCCGGCAAGGGAAACGAAGCAACAAAGCCCAAACCGGGAAGCTGTATATTCCTTCTACTTGATGGTTTTACTCATAAACAAGCAGAGCCAAACACATTACGGATTTTTTAACAACAAACATTTTTTTATTCACAACACTTTTTAAACTGGAGTTTATTAAATGAAAGCAATCCAAAAAGGTTTCACCCTGATCGAATTGATGATCGTCGTAGCAATTATCGGTATCCTGGCTGCAATCGCCCTGCCTATGTACGGCGACTACACCGCCCGCGCACAAGCGACTGAAGGCTACGAACTCCTGGGTGGTATGAAAACGCCTTTGGTTGAGGCAGTGGCTGCAACTAGTAACGATGTAGCTTGTAACGGTACTGCTGCTACTGGTACTGCTGCTGCTACTGACCCGGCTTGGTTTAAGTCTGCTGTCCTTTCTGGCAAATATGTTGCTGGTGTAAAAGCGGAACATGCTGGTCAAGATGATGCAGCTACTTGTACGCTGACTGCTACTTTTAAAGCAGCATCAGCCGGTGTCAACGATAAAGTGGCTGGAAAAACCATTTCTATGAAATTGACTCCTGCAACAGGAGCATGGGAATGCGATACTACCTTGGGTGATAACGTAGCACCTGCTGCTTGCCGCAAAAAATCTTAATCCGTAAACTCGGATTGAACAGAAAAGCCCGTATTCAAACGGGCTTTTCTACAATCATTGTCAAATAACTCAAATCGGTTAAATCGATTACTTCCCAAACACACTTCATCAAAGGCTGTCGTATGAAACAACAAGGTTTTACCATCACCGAACTGATGATTGTCGTCGCCATTCTCGGCATACTTGCCGCTATCGCCCTACCATTGTTCGGCAACTATACCGCCAAAGCGCAGGCAACTGAAGGGCATGAAATCCTTGCCGGTCTGAAAAGCCCACTGGTCGAGGCTATTTCTACCGAGGGTATTAATGCCTGTGATACCACCAAACCTTGGTTTACCTCCAGCGTGCATACGGGCAATTTCGTCAATGACGTCGCTCTGAAAAAGACTGAAACCCAATGCCTGCTGACCGTTACTTTCAAAAGCAGTGGCGTAAACGACAAAATCACCAATAAAAAAATTAATATCCGCTATACCGTAGGATCGGGAGTATGGGAATGCGGTACAAATGTGGACAAAGAATTACGCACCGCTTCATGCCAAGGCGACCTGCTGTCGCTGTAATTAAAGGCGTAGGTCGGATACTTGTATCCGACAAAAAAGCCGATGTCCACACATTGCGAAAATTCGGGAATGATTGAAATGTCGAATTCGAGAATCCGACCTACATGGATTGTTCGGTTTCAACGTAGGTCGGATACTTGTATCCGACAAAAAAGCCGATGTTCACGCCTTGAGAAAATTCAGGAATGATTGAAATATCGGATTCAAGCATCCGACCTACATGGATTGTTCGGTTTCGATGTAGGTCGGATACTTGTATCCGACAAAAAAACGATGTCCACACATTGCGAAAATTCGGGAATGATTGAAATGTCGGATTCGAGAATCTGACCTACATGGATTGTTCGGTTTCAACGTAGGTCGGATACTTGTATCCGACAAAAAAACGATGTCCACACCTTGAGAAAATTCGGGAATGATTGGAATGTTGGATTCGAGAATCCGACCTACATGGATTGTTCGGTTTCGATGTAGGTCGGATACTTGTATCCGACAAAAATCTTTCTGAAAAACAAAAACTTAATTGAAAAAGGGAATTCATGCGATACCGACGCTTTTATCAAACGGGCGGTACTTACTTTTTTACGGTGGTTGCTGATAAACGACAAAAAATCCTGACTGATGAAACGGTGCGTTCGGCCTTGCGGCAGGCGGTAATGACGGTTCGGGAGCGGTATCCGTTTGAAATTGAGGCATGGGTGCTGATGCCCGACCATCTTCATACGATTTGGTGTCTTCCTGAAAATGATGCAGCTTATTCGGAACGTTGGCGGCAAATTAAACGGTACAGCCAATATTTGATTGGAGGGGAATGTCGGCTTTGGCAAAAAAGGTTTTGGGAACATACCATTCGTGATGAAACGGACTTTATCCATCATTTCAATTACCTACATTTTAATCCCGTAAAGCATGGCTATGTCGGTCAGGTTTCCGATTGGCCGTTTTCTACTTTTCACCGTTATGTGAAACAGGGGATTTACCCAAAGCACTGGGGTGGAAGCAATGTGGATTTCAGCATTAAATATGATGAGTAAGTCGGATACTCGTATCTGACAAACGTTTTATGTTTTACCGCTTTTGATTATGGCAGAAATGTTTGAAAATGTCGGATTCAAGAATCCGACCTACATCTGGATTTCCGCATGCGCGGGAATGACGGCGGAGGTTTCGGCAAAAATTGCTCCTCCCGTTTTCAGACGGCCTTTACCCCATCGGTGTACATTGTAGCGTGGGCTTTGCCCACGATAATGTTGGCTAAAAGAGGCCGTCTGAAATTTTGAGTTTGATTCGTGGGTAAAGCCCACGCTACGGGTTTCTATTCTCTCCTGCTACGGTTTTTTTTGCCCGTAGGTCGGATTCTCGAATCCGACACTTCCAATAGCGGTTTTTCGGAAACGACAGACGCGTCAAATGTTTTTGTCGGATACAAGTATCCGACCTACATCTGGATTCCCGCCTGCGCGGGAATGACGGCGGAGGTTTCGGCAAAATTGCTCCTCCCGTTTTCAGACGGCCTTTTGCCTCGTCGGTATACATTGTAGCGTGGGCTTTGCCCACGATAATATTGGGTAAAAGAGGCCGTCTGAAATTTTGAGTTTGATTCGTGGGCAAAGCCCACGCTACGGGTTTCAGACGACCTCTGCCATCTCCCTTTTACATCTCTTCCAATTTCGCAAATTTGGTATCCAGCTCTTTCACGCCCTGTTTGCCGAAGTTGATGGTCAGTCGGGCGGATTCGCCTTTGTCTACGGCATCGATAATCACGCCTGTACCGAATTTGGCGTGGCGGACGTTTTGTCCGATGCGGAAGCCTGCGTAGGTTTGCGGCTGTTTGTAGTCGTCGATGATTTTGTCTTTGGGCGCGGCGGTTTGGCGCGGGCTGCCGCCGTAGCTGTCGTAGGCGGTCTTTTTGACGGACAGGTAATGCAATACTTCGGGTGGGATTTCTTCGACGAAGCGGGAGACGATGCCGAATTGGGTTTGCCCGTGCAGCATTCGTTGTTGCGCCATGGTGATGTAGAGGCGTTTCTTGGCGCGGGTGATGGCGACGTACATGAGGCGGCGTTCTTCTTCGAGGCCGCCGCGTTCGGCAAGGCTCATTTCGCTGGGGAAGCGGCCTTCTTCCATGCCGGTGAGGAAGACGGCGTTAAATTCCAAGCCTTTGGCGGCGTGAACGGTCATGAGCTGGACGGCTTTTTCGCCCGCGCCTGCTTGGTTTTCGCCGGACTCGAGGGCGGCATTGCTTAGGAAGGCGAGGATGGGGAAGGCGGGGTCGTCTGAAATGTTGTCGGGCAGGATTTCGAAGTTGCTGTCTTCGGGTTTGAACTCGATGGCGGCGTTGACGAGTTCGTCGAGGTTGTCGAGGCGGTCTTGGTTGTCGCCTTTTTGGGTTCGGTAGTGTTCGGTCAGGCCGCTGTCTTTGAGGATGCCGACGATGATTTCGGACAGGGGCATTTGTCCGACTTGGTTGCGCAGGGCTTCAATGAGGCGGACGAAGGCGGCGATTTTGGTGGCTTTTGCGCCGGCATTGCAAGCTGCCTGCCAGAGGGTGATGCCTTGTTCGTTTGAGGCCGTCTGAAGGTTTTCGACGGTACGCGCGCCGATGCCGCGCGGCGGGAAGTTAATGACGCGCAAGAGGGCGTTGTCGTCGTCGGGATTGACGGCGAGGCGTAGGTAGGCAAGTGCGTGTTTGATTTCTTGGCGTTCGTAAAAACGCAGTCCGCCGTAGATTTTGTAGGGGATGCCGCTGCGGAACAGGCTTTGTTCGATGACGCGCGATTGGGCGTTGCTGCGGTAGAGGACGGCGATTTCGTCCAAATCCCAGCCTTCGCGTTCGAGGGCTTTGGTTTCGTCCACGATGAATTGGGCTTCTTCGAGGTCGGTAAAGGCGGAGTAGTAGCGGATTTTGTCGCCTGCTTCGGCGTCGGTGCGCAGGTTTTTGCCGAGGCGTTCGTCGTTGTTTTCGATAACGGCGTTGGCGGCGGCGAGGATGTTGCCGACGGAGCGGTAGTTTTGTTCGAGTTTGACGGGCGCGTCGATGTGGAATTCTTCCATCAGCGCGGTCATGTTGCCGACGTTCGCGCCGCGGAAGCGGTAGATGCTTTGGTCGTCGTCGCCGACGGCAAACACTGCCGCGTTGCCGCCCGCCATGAGTTTCAGCCAGGCGTATTGCAGTTTGTTGGTGTCTTGGAATTCGTCGACCAGAATGTGATTAAAGCGGTTTTGGTAGTGCTGGCGCAGGATTTCGTTGCTTTGCAGCATTTCGTAGCTGCGGAGCATGAGTTCGGCGAAATCGACCACGCCTTCGCGTTGGCAGATTTTGTCGTATTCGGCGTAGCATTCAATCATGCGGCTTGTGTGCGGGTCGGGCGCGCTCAACACGGAAGCGCGCAAACCGGATTCTTTTTGCGCGTTGATAAAGCCTTGCAGCGAACGCGGCGCGATGATTTCTTCGGCGATGTTGAGACTTTTGAGCAGGCGTTTGATGAGGGAAAGCTGGTCGCTGCTGTCGAGGATTTGAAAGGAAGACGGCAGGCCGGCATCGCGGTGGTGCAGCCGTAGAAAGCGGTGGCAGAGACCGTGGAACGTGCCGAGCCACATGGCGCGGACGTTGATGGGAATCATCGCGCCGAGTCGGGTTTGCATTTCTTTGGCAGCTTTGTTGGTAAACGTTACCGCCATAATGCTGTGTACGCTTGCCTGACCGGTTTGCAAAAGCCATGCGATGCGCGTGGTCAGTACGCGCGTTTTGCCGCTGCCCGCGCCCGCCAGCACAAGGGCGGATTGCGGCGGCCAGGTTACTGCGGAAAGTTGTTCGGGGTTTAAGCCTTGCAGCAGATTGGGGGCGGATTGGTCGGGAAACATGGGAAGAGGCCGTCTGAAAAATGGGAATACGGTATTTTAATGGAAACGGCAAAGGTCGTCTGAAAAGATGTTTCAGACGACCCTTCTCTTCATTGCCAGCCATCCGTTTACCATCATCAGACTCAACCCCAACCAGATAAATCCATAGCTGATTAATGCCCCGCTCTCCAAAGGTTCGCCCAGCCACGCAATCGAAATGATAAACAGCAAGACCGGTTCCAAATAGCTCAACATACCGAATACGGCAATGGGTAATAATTGGCTTGCTTTTAAATTCAAATGCATGGCGACCGCGCTATTGATACCCAGCAGTACGATAAAGCCGATAAGTTTTGGGGTAGACGCAATCAAATTAATGGTATCGGTTTGCGTCAGAATATAAAACAAGGCACAAGGTGCAATCACGAGCAAATCAAACGTCAGCCCTATCAATGCCGGCACGCCCAGTTTGCGGCGCACCAAATAATAGATGGGATATGTTCCGAATACCCATACCGTCGCCCATGAAAATGCGCCGGATCGTACCAACTCCCATGCCACGCCCAAACATGCCGATACGACCGCTACTATTTGCAGACGGTTAAGCGTTTCCTTAAACCAAATCCTGCCACACGCCAGCATCGCCAATGGGAACAGGAAATAGCCCATTGCCACATTCACGCCTTCGCCATTGACCGGTGACCATACAAACAGCCAAAGCTGACTTGCGAAAACAGGCGTGGGTAACATAATCAAAAACCAACGTTTCCAATTCCTGCCCGTTTCACGAACAAACTGCCCTGCCGCCTTCCAGCCATCGCTCATGCCCATCAATACGCATATGGCCACCAACATTGCAACCATGCGCCAAGCGAAAACTTCCGTCCCGGTCATCGGACGCATCCAAGTTCCGTACAGAAACAGCATGGAAAACAATAAATTGGAAGCCAACGCCGCCACAAGCCCCTTTGAGAAATCCGTCATATTCAGACGACCCTGCAAAAACCTCATTGTATCAATGGGGAATGTGAAAAGAAATTTCATATTTTCGACATTTGAAGAAATAGAAAAACTTAACGCGAATCCTGCCGTCTCAACTTACTATCTCTCAGCCGTCCGCCCTCTTTCAACCAGTCTCAAAAATGCATAGGCAATTCAAGAGATGCAACAAATAAAAAAAGCCCTGCATTGCAGGGCTTTTTGAGATTCCAAAAACGAATTAACGTTTGGAGAATTGTTTTGCGCGACGTGCTTTGCGCAGACCTGGTTTTTTACGTTCAACTTCACGGGCATCGCGAGTCACGAAACCGGCTTGAGACAAGGCAGGTTTCAACGCAGCGTCGAAGTCGATCAGGGCGCGGGTAATGCCGTGACGGATAGCACCGGATTGACCGGTTTCACCGCCGCCGATAACGTTGACTTTGATGTCGAACGCTTCAGCGTTTTCAGTCAGAACCAAAGGTTGGCGAACAACCATGCGGCTGGTTTCGCGGGCGAAGAATTCGTCAACGGGACGACCGTTTACGATGATTTGGCCGGTACCTTTAGTCAGGAATACACGAGCCACTGAACTTTTGCGGCGGCCTGTGCCGTAGTAGTATTTACCGTTCATGTCGTGTCCTTATTTCAATTCCAAAACTTTGGGTTGTTGTGCGGCATGGGCGTGTTCTGCACCAGCATACACTTTCAGTTTTTTGATCATGGCGTAACCCAATGGACCTTTAGGCAACATGCCTTTTACGGCTTGTTCCAAAGCGCGACCCGGGAATTGCTCTTGCATTTCACGGAAAGTACGCTCGTAGATACCGCCGGGGAAACCGGAGTGACGGAAGTATTTTTTGTCTTCGAATTTGGCACCGGTTACACGCAGTTTGTCCGCGTTGATGACGATGATGTAGTCGCCAGTGTCAACGTGGGGGGTGTATTCAGGTTTGTGCTTGCCACGCAGACGGTGTGCGACTTCGGCTGCAACGCGACCCAGAACTTTGTCTTGGGCGTCGATAACAAACCATTCGCGCTTCACCTCGTGGGGTTTCGCTGAAAAGGTTTTCATAGTGGAAATCCAGATAGATATAGAAAGTTGTGAATTTTAAAGATGGGATTGGCTTTTGTCAATCGGATTGGGGTCGTCTGAAAGTGTTTTTTCTATGATGGCGTTTTTATGCATTGGGAAATGTTGTTTTTAGGTTGGAAAACATTGCTGTTGATTCAAAATATCGGGATATGTTTTTTGATTTTAAGTTTGGTTTTTCAGACGACGTCGAAGCCGATGATAAATGAAAGCCATGCCGCAATCGGGCATGGCTTGATATGGGAATCCCCGCGAGAGCCGTTTTGGCTGAATCCGCTTGAACCTTGTTGACAAGGCGGTCACCTCGGGCAGTTTCGGGTGCATCTAAGGATAGACGCTCGCGCCCACTGCAACTCCCGGCAACCTTAAGCGAACTTATTGGTTCAAAGGAATATATGCCTTCGCGGACACCGCAGGGAAAAAGAAAAATCAGTTTTGTTCCAACCGCGCCAAAGCTTTTTGGCAAGCGTTGTTCATGTCGGTTATTTTACGCTCAAATTCACCTATTGCCAAATCGTCTTTGAGTGTGATTTTAAGGAGGTCGTGGACGACGTTGAGCGCGGTCATAATGGCGATTTTATCGCTGCCGACAATGCGTCCGCTCTCTTTGATGGCGGCACTTTTTTTGTTGAGCATATCAACAGCTTGGAGCAGGGTATCTTTTTCTTCGCTCGGGGTGTTGATGGTGAAATTGACATTCATGATGTCGAGGCTGACTTGTTCGATACTCATGGCGTGTCCTTATGATTGCGTTTCTTGCGGCAGGCGGGCAATGAGCCGGCGGATTTTTTCTGCAGTCTGCTCTAATGCGCTGCGGTATTGTTCTTTTTCGGCGGTAAGGTTGTCGATTTTGCCTTGTAGGTCTTCTTTGAGTCTGCCGACTTGTACGAGCAGCGCTTCGCTCAATTCGTCAACGGCAGCTTCGTGTTCGCGCTTTTGTTGTTCATGCTCGAGCTTGAGGCGGTCGATTTCTTCGTTAAGGCGGCGGTTTTCACCAACAAGGGTTTCAAATTTTTGGGTCAGCTGGTAAACGCTGACTTCCAAGGTGTCGAGTGATTGATTCATGTATAGGCTTCCGTATTGCCGCATGGTGGCAGGCGGTCAGGATATTAGGATGATGATGCAGGGATGTCAATCGCTACCGAATGTTGAGGTCGTCTGAAACTTTTTGGCTTGATGTTTTCAGACGACCTTTGCCGTTCGGTCTTACTCAAAGCGCGCGCTGCGCTCCATGAGTCTTTCTGCAACTTGCTGCGGGGTCATTTCCTTGCGGATGAGTTGCAGCAGGGTTTGGGTAATGGGCATATCGATTTGGTATTTCACAGCGGTGTTAAACACTTCTTCGATGGTGCTGACGCCCTCGGAAACATGGCCGATTTCCACCAACACTTGATGCAGTTCTTTGCCTTCTGCCAAACCCAAACCGACACGGCGGTTGCGCGAAAGTGCGCCGGTACAGGTCAGGATAAGGTCGCCGATGCCGGCAAGCCCCATCATGGTTTTGGGCTGCGCACCCATAGCCATGGCAAGACGGGTGATTTCGGCGAGACCGCGCGTCACCAGCGCCGCACGCGCATTGAGCCCGTATTCGAGACCGTCGGAAAGACCGGTGGCGATTGCCATAACGTTTTTGACGGCACCGCCGACAGCCACGCCGATAACGTCCGTGCTGCCGTAAAGGCGCATTACGTTGGTGTTGAGTTGCGGCACCAATTCCTCGATCCATTCCTGATTTTCTGAGGCGACAACCACGGCGCAAGGCAGTTGTTTGGCGAGTTCTTGGGCAAAGCTCGGACCTGACAGCACGCCGATTTTTTTGTTCTCAGGCAATACTTCTTTCAATACTTGGAAGGTCAACAGCCCTGTGTCTTGTTCAAAGCCTTTGCAGGCAGCAAGGACGGGGATATGGTCGGCATTGTGTTGTTTGAGGAGTTCCGCGCTGCTTCTCAAACCTGCGACAGAAGTTACGACAAGGACGAGCCCGCTGTCTTTGAGCGCATCACCCAAATCGGCATAAACGGTTAAGGATTCAGGGAAAGGGAAACCGGGCAGGCCGCGTTTGTTTTCACGTTCTGCCTGCAATGTACGGACTTGTTCGGGATTGCGTGTCCAAAGGGCGACTTCGTTGCCGTGGCTGGCAAAGTGCAGAGCAAGGGCTGTACCCCAAGAACCTGCGCCGATGACGGTGATTTTCATTGTGTGTCTTCCAACGGTAAATTGTCGTTTAATTTAAACCAATCGGCTTGGCAGTGCAAGCGATAGAGGCCTATTCAACATGAAAACCGCATGAAAATGCAGAAGCTATCACATATATTGCTTATTTCTATTGAAAATCCAATATTGATTTACCGCAAAGGGCAAACCCCGCCCGCTGTTTATACTTCGCGGACAAAAAAGCCGGACATATCAAACGGACGCAAACAAAGCGGAATGTCATTCCCCATTTTCGCCCGCCATTCATCACGGCAATCAACGGAAACGGTGCTTACTCATAATAATATCCACTACAAAAAGGAACACGCCATGAACCACCGCAACACCCGACTGCTCCTGTCGCTTGCTGTTTTATCCGCATTGGCCGCCTGTGGCGGACAGGAAAGCAAAGAACAAAAACCTGCTTCCGCACCGACCGAAGCCTCTGCCGTTCAGACGACCCCTGACGCAGCTTCAGCTGCCTCAGCAGCGTCCCAAGCTGCCGTTGACAGCAATGCTTCACCTGAAGACCAAGAGCTGCTCAAACGCGCGCAAGGCATCTTCAAACCGCTGCCGAGTGCCGAAGAAATGCAGAAACTGCGCCCGTTTACCGAAGAACAGGTCAAACTCGGCCATCAATTATGGTATGAGCCGCGCCTCTCCAAAGGCAACACCGTAAGCTGCAACTCCTGCCACAACCTTGCCACCGCAGGCGTGGACAACCTGCCGACCAGCCAAGGCCATAAAGGACAGTTCGGCGGACGCAACTCCCCGACCGCTTTAAACGCCGCCCTACTCGGCATGCAGTTCTGGGACGGACGCGCGGCCGACGTTGAAGAACAAGCCGGCGGACCGTTGGTGAACCCTGTGGAAATGGCAAACGACTCGTAAGAAGCAGCCGCTGCCAAAATTGCCAAAATCCCCGAATATCAAGAACTGTTTAAAACCGCCTTCCCTGAAGACGGCGCAGTTTCCTTCAAAAACATCACCACTGCACTGGGCGCATTCGAACGCACCCTGTTGACGCCGACCAAATGGGATGACTACCTCAAAGGCAACGTCAACGCCCTGAACGAACAAGAGCGCAAAGGCGTGCGCGCCTTTATGGACAACGGCTGTATCGCCTGCCACAGCGGCGTCAACCTTGGCGGCGCAACCTTCCAAAAATTCGGTTTGGTTGAAGGCCCGTACTGGAAATTCATCGAAGATCCGAAACACGACAAAGGCCGTGCCGACGTAACCAAAAAAGCCGAAGACGAATTCTTCTTCCGCGTCCCGGGCTTGCGTAACGTCGCCAAAACTTATCCATATTTCCACAACGGCAGCGTTTGGGAATTGGACAAAGCCGTTACCATCATGGGTAAAGCACAACTGGGCAAAGACTTATCTAAAGAAGACACCGACAACATCGTTGCCTTCCTGAAAACCCTGTCCGGCAATGTTTCCGACACCGCCCGTACCATGCCCGAACTGCCTTTGTCTGCACCGATGGAATCCCATCCGAACAATAAATAAGCAGTAAATGAAGGAAGGTCGTCTGAAAATTCAGGTTCAACAAAGTCCAAAGCTTTAGAGAACAGGATTTCAGACGACCTTTAATGCCGTTTCATGATCCCAAATCATTCGATGTCCGCATCCCTTTTCCCACAAATGACACGTCGGACAAAAATCAGTTTCATCTGCAATGAAACGCACGCCGTTCAAACAATACATCCTGAATACAATCAACCATATGATTTATTTAAATTTTTATAAAAGCCATCAACAAACGAATCTCCAACCCACATTATCAATATCCGGATACCTATCTTCAAACATGCCTCGTCAGTTGACGGCGGCAAGGCAAAATGTTGAAATACACATCTAGGATAAAAAATAAAAAGCGTTGACCAAACGCCTATAAACACACCACAAAATCCGTTCAGACGACCCTTCTTCGCCTCCTTACCAAACCAAACGTCGTCTGAAATCACATAGTGGATGAACAAGAAGCAGTTGACAGCGTAATGTAAGCCAAGCCGCACCGCTTCAAGTCCAATCCACCATAAAACCAATCAACATACATTGCACCATGACCTTACTCGGCCTCAAACTCAGGCAGACCCAACAACTCAACCAACGTCTGCAACAATCCCTGCGCATCCTGCAAATGTCCGGCATCGAACTCGAACGCGAGGTCGAAGACTGGTTGCAGGACAATCCCCTGCTCGAACGTCCCGAAACCGACGAATTTGCCGACGCAGAGTTCAATCACGGCACCACCATGCCGCGCAGCAACCACCTCGGCGGCGACGATGCCGAAGACGCATGGCTCAACATTGCCAAAGAAGAAGATTTCAACCAATACCTGCACGCCCAAGTGTGCGAACACCCTCTTTCCGACAAAGAAGCCGCCTACGTCCATATCCTTATCGACTTCCTGGACGACCAAGGCTATTTCACCGACAGCATCCAAGACGTTATCGACAACACGCCCTTGGAATGGATGCTGGACGAAGACGAACTGCAAAACGCCCTCGACCTTTTGCAGACCTTCGACCCGCCCGGCGTTGCCGCCGCCGACCTGACCGAATCCCTGATGCTCCAACTCATGCGCCTGCCCGCCAGCCCCGCGCGTCAGGCGGCCGCCCACCTCATCCAAAGTTCGCTGCACGATTTGGGCAAAAACCGCAAACAAAACATCATCCGCTTCCGCAAACTCTTTCCCGAAATCGACAGCGAAACCATAGAAGCCGCACTCGACATCATCGCCACGCTCAACCCCTACCCCGCCTACGGTTTCGCCTCCTCCGAACCGACCGCTTACATCCAGCCCGACGTTTGGGTCAAAGAAGGCAAAGACGGCTGGAAAGTCATCGGCAACGAAGCCGCCTGGCCCAAGCTGCAACTCAACCGCGAATACTGCGAACTGATGAAATCCGCAGAAGACGGTGCACCCGAGTGGAAAGAAAAAATCAACGAAGCCAAGCAGCGCATCGACTCTCTCGAACTGCGCAAAAGCACCGTCATCCGCCTTGCCGAATACATCGTCAAAAATCAGGAAGACTTCTTCATCTTCGGCGAAATCGGGCTCGCGCCCATGCTCATGAAAGACGCAGCCGCCGAATTGGGGCTTGCCGAAAGCACCATTTCGCGCGCCGCCAACCAAAAATATTTGTCTTGCCCGCGCGGACTATTTGCGTTACGCTATTTCTTCACACAGGCAGTCAATTCCGAAGGCGACAAAGAAGGCCTGAGCCAAGGCGCGATTAAAGCCGTTTTGGGGCAGATTATCGAAAACGAAGACAGCAGCAAACCCCATTCCGACGAAACCCTTGTCCGCCTCCTCAAACAACAGGGCATAGACATCGCCCGCCGCACCGTCGCCAAATACAGGGAATCGCTCGACGTCCCGCCGGCACACAAACGCAAACTTACCGAATGACAGTTTTAAACCGCAGTTTTCCCGTTCCGTTTCTGACGGACTGAACCCCACCGAAGGAGCTGTATTATGAATCTGAAAATCACCGGTCTGAATTTCGACGTTACCGAGGCCATCAAAAACTACGTTTCCGAAAAATTGGAACGCATCAACCGCCACGCAGCCAACGCCATTTCCGTTACCATCACCCTTTCTGTGGAAAAACTCAATCAACAGGCTGAAGCAGACATCCATCTGGCGGGCAAAGACCTCCACGTCGAGGCCGTTGAACAAGACATGTACGCCGCCATTGATGTTCTGATGGACAAGCTCGACCGTGCGGTGCTGAAACATAAAGAAAAAAGCGGCGATGTCCGCAACACGGTAAAACCTGCCGCAGAATAGTTCACAATCCTAAAGGTCGTCTGAAAACCTATTTTCAGACGACCTTTACATTAAATTTCCTTTTGCGGTACCAACCCGCACATCACCCCATTTCATCAACCCGCTTCTGAGTTTCTTACCCATAGTGGATTGAATTTAATAGAACACGGCAAAGCCGCCCCATTCCATTAAAACCCATCCACATATGACCCAAAATCCAACACATCCCACCTCAATGCCTTATCCCGCCACCCGCCCACTTGCATGAAAACGGAATGAAAGATAACATTCCCCTCCTTGCAGCTGGGATAAAATATATGTTGCAATCGCCGGGCAGTCGGGTAAAGGTGCAAAATGATTCTACACAGCGTCACCGCTTTAACATTCAGCACATTTTAAAACATTAGAAATTAAAACCGCCCGCTGCCGACCTATTCATTTACTTTCATTCAGGTAGTTTATTCATGGATCAAAATAACACTCCACACCCTAATGTACCCAACGACACTGCTGTCATGACCGTCAAGGATTGGATCATCACATTCCTGATACTCGCCATTCCTATCGTAGGCCTTGTCATGATATTTGTCTGGGCATTTGGGGACGGTAACAAAAACCGCAAACACTTCATGCAAGCTTATTTGTGGCTTATGCTGGTTTGTTTCATTATCATGATTCCGCTAGTATTTTTTGTAATGACACGCTTTCCTGCCGCAGTAATGCAGCAACAAAATTTTGGGCAGCCTACATATGAAGCACCAATGAACAACATGCCTTCTGAAAAATTTGATACCAACAGTCTTCCCGAGCAAGAACCATCTGCCGACGACATGTCGGAACAAGAAAACGAGGCCGCCTCAGAAGTTTCTGAAGAAGTTCCCGAAAACGCTGAAGCTGCCCAATAATCAGAATTTACCCTGGCAAGTCAAAAGGTCGTCTGAAACAGATTTCAGACGACCTTTTAGCATGAATCAATACTGACTAATATAGTGGATTAACTTTAAACCAGTACGGCGTTGCCTCGCCTTGCCGTACTATCTGTACTGTCTGCGGCTTCGTCGCCTTGTCCTGATTTAAAGTTAATCCACTACAATACCGCCGTCCGCCCTTCCCATACGGGACAACGCTATAAACTGTAAAGATGGCACAGCGGGACAAAACAAGCCTGTATACTGCATTTTCACACATACATTCCTCACAACACACAAGGAGACGAGAGATATGGGTTGGATCAGCACCATCATTATTGGATTTGTAATCGGCGTATTGGCAAAATTCCTGCACCCGGGCAAAGAAAACTTAGGCTTCATCATGACCACCCTGCTAGGCATAGGCGGCTCCGCGTTGGCCGGTTTTGTCGGACAACAAGTAGGTTGGTATCGCGTCGGCGAACCGGCAGGATGGATTGCCTCCACCGTATTTGCCGTCATTATTTTAGCTATTTATACGCGCCAGATTAAAAGCCGTTAAACCTCATAATAAGTGATAAACTTTGATATCGTAGCTCAACGATTCAAATACAGACAGGCTGTTTATTAAGGAATGCCTCATCTACCGATGCAAGGCTGCAAGCCGCAGACGACGCCCGCAAGCCAATCTTGTAGCCGCACATGCGGATTCCTTTCTATTCAGCCTGTTTTATGCAGACACCACATGAAACGACTCTTACCTTATCTAAAATCCCTTATCCAAGCCCTCCTCCTCTTTATTCTGATTTCCGTAGCCGTTGACTGGTGGCGCAAACCCAATCAACCGATGCAAGCCTCATCAGATTCCCTCCGTGTTATCAATGGAAGCAGCACTTCGCTCGAAACACTCAGCAAGGAACGTGTTGCCGTTGTCTATTTTTGGGGAACATGGTGCCATATCTGCTCATACACATCCCCGACAATCGATCGCCTACATCAAAACGGTATTCCTACGCTCGGTGTCGCCGTACATTCCGGCTCCGATACAGAGATTCAATCCTATATGAAGGAACATCAACTGCAATTCCCGACAATTAACGATTCAGACGACCAATTGGCAGCCAACTGGAAAATTGCCGTCACACCGACCATCATTTTGATTAAAAACGGAAAAATGATACATCACACCTCAGGATTGAGCAGCTATTGGGGATTGCGCAGCAGAATCTGGCTGATGAACCTCTTCTACTGACCAAACCCCTATGCACCTGAAAGACAGTGCGAAAGAGCGCATCGACGCGCTGGCTCAGATTTTCGGCAAACAGGCGGAGGCGGAGGCGGACAAATTGAAAGCGGAAATCAACGCTTCGTTTGAAGCGGCCAAGGCCGCCGACTCCTCCATCAAGGAAAAAGGCAACCACGGCCAGCCCGTTACGTTCGAATACATTAAAAAAACCAATCCCGACTGGTTGTTTGTGCTGAACCGTTCTGCCGCCATCGGCGAGGAAGGCAAGGCGGCCAAAGACGTTTTGGACAATCCGCTGGTGGCCGAAACGACGGCTTGAAAAAAGGGACAGGTGGTCTACCTGCCGCCGGAAACCTACCTTGCCGCAGGCGGCGCCCAGAAATTGCTGAATGCGTCCAAACAGGTAACGGAAGCGTTTAACGCCGCCAAATAAACCGACAGCGTGAAATATAACGATGCAAGGCATGGCGGCAGTGGGATTTCAGACGGCCTGTGCGCCGCAACGGCGGTCTTGTCCCTTTTCCGCCGCTCGGAAAGAGTAAATTACCGAATATGGCCGTTACTGTTTTTTAGATATTTCACTATACTGTTTCAGACGGCCCCGTCCTGCTTTTGAGGCCGTCTGAAAATGTTTTCACACTGGAGAAACTGCTCATGAAACTCTACCGCTACCTCACCGGACCGGACGACGCCTCGTTCTGCCGCCGCGTTACCGAAGCCCTGCAAAACGGCTGGGAGCTGTACGGCAACCCCACCCTCACGTTCGACGGCGAACACATTATCTGCGGGCAGGCCGTCGTTAAGGAAAGCGACGGTGGCTACGACCCGGAAAAACCGCTGTCGGAATACTGACCGGACGCGCCGTCGGTTTTCGTTTTTGTTTTTCAGGCGGCCCCGATGACCGTTTGAGGCCGTCTGAAACCCGTCCCCACCGAACCTATGTCTCCGAAATCTTCTTATTTCAACCTGTCGAACCTGCTGGCGCTGGCGGTACTCTTTATCGTCAGCCTCTCCGTCGGCGTTGCCGATTTCAGCTGGCAGCACGTCCTCTCGCTTAAAATCCTTAAAATATAAAGAACTCAAATACCATACGGCATATCCATCGCTTCAAAATATATTTGTTTTTTAAAGAAACGAATTACCCAAAAAATCCGTACTTGATGATTTTGTTGAGATTGCGCAGAAAATAGACTAAGATAGGATTATAAGAAAACTTGGGAACATTATTATCAAAACAAACTGTTTAGCGTATTCCCAACATACCCAAACAATGATGTTTTTGTTCCCATATATCCTTGCCGCTTCAATAGCAGCTTATAATGAAAAAACGCTTTTTGCATACCCGCCTCGCGCTTCAACGGTTTGATTTTTGATAACAATGGAGACTTATAATGCCCAACCAATCTAAACATGCATCTATCAATATTGGACTGATTCAAGCCCGAGAAGCGTTGATGACACAATTCCGCCCTATTTTGAACCAAGCCAATATTACCGACCAGCAATGGCGTATCATCCGCCTTCTGGCAGAAAACGGCACATTAGACTTTCAAGATCTCGCCAACCAAGCCTGCATCTTACGTCCCAGCCTGACCGGCATCCTGACCCGACTGGAAAAAGCAGGCTTGGCGGTACGCCTGAAACCCTCTAACGACCAGCGCCGCGTTTACCTGAAGCTGACCCAAGAAGGCGAAAAACTGTACGAAACCATAGGCGCACAAGTGGATGAACGCTATGACGCCATCGAAAAAATCTTATCCAAAGAAAAAATGCTCGAATTGAAAGAGCTTTTGCGCCAGCTCGCGCAAATTGAGCAGGCACTAAAATAAAAGAAACTGAATGACAGATTCCACACACACACTCAAGAGTCCATTCCGCGATGCTATGGCATCCTGTGCCGCAGGCGTCCATGTTATTACCACAGACGGACAGTCCGGACGTTACGGCATTACCATGACAGCCGTAGCGCCGATTACCGACGAGCCGCCTACCGTTATGTTATGTATCAACCGGCAGGCAGGCATCATTCCCATATTGCAGGCAAACCGAAACCTCTGTATCAACACCCTGTCAGAAAATCAGCAAGACGTCGCCGAACACTTCGCAGGACTCACCAACCTTTCCCCCGAAGAACGCTTCGAATACCACATTTGGCATAGAGGGCAAACCGGCCAACTCGAAGTTGAAGGCGCACTGACCCATTTACACGGTCACATTATTGATCAACACGAAATCGGCACACATTTCATCTTTTATGTCCGCATCGATGAAATCACCACTACCCACACCGACAACCCGGCGCTACTGTATTTCCGCCGACAATTCAAATCATTGGCCTAAACACAAGGTCGTCTGAAAACCCATCTTCGTTTTCAGACGACCTATTGATTCCGTATCCCCTCATCAACGACCAATCAATACACCGATAACCAAAGTATCATTCCCTTTGAATCCTGACGGCACAACACTGTATACTTTCACATCAAATGACTATAGTGGATTAACTTTAAATCAGGACAAGGCGACGAAGCCGCAGACAGTACAGAGATAGTACGGAACCGATTCACTTGGTGCTTCAGCACCTTAGAGAATCGTTCTCTTTGAGCTAAGGCGAGGCAACGCCGTACTGGTTTAAAGTTAAGCCACTATATAATCCCATCCCAAACAAGGACAGCCATGAAAGCAATGATACTGGCAGCAGGACGCGGAGAAAGGATGCGCCCCCTGACCGACCACACACCCAAACCACTTCTAAAAGTCGGCAGCGAACCACTCATCGGCTGGCATATACGTCGTCTGAAAAATGCAGGTTTCACCGAAATCGTCATCAATCACGCATGGCTAGGCGAACAAATCGAAGCCACACTTGGTAACGGCGCACAATACGGAGTCAGCATAGCCTACTCTCCCGAATCGACAGGCGGACTGGAGACCGCCGGCGGAATCGCCACCGCTCTACCCTTACTGGGCGACGCCCCTTTCCTTGTCATCAACGGAGATGTTTTGACCGATATCGACTTCAACGCCGCCCGACAGGCTGCCACATCCCTACAAACATCCAACCTACTGGCACATATTTGGTTGGTTCCCAATCCCCCGCACAATCCGGAGGGCGATTTTTCCATTTCCTCCGATGGACAGGTACACTCCAATAAAACCGAAGGAATCGCACTAACCTTCAGCGGCATAGGCATATACCACCCCGACCTTTTTCAAAATACACCACCCAACCAAATCGCCAAACTCGCGCCTCTATTGCGGGAAGCCATGAACCAACACCGCGTTACCGGCGAGCAACACAATGGATTATGGCTGGATGTCGGCACTACAGAACGACTCAAAATAGCAAATGAACTTGCCGCAAATTGGGATTAACATTCACTACCCAGCTCATTCATATTCATTGAGACATAATATAAAGTTCAGAAATTTAATTACATAAAATATCATGACCAACCTGATAATTCATTGTATAAAAACTCTATATTTTTAATAATATTTAAATTAATTTTGATGACTTTAGATACAGTTTTTATTGTAAGAAAATTTATTACAGCACTCACGCATTTTTCCTGAAATATGGATCCGTATCTTTCATTCCATACCTACCGTATTTCCTGTATTTAACACACCAAACATGAATCATCCTTCATTCAATTATCGTTCCCTATCAACCAGAGATACGCCATGAATATCGTAGCCATTCAAACTGCACTGGAAGCAGTAAAAATCCCCGGCACCGAGCGCACGCTCGGCAGTGAAAAAGCCGTCCAACTGTTGGAAGAACGCTCCGACGACCTCCATATCGGACTGAAATTCGGATTCCCCGTCGGCCATATCGCCGCCGACATCGCCAACAGCCTGCAAGAAGCCGTCATCGGCATCACGGGCGACGCGCATATCCACCTCAGCATCGACACGGAAATCACAACGCACAAAGTACAGCCCGGCGTTGCCACCATCAAAGGCGTCAAAAACATTATCGCCGTTGCATCCGGCAAAGGCGGTGTCGGCAAATCCACCACCACCGCCAATCTTGCCACCGCCATGGCACGCATGGGCGCGCGAGTGGGCGTACTGGATGCCGACCTCTACGGTCCGAGCCAGCCGACCATGTTGGGCGTGCAAGACCGCAAACCTGACCAACAAAACAAAAAACTGATTCCCGTCGAAGCCGACAGCGGCATCCAAGTGATGTCCATCGGCTTTCTGGTCGATACCGACCAAGCCGTCGTTTGGCGCGGCCCGATGGTCAGCCAAGCCTTGCAGCAGTTGATGTTCCAAAGCGAGTGGGATGAAGTGGACTACCTCTTCATCGACCTGCCGCCGGGTACAGGCGATATCCAGCTCACCCTGTCGCAGAAAATCCCTGTAACCGGTTCGGTCGTCGTTACCACGCCGCAAGACATTGCCCTGATTGACGCGCGCAAAGCAGTCGATATGTTCCACAAAGTCAATATTCCGATTTTCGGCGTCCTGGAAAACATGTCGGTACATATCTGCTCCAACTGCGGCCACGCTGAAGCTATTTTCGGTTCTGAAGGCGGCAAAAACCTGGCAGGTCGTCTGAATGTCCCGCTGCTCGGACAGCTTCCGTTAAGCCTGCCCGTACGCGAAGCAATGGATGGCGGCGCGGCGAAACAGTTGTTTGACGAACATCCCGCTATTGCCAAAATTTATACCGACGCAGCCTTTCAAATCGCACTGACCATTGCAGACAAAGGCAAAGATTTCAGCAGCCGCTTCCCGAAAATCGTGATTGAATGATACAACCACAAACCAATAAAGCCCGATTGCAATAATCGGGCTTTATTTTTGACTAAAAGGTCGTCTGAAAACTCGGATTGTCTTTACAAATCTCAGCTTATTCCAATATATACCATCCAAACAAAAACACCTCTTATCCACGCCATGGCACAAGTATCGAAAATACAACACAAATCTATGGAATAATTAACAGAGAGACAAAAAAGAAAAATATCATTTCCAGTGGAAAAAATATATCTTCATATAAAATTTCCTACCATATTAAATATATAAAATGCAACGCTTGATTTCAACAATGACCAAACCGAACAAATAAGATATTTTTAATTAACTGAAAAGCAAAAAACGCAATTTAAAACCAAAATAAATCAAAAAACATAAATATATTATATGTGTTATTATTTTTTTTGTTATATATTACATATAGATAATGAGGAAATCGATTGTTTTTTTATAATGAAGTTAATATTTGATAAAAAAAAATAATAAATACAAAATAAGGAACTTCATATAATGGTGATCATGTACGAAGTAGTAAATCGTGCTTCGAACCATTTGTTTTCTGAATCAATTTTATTTTTTAGAAATAAAATTTTATGTATTTTACCACTGCTCGATGACCAGTGGTATGCATATTAGATAAACGGCATATATTTGTCAATTAAAATATGCAAAATATATAGATTCATCCATATTATTATTTATGTGTTTTTATCAGGGAGATAATTATGAAACACAAAACACACATGAATCGTTTTACCGCGCTCAACAAAACAGTGGCTTTGTCATTGGCAGCCGCAGGTCTTGTTTCTGCTTCACCTGCATTTGCAGCAGCGCTGACAAATGCTTCATATGTAAGCATTAACGATAACAACGAACCCGTCCGCGGCAACTATGACAGCAAGGGCGCAACTGGCCGTTACGGCGTGGCTGTTGGCATTCAAGCCAGCGCAAAAAGCCACAGCACTGTTGCAATTGGTACTGAAACCACTGCTGAACATGAATCTGCTACTGCAGTTGGCACACTCTCCAAAGCTGAAGGCACTGCCGCTGCAGCTTTCGGTCAAGGTGCCAGTGCAACTGCTAATGCAGCTACCGCTATCGGTCGCCAAGCTGCCGCAAAAGGCAACAGCAGCACTGCAGTAGGTTCTTCCTCTGTCGCTGAAGGCCTGTCTTCTACCGCATTTGGCTCCGGCTCTAATGCTACAGCTCCTGCCTCCACCGCTGTCGGACAAGGCACTCAAGCAACCGGCGCTTACACCGTTGCAGTAGGTCAAAAAGCTCAAGCCAGCGGTACTTCTGCGGCTGCAGTAGGTTCTTCTTCCGTCGCCAGCGGCAACTACTCTGTTGCAACAGGTCCTGCTTCCCAAGCTACTGGAAACGCCAGCGTCGCTTCTGGTCTGCAGGCCCAAGCTAAAGGCGGCTCTTCTGTCGCTATCGGTCGCGGAGCGATTGCAAGTGATGAATACTCTGTTGCTTTAGGCGCAAATTCTACTACTTCTGCTGCAGTAGGCACTAACAGCGCTACTGTAAACGGCGTAACTTACAGTGGTTTTGCCGGTACTAATCCTACATCTACAGTAAGTGTAGGCTCAGCAGGTAACGAACGCACAATCACCAATGTTGCAGCCGGCCGTATCACACCTACCAGCACAGATGCCATCAACGGCAGCCAACTGTACCAAGTAGCCGCACAAACAAACGGCAACAGCATCGTTATCAATAACCTCCAAGACCGCATCAACGATATGAACAAAGACCTGCGTGCAGGTATCGCTGGTGCTACTGCAATCGGCTTCCTTCAACGTCCGAACGAAGCAGGTAAAAGTATCGTTTCTGCAGCTGTAGGTGGCTATCGTGGTCAACAAGCAATTGCTGTTGGTTATGCACATAATTCCGATAACAACAAATGGTCTATCAAAACCGGCGTAAGCGTGAACACCCGCAAAGATGTCAACTGGGGCGGAAGCGTCGGCTACCAATGGTAAGACCTAGAGGGGATGGTTTAAAATCATCTCCATCTATCAAAGATTTGATATAAAAGGAAAAAACATGAAATTATCGAAATTTGTATTGCCTGCGATTGCAGCACTCTCCTTGGCAGCCTGTGGTAATCTGAGCAAAGTTAGCAAAGAAGGCACTACTGACAATCCCGTATGGCCTGATGCAGCAAAAACCACCCTGCGTCACGATGGTACTCAACATGGTTCTTGGCCAAACTGGGATAATGTCCGTCAAATTGAAGCCGGCATGAATAAAGACCAAATCTATGAACTGATTGGACGTCCTCACTTCCAAGAAGGTCTTTATGGCGTGCGCGAGTGGGACTACTTGTTCAACTACCGTGAAAATGGCGAACACAAAACTTGCCAATTCAAAATTCTGTTTGATAAAGACAAAAATGCCCAATCATTCTATTGGATGCCTGAAGGCTGCGGTCCGAAAAAAGCAGAACCTCAAGTTGTTCGTGAAGTCATTATTCGCGAAGTTGCACCTGCTCCCGCACAAACTCGTATTCGCCAATAAATTATCGACTAATGAACTGAGTCCCTATTTTTAATTTACTGAAATAGTCGCTCATATCAAATCAAAGCCGGATCATGTACTCAAACATGATTCGGCTTTTCGCATTTTTAGTTTTCAGACGACCTACATGTGGTCTATCCCCACCATACTGTCTCTTAAATACCACCAAATTATCCCGCTAGAAACAGCATCCAAAGCAATCACTCTAAGAGAGTCTCATACAAAGTTCCGCCGAGAAGTGTTGCAACTGTATTGTTTGCCTTATAATAGCGACTCCCTAAAAATTTCCAAACTACCCTCCCTATAATATTCTGCATAAATAAGGGATTGCACATACCATCGGAATATCATATTATTCCTTAACAATAAATAAAAACACTTAAAATAAAATTTCCTTTTAATACAGTTAAATACAAAATATCAAGTAACCAATGGGGATCTCCTTTTTGTAAGATATTTCATCGGCATGATGCCTGAAAATATTTACTGTATAAAAGGTTATACAAGAAATGGATAATTGAATAATGAGTATCGGACTATTACGCGTACTGCTTCAAAGCCAGACCATTACAAATGCACAAGCTGAACATTACGGCAATGCCTTGAAATCAGGGAAAGAAATCTTACCCATGCTTTTTGCGGACGGCATCATCTCTCCTAGAAGTTTAGGAGAATTAGTTGCACGTGTATTCAGCTACCCCTTATTGGATTTGCATCATTATCCTCGCAGCAATGTCATAACTGATGTTTTAAGCGAAGAACAGATGGTTCAAAATCGATGCATACCCATATTTCGTCGCGGCCGTAAAGTTTATCTGGCCGTATCAGACCCGACACAAATCCAAAACTTCCAAAAAATCACTTTTTCTTCAGGTGTTACGATAGATTTGGTTGTCGTACCTGACGATCAGTTAAGCTCCCTTTTAGAATGGTTAGGACAACGTTCTACCACCATCTTAAAAGAAATTAGTGAAGAACAAGAAGCTGCCCAGCCCTCTCAGGCGCTTTATATTGACAACGAAGAGGCTGAAGATGGACCTATTCCACGCTTTATTCACAAAACTTTATCAGATGCACTAAATGCAGGCGCATCCGATATACATTTCGAATTTTATGAACAAATGGCTCGTGTCCGTTTTCGTGTAGATGGACAGCTAAGGGAAGTGGTTCAACCCCCTGTTGCTGTACGCGGACAGCTGGCTTCACGCATCAAAGTAATGGCGCGTTTGGACATTTCGGAAAAACGCGTACCGCAAGATGGTCGTATTCAGATTGCTTTCCATAAACACGGTCGCCCCATTGATTTTCGTGTAAGTACGTTACCTACGCTTTTTGGTGAAAAAGTGGTAATGCGTATTCTGAATTCTGATGCAGCAACTTTAAATATTGACCAACTGGGATTCGAACCCTTCCAAAAAGAAATGCTGCTTGAGGCCATTCATCGGCCTTATGGCATGGTATTGGTAACAGGTCCGACAGGCTCCGGTAAAACCGTATCACTTTATACTTGCTTGAATATTTTAAATACAGAAGACGTCAATATTTCCACCGCAGAAGACCCGGCCGAGATTAATTTGCCCGGCATCAACCAAGTCAACGTCAATGATAAACAAGGTTTGACTTTTGCTGCGGCGTTGAAATCTTTCTTGCGACAAGACCCTGACATTATCATGGTAGGTGAGATTCGGGACTTGGAAACCGCGGATATTGCCATCAAAGCGGCACAAACCGGACATATGGTGTTTTCAACGTTGCATACCAATAATGCGCCTGCGACCCTATCCCGTATGTTGAACATGGGGGTTGCCCCATTCAACATTGCCAGTTCCGTCAGCTTAATTATGGCGCAACGACTATTGCGTCGTCTGTGTTCGAGCTGTAAGCGTGAGGTTGAACGTCCTCCCGTTCCCGCATTAAAAAAAGCAGGATTTACAGATGAAGATTTAGCAAAGGATTGGAAACTCTACCGTCCTGTCGGTTGCGATAGTTGTCGTGGTAAAGGCTTTAAAGGCCGTGTCGGTGTCTACGAAGTAATGCCGATTACCGAGGAAATGCAACGTGTCATTATGAATAATGGTACGGAAGTTGATATTATGAACATGGCCTATAAAGAAGGCATGGTCGATTTACGCCGTGCAGGCTTATTAAAAGTTATGCAAGGGTTGACTTCATTAGAAGAAGTTATTGCTCACACTAACGATTAAACCATTGAATCGAAGAAACACGGGGACTTTTGTTTTCTTCATTCTTAAACATTAAACCAAGGGGTAACAAAATGGCTCAAGCAGAGCAAAAAAGAGGCTTATTCGCTCAAAAAAATAAAGGCAAACGTTTTACGTTTGAAGGTAAAAATACCAATACGGATCAATTGGTCCGAGGCGAAGTAGTCGCCAAAGACGAAGAAGAAGCGCGTAAAAAGCTCCAACGCCGCGGGATACGCCCTTTACGTATCAGTAAGGTAAAGGCAACTAAAAAGCGTCGTATTACTCAGGAAGACATTACTGTCTTTACCCGTCAACTCGCCACCATGATGAAAGCAGGTCTGCCTTTAATGCAGGCTTTTGAAATTGTCGCACGCGGACACTCCAACCCATCCATGACTGAAATGTTGATGCAAGTCCGTGCAGATGTGGAACAAGGTAGTGCATTAGGTAAATCATTTGCCAAATACCCAAAATATTTCGACCGTTTTTATTGCAATCTGATTGCGGCCGGCGAAGCTGGCGGTGTTTTGGAAAGCCTGTTGGATAAACTTGCTGTATATAAAGAGAAAACGCAAGCCATTAAGAAAAAAGTGAAAACCGCGCTGACGTACCCAATTTCTATTGTTGTTGTTGCAATAGCATTGATCTTCGTAATGATGCGTTGGGTATTACCTGAATTTGGTAAAGTTTATGCTGGAATGGGTGCTGAATTGCCTGGTTTAACCAAAATTGTTATGGATATTTCCAAAATATTCGTGGAATATGGGTGGCTGATGATTGTTATAGTTATTGCCATTTGTTTTGGTGTTTATAAACTACATGAAAAATCACCAAATTTCCAGAAACGTATAGATGCAATGGTTTTACGTTTACCAATTTTTGGTCAAATTGTCCGTAAAGCAACTATTGCTCGCTGGGCTCGTACCACTTCCACCTTGTTTGCAGCAGGCGTACCTTTGGTAGAAGTTTTAGATTCAGTAGCAGGTGCAGCCGGTAATATCCTTTATGAGGAGGCAACACAGGACATTCGTGCGAAAGTTACTCAAGGTCTTTCTTTGACTTCGAGTATGCAAAGTACGGATATGTTCCCCAATATGGTTATTCAAATGGCCGCTATTGGTGAAGAATCCGGTTCCCTTGATGATATGCTGAATAAGGCTGCTGAATTTTACGAGGATGAAGTTGATAACTCTGTAGCACAATTATCCTCACTGATGGAGCCCATCATTATGGTAGTTTTAGGCTCCATCATCGGAACATTGTTGGTAGCAATGTATCTGCCGCTGTTTAACCTCGGTAACGTAGTAGGTTAATATGCTGGAATCTTTGGATACATTAGCACCATTTGCTATTCCATTATCTGTCGTCGTTGGTTTGTTAATCGGAAGTTTCCTTAATGTTGTCATTTACCGCGTTCCTGTTATGATGGAACGCGGCTGGACTCAGTTTGCGAAAGAGCATTTGCAGCTTGAATTAACGGAAGAAGAGCAGCAACCATTCAATTTGATGAAACCGGATTCACGCTGCCCTAAGTGTCATGCCCCGGTAAAGGCTTGGCAAAATATTCCGATTTTCAGTTATCTGATGCTTGGTGGTAAATGTGGTTCGTGTAAAACGCCCATCAGCATCCGTTATCCCTTAATCGAATTATTGACCGGCATATTGTTTGGTGTTATGGCGTGGCAATATGGCTGGACGATGGCTGCATTTGGCGGTTTGATATTGACTGCGCTATTGATTGCATTGACCTTTATCGATGCAGATACTCAATATTTACCTGACAGCCTGACCCTGCCGCTGATATGGTTAGGCTTGCTGTTTAATTTGAATGGCACTTTTGTTCCATTAAAATCTGCCGTTTTAGGCGCGGTTTTCGGCTATATGAGCTTATGGCTGTTGTGTTTTATCTATAAGCTTTTGACTGGAAAAATCGGTATGGGTAACGGCGATTTTAAATTGCTGGCTGCACTAGGTGCATGGCTTGGTGTCGGCATTTTACCTGTATTGGTCTTTATGGCAGCTTTAATTGGTCTGATTGGTGCGATTATCGGACGGGTTGCCAAAGGACAATATTTTGCATTCGGTCCGAGTTTGGCTATTGCCGGCTGGATTATTTTGGTAGCTAATGAGCCGGTACATCGTGCCGTCACTTGGTGGCTGACCAAATCAGGGTTTTAATATGACTTTATGGATAGGTTTGACAGGTGGTATCGGCAGCGGGAAATCTCAAGCAGCAAAAATCTTTTCTGATTTGGGTGTCCCGCACATTGATGCCGACGCCCTGAGTCGAAACCTGACGGCGGATAACGGTATAGCATTACCGGCTATCCGCCGTCTTTTTGGCGACAAGGTTTTTCATACCCAAAACAGTCTGAACCGTGCTGCTTTGAGGGATCTTGTTTTCAGACGACCTCAAGCCAAAAAAGAATTGGAAGAGGTGTTGCTGCCTTTGATTTTAAATGAAATCAAATCTGCAAAAACCCGCTATCCTAACGCAGCATACGGCATCATCGATGTACCTTTGCTGATTGAAAATCCGGAATTTTTAGCGGCTGTCGATAGAGTATTGGTTATCGACGTTTCTGAAGCAACCCAAATTCTTCGCGTTCAGCAAAGAAGCGGTTTGAATACAGAAGAGATCAAGCGCATTATGAACACTCAGGCCAGCCGCAAAACGCGGCTGCTCTATGCAGATGATGTCTTAGAAAATGAAGGGACTTTATCTGAATTGACCCAAAAAATTCAGGGACTGCATAGGTTTTATCTGGGATATTCCGGCAACTCGAAATTTGGTACATCATTGCCCTAACGTGAAATATTTCAATCAACAGACAAAGCATAAATGATTTGTAAGGAACAAATAATGACTGAAGTAACGACTGTGAAATGTCCGACCTGTCAAAAGCCGGTGATATGGAATGAAGAGAGCAAATACCGGCCTTTTTGCAGTCAACGCTGCCGATTGATCGACTTAGGCGAATGGGCGCAAGAGAAATATACGGTTGCAGCGGAAGAAAATGATAGCTTATCGGATTTATTGAAATCATAAACGATAGAGAATAGCTATCTAATAGAACTTGGTTTAACAAACAAAAGATAAAGCCCATTTACCTCTCCCCCTCTCCCTCCCAATAAGATGGAAAACACAAAAGGTCGTCTGAAAACGCCATTCCGTTTTACCTTACGGAAGCAGCATTTTCAGACGACCTTTTGTTCTTAACGCTTATTTCAGAAGAAACCGCTTCTATTGCGCTTACTTCACAATCTCGACCGGACCGTGATCGTCGCAGTGGTCGCCGTGTTGGTGGTGCAGGCGGCCGTTGACGATGTAGTCGGTGTGATCGCCGTGCGGTACGGCTTCATGGCCGCAACCTTCGCCGTGAACATGGCCTTTGCAGGTATCGACGGGATGGCAGCCGTCAGGGTTGGTTTCATTGACGCTTAAGCTGTGTTCGTCGTAATGGCCGTTGTGTTCGTGGTGCAGATGACCGTCGTGCAGATAGTCGGTGTGGTCGCCGTGTTTGATGGCGGTATGGCCGCAACCGGTGCCATGGGTATGGTCGTGATGATCGTGGATTTTGCAAGTCATTTTGATTCCTCGTTATCGGTGGTTAATTCAAACCCTTTAGGTTACGGACTACATGTTATCCTTTTTTGGCAACCTAGTAAACAATTTCCTCTTTATTAACATAGTGTTACAGTATATCATCATAGGCTTTAAAGGTCGTCTGAACGCGCCATTTCGATGATATGCCTCTTACGGATGTTTCAGACGACCTCCCCATTCGTTATCATTTATAATGTCATTTCTTAGGCGGCCCGGCAATCCGTGCCGATGGTGCGTATAGGTCGTCTGAAAACAATATCAAGATAAATATAGGATTTTTACACTATGTGGGACACAGTACGGCAATGGCTGCATACTCTGCCAGTACGCGAGGAAGTGGTGGAATCGGTGCTGATGGTCATGGCGCTGCTGGTTTTGCGGGGCGTTTTGCTGAAACTGTATCTGCGCCGTCATCCGCATTACAGCATCGAGGAAAAACGCCGCTCCTTGGTACTCAGCCGCAATCTGACGCTGATTTTGACGATTTTCGGGCTGGCGGTAATTTGGGCGACACAAATCCAGACGCTGGCGCTGTCGATGTTTGCCGTAGCGGCGGCGATTGTGGTGGCGACGAAGGAACTGATTATGTGTTTGTCGGGCAGCATCTTGCGCTCGGTAACGAAACAATATTCGGTCGGCGACTATATTGAAGTGAACGGCCTGCGCGGGCGTGTGGTCGATATTAATCTTTTGAATACGCTGATGATGCAGATCGGTCCGAACCCGCTGGTCGGGCAGCTTTCGGGTAAAACGCTGTCGTTCCCGAACAGCCTGCTTTTGAACCATTCCGTCCGCCGCGACAATATTTTGGGCGATTATGTGATTCATACGGTGGAAATTCCCGTGCCGATTCATTTGGATTCGGATGTGATTGTAGGTCGTCTGAAAGCCGTATTGGAGCCTTTGTGCCAACCTTATGTACCCGCCATCCAGCGGCATTTGGAAAACGTGCAGGCGGAGAAGCTGTTCATCACCCCTGCCGCCCAGCCGCGCGTAACCCGCGTGCCGCATGACGACAAGGTGTACCTTATCATCGTGCGCTATGCCTCGCCCGTGGCGAAGCGTTTAGAAATCCAGCAAGCAGTGTTGGATGAATTTTTGCGCGTACAATACCGCCTGCTAAACCCTCAAGCTTAACCCCATAATCTATTAACAATCAGGAAAATACTATGTTGCCCGAATCCGCCCTTACGCAAATGTACCCCGTCATCATGACCCCCAGCCACGACGGGAAATATTTCCACAATTACGTCCTTTCGCTGCTCAATATCGTCCACACCAGCGCGCAAAACGGCTGGCCGCTGCAAGTAATGATGCAGCGCGGCGAGAGCCTGATTACCCGCGCGCGCAATAATTGCGTGGCGACCTTCTTGGAAAACAAAGAATGGACGCACCTCTTCTGGATAGACTCCGACATCGGTTTTTCCGCCGAAGCGTTCTACCGTCTGCTTTTGGCAGACAAAGACGTCGTTGCCGGCATTTATCCGTTGAAACGCGAAAACTGGCCTGACGAAGGCGTTCCTGCCGGCACGACGCAGGCGGATTTCGAGCGGATGTACACCGCCTACACCGTCAACACAGGCGATAAAAACGAAAACGGCGAAATCGTCCTGCGCGTCGATGAAGAAGGCTTTATGAAAGTCGATGACGCGCCGACCGGATTCATGGTCATCAAACGCAGCGTGTTCGAAAAAATGATGGCCGCCTACCCCGAGCTGAACTACATCTCCGACAGCGACTACAAACGCGAAGACAAAGGGCTGCACTACCGCTTCTTCGACTGCATGGTCGATCCCGAAAGCAAACGCTACCTTTCCGAAGACTACACGTTCTGCCGCCTGTGGCAGCAAATCGGCGGCGAAGTCTATGTCGACGTCCAATCCAACCTAACCCACCAAGGCGCGAAAATCTACCGCGGCGCGTTTGCCGATTCGTTGCAAACCAATATCGCACAAGCCGTGTTCGCCCCCGCCGGCACACCGATGAGCCTCGACCTCGCCGCCCCGCTCAAATCCAACCCGCGCGGCGCAGAATAGCGTAAAAACAGGGAAAGACGCTTTAAGCCCGACAAGATGGCACTATATCTCCCCTATCGTTTGCCCCATCGTTTTCAGACGACCCCGAATCCAAACAGGTCGTCTGAAAACACAATCGGTTCGCCCGAACGGCAAACCTAAAACCCAGACACACATTATCCCCATTTTCCCATTGACTCAGGCGGCAGCCATTTTTCAGACGACCTCCGTCCGAACCCGCCACCCACACAAAGGAATCCCATCCATGACCGACAACGTACTGCTCCATTTGGGCGAAGAACCCCGTTTCGACGCCATCCAAACCGCCGACATCAAACCCGCCCTGCAAACCGCCATCGCCGAAGCGCGCGCGCAGATTGCCGAAGTCAAAGCCCAAACGCACACCGACTGGGCAAACACCGTCGAGCGTCTGACCGACATCACCGAACGCGTCGGCAGGATTTGGGGCGTCGTGTCGCACCTCAACTCCGTCGTCGATACGCCCGAACTGCGCGCCGTCTATAACGAACTGATGCCCGAAATCACCGTCTTCTTCACCGAAATCGGACAAGACATCGAGCTGTACAACCGCTTCAAAACCATCAAAAATTCCCCCGAATTCGAGACCCTCTCCCCCGCACAGCAAACCAAGCTCAACCACGACCTGCGCGATTTCGTCCTCAGCGGCGCGGAACTGCCGCCCGAACAGCAGGCAGAACTGGCGAAACTGCAAACCGAAAGCGCGCAACTCTCCGCCAAATTCTCGCAAAACGTCTTAGACGCAACCGACGCCTTCGCCCTCTACTTCGACGACGCCGCACCGCTTGCCGGCATTCCCGAAGACTCGCTCGCCATGTTTGCCGCCGCCGCGCAAAGCGAAGGCAGAACAGGCTACAAAATCGGTTTGCAGATTCCGCACTACCTCGCCGTCATCCAATACGCCGACAACCGCGAACTGCGCGAACAAATCTACCGCGCCTACGTTACCCGCGCCAGCGAACTTTCAAACGACGGCAAATTCGACAACACCGCCAACATCGACCGCACGCTCGAAAATGCCCTGCAAACCGCCAAACTGCTCGGCTTCAAAAACTACGCCGAGCTGTCGTTGGCAACCAAAATGGCGGATACGCCCGAACAAGTCCTCACCTTCCTGCACGACCTCGCCCGCCGCGCCAAACCCTACGCCGAAAAAGACCTCGCCGAAGTCAAAGCCTTCGCCCGCGAACGCCTGAACCTCGCCGACCCGCAGCCGTGGGATTTGAGCTACGCCAGCGAAAAACTGCGCGAAGCCAAATACGCATTCAGCGAAACCGAAGTCAAAAAATACTTCCCCGTCAGCAAAGTCCTGGCAGGCCTGTTCGCCCAAATCAAAAAACTCTACGGCATCGGATTCGCCGAAAAAACCGTTCCCGTCTGGCACAAAGACGTGCGCTACTTCGAGCTGGAGCAAAACGGCAAAACCATAGGCGACGTCTATATGGACCTCTACGCCCGCGAAGGCAAACGCGGCGGCGCGTGGATGAACGACTACAAAGGCCGCCGCCGCTTCGCCGACGGCACGCTGCAACTGCCCACCGCCTACCTTGTCTGCAACTTTACCCCGCCCGTCGGCGGCAAAGAAGCCCGCTTGAGCCATGACGAAATCCTCACCCTCTTCCACGAAACCGGTCACGGCCTGCACCACCTGCTCACCCAAGTGGACGAACTGGGCGTATCCGGCATCAACGGCGTCGAATGGGACGCAGTCGAGCTGCCCAGCCAGTTTATGGAAAACTTCGTCTGGGAATACGACGTCTTGGCACAAATGTCCGCCCACGAAGAAACCGGCGAGCCCCTGCCGAAAGAACTTTTCGACAAAATGCTTGCCGCCAAAAACTTCCAACGCGGCATGTTCCTCGTCCGCCAGATGGAGTTCGCCCTCTTCGACATGACCATTTACAGCGAAGACGACGAAGGCCGTCTGAAAAACTGGCCGCAGGTTTTAGACAGCGTGCGCAAAGAAGTCGCCGTCATCCAACCGCCCGAATACAACCGCTTCGCCAACAGCTTCGGCCACATCTTCGCCGGCGGCTATTCCGCAGGCTATTACAGCTACGCATGGGCCGAAGTCCTCAGCGCCGACGCCTACGCCGCCTTTGAAGA
Organism: Neisseria sicca; assembly: GCF_014054945.1. Classification (NCBI taxonomy): domain Bacteria; kingdom Pseudomonadati; phylum Pseudomonadota; class Betaproteobacteria; order Neisseriales; family Neisseriaceae; genus Neisseria; species Neisseria sicca. The sequence continues at coordinate 2,687,380 of NZ_CP059566.1, read as the reverse complement.
AAGCGACGACGTCGCCGCCACAGGCAAACGCTTCTGGCAGGAAATCCTCGCCGTCGGCGGCTCCCGCAGCGCGGCGGAATCCTTCAAAGCCTTCCGCGGACGCGAACCGAGCATAGACGCACTGCTGCGCCACAGCGGCTTCGACAACGCGGCTTAATAGTAAGGTTGAGGTAATGAAAAGGTCGTCTGAAAAGTTTTCAGACGACCTTTTTTGCATAATATTTCATGTTCGACACCCGATAAAGAAACTTTCAGACGACCTCTCCGCCTTATCGGATACCTCATCCGACCTTGTCTTTTTCACCCTCTATTTTGTCTCTCATTTATTATTAAAATTCATCTAAAAATTAGACGCTTATAGACTCAAAATTCCACCATACCGCCCCGTTGCAAATCGTGCTATGGTCTATTGGATACGTTTGAAAAACCTTAACCACCTTGTATTCTGATTACAAAGAAAGGCTTCAAAATGGATGGTTGGACTCAGACTTTGAGCGCGGGCTGGCTGCTGAGTATTGCGGCGATGGCGATTGTGCTGATTTTGCTGTTGATTGTGAAACTGCGTGTCCACGCGCTGTTGACGCTGGTGTCGGTGAGCCTGCTGACGGCGGTGGCGACGGGGCTGCCGATGGATAAGATTGTGAACGACGTTCTGTTGAAAAACTTCGGCGGTACGCTCGGCAGCGTGGCTTTGCTGGTCGGTTTGGGCGCGATGCTCGGGCGGCTGGTGGAAACTTCGGGCGGGGCGCAGTCGCTGGCGGATGCGCTGATTCGGATGTTCGGCGAAAAACGCGCGCCGTTTGCCTTGGGCGTGGCGTCGCTGATTTTCGGTTTCCCGATTTTCTTTGATGCGGGATTGGTGGTGATGCTGCTGATTGTCTTCGCGACGGCGCGGCGCATGAAGCAGGACGTATTGCCTTATGCTCTGGCGTCTATCGGCGCGTTTTCGGTGATGCACGTTTTCCTGCCGCCCCACCCCAGTCCGATTGCAGCTTCGGAATTTTATTCGGCGAACATCGGTCAGGTACTGATTTTGGGATTGCCCGTCGCCATGTTCACTTGGTATGTCAGCGGTTATCTGCTTGGAAAGGTTTTAGGACGTACCATCCGCGTTCCCGTTCCCGACTTGCTCAGCGGCGGCGCGGTGGACAACGACCGGCCGCAAACGCCTGCCAAGGCTTCGACCGTGGTCGGCATTATGCTGATTCCTATGCTGTTGATTTTTATGAATACAGGTCTATCCACCTTAATCAGTGAAAAAGTCGTCAGCGCGGACGAACATTGGGTACAGGTGGCGCGCATGATCGGCTCGACCCCTGTCGCGCTGCTGATTTCGGTTTTGGTGGCACTTTATGTTTTGGGCAGAAAACGCGGCGAAAAGGCAAGCGCGCTGGAGAAAACGGTGGACGGCGCACTCGCTCCCGTTTGTTCGGTTATCTTGATTACCGGCGCGGGCGGGATGTTCGGCGGCGTGTTGCGCGCATCGGACATCGGTCAGGCGTTGGCGGACAGCATGGCGAATTTAGGCATACCCGTATTGCTGGGCTGTTTCTTAGTGGCATTGGCGCTGCGTATCGCGCAAGGTTCGGCAACCGTCGCGCTGACGACTGCCGCCGCATTGATGGCACCCGCCGTTGCCGCCGCAGGCTTCAACGACTGGCAACTCGCCTGCGTCGTTTTGGCAACCGCGGCAGGCTCGGTCGGTTGCAGCCACTTCAACGACTCGGGCTTCTGGCTGGTCGGCCGCCTTTTGGATATGGACGTACCGACCACGCTCAAAACATGGACGGTCAACCAAACGCTGATTGCCGCCATCGGTTTTTCAGTGTCGGCGCTGCTGTTTGCCGTGGTTTGAGGTCGTCTGAAAACGGTTTTGAGACGCTCTAAACCGTCTGCCCGACCTTATATTTTTCAAATCCAACAAAGGAAGAGAACATGACGACGCATTTTGTGATGATGGGCGGTTGCGCCTGCGGCAAAACCACCGCCGCCCTGTCCCTACAAAAACACCTCAACCAATGCCCCTACGCCGAAGGCGACGATTTCCACACCCAAGCCAACCGCGACAAAATGGGCGCGGGCATCCCGCTGACTGACGAAGACCGCTATCCGTGGCTCTGCAACCTACGCGACTGGATGACGGAACAGGCGCAAAGCGGCGCGGCGTACACCATCGTTACCTGCTCCGCCTTGAAACGCCAATACCGCGACATCCTGCGCGGCGCACAAGGCAAAACCGCCTTCATCCACCTGACGCCGCCGCAAGCCATCAACCTCGAACGCATGATGGCGCGCCAAGGGCATTACATGAAGGCGGGGATGCTGGATTCGCAACTGGAAATCCTGGAAGAACTCGGCACGGACGAATACGGCGTCAAAATCGACAATCCCGGTTCGCCCGAAGCCGTAGAAGCCGATATTTTGGCTTGGGTTAAAGCGGAAGGTTTGTTGTGAAGAAAGTGTGTAAATAGTTGTCAGGAAGGTCGTCTGAAAGTTTCAGACGACCTTTTTTACGAGGATTTCAAACGTCTAAAACTGTTCGGGATTCGAGAATCCGACTACACACTCAGCAACTTACGATAAGCCGTAGCAAGAGAAAATAGAAACCCGTAGCGTGGGCTTTGCCCACGAATCAAACTCAAAATTTCAGACGACCTCTTTTACCCAACATTATCGTGGGCAAAGCCCACGCTACAATGTATACCGACTACTGACGATATTGAATGATTACTTTGCCGACAACAGCATCCGAACGGCTTGATTTGAGTTTTGGTATTTTTGCCCGACGGGGTGAAAAATACAGTTGCTACGCAGGTCAGGAAATGACGTCATGGGTATCTTTTATTTATATTGACGATAAAGGTCGTCTGAATATTCTTTTTCAGACGACCTTTTTGCGGAGATTCATTTTACAAACCACCCGTGATACACCCGCTTTTCAGACGACCCCTCACAAAGTCTCCGCCTGAAACCACGTTTTGCCGTTGGCGGTGCATTCGAGGATGCGCCAGTCGTAGGTTTGGCTGAGGCGTTCGGCGTCCATGATGTCGGCGGTTGCGCCTGCGGCGGTGATGCTGCCGTTTTTCATCAGCGTGATGTGGCCGGCGTAGTGGGCGGCGAGGTTGAGGTCGTGCAACACCATGACGACGGTCATGCCTTGTTCGGGCAAGGTGGTGAGGTGCTGCATCAGGCTGTGTTGATAGCGGACGTCGAGATGGTTGGTCGGTTCGTCGAGGAAGAGGACTTCGGCATCCTGCAACAGCGCGCGGATGACGGCGGCGCGTTGCTGTTCGCCGCCGGAGAGGGTTTGGATGCGTTTGTGTCGCAAGTCGGCGAGGTCGAAATGCTCGAGCAGGGCTTGGGCGCGTCGGGTGTCTGCCTGTTTGGGTCGCCGATACCAAGCGAGTTTGGGGTATCGCCCGATGAGGACGTATTCGGACAGGGTCATGGGGAGGTTGAAATGTTCGTGTTGCCCGACCCAGGCGATTTTATGTTGTCTGAGCGCGTCCTTCATGGGTGCTTCACACCAGCTGGCTTGCGGATGGTAGAGGAACTGTTTGAGCAGGGTGGACTTGCCCGCGCCGTTGGGGCCGATGACCGCGCTGACGGCGCATTGGGGAAATTCGGCGCGATCCAAAGACAGGATGGTGCGTTTTCCGGCTTTGACGGTGCAGTTTTCGATGAGCAATGCCATGTCAGCTCCTTTGGTCTTTGACAATCAGCCACAGGAAAAACGGCCCGCCCAAAATGGCGATGACGATGCCGACAGGCAGGTCGATGGGGTACACCACCCAGCGGGCAAACGTATCGGCGAGCAACATGAAAATCGAGCCGACGGCGGCGGACAGGATAATCAGGCGGGTGCGCGATCCGCCAACCACCTGCGCCAATACGTTGGGTATCATCATGCCGACGAAACCGATGATGCCGCCGAGCGAGACGGCGGCGCCGATCATCAAAGCCGCGCCGATGATGGTTGCCACGCGGGTGGCGGCGACGCTGATGCCCATAGTGTGCGCGGTTTCGTCGCCCAAGAGCAGATAGTCGAGACGGCGGCCGACGGCGGCCAGCACGACCAAACCTGCCAGCATCACGCCGCCTGCGTAAGCCGGCGAAACAAAACCTGCTTCGGAGAAGCTGCCCGAGAGCCAAGTCATGGCGCTGCGCAATGCCATGTCGTCTGAAAGGAAGAGAATCAGACTGACCAATGCGCCGCACAAAGCGCTGACCACAAAACCCATGACCAACAGCCCCAGCTTGCCGCCGCCGACCAGACGGTGTCCGAGCAGAATCAGGATGCAGACGGCAAACGCGCCCGCAAATGCCGCCAGCGGTACGGCGATGTTCCAGCCCATCGCAATCGCCAGCACTACGCCCATCGCCGCCCCGCCCGACGTTCCGATCAAGCTCGGGTCGGCAAGCGGGTTTTCAAACAAAGCCTGCAACGCCGCGCCGCTGGCGGAAAGTGCCGCGCCGACCAGCAAAGCGACAAAAATACGCGGCAGGCGGATTTCCATCAACACGGGATCGGCGGCAAGCGGATTGCTCCAGCCGCCCTCGCCCACTCCGGCGCAAAACCAAATCAGAAACAAAGATAAAACCGGCAACACCGGAAGCCATTTTTTCATGTTGTGATTCTTTGAAGAGTATTTCGGCAGCGGCTGCGAAACGCCGACGGATCCGCCGTTGCCCGTTTTCAGACGACCTGTTCACAATAAACGAACGCAGAACGCTGCTGCCTTCATGTGCATCTGTTCCGAAACAACGGCGGCAAAAGAAAGAAGGTCGTCTGAAACCGACAAAAAGCCGGATTGCCCATCCGACTTCGTGCCATCACGCCACTTTCAGACGACCGCCTCTTATTTCCCTAAATCGTGCAGCTTGCGGACGATGTCGGGTGTGTAGAGGCCGTAGCGCATATAGTCGTCCGCCTGCCAGAACAAGATGCGTTTGTTTTTCCCGGCGGGGCTGGAGGCGATTTCGGGGCGCGTCATGATTTTGTCGAGGCCGCCGAGGGCTTTTTCATTGTGTTTGGCGATGATGATGACGTCAGGTTTCGCATTGAGCCAGCCTTCGCGCGAGAACGGTTTGAGTCCGTCCACCGAAGCCGCCGCGTTCGTCCCGCCGGCTAAGCGGATAAGCACGTCGCCGACAGTATTTTTACCCGCAACATAACGTCCGTCGTAGCTCAAGATGTAGCGTTTGCCGTTGGCAGGCTGCGCCTTGATGCTGCTTTTAAACTGCTGCGCCAAAGCCTGCGCCTGCTTTTCCTTGCCCAACAATTTGCCGATGCGGGCGAAACTTTGCTGGTATTGCTCCAGCGTTTCGTTTGAATTGACGTTTTCAGCGCGGACACCGGCGCGGCTGAGTTGGGCGTAAATGCCGTCAGGTTTCGCCATCCAGCTTCCGATGACCAAATCAGGCTTTTTGGCGATGATGGGTTCGGCGGAGAAATTGCGGTAGAAGCCGATGGACGGCGTGTTTTTATAGGCGGGGTTGCGGTTGAACTCGTGGATGCCGACGACTTCTTTGTCCGCACCGAGTTTGGCGGCGATGTCGGCAACGTCGGGCGTCAGGATCACGACGCGCTGCGCGGCGGCATGGGCGGCAAGCAGGGTCAGGACGGCGGCGATGATGGTTTTTTTCATGATGTTTCCGTATGGTTTGCAGGGTTTGGAGGTCGTCTGAAAACCCAAAACGGGGTTTCAGACGAGGTGTGGGTTCAAAAAAGATTACAACCCGTATGTTTGGCGCACTTCGGCAATCAACGCGCGCCACGCTTCGGATTCCGCTTCGGCATCGGCGGGTCTGCCGAACAGTTGTAGCACCAAATTGCGGCGGTCGTCATAGGCTTCGATGCTGTGGACAATGCCGTTGCTGCCCGGACGGCGGACGAACCAAAGTTCGGCAAGCTTGGTATCGTCGAGGAAGAAATTTAGAAGGTTAATGATATAAATTATCATTTTATTTCAATTTAAGGTCAACCTTCATCAAATTAATGTGAATCCGTCAAACCGCAAAATTTACGGCAAAACCGACTCCTCCACCCTTGCGCCAAGCCCCAACCTTTCGTCCAAACCCCTTATAAAAACAATACAATTCGGCTACAATAGCCCTTTGCATTTTTTCAGACGACCTTAGCGAAACGTCGTCTGAAACCGAAATACCGAGACCATAGAGAATCACAACATGACCGATTACAGCAAAACCGTAAACCTGCTCGAAAGCCCGTTTCCGATGCGCGGCAACCTTGCCAAGCGCGAGCCTGCGTGGCTGAAAAGCTGGTACGAGCACAAACGCTATCAAAAACTGCGCGAAATCGCCAAAGGCCGTCCGAAATTCATCCTGCACGACGGCCCGCCGTATGCCAACGGCGACATCCACATCGGTCATGCCGTCAACAAAATCCTCAAAGACATCATTATCCGCAGCAAAACCCAAGCCGGTTTCGACGCGCCTTATGTGCCGGGCTGGGACTGCCACGGTCTTCCCATCGAAGTGATGGTGGAAAAGCTGCACGGCAAAGATATGCCCAAAGCGCGTTTCCGCGAATTGTGCCGCGAATACGCCGCCGAGCAGGTTGCCCGCCAGAAAAAAGACTTCATCCGTCTGGGCGTGTTGGGCGATTGGGACAACCCCTACCTGACCATGGATTTCAAAACTGAAGCCGATACCGTGCGCATGCTCGGCGAAATCTACAAATCCGGCTATCTCTACCGCGGTGCGAAACCGGTTCAGTTCTGCTTGGACTGCGGCTCTTCGCTAGCGGAAGCGGAAGTGGAATACAAAGACAAAGTATCACCTGCGATTGACGTTGGCTATCCGTTTAAAGACACCGCCGCGCTTGCCGCCGCATTCGGTTTAGCAGGCATCGAGGGCAAAGCGTTTGCCGTCATCTGGACGACCACGCCTTGGACGCTGCCTGCGAGCCAAGCCGTGTCTGCGGGTGCGGACGTGGTGTATCAACTGATTGATACGCCCAAAGGCAAATTGGTGCTGGCGAAAGATTTGGCGGAAGACGCGCTCAAACGCTACGGCTTCGTTTCAGACGACCTCAGCGTCCTCGCGGAAACCACCGGCGACAAGCTGGAAAACCTGCACATGAACCATCCGTTCCTCGAACGCGATATCCTCATGCTCAACGGCGAACACGTTACCACCGACGCCGGTACGGGCTTGGTGCACACTGCCCCTGCGCACGGTTTGGAAGACTACGCCGTCTGCAACAAATACGGCATCGAGCTTTACAACCCCGTCAACGCCGAAGGCAAATACATCAGCGAAACGCCGCGCGTCGCAGGCATGAGCGTTTGGGAAGCGAACCCCGTCATCCTGCAATGGCTGGAAGAAACCGGCAACCTCTTGGCAAGCAGCAAAATCGAACACAGCTACGCCCACTGTTGGCGCCACAAAACCCCGCTGATTTACCGCGCGACGGGTCAGTGGTTTATCGGCATGGACAAAGCCGGAAGCGACGGCAAAACCCTGCGCGACAAAGCCATCAAAGCCGTGGACGACACCGAATTCTTCCCGTCTTGGGGTCGCGCGCGCCTCGAAGCCATGATCGAAGGCCGCCCCGACTGGGTTGTTTCGCGCCAACGCTATTGGGGCACGCCGATGACCTTCTTCGTCCACAAAGAAACGGGCGAGCTGCATCCGAACTCCGCCGAGCTTTTGGAAAAAATCGCCCTGAAAATCGAAGAAAAAGGCATCGAGGCATGGTTCTCCCTCGATAAAAGCGAATTGTTGAACGCGGAAGATTGCGAAAACTACGACAAACTTTCCGACACGATGGACGTATGGTTCGACTCCGGTTCGACCCATTATTCCGTCTTGAAACAGCGCGAAGAATTGGACTGGCCCGCCGACCTCTACCTCGAAGGCAGCGACCAACACCGCGGCTGGTTCCAATCCTCCATGCTGACCGGCTGCGCCTCATCCATGGGCCGCGCCCCGTACAAACAGCTTCTGACCCACGGTTTCGTAGTGGACCAAAACGGCCGCAAAATGTCGAAATCCATCGGCAACGTCGTCGCGCCGCAAGAAGTCTATAACGAGTTCGGCGCCGACATCCTGCGCCTGTGGGCGGCATCCACCGATTACAGCGGCGAATTGGCGATTTCCAAAGAAATCCTCAAACGCGTAACCGAAAGCTACCGCCGCATCCGCAACACCTTGAGCTTCCTGTTTGCCAACCTCAGTGATTTCGACCCGTTCGAACACACCGTACCGCAGGCAGACATGGTCGAAATCGACCGCTACGCCTTAGTGTTGGCGCGCCAGCTGCAAGAGCGTCTGGCAGGCGACTTCTATCCGCGCTACGCCTTCCACTTCGCCGTGAAAGACATCGTCGCCTTCTGCTCGGAAGACTTGGGCGCGTTCTACCTCGACATCCTGAAAGACCGCCTCTACACCACCAAAGCCGACAGCCACGCCCGCCGCAGCGCGCAAACCGCCCTGTATCACATCACACGCAGCCTGGTTCTCTTGATTGCACCGATTTTGTGCTTCACCGGCGAAGAAGCGTGGGACATCATCGGCGGTGGAGAAGAAGACAGCGTCCTCTTCCACACCTGGCACGAGTTCCCGCCCATCAACGAAAAAGCCGAAGCCGAACTGGTGAAAAAATGGACAGCAGTCCGCGAAGCCCGCGAAGCCGTAACCGCCGCCATCGAGCCTTTGCGCACCGACAAAACCGTCGGTTCGTCATTGCAGGCAGAAGCCGAAATCACCGCGCCGGAAGCCACCGCCGACTACCTGAACGCCTTGGGAGAAGAATTGCGCTTTGCCCTCTTGGTGTCCAAAGTCGAAGTCAAAACCGGCAGCGAACTCGCCGTTACCGCCAAAGCCAGCGACGGCGAAAAATGCGAACGCTGCTGGCACTACACCCACGACATCGGCACAGTCGCAGGACATGAAACCATCTGCAAACGCTGTGCCGAGAATGTGGACGGCAAAGGCGAAGAGCGGCATTACGCTTAAGCTCGTCTGAAAAAAGGTCGTCTGAAAACCGAATCAGGTTTTCAGACGACCTTTTGCTATCGACCTCCCACACAGGAAAATCTGTTCAATATTTCTTATAGTGGATTAAATTTAAATCAGGACAAGGCGACGAAGCCGCAGACAGTACAGATAGTACGGCAAGGCGAGGCAACGCCGTACTGGTTTAAAGTTAATCCACTATAACGTTCACTCAATCCGCAATCTCCGCAAACTTGCCCCAATTTGCCAACACATACGCCACAGCCGCCGCCATATCGTCGTCCGCGATTTCGTAATATTCGCCGTCCAATTCCTCAAAATCGGGAAACTCGGCACGAATCGCGTCCAAAGATGCCCCGCTGTCCGCCATTTCCTCGATTTTTGCGCCGTCCCGCTCGTATAAAGCCTTCGCCTTATCTAAAATCTTAGGTGTCGGTTTAATCCGCCAGCGGCGCAGGCTGTCGGCGACGGGGTTATGGAACACATATTCGCCGTAACCCGCCGCAATCAGTTGCACAAAACCGCCCTCCTGCACTTGGCTGTCCAAATAGCAGTAAGCCGTCAGCGTGTGTTGTTCGTCGTTCAAACACCGCATTTCCTCATCGCCTGCCGCATCCGTATAATCCAAATACGCCGCGCTCAATGTGTAGAGAAATTCTGCGGCGTCTTGAGGGTTCAAATCATCCTGCCGGAAAAGTGTCGTCATGTTAAAGCCCGTTTGAAAATAAAGTGATTTAAAGCCGATTCATCATAAAAACCGCATTATAACCAAAGCATTATCAAACCAAAACCTATTTTCAGACGACCTTTTGCGATGCACAAGCAGGCGATATATCGTACAATAAGGTCGGACTTACCAAGGAAAAATCATGAACGCAAACACCGAAACCGTCATTATCTACCCCAAAGACCTGCCGCTGCACTGCTCCGGCCCCAACCACGAAACTTGGAACGGTCATCCGCGCGTCTTCCTCCCGATTCAGTCCGACAGCGACATCGAATGCCCCTACTGCGGAACGCGTTACCATCTCGAAGGCCACATTCCCCACCACCATTATTGAGACGCTATGAAGAGATACGCCCTCCTGCTGTTGCTCGGACTGTGTACCGCCTGCGGTTCGTATAAAGCCGTCCGCCCCGATGCCCCTCTTGCCGTCGTCGCCGAAGCGCAAAACAACGCCATCCGCTACCAAGCCGCCGACGGCAGCCGCATCTCCGCCATCTACGTCAACAGCAACAGCCCGATGACGGTCGAACTGCGTCAGGGAAGTACGGTCGAAAAACTGACGCAAACCCATTCGATGACCAAAACCACGGAATACCGCAACGCAAGCACAATATGGCAGCTTCAGGACGGCTTCGCCACGCTTACCCGCGGCGGCAAAACCGTCGTTTTCACCGAAATCATCGAATAATCCTGTCTGAAGTTCTTATCAAAAGGTCGTCTGAAAAACCTTAAACGATGGTTTTTCAGACGACCCCTGCGTTAAACCGACAATCCGGAACTTTCATTCCTGCATCTGGATTTGACAGGAAAAATCCCCTACGGCGCTGCTTGAACCATATTGCGATATGGTGTATCCGAACAAATCAAAGGTCGTCTGAAAACCTTGTTTTCGAGGTTTTCAGACGACCTTTTATCATGGGCAGGTTATTCCTACTTCAACATCATGCAGTCCATTTGACCCAGCCCATATGCGAAGTCAGCAGAATCAATCCGCCGAAGACGATGCGGTAATAGGCAAACGGAACGTAGTTTTTACTGGACACGAATTTCAACAGCGATTTAATCGCTAAGAAACCTGCCAAGAAGGCGGCGATAAAACCGACGGCAATCAGCCCGATATCCTGCAACGTGAAGAGTTCATAGTGTTTAAATACGTCATAGCCGGTGGCGGCAATCATCATCGGCACGGCGAGGAAGAAAGAAAATTCGGTCGCGGCTTTTCGCTCGATGCCCCACAGCATACCGCCCATAATCGTACTGCCCGAACGCGAAGTCCCCGGCACCAGCGCGCACACTTGGGCGCAGCCGACCACAAGCGCGTCAATTGGACGCATTTCATCCACGCTTTTGACTTTAGGTTTGACTTTGCTTTGGCGTCTTTCGACCCACAGAATAAAGAGTCCGCCCAACACCAGCATGATAGCCACGGTTTTTGGATTAAATAGATATAATTTAATTTGTTTTCTAAACAGAAATCCCATCAAAGCGGCAGGCACGAACGCGATGGCAAGGTTCAGCACAAAGCGGTTGGCGGCACGGTCTTTGCCCAATCCGGATAAAATGGAGGTAAAACGTTGACGGTATTCAAAAATCACGGCAAGCACCGCGCCCAGTTGGATGGCGATTTCAAATACTTTGCCGTTACTGTGGAAATTGAGCAAGTCGCCCAATACAATCAAGTGGCCGGTACTTGAAATCGGCAGAAATTCCGTCAAGCCTTCCACAATGCCCATAAGCAGGGCTTTTAATAAGGTCAAAATGTCCATATTGCTTTCTTTTTTGGTTTTCAGACGACGTTTGCCCGTCTGGATTTCAGGATGAAGCGGTATCGGAATCGGAAAACTGCTGCGGTATGACGGCATTCGCCCTATTCCTCAGCAGTATTCGTTTTTATGTATTTTACGCCGCCCAAAACAAACAGACAGTTCGGAAACCGCCTTATCTTTTGCGGTCATTCCGAAACTGTCTGGCTAAATTCCGTCAGCGCGCGGCTTTGCCGGAACGCTCTTGGCGGACTTTGTTAATCAGCTCGCCTATGATTTTCTGCCCATTCGCCCAATCGCTGCTGAATATGACCCGATATCTGCCTCCGACGATGACGTCCGGCGTACCTTCGATACGGTAAGTCTCGGTCAGGCTTTGCATTTTTTTAGCGGCTGCGAGGCTGGCGGGTGCGTCGTATGCGGCAATCAGTTTTTTGCTGTCAAAGCTTTTTTGTGCCGCCGCCCAGCTTTTGAAAGTGGCGGTATCCGCCAAATTGATTTTCTGTTCGTGTACGGCTTTGAAAATAGCGGGGTTTGCCTGATACTTCAAACCCGAAGCGTTAACCGCCGCGGCAACCCGCGCCAAGCCCAACATTTCAGGCATCCAGACGACATGTTCGGTACGCAGGTAAACGTCTTTCGGGAAAGTTTTGCTGTATGACAGCAAGACGGGATCAAAGTTTTGGCAATGTATGCAGAAATAGCCGAAAAATTCCAAAACTTCGATTTTGGATGCGTCTCGTTGCGGAATCGGTTTGTTCAAAACCGTGTAATCCACGCCTTCGACCGCAGCCTGCGCACTTGCGGAAAAGGCAAGCGCAAGGCTGAGGAGGACGGCTGCCGGTTTGGTTGTCCGTTTCATTGCCGCCTCCTTATTGAGCCGAACGCATCAGGCTGTTGATATTGTGTTTTTGCAAGTCTTTCTGAACGTTTTTTGCGGCTTCAGACGACATGCTGTTGCTTTGTACGCGGTAAACGGTTTTGTCGCCGTTGGTGCGTTCGACCACTTTGGACGAAATGCCCAGCATGGCGAGTTTGGCACGTTGCGCGTCGGCGCTGTTGCGGTCGGCGTACGAACCCATTTGCAGGATGACTTTCTTACCGCCTTCCGCAGTTTTGGCTTCGGCTTTGGCGTTGTCGGCTTTAGCAGTTTGTTTTTCTGCTTCGGCTTTTTTCACTTCTTTCGCCGCGCCTTTATTTGCTTCCTGACGGGCTTTTTCGATGCTGCCGCTGTTCAGGATTTGCTCGGGGGTCGGTTTGTTGGTTTTGGCCGTTTCGGTTTTCTTGGCTTCGGCGGCTTTCTTCTCTGCCGCTTTTTTCTCGGCAAGTTTGCGCTCGGCGCGCGCTTTTTGTTTATCCGTCAACTCGGCTGCCTTTTTGGCTTTATCGGCGGCTTCTTTGTCGGCTTTTTCTTTTTCTGCGCGTTTTTTCGCAAGCTCTGCCTTTTTCTCGGCGAGTTTTTGTTTCAACTCGCGTTCGGCAGATTCTTTGTCTTCTTTTTCAGCTTCACGCAGGGCTTTTTCTGCTTCGCGGGCTTCGTCTTCTGCTTCATGGACGGCACGCTCTTTTTCCGCTTTTTCTTTGTCCGCGCGTTCTTTCTCGGCTTTGGCTTTATCTGCCTTTTCTTTCGCTTCTTTTTCTGCGCGTTCTTTTTCTTTGGCTGCCGCATCGTCGTCGGCTTCGCTGCGTTTCTGTTCGGGCTTGGCTTCTTCTGCCGGACGCTCTTTCTCTACAGGAACGACGACAGGCTGCTCTTCAGTCTCAGGCTTGGATTCAGGTTTGGATTTTTCCTGCGGCTTGAGGATTTCAGGCTCGGTTTGCTGTTTTTGAGGCTCGGTCGCGCCCTTGAAGGCGTTCGGGGTGTCTTGATTCAGAAAATACAGGATGCCCCCGATCACGCCGGTGGCGAGGATGAGGCCGAAGAAAAAGCCGAAAAGGCCTTTGCCGTATTGAGTGTTCTTATTCATGAGATACCTATATTGATGATGCCGTTCAGACGACCTTTTGGCGGCAGAGGAATCTGCTGCTGCCATCGGCAGGGACGGGTCATTTTATCAATATCCTTTATATTGGGCAAAAATGCGCCGTTTGTTTACATGGTTTTTACGAAAACCGCCGTGATGTTAGGACGCGCTGACAATTGACCGACGACGGGCTTCTTTTGCCCGAACAGAATACTCCGCATTGGACACACCAGCAAGATACCCGACCCGTCTAAACTTTTATAGTGGATTAAATTTAAATCAGGACAAGGCGACGAAGCCGCAGACAGTACAGATAGTACGGAACCGATTCACTTGGTGCTTCAGCACCTTAGAGAATCGTTCTCTTTGAGCTAAGGCGAGGCAACGCCGTACTGGTTTAAAGTTAATCCACTATACTTTGAATCTTCCGTTTTCAGTACCCAAGGTCGTCTGAAAAACCTTACAACGCGCGGCGGAAGCTGACGGCTTTCAAAACATGGCTTCTGCCGACTTCTTCATCGCCCGCCAAATCCGCCAACGTACGCGCCACGCGCATGATTCGGTGGAAGCTGCGGGCGGAGAGGGAGAGTTTTTCCAACAGGCTGCCCAAGGCTTCCTGCGCTTCTTTTTGGATGCGGGCGGACGTGTCGAGTTCACTGACGCTCAAGGCGGCGTTGACTTTGCCCTGCCGCGCGTATTGTTTGTCGCGGGCGGCGATCACGCGCGCCAACACGACGGCGCTGCTTTCCCCCGCTTCCTGCTGCATCAGTTCGGCGGCGGACAGGCTGGGGACTTCGATGGTCAAATCGATGCGGTCGAGCAGCGGGCCGGAAATTTTACTGCGGTAACGCGCAACGCTTTCGGGCGTGCAGCGGCAGGGTTTGACAGGATGCCCGAGATAACCGCACGGACACGGGTTCATGGCGGCGACAAGCTGGAATTTGGCGGGATAGACGGCTTGGCGCGCCGCGCGGGAAATGTGGATTTCGCCGTTTTCCAAAGGTTCGCGCAAAACTTCCAAAACTTTGCGGTTGAACTCGGGCAGCTCGTCCAAAAATAAAACGCCGTGATGCGCCAATGAAATTTCGCCCGGACGCGGGTCGGAACCGCCGCCGACCATGGCTGCCGAGCTGGCACTATGGTGCGGGCTGCGGAAAGGCCGGTGGCTGTCGAGTTGTTGCTGATGATTGGGCAGGAGCGAACGCAACGCCCATACTTCGACCAATTCGTCTTCGGTCAAAGGCGGCAGAATGCCGGGCAGCCGTTGGGAAAGCATGGATTTGCCCGTTCCCGGCGGGCCCATCATCAAGAGGCTGTGTCCGCCCGCGGCGGCGATTTCCAAAGCAAGGCGGGCGGTATGTTGACCTTTGACATCGATGAGGTCGGGCAGTTTGGCGTTTTCAGACGACCTCTGCGGGACTTGGCAGGCGGTTTGTGCCAAAGGTTCGATGCCGTTCAAATGGGCGGCGACTTCACCTAACGAACGCGCACCGTAAACGGTAATGCCGCGCATCACGGCGGCTTGCTCTGCGTTTTCCTGCGGCAAGACGAAAGAACGTCCCGCCTGCATACCCTGCCACGCCATCGCCAACGCGCCGCGCACGGGGCGCAACATGCCGGAAAGCGCCAATTCGCCGGCAAACTCGTATTGCGCGAGCTTTTCGGGTGCGATTTGTCCGGATGCGGCGAGGATGCCCAGCGCAATCGGCAGGTCGAAACGTCCCGATTCTTTGGGCAGGTCGGCGGGGGCGAGGTTGACGGTGATTTTTTTGGCGGGGAAGTCGAAACCGCTTTGGATGATGGCGGCGCGCACACGGTCGCGGCTTTCTTTGACTTCGGTATCGGGCAATCCGACGATATTGAAATGAGGCAGGCCGTTGGCAAGGTGGGCTTCCACTTCGACCAACGGCGCATTCATGCCGCTCAAGGCGCGGCTGTAAACCAAGGCAAGCGACATGTTTCAGACGACCTTATTCGCCGGCTTCGGTTTGCTGTTTGATTTCGGCGACGGCTTCTTCGGCTGCGGCTTCGGCAGCTTCCAAGGCAGACTGCTCAGGCTCTTGCGCGGCTTCGAGTTTTGCCAGACGCTCTTCCAGCTCGACCAGTTTGGTGCGGGTTTTAATCAAAACCTGCTGCTGGATGTCGAATTCTTCGCGCGTAACCAAATCCATGCGGTTGAACGCACTGCCGAGCATGGCTTTGACGTTTTTCTCCATGTCTTTGGCGGGGCTGTTGGCGATGGTTTCGCTGATTTTTGCGCTGACTTCTTCAAAGAGTTGTTTGCCGAACATAATCCGTATCCTTTATATCAGAATATATAAAATCCAAGCGTATTGTATAAGGAAAAAGGTCGTCTGAAAACGGGCATTCTGCTGCCGCGCCTTTTCCCTTCCAAACATCGCCCGCGTGTAGCAAATGCCCGCAAAATCGCTCAATCTTGCGGGCATTTTTGAAACGGCTTTTGCCGCCTGTTTCGATATTCGGCGTATTTTAACGCTCAACGCGGGCATCAAAAATCGGCATCACCCACGCACCGCCGGTAAAGCCTTTGCACGAGCCGGTAGTGTGTTCGCCGCTACGGACGAAGCTCTTGCCGTCCCACACCGCCGTATTGCTTGTCCAGCAGTCGCCTATGCCGCGGCCTTTGAAGCTGCCGCTGAGGGTGGCTGTTTTCTCGTCGAATCCGCCGTGCCCGCCGTATGTCATCGGCGGCAGCACTTGTTCGATTTTGGTCAACTCTTTATCGGCAATGGCATAGTAGCCGCTGGTTTGATAAGCACCGCCGATACAGATGGCCGAAATCAACACCTGACGTTCGTTGAGCGGATGGACATACAGGCTGCGGTTCCAACCCATTTGCTCTTTATTATGCAGGGCGGGACAGTAATTATCGTCGCCTTCGGAAACGCGGTTGCTGTTGCGCAGCAGCTTCATGACGGCGCTGTGGCGCGGTGTGTCTTGTTCCAGTATATCACCTGCTGTTTTCGGCACGGCAACGGCGCGGATGACGGGCTTAGGCTGCGGGCTGAGGACTGTCTGACTGCTGTTGCCTTTGCGTATCAGCGCGGAAGGCGTATTCAGACGACCTTGGAATTCGTCCGCTTTCAACATTGCCGCCGCCGCGCCTTTGTCGGACAAGTGCCATTCATATTTTCCCGCGCGGATGCTGATTTTGCTTTCTTTTTTCAATGCTTCGAGCAAGGCGTTGGTTTGCGCGCTGCTCAATTTGCCTGTGCCTTTTTTGTTCAACGCCAATTTGCCCAGTGATTTGCCGTTCAGTATCAATTCACTGCGGGCTGCCACACGGGCGAGTTGACGCTCATCGTCGTTAAACGGCAGCAGGGAAACTTCGCCGGCAACGGCGGCGTTCGCCCCCGCTTTTCGGGTAAACAAGATGGAAACCGGCGTTTCTGTTTCGTCCGCCTGATATCCAGCAAGACGGCATGTGCCGGTATTGTCGCAAGCGATGTCCCAGTCTTGGTAATTTTGATAAAAGCCTTGGGGCGGAGCGGCCAGTGCGGTGACGGGCAAAACAGCCAGCAGCCATTTTTTCATGATGTATTCCTTCAGTTTTATTTTATAGTGGATTAAATTTAAATCAGGACAAGGCGACGAAGCCGCAGACAGTACAGATAGTACGGCAAGGCGAGGCAACGCCGTACTGGTTTAAAGTTAATCCACTATATTGGTGGACGGGTAAAAGACGGCGCAGCAAGGAAACACAGTGCCGCGCTGCTTTTTTTGTAAAACATATGATGCGTCGTTTGCCAAAAAGTTTTTGACTCGGGACGGCAAAGGTCGTCTGAAACTCCCTTTCAGACGACCTCCATGCTTTTTTATACGCCTGCGGCTGCTTTCAATGCGGCAGCTTTGTCTGTGCGCTCCCAAGTAAATTCAGGCTCTTCGCGGCCAAAATGGCCGTAGGCGGCGGATTTACTGTAAATCGGGCGCAAGAGGTCGAGCATTTGGACGATGCCTTTGGGGCGCAGGTCGAAATGTTCGCGAACTAAGGCAATCAGTTTGTCTTCGCTGATTTTGCCTGTACCGAAAGTATCGATGGAAATCGAGGTCGGTTCGGCAACGCCGATGGCGTAGGAAACCTGAATCTGACATTGGGTCGCCAAGCCTGCGGCGACGATGTTTTTCGCAACATAACGGCAGGCGTAGGCAGCGGAACGGTCCACTTTGGACGGGTCTTTGCCGGAGAATGCGCCGCCGCCGTGCGGAGCCGCGCCGCCGTAGGTATCGACGATGATTTTACGGCCGGTCAGACCGCAGTCGCCTTGCGGGCCGCCGATGACAAAGCGGCCGGTCGGGTTGATCAGGTATTTGGTTTCGGCAGTCAGCATTTCGGGCGGCAGAACGGGCTTGATAATCTGCTCGATCACGGCTTTGCTCAGTTCTTCATGGCTGATGGCAGGATCGTGCTGGGTGGACAGGACGACGGTGTCGATGCGTTTTACTTTGCCGGTTTCGCTGTCATAAACCACGGTCAGCTGCGCTTTTGCGTCGGGACGCAGCCAGGGCAGGCGGCCGTCTTTGCGCAATTCGCTTTGACGCTGCATCAGGCGGTGGCTGTAATAGATGGCAAACGGCATCAGGGTCGGGGTTTCGTCGCAGGCGTAGCCGAACATCAGGCCTTGGTCGCCCGCACCTTGGTTCAGGTCGATACCTTCGCCTTCGTTCACGCCTTGGGCAATGTCGGGGGATTGCTGGTCGTAGTACACGCCGACCGCGCAGCCGTTGGCGTCAAAGCCCAGCTCGGACGAGTTGTAGCCGATGCGTTTGATGGTTTCGCGTGCGACTTTGATGTAGTCCACATGGGCGGTGGTGGTGATTTCACCCGCCAACACGCACAAACCGGTGTTTACCAGAGTTTCCGCCGCGACGCGCGCTTTGGGGTCTTGCGCCAAAACCGCATCCAAAATCGCATCGGACACTTGGTCGGCTACTTTGTCCGGATGGCCTTCGGAAACCGATTCGGAAGTAAACAGATATTCGCTCATTTCAATATTTTCCTTCAAAAACAAGCCGTCTGCTTTCAGACGACCTGTTGTTTCATCATATATCCCACAACGGAAATCATAACAAAATTTCCACCTGCACTCCATCCAAATGATAAATATTCCCACTTGGATAAAGCGGTTCGGAATCCTGCCCGTACAGAACATACGGGCAAAAAAATTCCCGCATCAAGCGGGGGGATTTGAATTGCCCTCTCGGACCACATCGGCTTTGCAGCCGTCCACCTTACCTTTCCGTCTGAAAAGCAGGTTGGCATGGAATTCCCAACTCTTAATGCAGCGCGGATGTTAGCAGAAAAGCCCCGCCCCCGCAAGCCGCGCGCCCCTGCGTTTTACGTTACAATACGTCGTCTGAAAACACCGAATATCCCTATCATGCACCTGCCCTCCGCCATTCCCGCCCTTGCCGCCGCCCTTATCCTTACCCTACCCTTGGGTGCGTGCGGCAAGAAGACATCCGAACAAACCGTGCTTCAGGGCGAAACGATGGGGACGACCTATACCGTCAAATACCTTTCAGACGACCTTCCCAACCCGCCCGCGCCCGAAGCCGTGAAAAAACAGATTGATGGCGCGCTCGAAGAAGTCAACCGCCAAATGTCCACCTACCGCGAAGACTCCGAAATCAGCCGTTTCAACCAAATGCGCGAGACCCGCAAACCCATGCCCGTTTCCGCCGATTTCGCCGCCGTTACCGCCGAAGCCTTACGCCTCAACCGCCTTACACAAGGCGCGCTCGACGTAACCGTCGGTCCGCTTGTCAACCTTTGGGGCTTCGGACCGAACAAAGAAATCACCCGCGAACCCACCCAAGCCGAAATCGACAAAGCCGCCGCCCAAACCGGCACCGACAAAATCATCCTGACGCAAAACGGCAAACAAGCCACGCTCGCCAAAACCCAGCCCGAAACCTATCTCGACCTTTCCTCCATCGCCAAAGGATTCGGCGTGGACAAAGTGGCAGGCGAACTTGAAAAACTCGGCATCAACAACTACCTTGTCGAAATAGGCGGCGAATTGCACGGCAAAGGCCGCAACGCCCAAGGCGAACCTTGGCGCATCGGCATCGAACAGCCCAACATCGTCCAAGGCGGCAACACCCAAATCGTCATCCCCCTCGACAACCGCTCCCTCGCCACCTCCGGCGACTACCGCATTTTCCACGTTGACCCGCAAGGCAGGCGGCTGTCCCACATCATCGACCCCAAAACCCGCCGTCCGCTGTCGCACCGTCTCGCCTCCATCAGCGTCGTCGCCGATAACGCCACCACCGCAGACGGACTGTCCACCGGACTTTTCGTACTCGGCGAAACCGAAGCCCTCAAACTCGCCGAACAGCAAAACCTCGCCGTTTTCCTGATTATCCGCGACCAAAACGGCTACCGCACCGAAATGTCCGGCGCGTTTAAAAAACTACTCCATTAATATCCACGCACTCATATCCATCCCACAGGAACACCATCATGAAAACCCTACTCCTCACCTTCGGCCTTTTCCTCCTTGTCATCCTCGGCATGGCGGTCGGCTATATTTTTTCCAAACGCACTATCAAAGGCAGTTGCGGCGGCATCTCCTCGCTTGGCATGAAAAAAGTCTGCGACTGCGACACCCCGTGCGACACCCTGCAAAAGAAACTGGACGAACAGAAACAACAGGAAAGCAAAGGCATTACCGTCGATCATTGAACCCTGCTCGAATCAAGTTCAGCCTTGCTTTGAACTTGGCAACACAAAAGGTCGTCTGAAAACCGCATATTGCAGTTTTCAGACGACCTTTTAAACATTCTTTGCATAGATCATTTAAATAGAAATTTACATCTCAATTATTTTAGAAGAACATCTAACTTTTTAAAATTTAGGCACTTTTCTTACCAAACCAGATTCGTACTCTAGCAAAATAACAAGTTAAAAGCCTATTTCATCCCTATCAAATATATCTCCTTCATTTTCATTTTCATACTTATCAAGTAATTCTTTAATCTTTTCATCTCTTTTTTTATCAAAGCCATAATCCCAAAAGAATTTATATGATAAGGTATCTTTTACTACTTTTTTAATGATATTATCACATTTCTCCTCAGGATTTAAAAGAGAAAAAACGATATTTTTATCATTGCAGATAGTATTAAGCTTATACCATCTATATGAAATTGGACCAAATATAAGACTAGATATAAGAACAAATATTAAAAAGGAATTTATTTTCGAAATATTCATATTACTCTCCTTATGTAAATATTATATAATGTAAATTTGAATAAATATTTCAATACTTTTCAAAGTATACCAGATATTATATCTTTTTTCGTAAATAAATGTAAATATATACGCTATTTATAATGATTTAAATATTATTTTTTGTAAAGTATAATGTA
Source organism: Neisseria sicca (assembly GCF_014054945.1). NCBI lineage: Bacteria > Pseudomonadati > Pseudomonadota > Betaproteobacteria > Neisseriales > Neisseriaceae > Neisseria > Neisseria sicca. The sequence continues at coordinate 2,666,546 of NZ_CP059566.1, read as the reverse complement.
TTTAATTAACTATGTTTTTTATATTAAGAACTAATAAAACCTTAATAACAACAAAATATATACAAAATAAAAGGTTTATTTATCAAAAATCTTATCCAAAAAATTAAAACAAGCAAGTCTCAGTTTGTACAAATCTTCGTTTTATGAACTGCACACAAAAATTATCTAAACTTCAGAAGTTTCAGATGGTTTTACTATCTCCATACATATCAATCAAACTTCACTAGAAACGTAAATTCGACCTGCAAACAGAAGTTGACCAAACTTCAGCCACAGTATCTGAGAAACTTAAGCTGAAATCGACAAACATTTGGACAGCTTGAAAGAAAGACTAGAGAAAGGCAAAATTAGTCAAGAAGGCTACGAAAAAGGTCGTCTGAAAAACCGCAAATCCGTTTTTCAGACGACCTTTTGCTTCTCCTTACAAGCGTGTGACGCTCAACACGCCTTTGACGTCGCCGAGGCTGGCGAGGACGCGCGGGAGGTCGTTGACTTGTTTGACTTCGAGCGTGAACCTCATACTGGCTTCCAAGTCGCGGGATTGGGTTTGCACGGCGGTAACGTTGAGTTTGTGGCGGGCGAGCGCGTCGGATACGTCGCGCAAAAGCCCTGAGCGGTCTTGGGCGCGGATTTCGACATCGACGGCGAAAACTTGTCCTTCCTGCAACGCCGCCCAGCTTGCGTCCAACACTTTTTCAGGCGCTTGTTCGGCGAGGTGTTGGAAAGACGGGCAGGTTTTGCGGTGTACGGAAATGCCGCGCTCGCGGGTAACGAAGCCGACAATATCGTCGGGTGGCGCGGGTTTGCAACATTTGGCAAGCGTGGTCATCAAGCCGTCTTCGCCATCGATGAGCACACCCGTTTTGCCGCCTTTTTTGATTTTGGACTGTTTGACGATGGTGGTTTCGCTGACGGGTACGGGCGGCGGTTCGTTCAGCGTACCGCAGGCTTTCTGGATGGCGCGGTTGGAAATCTCGCCTTGTCCGACGGCGGTGTAGAGGTCGTCGAGTTTTTTGTAGCCGAGGTTTTCGGCAAGTTCTTGCAGGTTGGGCTTGGGCGTGAGTTTGGCAAGCTGTTTGTCGAGTTGGACGCGGCCTTCTTCGCGCACGGTGTCGGCGTTTTGCTGGCGGATGTAGGCGCGGATTTTGCTGATTGCCTTGCTGGATTTGACCCAGCCTTCGTACAGCCAGTTGACGGAAGGATGCCCTTCTTTGGCGGTGATGATTTCGACGCGCTGTCCGTTTTCGAGCGGGGTGGACAGCGGCACGATTTGCCCTTCGACTTTCGCGCCGCGGCAGCGGTCGCCGATGCTGCTGTGTAAGGCGTAGGCGAAGTCGATGGGGGTTGCGCCCGTGGGCAGGGAGAGGACTTTGCCGTGCGGGGTCAGGACGTAAATCGTATCGTTGAAAAGCTCGGTTTTGAAGGCGGCGGCGAGGTCTTCCTTGCCGCTTTCCGCCATGTTTTCGCGCCAGTCCAAGAGTTGGCGCAACCAGGCGATTTTTTGTTCGTAGGCGGAATCGCCTTTGCCGCCCTCTTTGTAACGCCAGTGCGCGGCGACACCGAATTCGTTGAATTGGTGCATATCGAAGGTGCGGATTTGTACTTCCACGCCTTTGTCTTCCGGGCCGACGATGACGGTGTGCAAACTTTTATAGCCGTTGCCTTTGGGGTTGGCGATGTAGTCGTCGAACTCGCCGGGAATGGGCTGCCAGAGGCTGTGGACGATGCCCAGCGTGGTGTAACACTCAGGAACGGTATCGACCAAAATCCGCACGGCGCGGATGTCGAACAGCCCGTCGAAGCTGAGTTTTTTCTTCACCATTTTTTTGTAAATGGAGTAGATGTGTTTCGGACGGCCGGCGACTTCAAAGTGGACGTTGTATTTTTTAAGCTCCGCGCGCAGGATGTTGAGGAAGTTTTCGATGTATTCGAGGCGTTCGGTGCGTTTTTCGTCCAAAAGCAGCGCGATTTCGCGGTATTTTTCAGGTTCTTGATGGCGGAAGCCGAGGTCTTCGAGCTGCCATTTGAGCTGCCACACGCCTAGACGGTTGGCGAGCGGGGCGAAGATGTCGAGGGTTTCTTTGGCGACGGCGCGCTTTTCGGGGCTGTCGGGAACCTCGCTGAGGAACTGCATGGTGCGGGTGCGCATGGCGAGCTTGATCAACACGACGCGGATGTCGGTGACCATCGCCAGCAGCATTTTACGCATGGTTTCGGCTTGCTGGGCGCGCTCTTCGGAAGTGGCGAGGCTGTCCACGCGGGCGAAGTGGGTGAGCTTCTGCACTTCGTCCACACCTTTGACCAGCTCGGCGACGGTGCTGTTGCAGCGTTCGGAAACCAAGAGGTTCCAATCGGGAACGTAGCGTCCGATGTCGGCAAGCAGGGTGGCGGCGACGGCATCGGAGAGCAGGTCGAGTTCGTTGACCATCTGCGCCGCGCCGAGCAAATGGTCGAGCAGCGGTTCGCCATACGGCGTGGCGGCATCGGCGGGATAGTGTTCCTTTGCCAACGACCATGCGGCGCCGATGAGGTTTTTATCGTTGTCCGGCAGCGCGGCGCAGTAACTGTCGAACCATTCGCGCAATTCTTGCGGAGTCGCGCTTTGCGTGTCTTGAATCGGGCTGGTGGCGGTCATGATGGTGTCTTTTCGTTTCGATAAAAACGGGTTTATTGTAACAGGTTGCCAAAGGGATTTGCGGGCTGTTTTGCGGGATATAGTGGATTAACTTTAAACCAGTACGGCGTTGCCTCGCCTTAGCTCAAAGAGAACGATTCTCTAAGGTGCTGAAGCACCAAGTGAATCGGTTCCGTACTATCTGTACTGTCTGCGGCTTCGTCGCCTTGTCCTGATTTAAAGTTAATCCACTATATTGTCTGTAAGCGGGTTGTTTCAGACGACCTTAAATGATATGGTTCGTCCGTTTGATGAACTTGAAAAGGAGTATCCGATGAAGCTGTATATTTACGACCATTGCCCGTTTTGCGTGCGTGCGCGGATGGCGGCGGGACTGTTTGGCGCGGACGTTGAAGAAGTCATCCTGGCAAACGACGACGAGGCAACACCGATCGGCATGATCGGCGCGAAACAAGTGCCCATCCTGCAAAAAGAAGACGGTTCGTTTATGGGCGAGAGTTTGGACGTTGTCCGCTATCTTGACCGCGAGGGTCGTCTGAAAGATGAAACCCGCCCCGAAATCCAGGCATGGTTGGACAAGGTGGGCGAATACAACCTGAAACTCGTCCAGCCGCGCGTGATCAAACTCGAGCTGCCCGAATTTGAAACGCCGGAAGCGGTGAAATATTTCACGGATAAAAAAGAGAAAAGCATCGGCAGCTTCGCCGCCAATTTGGAGAAAACCGGTCAGTATGTGCAACGGCTGAACGGGGATTTGGCGGAACTGGAAACTCTGATGACCGAAAGCGGCGCAGGTTTGAACGGCGAAATCGGCATGGAAGACATATTGGTGTTCCCGATATTGCGCAACCTGACCGTCGTACGCGGTGTCGAGTGGCCGCAGAAGATTATGGACTACCTGCTGCGCATGAGCGAAGTATCGGGTGTGCCGCTGTATTTCGACCGCGCCTTGTAATCACCGAATCCGCCGGATAAAACAAACGGAAAGGTCGTCTGAAAACAGTTTTCAGACGACCTTTCCGTTTGCGCCCGCCCTACCTTCCGGGAGTGAATGGAATCAGGCGGAACAAGCATGGCGAGAAATTGTTGATGTATGACCCCGAACAGATCGGGTGATACATCAATAATTCCTAGCTGTGCTTATTGTGCGGCAGGTGCAGAAGCAGCAGCTGCGGCTGCGCCTTCAGCGGCGCTGCGTTGGTAGCCTTTGTCTTTCATACATGCATCGAACACGGCGCGGTCTTGGTTTGCACCGGAAGCTTGTTGACATTGAGCGATTGCCTCTTCAACGCTTACGCTAGGGGTTTTAGCTTCTTCAGTAGTTTTGCTGCTAGAACAGGCACCCAGCATCAGGCTTGCAGCGGCAACGGCGATCAATAAAGTTTTCATGTCGTATATTCCTATTGTGATTGATGGTTTACAGCGCAAATTTGCGTCTGTCCCAAAACAGAGTCCCATTAGTACGATTTAGTTTCATTTACATATGAAAGGTTTTGATAAGTTTGAACTATGACAGTAAATGCCGTCAGGAAATGATAAGCGGTTTCAAAAATTTAAGGGACATAAACGCCGGCGGCATGGCAATGTAAAAAATTCCCTTACCGACTCGGCAACGCAGCCGAACAACTATGCTCAGCCCGCCTGCCGTTGGGCGGCGCAAGGGTTTTATGGCATAATCGCGCTTACCTTTCCATGCCGCAGAGACCACATCCCCCCTTCTGCGGTTTGCCGTAAACCGGCCGCACACTTTGCCGGCGGCATCCTATCAAACACACAATCAAAACATCCTCCCGTTTCAGACGACCCCATGCGGCATTCCGCATCCCGTCCGAACAGAAAGATACCGCCATGAATCCATTCGCCTCACTCGGGCTTGGCAGCGAAATCGTTTCCGCGCTGACCGAACAAGGTTACGAAAACCCGACGCCCATCCAAGCCGCCGCCATCCCCAAAGCACTCGCCGGCCACGACTTGCTCGCCGCCGCCCAAACCGGCACGGGCAAAACCGCCGCCTTTATGCTGCCCAGCCTGGAACGCCTCAAACGCTACGCCACTTCCAGCACCTCGCCCGCGATGCACCCCGTGCGTATGCTGGTGTTGACTCCGACGCGCGAACTTGCCGACCAAATCGACCAAAACGTGCAGGGCTACATCAAAAACCTGCCGCTGCGGCATACCGTCCTCTTCGGCGGCGTCAACATGGACAAACAAACCGCCGACCTGCGCGCCGGCTGTGAAATCGTCGTCGCCACCGTTGGCAGGCTGCTTGACCACGTCAAACAGAAAAACATCAACCTCAACAAAGTCGAAATCGTCGTCCTCGACGAAGCCGACCGTATGCTCGATATGGGTTTCATCGACGACATCCGCAAAATCATGCAGATGCTGCCCAAACCACGCCAAACCCTGCTCTTTTCCGCAACCTTTGCCCCGCCCATCCGCAAGCTCGCCAAAGACTTCATGAACGCGCCCGAAATCGTCGAAGTCGCCGCGCAAAACACCACCAGCGCCAATGTCGAGCAACACATCATCGCCGTTGACGCGCTCAAAAAACGCAACCTCTTAGAGCGGCTGATTGTCGATTTGCAGATGAACCAAGTCATCGTATTCTGCAAAACCAAACAAAGCGTCGACCAAGTGACCCGCGACCTCGTGCGCCGCAACCTTGCCGCCCAATCCATCCACGGCGACAAATCCCAGCAAAGCCGCCTCGAAACCCTCAACGCCTTCAAAGAAGGCAGCCTGCGCGTCCTCGTCGCCACCGACGTCGCCGCACGCGGTCTGGACATCGCCGAGCTGCCCTTCGTCATCAACTACGAACTGCCGACCCAGCCCGAAGACTACGTCCACCGCATCGGGCGCACCGGCAGGGCGGGCGCGGACGGTGTCGCCATTTCCCTGATGGACAAAACCGAGCAGAAAATGTTTGAAGCCATCAAGGAACTGACCGGCAACGACTTGGCAGTCGAACGCATCGAAGGCTTCGAGCCGAACTGGTGGGGAAGTGACGCCGACGGCGATGCCGCCGCAGACACCCAAGCCGCCCCAACCCGCAGCCGCGGCAGCGACAGAAACCGCTCCGAACGGAACAACCGCAGCGAACGCAATGAACGTAACGAGCGCGGCGACAAATCCCCAAAAGCCGACAAAACCGATCCCGGCGCCGCCTGCGGCACCATCGCCGGACGCAGCCGCCGCAGCCGCAGGGAACGCCAACCCTGCGCCCTGCTGCAACCCAATTACGGCGCAAAATAAAGCCGGTTCCCCATAAAACCCGAAAGGTCGTCTGAAAAAGATTTCAGACGACCTTTTTATAGTGGATTAACAAAAATCAGGACAAGGCGACGAAGCCGCAGACAGTACAGATAGTACGGAACCGATTCTCTAAGGTGCTTCAGCACCTTAGAGAATCGTTCTCTTTGAGCTAAGGCGAGGCAACGCCGTACTAGTTTAAAGTTAATCCACTCTATCCGCAGGCGAAGCCTTTTCAGACGACCTCACACGCCCAAATACCCTTCCCTGCTGGCAAGCCACCTTGCCAGATGCGCTTCGACGATTTCGGGGTTTTGTTCAATCAGCATCGGAGCGATTTCGCGCGCTTGTTCCAAGAGGTGCAGGTCTTCTTCGAGGTTGGCGAAGCGCAGCATGGGGACGCCGCTTTGGCGCGCGCCGAGAAATTCGCCGGGGCCGCGGATATTGAGGTCTTGGCGGGCGATTTCGAAGCCGTCGGTGTGTTCGTAGATAACTTTCAGCCGCGCTTTGGCGAGTTCGCTCAAGGGTTCGGCAAACAGGAGGATGCACACGCTTTCTGCCGCGCCGCGCCCTACCCGCCCGCGTAATTGGTGCAGCTGCGCCAAGCCCATGCGTTCGGCGTGTTCGATCACCATCAGGGCGGCGTTGGGCACATCTACGCCGACTTCGATGACGGTGGTGGCGACCAAGACGTTCAGACGGCCTGCGGCAAACTGAGCCATGACTTCGGCTTTTTCGGCGGCTTTCATGCGCCCGTGTACCAAGCCGATGTTGAGTTCGGGCAAGGCTGCCTGAAGCTGCTCGAGGGTTTCGGTAGCGGTTTGCAGTTGCAGGGTTTCGCTTTCTTCAATCAGCGGGCAGACCCAGTATGCCTGCTGCCCTTTGCGGCAGATGTTGAGGACGAAGCCTTCGACTTCGGCGCGACGGACGTTGTTGACGAGGCGGGTTTTAATCGGGGTGCGCCCGGGCGGCAACTCGTCGATGACGGACACGTCCAAGTCGGCGAAGAAACTCATGGCGAGCGTGCGCGGGATGGGCGTGGCGGACATCATCAGCTGGTGGACGTCGCGCCCTTTGTTTTTAAGGGCGAGGCGTTGGGCGACGCCGAAGCGGTGTTGTTCGTCCACAATCACCAAGCCCAGATTTTGAAACTCGACGTCGTCTGAAAACAGGGCGTGTGTGCCGACGGCGATTTTGACGGTACCGTCGGCGAGTTTGGCTTTGGCTTCGTCTTTGGCTTTTTTGCGCTGGCTGCCGGAAAGCCAGACGACTTCGAGACCCAACGGCTCAAGCCATTGTTTGAACTTGATGAAATGCTGTTCGGCAAGGATTTCGGTCGGCGCCATCACGGCCGCCTGCGCGCCGGATTCGATGGCGGTCAGCGCGGACAAGGCGGCGACGATGGTTTTGCCGCTGCCGACATCGCCTTGCAGCAGGCGGTGCATCGGGTGGGTTTGCGCCATATCGCGGCGGATTTCGGACACGACCCTTTCTTGTGCATCGGTCAGGGCAAACGGCAAGGCGTGGCGCAGGGCTTGGGTCAATGTGCCGTCGCCGCCCAATGCCGCCGCCGTACCGCTGACGCGCTTCTGCCGCGCCAAGCGCATGGAAAGCTGTTGCGCCAAAAGTTCGTCGAATTTGAGCCGCTGCCATGCGGGCAGCGCGCCGTCGGAAAGCTGGTGGATGGTAAAGCTCGGCGGCGGCGAATGCAAAAGGCGCAGGCTTTCGGCGAGGTGCGGCAGTTTCAGACGACCCAATAAGGCATCGGGCAGCGTGTCGTGCAGCGGCGTAACGTCCAACGCCGTCTGAATGATGCGGCGCAAAGTGGGCTGGTTCAAACCGTTTACGGTCGGATAAACGGGCGTGAGGCTTTCCGCCAAACCGCTGCCCTCGGCATCGCGGATTTTGGGATGAATCATCTCATCGCCGTAAAATCCGTGTTTGATTTCACCCACGGCGCGGATGCGTTTGCCGGCCGCCATCTGTTTCTGATGGCTGGCGTAAAAGTGGATGAAGCGCAGAAAAAGGACGCTGCCGGAACCGTCGGCGATTTGGACAATCAGCTGCTTGCGCGGTTTGAACGTTACTTCCTGATGGATGACCTCGCCCTCAACCTGACACGGCACGCCGATCGGCGCATCCTTAATCGGCATGATGTGCGTCTCATCCTCGTAACGCAGCGGCAAATGCAAAACCAAATCCCATGCGGTATGGAGGTTGAGTTTGTCGAGTTTCTTAGCGGAAACGTCGGTGATTTTGAGCTGTTTCTGGGTTTCGGGCGTCATCATGGCTTTGTCCTTTAATGGCGCGTATTTTAGCTGAAAATGTAGGAAGGGATCGTCTGAAAGGACGTTCGGCACCAAGTTAATCCTTTATAATAGCGTGTTTTTTAGACGACCCCTGCCCCAGATTACTCCATGAATTATCTGCAAAATATCGCCACCCTCTATCAACTTGACCCCCTACCCTGCGGTCTGCCCGAAGCCGAAATCACCGCTGCCGAACAACGCCTAGGCATCCGCTTCCCCGCCATGTTGCGCGAATATCTGCTTACATTGGGCGGCAGCGAGGCGGCCAATCAATCGTTTAACCGATTGTTGCCATTGGAAAAGATGGATTTTGACGGCGATTATCTGGTGCTGATGGAAGAAAACCAAGGCGTATTTCTGTGCGGCATTGCCAGAGCCGATTTGGAGCAAGACAACCCGTCCGTCCATATCGGCTTTTACACCGATGAAACCGAAAGCTACACATGGCAGCCGCACCTGCCCGACACCTGCACCCTACTGCTGGAATTGGCTTACACCAACGCCGCCATGGGTGGTCTGCACTACTGCGCCAACATCATGGACGAAGAATCGACAGATGCCCAAGCCGTACAGTTTATCCAACAAAACCGCACCGAAATCATAGAACTCCGTCAAGAGAATCAACGCTTCTACACCGACGGCTTTCACGAAATCATCCTGCTTTGCTTCGCAAAAAACGGCAACGCAAACGGCGTATTTATCGGCACCACCGACCCAAACCGCTTCGATACGCTGCTCGAACTGTTCGGCTGGGACAGTTGGCTCTACACTTCTTATGACGATGAAGATGAAGATGACGAAGAATGTGATGAGGAATAAACCGGCAATATTTTTCAGACGACCTTTACCTGCAAACGGGGAAAACCCATGTCCGACATCCTGATTTACCAAACCGAAGACGGCCGCACCCGCGTAAACCTGCTGGTGCAGGAACACACCGTCTGGCTCAATCAAAGCCAACTTGCCGAACTTTTTGACACCTCCGTGCCAAACATCGCAACGCATATCAAAAATATATTGGAAGACAAAGAGTTGGATGAGAATTCAGTTATTAAGGATTTCTTAATAACTGCCGCAGACGGCAAGCAATACCAAGTCAAACATTATGCTTTGGAAATGATTTTGGCGATCGGCTTCCGAGTGCGCAGCAAACGCGGCGTGCAGTTCCGTCGTTGGGCTAACGAGATTTTGACGGGCTATTTGGAAAAAGGCTTCGTGCTGGACGACAAACGCCTGAAAAATCCCAACGGACGCGTGGATTACTTTGACGAACTGCTGGAAAGAATCCGCGACATCCGCGCCAGCGAAATGCGGTTTTATCAAAAAGTGCGCGAACTGTTCAAACTCTCTGCCGACTACGACCCCACCGACAAAGCCACGCAGATGTTTTTCGCCCAAGCGCAAAACAAACTGATTTACGCCGTAACGCAGCAAACCGCCGCCGAACTCGTCTGCCACCGCGCCGACGGCAACGCCCCCAATATGGGGCTGACATCATGGAGCGGCGAACGCGTGCGCAAAGCCGACATCGTCATTGCCAAAAACTACCTGACCGCCGACGAAATCGACACGCTCAACCGCCTGACCGTCATCTTTCTGGAAAGCGCGGAACTGCGCGCCAAAAACCGGCAAGGCCTGACGCTTTCGTTTTGGCAAAACCGCATAGACAGCATCATCGCCGACAACGGCTTCGCCGTATTGGAAGGCAAAGGCACGCGCAGCCACAAGCAAATGGAAGCGTTTGCCGGCGAACAATACGGACTGTTCAGGCAAAACCGTTTGGCGCACATGGCGCGGCAGGCGGAAGCGGAAGATATTGCCGAATTGGAAGCGTTGAAACGGTAGTTTCAGGCCGTCTGAAAACCCAATTTATAGACACTTAACAAATAAATTTTAACTATGAGTAATATGAGTATTGAAATTTTTACCTTCTTAGGAGGCGGTGCGGTAGGCGCAGTAATCAGCACATCTATCAGCGCATTTGTTGCCTACAAAACCACCCAATCCAATCAAAATTTTCAATTAGAAATGGAGCATCAAAAACATCAAAGGGAACAAATTGAAAAGAAGTTAGCAGAGAGGAAAAGGATGTTACTGGAAATTCATCAATTATTAAGTAGAATTTCTCGTGAGTTTTCTTCGACCGGCATCAATATAAAAAGGGAAGCACAGATAACTGCAGAGCAATATGATGCAACGTATTCAGAAATATGCACATCCTGTGATTTGATCAATGCTTATTGCGATTTGTTTTTCCCAGACTTATCTCGCGATATAAATAGGATATGTGGAGAAATGAATATGTTTTGGGGAACTTTCAAAGGTTATCTCTACTTTCTGGAAACACAAGCCGACCAAGAACTGAAGTACAGCAAAATGAATGAACTTGTAACCATAGCCAACAAAATCAATGAATATATTAGAACAGCAAAATATAAACTGTCTTCCATAATGGAAAAAATGGAGTAGCCAAAGTGCGACTGCTTTCTTGAATCAGACTCCCCTATTTCAAAACAAAACATTAATTGCTCAATATATCATATTTGCCTTTCAGGCTGCCTGCACCCATCCAAAGGACCCCCATGAACATCACCCAAATCCTCTCCCAAGAACTCTCCGCTACCGCCGCGCAAATCACCGCTGCCGTCGAGCTTTTAGACGACGGCGCGACCGTGCCCTTTATCGCCCGTTACCGCAAGGAAGCCACGGGCGGGCTGGACGATACGCAGCTGCGCCAGCTTGCCGAGCGGCTGCAATACCTGCGCGAGTTGGAAGAGCGCAAAGCCGTTGTTTTAAAAAGCATTGAAGAGCAAGGCAAGCTTTCAGACGACCTCAGGGCGCAAATCGAAGCCGCCGACAACAAAACCGCGCTGGAAGACCTGTATCTGCCCTACAAGCCCAAACGCCGTACCAAAGCGCAAATCGCGCGCGAACACGGGTTGCAGCCGCTGGCGGACGTGTTGCTTGCCGAGCAGCCGCAGGACGTGGAAGCCGCCGCGCGGGGCTACCTGAACGAAAACGTCCCCGACACCAAAGCCGCGCTGGACGGCGCGCGCGCGATTCTGATGGAGCAGTTTGCCGAAGACGCGGAACTCATCGGCACGCTGCGCGACAAGCTGTGGAACGAAGCCGAAATCCACGCGCAAGTCGTTGAAGGTAAAGAAACCGAAGGCGAAAAATTCAGCGATTATTTCGACCACCGCGAACCCGTCCGCGCCATGCCCAGCCACCGCGCGCTGGCGGTTTTGCGCGGCCGCAACGAAGGCGTGTTGAACATCGCGCTCAAATACCAGCCCGACGACACGCCGATGACGCAGCAAAGCGAATACGAGCAAATCATCGCCCGCCGTTTCAAGGTTTCAGACAACCACAAATGGCTGCGCGACACCGTGCGCCTGACTTGGCGCGCGAAAATCTTTCTGTCGCTGGAACTCGAAGCCTTAGGTCGTCTGAAAGAAGCCGCCGACACCGACGCGATTACCGTGTTCGCCCGCAATCTCAAAGACTTGCTGCTCGCCGCGCCCGCCGGACGGCTGACCACGCTGGGCCTCGACCCCGGCTACCGCAACGGCGTGAAATGCGCCGTGGTGGACGACACGGGCAAGCTGCTGGATACCGTCATCGTCTATTTACACCAAGAAAACAATATGTTGGCAACACTGTCGCGCCTGATTAAACAACACGGCGTGAAGCTCATCGCCATCGGCAACGGCACCGCCAGCCGCGAAACCGACAAAATCGCGGGCGAACTGGTGCGCGGAATGCCGGAAATGGGGCTGCACAAAATCGTCGTTTCCGAAGCCGGCGCGTCGATTTATTCCGCGTCCGAACTGGCGGCGCGCGAGTTCCCCGACTTGGATGTTTCCTTGCGCGGCGCGGTGTCCATCGCCCGCAGGCTGCAAGACCCGCTTGCCGAGTTGGTCAAAATCGACCCCAAATCCATCGGCGTGGGGCAGTATCAGCACGACGTGAACCAAAGCCAGCTCGCCAAATCGCTGGACGCGGTGGTCGAAGACTGCGTGAACGCCGTCGGCGTGGACGTGAACACCGCCTCCGCCCCGCTCTTGGCGCGGATTTCCGGTTTGAATCAAACCCTTGCCCAAAACATCGTCGCCTACCGCGATGAAAACGGCGCGTTCGACAGCCGCAAAAAATTGCTGAAAGTACCGCGTTTGGGCGAAAAAACCTTCGAGCAGGCGGCAGGCTTTTTGCGGATTAACGGCGGCAAAGAGCCGCTGGACGCGAGCGCCGTCCACCCCGAAGCCTATCCCGTCGTCGCTAAAATGCTGGCGCAACAAGGCATTACCGCCGCCGAACTCATCGGCAACCGCGAGCGTGTGAAGCAAATCAAAGCGTCCGACTTCATCGACGAACGCTTCGGTCTGCCGACCATTTTGGATATCCTGTCCGAGTTGGAAAAACCCGGCCGCGATCCACGCGGCGAGTTTCAGACGGCCTCCTTCGCCGAAGGCATCCACGAAATCAGCGACTTGCAAGTCGGCATGATACTCGAAGGCGTAGTCTCCAACGTCGCCAACTTTGGCGCGTTCGTGGACATCGGCGTCCATCAGGACGGCTTGGTGCACATCTCCGCCCTGTCCAATCGTTTCGTCCAAGACCCGCGCGAAGTCGTGAAAGCCGGCGACGTAGTGAAAGTGAAAGTGCTGGAAGTCGATGCCGCCAGAAAACGGATTGCGCTAACCATGCGGCTGGATGACGAAGCCGGCGCAACCAAAGGCAACAGGTCGTCTGAAACCCGACATCAGGAACGCCGCAACCGCAAACCCCAACGCAACGACCGCACCCCGACCAATTCGGCAATGGCGGATGCGTTTGCGAAGTTGAAGCGGTAAGGCGGGTATTATAGTGGATTAAATTTAAATCAGGACAAGGCGACGAAGCCGCAGACAGTACAGATAGTACGGAACCGATTCACTTGGTGCTTCAGCACCTTAGAGAATCGTTCTCTTTGAGCTAAGGCGAGGCAACGCCGTACCGGTTTAAAGTTAATCCACTATAAAAAGAGCTGCAAAATGATTTGCGGCTCTTTTTTTAAATCGAATCCACTATATTTGATGAACATGCCCAAAGTTCAAACCCTTCTGCCAAAGAGAAACGCCAATTCAGACGACCTGAAAATGCAAAAACCGCCCCAAGCAGGCGGTTCATATCGTTATTTTTTAGACCATCAATAAATATTGAGCGGTAGGCTGCGATCACCCAGAATGATAGGATCGGCAGCCACAATGCCATCATTGACAATGACTGATGTAGTCTTGACGGAGCCGGTGACGGCATTGAGGTGTCCCCATATATAGACCAGCCCTATCGGGGAAGGTTGGATTCTGGTCGGTTTGCCCATCAATGCAATCACTTCTTTTTCACTCATACCCTGCCTGATTTGCCGAGCATTGGTCCAGCTGAAATTATTACCAAAACAGCCTGCCAATGTGACGGAAACAAGGGCAGCCAAAAACAACTTCTTCATTTATTATTCCTTTTATCATACAACAGTGTCGATTATGACATTATGCTTTAATGGCAATGCTATTGCAACCAGCCGTCATAGCCGATGGCTTGCCGATATAAACAGGCGTATAGTTTGAGATATTGCAAACTCATCATCACCATCCAAGGAGTCCAAACCATGAAACCTGTTTTGTTTGCCGCGCTGATTTCCTGTTTTTCCGTTGCTGCCTATGCGGCCTGTACCGACAGCCAGCAGCAGTGTGTGATTTATAAAAACGGTAATGTCGCGGCTGAAGGCGGCTGTTCGGTCAACAAGTGTCAGAATGCCGATGCGCAGGTGTTGAAATGGAAGCTGAAAAACGGTAAAGGCGTAACCGTCGAAATTGGGAAAAACGGCAAGGTTTTGGTGAACAAAAAGCCGGGAGCGAAGGCGAGCAACAGCAACGCGGCGGGCATGGGCTTGACGTGTTATGCCGCCGATGCGGACAAGCGTGAACAGTTCTGTTCGACCAATTATTAATACAGGATTGGCATGAAAAAGGTCGTCTGAAACCTGAATCGGTTTTCAGACGACCTTTTGTTTGAGCGTATCGCTATCAGCGTTTGACGCCGCTGAGCCTTGCCCAGCCTTCGTCGATTTCGGCGGGTTCGATGTCGAACCATTGGCGGTAAATGCCGCTGAGTTCTTCGACTTGTTCGTCCAGCAGACCGGACAACACGATGCGTCCGCCTTGTTTGGTGCGGGCGGCGAGCATTTCGCCGAGCATGCGCAGGGGGTTGGCGAGGATGTTGGCAACGACGATGTCGAATTGTCCTTGCGGTAAACCGTCGGGCAGGTAGAACTGTGCGTCGACGTTGTTTTGTGCGGCGTTGTCTTTGCTGGCGCGGATGGCTTGTTCGTCAATATCGACACCGACAGCAGAACCTGCGCCGAGCTTGAGGGCGGCGATGGTCAGGATGCCTGAGCCGCAGCCGTAGTCGAGGACGCTTTCGCCGCCTTTGAGTTGTGTGTCCAGCCACTTGAGGCAGAGGCGGGTGGTCGGATGGCTGCCGGTACCGAAGGCAAGGCCGGGGTCGAGCTGGAGGTTGACGGCGTTGCTGTTGGGCGCTTCGTGCCAAGAGGGGGTAATCCACAGGCGTTCGGAAATTTGGATGGGGTCGAACTGCGCTTGGGTTAGGCGCACCCAGTCTTGGTCGGCAAGGATTTCGCTGGTGTATGCCAAGTCTTTCAACCCGCATGCTTGGCTGGCGGCTTGAATCATGGCTGCGGCATCGTCGTTTTCGCCGAACAAGGCGATGACTTTGCTTTGCTGCCAGATTTGTTCGGTCGGCATGCCGGGTTCGCCGAAGATGGCTTGTTCGTTTTCTGTGCCTGCATAGGCGTCTTCGATGGCGGCGGAGAGTGCGCCGTGTTCCATCAGGGCGTCGGCGAGGCGTTCGGCGACGGCGTCGTTGACGTTGATGGTGATTTGTTGATAGGACATGGTGGGCTTTCTCGGTGGTGTCGTCTGAAATTAGGAAATGGTGGTCAAATACGTAATTTTGGTTGTTTGCGGTATGTTTCGGCTATTGGCGTAACAGTGTGATTGAATCGTTTTTTTTGCCTGAACACGTTTTTTCTTGCGTGAAATGGCGGCTGACAGGCTTACTCAGTCATAATTCTAGGCTTGCAGGCAATCGCGGTTGTATGCCCGAAATCAGAATTCAATTTGTCTGAAAAAAGGTCGTCTGAAAGCCATGTGGTTTTTCAGACGACCTTCGACTATCCAAGCGGGACGGTTTTATTTGTCCTGTTTGGCTTTGCGTTCTTCCAGCCAGTGTTCCAAATAGTGGATGCTGACGCCGCCTTTTTCAAAACCGGGGTCGCTGAACAAATCGCGGTGCAGCGGTGTATTGGTTTTGATGCCGGTTACGGCAAGCTCGGCGAGGGCGACACGCATTTTTGCCATTGCCTGCTCGCGGGTTTTGCCGATGACGCAGACTTTGCCGATCAGGCTGTCGTAGTAAGGCGGGATGCGGTAGCCTTGGTAAATGTGGCTGTCCACGCGGATGCCGAAGCCGCCGGGCAGGTGGCAGCTTTCAATCAGACCGGGGCTGGGGATAAAGTTGTACGGGTCTTCCGCATTGATGCGGCACTCGAAAGCATGGCCTTCGATGTGGATGTCTTTTTGCTTGTATTGCAAAGGCAGGCCGCCGGCAATGCGGATTTGTTCCTGTACGATGTCCACGCCGGTAATCAGCTCGGTAACGGGGTGTTCGACTTGGACGCGGGTGTTCATTTCAATAAAGAAAAACTCGCCGTTTTCATACAGGAATTCAAACGTACCTGCGCCACGGTAGCCGATGCGCTTGCAGGCGTCGGTACAGGCTTTGCCGATTTTTTCGCGGGCTTTTTCGTCGATGAAGGGCGCGGGGGCTTCTTCGATGACTTTTTGGTGGCGGCGCTGCATGGAGCAATCGCGCTCGGCAAGGTAGATGGCGTTGCCGTGTTCGTCGGCGAGCACTTGGATTTCGACGTGGCGCGGGCGTTGCAGGTAGCGTTCCATATAGACCATCGGATTGCCGAACGCCGCGCCTGCTTCGGCTTTGGTCATTTCGACGGATTTGATCAGGTCTTCTTTTTTCTCGACCACGCGCATACCGCGTCCGCCGCCGCCGCCCGATGCTTTGATAATCACGGGATAACCGACTTTGTCGGCGGTTTTGAGGATTTCGGCGGGATCGTCGGACAGGGCGCCGTCCGAACCGGGAACGCAAGGTACGCCCGCTTCAATCATTGCGTGTTTGGCGGAAACTTTGTCGCCCATCAGGCGGATGGTTTCGGCTTTGGGGCCGATGAAGATGAAGCCGGACTGTTCGACCTGTTCGGCAAAATTGGCGTTTTCGGCAAGGAAGCCGTAGCCCGGGTGGATGGCATCCGCGCCGGTAACTTCTGCGGCGGCGATGATGGCAGGGATATTAAGATAGCTTTGTGCGGAAGCGGCAGGGCCGATGCACACGGATTCGTCGGCAAGTTTGACGTGCAGACTGTCTTTGTCGGCTTCGGAATGCACGGCGACGGTGGCGATGCCCATTTCACGGCAGGCACGCAGGACGCGCAGCGCGATTTCGCCTCGGTTGGCGATTAATACTTTTTTCAACATGATGACCTTTCCTGTGGTTTCAGACGACCTGCTTGTTACCTTTTGCTCAACGCATTGCGGATTTTTTCATCGGTCTTGTATTGGCTTAACGCGTACACCGCCCACATGGCGGCAGGAATCCAGCCGATTAAGGTGAATTGGAGAATCAGACAGATGATGCCCGCAATCGGACGGCCGATGGTGAAGAATACGGCGAAAGGCAGGAAGATGGCTAACAACAGGCGCATGGTGGAAATCCTGAGTTGGAAAGCATTTCAGACGACCTCCCCGCAATCCGGAAGGTCGTCTGAAAACGGATTATTCGATGATGAAGAGCGGCTCGCCAAACTCCACAGGCGTACCGTTTTCCACCAGAATCTCTTTAACCGTACCGGATTTCTCGGCTTCGATTTCGTTCATCAACTTCATCGCTTCGATGATACACAATGTATCGCCGGCTTTGACTTGCTGACCAACTTCGACGAAAGCGGCGGCATTCGGGCCGGGCGCGCGGTAGAACGTACCGACCATAGGCGATTTTTGCGCGTTGGACAGGTCGCGGGCGGCTGGGGCTGCGGGAGCAGGGGCTGCTGCTGCGGCAGGCGCGGCGGCTGGTGCAGGGGCAGGCACCGCTACTTGGGCGGGCGCTGCATAAACGGGAGCCGGAGCGGCGGTGGCGCGGGTGATGCGGACTTTTTCCTCGCCTTCGGTAACTTCGATTTCGGCGATACCTGATTCTTCTACTAAATCAATCAGTTTTTTTAACTTGCGCAAATCCATTTTCGTTCCTTTACGATACGGCCCAAATGTCGTGAAGCGGCCGTGTTTGTTGCGTGATATTTCAGAAAACAACCGGCCTGCGGCAACGGCGCAAGCCGGACGGTATTGGGTTGCATAAAGGGCATTCGCAGGAGCAGAAACCCCGTAAATGAATTTGACTATTTTCCCGAACTTGCCGACAAATGTCTAGCAAAATCTCGAAAAAAGGCGGTTTTTGAACAAAACGGGCAGATTCGGAGATTTCGCCCGAATGCGTATTTTTTCAACGAGTGTTTATTCTAATTTGTTGGTTTATGAAGGGAAAAGGTCGTCTGAAAAAAGCCAAAGTGCGTATAATGACCGCCTGACAAAATTTGTAAGCATCAAAATAAGATTATGGACATTTCCGATTTCGATTTCACCCTGCCCGACCAATTAATTGCCCAGCACCCGCCCGAAGTGCGCGGCAGCAGCCGTCTTTTGGTCGCGCTGCCCGATATGCCGCTGCAAGACCGCGTGTTCGGCGATTTGCCTGATTATATTGAGGCGGGCGACGTTTTGGTGTTCAACAACACCAAAGTCATGAAAGCGCGGCTGTTCGGAGAAAAAGAGAGCGGCGGCAAAATCGAGGCCTTAATAGAGCGCGTTTTGGACAATCACACCGCGCTGGCGCACATCCGCTCGTCCAAATCACCCAAGCCCGGCACGAAGCTGATTTTTGAAGGCGATATTTGTGCCGTCATGGTTGAGCGTGCGGACGAACTGTTCTGCCTGCGCTTTGAAGGCGAACAAACCGTTTACGAACTTTTGGAGCAAAACGGCCATTTGCCGCTGCCGCCCTATATCGAACGCGCTGCCGGCGCGGATGACGACACACGCTATCAAACCGTCTATGCCAAACATCAGGGCGCGGTCGCTGCGCCGACGGCAGGTTTGCATTTTACAGACGAGCTTTTAGGTCGTCTGAAAGCCAAAGGCGTGGAAACGGCGGAAGTCACCCTGCACGTCGGCGCGGGAACGTTCCAGCCCGTGCGCGTGGACAAAATCGAAGAACACAAAATGCACAGCGAATGGTTTGACGTACCGCCCGAAACCGTCGCCGCCATCGAAGCCGCCCATGCGCGCGGAAACAAAGTTTGGGCAGTCGGCACCACTTCCATGCGCGCCCTTGAATCTGCCGCGCGCGAGACAGGTCGTCTGAAAGCGGGACAGGGCGACACCGATATTTTCATCACGCCGGGCTACCGCTTCCGCGTCATCGACCGCCTGATTACCAATTTCCACCTGCCCAAATCCACGCTTCTGATGCTCGTCAGCGCGTTTTCGGGCATGGAACACATCCGCGCGGTGTACCGCCATGCGGTCGAACATGAATACCGTTTTTTCAGCTACGGGGACGCGATGGTTTTGGGGCGCTCGGAACCTTAAAAACATCTGAAGAAAAACGTCGTCTGAAAACGATTCAGACGACGTTTTGTTCTTTTAGGGGGAAGGTTGATGAAGTAGGTAATCTGCAATACATAAAAACTGATTATGCCCAATCCGCCCCACCCTGTTCATACATGCGATTCAAACCTCTGCCGGTTGAAAACCAAATCAAATTCATAGCCTTCCAGCACTTCCCTGATTTGCTTGACTTCTTCGGGCATCAGCACGACTTCTGTATATTGTGAAATATATTCGGCAAAATCAGAGTCTTCCGTAACATTGTCAGGCATCATGGTTTGAAATTGGCAATTACCCGGAAAAACCACCACCGAAGAAAACGCCCGCGTCGGCAGGTGGAGCTTCTCGGACAAAATCCGAATGTATTGCTGGTTTTTCAACAAAGGGTTGGGGAACAGCGTCTTGCTTTTGTGAAACTTATGCGTCCACATCCCATTGCCGTCGTCGCCCCAAATCCTGCCCTGATAATTCGGCGTGGCAACCACGAAAATCCCGAAACAGGACACATAAACATAATCAATCTGTTCATGCTGCCCGTCCCGATAAATATCCAAGCCGCGAAACTCATGATAGACAGATTCGTCCAAGCTGCAATCCGCACGGACATTGACGGCGAAACGGTTGATAAATTGTTTGACAGGCGTATTTTTAGACAGGCAGGTTGCCAGCACAAATGCCGCTGCACAGCCCGTCAGCACAAGACCGCCTGAAGACAGAAAGTCGGTATCCATAAATGATATTTTCCCGCAAATACTGCCGCTCCTGCATGAACAGCACTCCCCATACCCCATACAGACGGCAAAAATGTTATTTTTTATAATGTATTAGCTTATTTATAATGCTAATGTAATTTTTTATGATTATAACGCAATTTATATTATTTACAATAAAAAATACCATTTGTATAAAATTTACACCGCTTATCATTTTTTGAATCAGTCATTCTTCAGACTGACATTGCCTGACCGTTTCCATCCCTTCACTTTCCAAATCCAAAAAATCTCCTGATTATTCAATCTCAAGCATTCATCATAAATTAATCTAAAACCGACGCGCAAATCTTCAAAAACCCAATCCCGCTACAAAAATAATCTGTGACATCAATCCGCCACACCTCTTTAAGTGTCGGCAAAATATCACACTCCCCGACAGCCCTTCCCTGCCTCTGTTTTCAGACGACCCCAATAATATTTCGAACCTCCCGACACAGTTCCCAAATACGACACCGCTGATAACGCTTTGTATAGAAATAGTTTCTTTAGTTTTTATAAACACAAAAATAAAATGAGAACCTTTACTCACATTCCAAAAACATATTTACCCGATTCGTTTACTGTCTCAAAAGCCGGCGAAACAACAATTATTTACGATAAATTTTAACGTACATACTCCTTTTTCACGCTGCTTGCTTTATACTTACTCGATATAAACGGTTGAATTTACGGATAAACGCAAAAAGAATCAAACTCATTTTGCCCTACCGTTTCAGCCCCTAAAAACCAATCTTATTGATAAAGAAAGCCTCACTATGGAAACCAAACGTCTCTCTTCCCTTCTCAAACTCATCGCCAACCCCGACCGCATGACCATTTTGTTCATGCTGATGGACAGCGAACGCAGCATCGCCGAATTATCCGAAACGCTCGGACAACCTGCAACCGCCGTTTCCAACCATCTCGCGCGCCTGCGCTCCGAAGGTCTGATCGATTTCACCCGCTACCACCGCATCATCGAATACCGGCTGGTATCCGAAGAAGCCGCCGCCATCCTCGATACGCTGCGCAATTTGGAAAACCGTAAAGCCGCCTAAAGGCTGTTGAGCCTTGTTTTCTCAAACGGATTTTTGTTTCAAAACCGGCAGCCGCCCAAATCCCCTGATGATACAATAGCGTCCCGTTTACCCAACAAAGCGGTTTTCATGAACCGCTTTTGTTTTGTCCTTATTTTGCCCGAAAAGCCCGAAACGCTTTTCAGACGACCCTCACACACGGAATCCGCATGAAAATTACCACTTGGAACGTCAATTCCCTCAACGTGCGCCTGCCGCAGGTGCAAAACTGGCTTGCCGACCATCAGCCCGATGTCCTTGTTTTGCAAGAACTCAAGCTAGACCAAGACAAATTTCCCGCCGCCGCCCTGCAAATGATGGGCTGGCACAGCGTTTGGAGCGGGCAAAAAACCTACAACGGCGTCGCCATCATCAGCCGCAGCGAACCGCAAGACGTACACGTCGGCCTGCCTACCCTGCCCGACGACCCGCAACGCCGCGTCATCGCCGCAACCGTCAACGGCGTGCGCGTCATCAATGTCTATTGCGTCAACGGCGAAGCCCTCGACAGCCCGAAATTCCTATATAAAGAACAATGGTTTGCCGCTTTGACCGAATTTGTCCGCGACGAAATGACCCGCTACGAAAAACTGGTCTTGCTCGGCGACTTCAATATCGCGCCTGCTGATGCCGACTGCTACGATCCTGAAAAATGGCATGAAAAAATCCACTGCTCATCCATCGAGAGACAGTGGTTCAAAAATCTGCTGGATTTAGGCTTGACCGACAGCCTGCGCCAAATCCACCCCGAAGGCGCGTTTTACACTTGGTTTGACTATCGCGGCGCGATGTTCCAACGCAAACTTGGGCTGCGCATCGACCACCAGCTCATCAGCCCCGCCTTGTCTGCCGTGTTGAAAGACGTTTATGTCGATTTGGACGCGCGCGCGCAAGAACGCCCCAGCGACCATGCGCCGGTCGTGGCTGAATTTGATTTGTAAGGCGTAATCTTTAAAAAAGGTCGTCTGAAAACCTCATTTTTAGGTTTTCAGACGACCTTTTGCTATTCGCTTCTGGCTCGAAGCCGACTCTATAGTGGATTAACTTTAAATCAGGACAAGGCGACGAAGCTGCAGACCAGATAGTACGGCAAGGCAACGCCGTACTGGTTTAAAGTTAATCCACTATATATCTTGCCGCTATTCCAACGTTCCACCCACTACCCGCGCACCCAACGCTTCCTTCAAAGGCAAAGCGTTCAAGCGTTGCAAGGTCGTCTGAAATTCGGCGAACGGTATCGGTTCCGAACCGAAACGATGCATATGCAGGGTATCTTGCTGACAGTCAATCAACTCGATGCCCAACCCGGCAAGAAACGGGACGGCGCGCGCGAAGGCGATTTTGGAAGCATCCGGCTCAAGGGCGAACATGGATTCTCCGTAAAACACCCGTCCGATTTGTACGCCGTAAAAGCCGCCCGCCAGTTTCAGACGACCTGTTTCATTGGGATAGAAACATTCAAACGAATGCGCGTGCCCCAAGCGGTGCAGCTCGGTATAAGCGGCTTGGAATTCGGGAACAATCCATGTGCCGTCCTGACCAGGGCGCGGAAAGGCGGCGCAATGCGCAATGACGGTTTCGAAACATTGGTTGACCGTTACCCGATAGGGTTTGTTGCGCAAGGTTTTCGCCAACGAACGCCCGATATGCAGATTTTCAGGCACGATGACGGCGCGCGGATCTATGGTATGCCAAAAAAACCAGCCGTCTTCGCTGAACCACGGGAAAATCCCCTGCCGATACGCCGACAGCAGCCGTCCCGTATCCAAATCGCGGCTGATACCGACCACGCCGTCGCATTCTTCCAGCGCGTAAAACGGGTCGGGGAAAGTGTAATCATTAGGGTAAAGCAAGGGGATACTCATTAAAAATCCTAAGGTATAGTGGATTCACTTTAAACCGGTACGGCATTGCCTCGCCTTGTCCTGATTTCAATTTAATCCACTATATTATTCTGATTTGCAGCGGCATGATGTTCATGTTCCGCAAAAAATTTCAGACGACCCCAAATTCTCATCCAAGGTCGTCTGAACATCAAACATCTTTTAAAACGGGAATCAGCGTTTGCTCTTCGCTTGGCATTCGCCGCACACGCCGTACATATAAAGCGCATGGTCAACGATGCGGTAGCCGTTTTCTTCCGCGATTTTGTCTTGCAAGGCTTCGATTTCAGGATTGTGGAATTCCGTTACCTCGCCGCATTTCACGCAGACGATATGGTCGTGGTGGTCGCCTTTGTCCAATTCGTAAACCGCCTTGCCGGTTTCAAAATGGTGGCGCTGCAAAATGCCTGCCTGCTCGAACTGGGTCAACACGCGGTAAATCGTCGCTACGCCGATTTCCACACCCTCTTCCAGCAAAATACGGTACACATCTTCAGCACTCAAATGCTCTTCAGCATGCGACTCGAACAAATCCAAGATTTTCAAACGCGGACCGGTAACCTTCAAACCGCTGTCTTTCAATTGCGCAATATTGCTGAATTTTTCCATAATATTCAATATCCCTGTGAAGTAATAGACGTTATAATACGCAATTTCAGCCCGCTTGCCCACTATTACGCCATAGCGGTTTGCAATAAAACCACAAGTTTTGTTTGCATACAAACGATAGCCGGCTGAAATTATAATCAAAGAGATGATTATCGTTTGCTTTTTCAAAAAATTCAAGCAATGATACCCTTCCACCTGAATTCGAACAGAAAGGCATATCCGTGAACAAACCCCTCTGTCTTGCCCTCGCCGCCCTCATCGGACTTTCCGCATGCAGCGCCGAACGCGTTTCCCTGTTCCCCTCTTACAAACTCAAAGTCATCCAAGGCAACGAACTTGATCCCCGCGCCGTCGTCTCCCTCCAAGCAGGCATGAGCCGCGACCAAGTCCAACTCCTGCTCGGCACCCCGCTGCTGCGCGACGCATTCCATGCCGACCGCTGGGACTACACCTTCAATACCAGCCGCAACGGCATCATCAAAGACCGCAGCAACCTCACCGTTTATTTTGAAAACGACGTCCTTGTCCGCGCAGAAGGCGATGCCATCCAAAAATCCATCGAAACCCTCCAAGCCGAACAAAAAGCAGCCCAAACTGCACAATAATCATTAAGGAAACCGCATGAGCGCATTGAAAATCGCCATCGCCGGCGTCAACGGCCGCATGGGGCGCGTACTGGTTGAAGCCGTCAACAATCATCCCGACACCGTCCTCTCCGGCGCACTCGAACATTCAGGCTCCGAAGTCTTAGGCTTGGACGCAGGTTTCGCCTCCGGCATCAAAACCGGCATCGCCATTTCAGACGACGTTGATGCCGTCCTCGCCCAAAGCGACGTACTCATCGACTTCACCCGTCCCGAGCCGACCCTCAAACATCTGCAAAAATGCGTTGAAAAAGGCGTCAACATCATCATCGGCACCACCGGTTTCGACGACGCAGGCAAAGCCGCCATCCAAGCCGCAGGCGAAAAAACAGGTATCGTCTTCGCCGCCAACTTCAGCGTCGGCGTCAACCTCACCTTCCACATCCTCGACATCGTCGCCCGCGTCCTCAACGAAGGCTACGACATCGAAATCATCGAAGGCCACCACCGCCACAAAGTCGACGCCCCCAGCGGCACCGCCCTGCGCATGGGCGAAGTCATCGCCGACGCGCTCGGCCGCGACCTCAAACAATGCGCCGTTTACGGCCGCGAAGGCCACACCGGCCCGCGCGATCCGTCCACCATCGGCTTCGCCACCGTCCGCGCAGGCGACATCGTCGGCGACCACACTGCCCTCTTCGCCACCGACGGCGAACGCGTCGAAATCACCCACAAAGCCAGCAGCCGCATGACCTTCGCCGCCGGCGCCGTCCGCGCCGCAATTTGGGTCAACGGCAAAACGGGGTTGTACGATATGCAGGACGTTTTGGGATTGAAAAACCGCTAAAACCGTTTTCATCCGCATGACACAAAAAGGTCGTCTGAAAAATGTTTTTCAGACGACCTTTTGATTATTGATTGAAGACTGAACCGACCACCGCAGCTTATTGCTTACGCTTATCCCACCAAGCGAATAAGTTGCCCAAGACAGTTCCCGATACGGAGTGCCAGACGCAGGCGACGGCGGTAGCGACGGCGGATTCGGCGTTACCCGGGAAGAATTTGGCGCTCAGACCCGTGGCAAGACCGGCGTTTTGTACGCCGACTTCGATAGCGATGGTACGTTTTTTGGCGGTATTCATACCGGTCAGTGCGCCGCTGTAATAGCCGAGGATGTAGCCGCCGATATTGTGTGCGGCAATGGCGAGCACCATAACTAAGGCAGATTCGGCAAAGCGGTGGCCGTGGACGGCGGCAACACCGCCGACAATGCAGGCAAAGGCGGCAACGGCAACGGCGGGCATAATGGCGCGGACATCTTCAAACCAGTGTTTTTTGTGCAGCAACATATTGGCGGCAGAACCGATAACGACGGGCAACAGGGTAACGAGCAACATAAACTTGAACATGCCCCAGCCGTCCATTTCGACGGTTTGTCCCACGAGGTAAGTCATCCACAGCGGCGTCATAACGGGGGCGAGGACGGTGGAGACGGTGGTCATGCCGACTGAGAAGGCAACATCGCCTTTGGCAAGGAAACTCATGATGTTGGACGAAACCCCGCCCGGGCAAGTACCGACCAAAACCAGACCCAGCGTCAATCCGGGCGAAAGGTTGAAGGCTTTGGCGATACCGATGGCGAGCAGCGGCATAATGGTGTATTGGGCAACTGCGCCGATGAAAATATCGAGCGGGCGTTTAGCCAAAATTTGATAGTCTTCTTTGCCTAGAGTCATGCCCATGCCGAGCATAATGATGCCGAGTACGACGACTTGCGTGTCGCCTTTCACCCATGAAAAGGTAGCGGGTTCGATAAAGGCGACGATAGAGGCAAGGACGATAATCAGGGCGGTGAATCGGGTCATTTGCCGGCTGACGGCAGTCAGAAAGTTCATAGTTTGCTCCTTTGTAGGTTGTTATGTATGACAGCGATTGCCATAATTTAACGGATATTAACTTTTCTATGCAACTCTGGCAACGATAGCGGAAACAATCGGCAATTGAATAAATAAATGAATAGTCAGCACTATATTGCTGCTTGTCTCTTACTGACGGAATCTAAATTTTCAGACGACCCCATCCAGATACCAAGCAGCTCTTTGACACATATTGCGGCAATTCACGCCCTCTCATTTGTTTTTAAACCCTTACAGTAGGCAATCCCGCCCTGCTACGCAGGATTTGTTACAATGTGCCTTTCTTTTTGTACTGCTCATCCATTATGACTGATTCCCAACCAAGCACTATGCAGCGGATTTTTTCGCGCAATATGCTGATTTGTATTTTTACGGGCTTCACATCGGGGCTGCCGCTTTATTTCCTATACAGCCTGATTCCTGCGTGGCTGCGCCTCAACGAGGTTAATTTGAAAACCATCGGGCTGTTTGCTCTGATTGGTTTTCCCTACACTTGGAAATTTATCTGGTCTCCGCTTCTGGACTCTGTACGCCTGCCGTTTTTAGGTTTGCGACGCGGTTGGATGTTGGTGATGCAGATCGCGCTTTTGCTGCTTTTGGCTGCCTATGCGTTTGTCCGCCCGCAAGAACATTTGTCGATTATTTTGGGGCTGTCTTTGGTAGTAGCATTTTTTTCTGCCAGTCAGGATATTGTGATTGATGCTTTCCGTCGCGAAGTGTTGTCCGATGAAGAGTTGGTTTTAGGTAACTCGCTGTATGTGAATGCCTATCGTATTTCCTCGCTGATTCCAGCTTCATTAAGTCTGATTTTAGCCGATAGGATGCCTTGGTCATCTGTATTCGTCATTACCGCTCTATTCATGATTCCGGGTTTATTGGCTACTTTATTTGTCGCGCGAGAACCGGCACAACAACCCGTCGGTGCAAAAGGCTTGAAAGATACCGTTATCGAGCCTTTCCGTGATTTCTTTACCCGTCAAAGCGTTAAACAGGCGTTGATTATTTTGGCTTTTATCGTGCTATATAAACTGGGCGACAGCATGGCAACTGCGCTGGCAAACCCGTTTTATATCGATATGGGCTTCTCACCAACTGACATGGGACTGATTGCGAAAAACGCGGGACTGTGGCCGGCGGTGATTTTCGGGATTATCGGCGGCATTTGGGTAAACAAATTAGGCGTTAACCGTGCATTGTGGCTGTTTGGTTTGGTGCAATGGGTTACGATTTTAGGTTTTGCGTGGCTGGCAAGTTTCGGACATTTCGAGCATGTGGGCGCATCAGAACGAACCATGCTGGCAGTCGTCATTGCTGCCGAGGCAGTGGGTGTGGGCTTGGGTACAGTGGCATTTGTGTCATATATGGCGCAACAAACCAATACCGCATTTACCGCCACACAGTTTGCACTGCTGTCCAGCCTATCCGCCGTACCGCGCACGTTTATGAACGCGTCAGCAGGTTTTCTGATTGAAAAGATGGGCTATGTCAATTTCTTCTGGCTGTGTTTTATATTGGGGATTCCTGGGATGTTGCTGCTATTTAAAGTTGCGCCTTGGAACGGAGATAAAAAAGAACAATCTGCTTAAATATGCCACCAAATTTAAAGGTCGTCTGAAAACCAATGTATCCGGTTTCAGACGACCTTTTTTACAACAATGCAAATCAAGAATAGAGAAAACAGTCAAGCAAATATAGTGGATTAACTTTAAACCAGTACGGCGTTGCCTCGCCTTAGCTCAAAGAGAACGATTCTCTAAGGGGCTGAAGCACCAAGTGAATCGGTTCCGTACTATCTGTACTGTCTGCGGCTTCGTCGCCTTGTCCTGATTTAAATTTAATCCACTATAGTTTTTAGTTTTGCTTGATACCCGCCGTCTTATATCGACAATATACGAATCCGCTCTATTCGCAATTGATTTCTTCACCCTCCCTTCGTTCATATAAAAAGGTCGTCTGAAACCCTGTTTTGGATTTCAGACGACCTTTGCTTTACTTCAGCTAAGAGCCGTTAGCTTACCACTGGTACAACGCACCTGCCCCGACACCGACGTGACCGTCTGTGTTGGCAGAGAAGTTGCCTTTAACAACCCAGTTACCGCCGTCGCTCATCGCAGACACGCCGATTGCCATGGCGGATTGGCCGCCGTAGTAGCCGCTGCCCACGCCGATACCGGTCGCACCCGGACGGGTTACTTGCGGAATCGAGCCTTGTGCAATCGCACCTGCCACGCCTGCATAGGCTTTTTTGCCGACGCGTTCGATGTTGTTTTGCAGGGCGTTACCCACGCCGGCGAGCTGGTTCAGGTTGACCGCATCGGTACCTTCTTTCGCCGGAGCGACGTTGGTGATGCGTTGTCCGCCGTTGTTCAGACCGATCGGGCTGAGGCTGACGGTATTCGCCGGGTTATGGGCGGTTGGTGCAGCGATGCTGACACCTTGCGCGTTAACGGTTACACCGCCTGCGGTTACGCTGGTTACGTCGAGTTTATCGGCAGTAGCAACGTTGTACACGGTCTGTCCGCTGTTGCCGGTCGTTTGGTTAACGACGACGTTCTTACCTGCGGTAACTTCGGTTTTCGCTGCTGTCGCTTGTGTCGCTACGTTAGCAATCGCCTGATTGGTGTAATACAACTGGCTGCCGTTGATCGCATCGGTCGAATCCGCCGATACCACGCCTGCCGCCACACCTTGTACCTGACGGGTCTCGTCCGTACCGTTGCCGACGGTGACGACACCGGCGACTTTGTTCGCGGCAGCAGCCGAACCTGCTTTGCCTGCCACGGCTTTGTCGTTCAGGCCGCCGTAGGTATAGGCTTCGCCTTTGGCCGCATCAGCCGTATGGATGCCTTGGGTTTGGGCGCGGTCGCCGAGGTAGACGGAATCGTTGACCGTGGCTTTGATGTTGCTGCCCAATGCGTAGGCGTTGTCGGCGGATACGTTGTTGTTGTTACCGATGGAGTAAGAGCTGTTGCCGCTTACTACGGTCGGGTCACCGATGGCGCCGGAGTTTTTGCCGCTGACGATGTTGCCGGTACCGATGGCGATGGTGTTCTCGGCGTTGGCTTTGGCGCCTTTACCGATGGCGATGGCGTTGGTGCCTTTGGAGGCGGCTTGGAAGCCGACTGCCGTGGCGTATGCGCCGCTCGCGCTGGAGTCTTCGCTGTTGCGTGCCTGTACGTCGGGGTTCACTTCGCCGTCGTTGGTATGGAAGAACTTGATACCTTGTTCGTTCATACGGCCTACGGCTTCGATGACGTTGTTGGTCACGTACATGCCTTGGTCTTCGACGTTGTAGGTCACGAGGCTGTAACCGTTGGACTGGGCAATCTTGGTCTCGTTCGTGACGTTGGTCACGTTCGGGTTGTTGCTGTTGTCCACCAGGGTAATGTTTTTGATGTTACCCAAGCCTGCTTTGCCGTCTGCTTCGACTGACGGCGGTGCAGTGTTGACGTTGCCGCCGTTGCTGCCGATCAGTTCGTAAACCTGGTGCAGTTGTCCGCCGTTGACGGCATCGGTGCTGCCTGCGGCGACGGTGCCTGCGGCGACGCCGGTCACTTTCTTACCGCCTGCGTTGATGCCGTCGGCAGTGATGTTGACATCGCCTGCTTTCAGACCGTCTTTGCCCAGCGCCACTTTGTCGCCGACGTTGACGCCGTTGTTGTTCACAACCGTATTGCCTGCTTTGACGCTGTCTACTTTCAGGTCTTTGTTGAGGCCGACCTGAATGCCGTTCGCGCCTGCGGTAGTGGTGATGTTGGCATCGCCTTTAACCGCCACGGTATCGCCCAATTTGTTGGCAACGGTCGTACCGCTGTCGCCTGCGAAGCTGATGCCTTTGTTGTCTACCGCGTCTTTCGCCGCTACGCCTTTGGCGATGTCGGCTTTGACGGCTTTAGACAGGTCAACGGCGTAGTCGGTTACGTTATTGGCGTCTTTGTTGCCTTTGGTCACGACGATGTTGTCGGAACCTGCGGAAACGCTCGCGCCGTCTGCGTTCACGGTGTAAACGGTTTGACCGTTCGCACCTTGTTTGCCGGTAACGCTGGCAATGTTGGTACCGGCTTCGACTTCGGTCTTGGCGGCGGCAGTCAGACGGTTCAGCTGTCCGACGTTGGCGGCATCGGTGTCTTTCACACCGGCGGCAACGTTGCTGATGGCTTTGTTGCCTGCGTTGATGCCGTCAGCGGTGATGTTCACATCGCCTGCTTTCAGACCGTCTTTGCCCAATGCCACTTTGTCGCCGACTTTGACGCCGTTGTTATTCATAACGGTATCGCCTGCGGTGAAGCTGTCGGCTTTGAGGTTAGGTGCGGTCGCCACTTTGTAAGTGGTGCTGCCGTCGGCATTTTGCTCAGGTGTGACGACGATGTTGTCGTTGCCGCTGTCCACTTTGGATGTCGCTTTCGCTGCGGCTGCTTTGAGCTGTGCAACGTTCACTGCGTCGGTGTCGGCTTCGCCTGCGGCGATGTCGGTCACTTTGTTACCACCGTTGTTCAGACCGTCTTTGGTCAGGCTGACGGGCTTGCCTGCCTTGCCGTTGCCCACAGTCAGTCCGTTGTCGGTCAGGACGCTGCCGCCTACGGTCACTTTGTCGAAGGAGACGTCGTCTGAAGTCGCTACGGTGATGTGTTTACCGTTGCGGCTGACTTTGACGTTTTTGCCTTCTTTGAAGGTTACGGTGTCGCCTGCGCCGATTTTTTCAGACGAGGTTTCGTCGTTGGCGTTCAGGTTCCAACCTTTGTCGGCAGTTTCTTTCACCGCGGCAATGGCGTCGTGGACGTTGTCTTTGCCGGTGCCGCCGATGTCGGTAGTGGTCACGTTGCCTTTGTTGTTGGCCGCGTTACCACCGAGCAGGTTCGCCAGGTTGGCTTGGGCTGCGTTCAACTGCTCTTCGCTTGCGGCTTGGCCTTTAGTGGCAAAGTCCGCACCGCCCAGGGTGGTGTTGCTCAGACCGGAAATCAGACCGGCGGTACCGTCGATCACGAGCGGTTTGTTGCCGTTGCCTGCTTTGCCGACGGTAATCTTGTCGGCCAGCGAGAAGCCGATGCCGTTTTCGTCGGCGCGGGTCAGGATGTTGCCGTCGCCTTTGACGCTCAGGCTGTCACCCAGTTTCTTCGCACCGGTCGTGCCGTTGTCGGCGGCAAAGGTCAGACCTTTGTTGTCCACCGCGTCTTTCGCCGCGACGCCTTTGGCAATGTCGGCTTTGGCTTCGTCGGTCAGGTCGAGGGCGTAATCGGTAACACCGTCGGCGTCTTTCGCACCTTCGCTGACTTTAACCGCACCGCCCGCCGCTTGGCTGAGGGTGGTCTTGTCGGCGTTAACCGTGTACTCGGTGTTGTTGCCGTCCACTTTTTCGCTGACGGTAACGTTCTTACCGGCGACGACGGTGGTGGTTTTTTCAGTGGCGGCGAGTTGTTCGTTCAACTGGGCGACGTTGACGGCGTCGGTGGCTGCCGTACCTTTGGCTACGTTGGCAATCTTGTTGCCGCCGTTGTTCAGACCGGCATTAGTCAGAGACACTTGGCTTGGCGAACCGTCCGTACCGATCTTCAGACCTTCGGTAGTCAAGACGCTGTTGCCTGCGATAACACTTTCGGCAACTACGCTGGTAGCTTCTACGGAATCAGCTTTGACATGAGCAAACTCAACGTCGTCTGAAGTCTCAACCGTCAGCTCTTTACCGCTGCGTTTCACTCGGATGTTCTTACCTTGTTTCACGGTTACGGTGTCGCCTGCGGCGATGTTTTCACTGTCGCTGTCAGCTTCGTCGTTGGCTTTCAAGTTCCAGCCTTTACCTACGGTCTCTTTAACTGCTGCAATCGCGTCGTGAACATTGTCTTTACCTGTACCGCCGATGTCGTTAGTAGCTACGTTGCCTTTGTCGTTGGCCGCGTTACCACCAAGGAGTTTCGCCAGGTTGGCTTGAGTTTCGTTCAACTGTTCTTCAGTTGCAGCTTGACCTTTAGTAGCGAAGTCCGCACCGCCCAACGCTTGGTTGGTCAGTCCGCTGACAATACCTTCTTTACCGTCAATCACGACCGGTTTGCCGCCGTTCGCCGCGTCTTTGCCGATGGTGACTTTCTCGGCCAGGCTGAAGTCGATCGCTTTGCCTGTACCGCTTGTGGTAACGATGTTCTTGTCTTTGCTTGTGTAGGTAACGGTGTCGCCCAAGTTCACTTTTTCAGACGACCCATTGTCCGCAACGATGTTCAGACCTTTGCTGACTTCTTCGCCTACTTTATCCAAAGCGTCTTGAACCGTGCCTACGGCTTCATGTTTCGTACCGTCTGCTTTGGTTACAGTAAAGACAGGAGCTTCAATCGCACCGGTAGTCGGGTTGATGCTGCTATTCAACGCTTTGGCAATCGGGTTCAGCTGGCTGACGTTAACCGCATCAGTATCTGCCACACCTTTGGCTACGTTGGCGATTTTGTTGCCGCCGTTGTTCAGACCGGACGTAGTCAGGGACACTTGGTTCGGAGAACCATCTGCACCGATCTTCAAACCTTCGGTAGTCAAGACGCTGTTGCCTGCGATGACGCTTTCGGCAACCACACTGGCAGCTTCTACTGAATCAGCTTTGACATGAGTAAACTCAACGTCGTCTGAAGTGGCTACAGTAATGTTCTTACCGTCGCGGGTCACTTTGATGTTTTTGCCGTCTTTGAAGTTAACCGTTTCACCGGCAGCAACTTTCTCTTCGGTATCGTCGTTCGCTTGCAGCTTCCAACCTTTTTCCACCGTCTCCTTCACAGACTTGATTGCGTCATGAACCGTATTTTGGTTAGTCCCGCCAATGTTGCTCATAGCGATATTGCCGTTGGTATTTTCTGCGTTACCGCCCAAAATGGTTTTCAGGTTCACTTGGCTAGCATTCAGCTGTTCTTCGGTCGCAGCTTGTCCTTTGGTGGCAAAGTCCGTTCCGCCCAATGTTTTGTTGGTCAGCCCGCTTACCGTGCCGTTCGTACCGTCAAGTACAATCGGGGTGCTGCCGGCTTTACCCAACGTAACTTTGTCGTTCAAACCGAAATCAACTTTGCCTCCCGACAGGGTTTTGGTCTTAATGTTGCCATCGATACCGGTGTAAGTAACGGTGTCACCTAAGTTGACTTTTTCAGTCGACCCTGCATCAGCGGCAATCTTCAGACCTTTACCCAACTCGTCGCCCACTTTGTCCAATGCTTCTTGAACAGTATGCACAGGAGTGCCTGCCGTACCGTCAGTTTGTTTGACGGTAAAGTTAGGTGCTGCGATAGAACCATCCGTACCAACGGTCGTGTTCAACGCTGTTGCCAACGGTCTGATTTGGCTGACATTTACCGCGTCGGCGTCTTCCGTACCTTTGGCTACTTTGGTAATTTTGTTGCCGCCGTTATTCAGACCGGTATTAGTCAGGGACACTTGGTTCGGAGATCTGTCATCACCAATTTTCAGACCTTCGGTAGTCAAGACGCTGTTGCCTGCGATGACGCTGTCGGCAACCACGCTGGCAGCTTCTACTGAATTAGCTTTAACATGAGCAAACTCGACGTCGTCTGAAGTGGCTACGGTAATGTTCTTCCCATCGCGGGTTACTTTGATGTTTTTGCCGTCTTTGAACGTTACCGTTTCGCCTGCTGCTACTTTTTCGGCAGTATCGCCGTTGGCTTGCAGATTCCAGCCTTTTTCAGCAGTTTCTTTGACGGATTTAATCGCATCGCTGACGGTAGTCTTGCCTGTTCCGCCGATGTCGGTAACCGTTACCGTACCGTTTTGGTTGGTTGAACCTGTACCCAAAACATCTGCCAGATTGGTTTGCGCGGCATCTATCTGCTCTTCGGTCGCGGCTTGGCCTTTGGTTGCGAAATCCGTACCGCCCAAGGTTTTGTTGGTCAGTCCGCTTACTGTGCCTTTCGTGCCATCGATAATAACGGGGTTGCCACCTGCCGCGTTTTTGCCGACGGTGATGGTATTGGCAAGGCTGAAGTCGATTTCGTTGCTGCCTACAGTCGTTACGATATTTTTATCTTTGCTCGTGTAGGTAACGGTTTCGCCCAAATTGACTTTGTCCGCATTGCCTTTGTCTGCGGCAATGGTCAGGCCTTTATTCAACTCGTCGCTGACTTTGTTCAAAGCATCTTGAACGGTATGTACAGGAGTACCTGCCGTACCGTCGGCTTGTTTGACGGTAAAGCTCGGCTGTCCGATCGTACCGTCCGCACCGACGGTCATGTTCAATGCTTCAGCCAACGGTTTGATTTGGCTGACGTTCACTCCGTCAGTTTCTTCCGTACCTTTAGCAACTTTGGTGATCTTGTTACCGCCGTTATTCAAACCGGACTTAGTCAGGAATACGGGATTATCACCGTTGGCAATAGTTAGACCATCGGTCGTCAGTACGCTGTTACCTGCGGTGACTTGCGGTGTGTTCAGTCCGTCTGTGGTCAGAACACTATTACCTGCTTTGAGTTTATCGGTATTGACGGTTTGGACAGTGATTTCGTCTTTCAATTTGACTTTAATGCCGTCTGCTCCAGCTTCAGTAACGACGTTTTGGTCGTCGCCTTTGAGATTGACGGTTTCACCCAGTTTGGCGGCATCGGTTGTTCCGTTGTTACCCGCAAATGCAACACCCTTGCTGTCGACAGCAGTTTTCGCCTCCACACCCTTTTGAATCTCGGCTTTGGCGTCGTCTGAAAGGTCAAGTTCGTAGTTGGTAGTTTTGGTTTGGTTACTGTTTGTCGATTCAGTCGGATTCAATGCCAACTTACCGTCAGATTTTACGCTCACAGTCGTTTTATCGGCATGAACGGTATAAAGTGTCTGATTACCAGTAACTTGAGAAGCAACATGGGTATTATCGCCTGCCGCTACGATGCTGATTTTCTCGCTGTCGGCAACGGCTTTATTGATGGCATTGGCAACATCAGTTGCGGTAGCAAATGCATCACCTGCTGTATCCGCACTGATTACGCCGCCAGTACCCGCTGTCAACGTAGATTTATTGACATTGAACGCAACGGTGCCGTTTTTGTTTTCGGCGGTCGTACCTGTACCGTCAACGAAATTCAATATGGAGTCAGCTTGATTCAACGTTTTGGCAGCCGCACCGTTGACTTGTACGCCGATGTTTTGCAATGCGCTGTCGGCTTTTTTCAAGGATTCTTTGGTTTTGTCAGACAAATCCAGATTGTAGGTAGTGACATTAGTAGTTGGATTTTCAGACGACGTCAGTTTCAAACCATCTACACTACTGTCGAGCGCAACGGCTGCACCTTTGGCGTTGATGGTGTAAACCGTATGCCCGTCAGTCGGGTTATCGATTTTGGTTACACTGGCAACATTCGTACCCCCTTGAACCTCGGTTTTCGCGGCTTTGACTTGTTTGTAGCTTGCTGCGTCATTATCTGCCTCGCCGTCAGCAATGTTGGTAATCTTGTGGCCGCCGTTGGAGAGTCCGCCTGCAGTCAGTTTCACAGGGTTGCTGCCGGAGCCGATGGTTACGCCGGAGCCGTTAACGGTCGTTCCGCCAGCAGTAACGCCATCGCTGAAGGCTGCAGAAGTCAGTCCGGTCAATTCTTTTGCCAGTTTGACGTTCAGCGTATGATTTTGGTCGTCTGAAACTACACCAATATTATTATCGGATAGCTTATTTCGATCAGTTTGTCCGCCTTTGACTGCTACGGTGCTGCCGAGTTTACGGTTGAATTGGTTGCCAACATCGCCTGTAAAGTTCAGAGAGCTATTAACAGCTCTATTCAAAGCGGACAGCGCATCGCCAACAGTATTGTAGTTAACCACGCTTGAAGTAGCGGGAGAATCTGAAACAACTGCATAAGTCGGCATGGAAACGCTGCCATCAGTGCCTACTTGCGTACCCAGTGCTTCAGCTATTTTCTTCAATTGGGACACATTGACTGCATCATTATCTTTGATGCCCGATTTCACATTACCAACAATGGTCGGTACGGAAGTTTGCGGGTCTTTGGCGTTCAAAGCTGCAATGGTTACATCACCGTTATATTCTGCTCCACCATCTACATAAGTAAACGATACTACTTTTTGTCCGCCTACTTCTTTAACGTTGCGGGTTAAAAGCTTTCCGTCTTTATCAATATAAGAGAAAGGAGCATCATTGCTGACCGTAGTCAGAGTGTTGACGCGCAGATTATTCATTGCATCTTGGAGCTGCCCAACATTAACCGCATCATTAGTATCCGTACCTTGACCCAAATTAGTAATACGGTTTCCAGACATATTTAGTCCGCCTTTGGCAGTAACTACGCCTGTAAATTCAGGGTTATCCACCGTATTAATACTTACAGTGGTTCCCGATTGATGCAGATGTATATTTTTACCTGCCTCAAGTCGGAGGGTAGAACCACTTGTAATTTCCTGCGAAGAATGATTTTCGGCACGACCATTGGTTCCGGTAGCAACAGCCGTGTCTAATTGAAACGATTTAAAGGCTGACGTTTTCAAAGACGCAATTGCCCTATCAACGGTATTTTCACCCGTACCACCAATATTATTCATGGTAATACTGCCGTCTTCAGCCAACTGTGCATTACTACCCAATACATTTTTAACGGTTTTGGCAGTATTGCCCAAAACGTTTTGTACCGCGTACAGCTGGCTGCCGTTGATGGCATCCGTAGAAGTGTTAGAGATTTCGCCCGGAGCAACGTTTTTCAATTGACGTTCGTAGCCTGACGAACCGAAAGACACTTGGTCGCCGGAGGTAATATGGTTACCACCTGCAAAGCCTGAGTATTTCAGATCGTTGACTTTAGCTTCGTTGACTTCGATTGCATTGGTTGTAGTCGTACTGCCCGCACCGATTGCGACAGAGTTGCCTTTGGTGGCTTTCGCACCCATACCGAATGCGGCAGAGGCGACGCCTTCAGCAATCGTACCCGTACCAAAGGCTGTGGATAATTGGCCTATTGCCTGTGATTTAGTACCAATGGCTACCGCAGCTTCGCTTGAAGTCGTATGAGTATAACTGCCGGTTACCATCACATCGCCGGTATAGTCTTGATAAACTTGTTTAACCGTTTTACCCCCCGTACCGTCTACAGTTTTCACTGCAACGGTATCCCAGTCGTCCGCACCGATGGCGATAGAAGAATTGCCTTTTGCGTCTACATTGTTACCGATGGCAGTAGATTGATCGCCCCATGCATTGGCGTATGCACCGATAGCAACGGTTTGATTGTAATCAGGTTGTCCAGAACCTGGTATTTCGGTATTGGTTGCAGAAGCGTTATAGCCGATGACGACAGAGCGCGAGTTATTGGATCGCGCATCTTCACCGATAACAACCGCACTGAATTTCAGGGCTGTTGCATTATTACCGATAGCAACTGCTGCAGCTTGAGCAGCTTTGCTGTTTGTACCGATAGCAATGGAATTGGTATCGTCCGCGTTGGCGTTGTTACCCAAAGCTATGGCATTGGCTTCGCGGGTATGGCTGCTCAAACCAAGCGCCAAAGAAGCCGCGCCGTCTGCATTGGCAGCACGTCCTAACGCAATAGAATCAGTTTTCCAAGCATTATTGCCCGAACCGATTGCAATAGCATATCTTTTATCAGCCTTCGTACCGGCACCGAATGCAATCGTGTCGGCATCATTAGCAAAAGCCCCTTTACCGATTGCCATTGCCCGATTTTGCACAGCATCGGCACCGTTACCGATAGCAACAGTATCTTCTCCTTTTGCTTTGCTTTCATTACCTACCGAAACAGCATTTAAATTCAGAGCTTGTGCTTGTCGACCTACCGCCACAGAGCCTGTTTTTTTAGCATAAGCGCTAAAACCGAACGCTGACGCACCTGCTTGTTCAGCTTTGGTATATGGACCAACAGCAGTAGTAGAGTTATCAGTAGCTCTTGAGCCATCACCTATGGCCACGCTCGATTTACCTGATGACTCAGTATCTTGACCGCCAGCAAACGAGTTTTGACCATAGGCATTTGCTTTTTGGCCGATAGCGGTTGCATTTTTACCGTTTGCTTTACTTAGCGAACCGACGGCAACTGAACCTTCGCCAGTAGTATCGCCATTAATAGTGGAATCAGAGCCTGCTGCCGCCTCAACAGTAGCCTTGCTACCAATTACAACCGCATTGCTTGCAGCCGCCCTGGCTTCAGGACCGGCGGCAATCGCGTTTTCGCCTGTTGCGCCGTCGTTGTTGTAGTTGGCTACCGGCGTACCTAGGCGGTTGACGCTGTAATAATGGGTTTGAGCGGCTTGCATATCTTTGGCAATCGCGTAAAGCTGGCTGCCGTTAATCGCATCGGTAGAAGTTGCAGTAATTTCACCTGGTGCAACATGTTTAAGTTGACGTTCGTAATCTACCGAACCGAAAGAAACTTGCGAACCCGAAGTAATATGTGTCGCTCCTGCAAAACCGCTATAAGAAATACCATTGATTGTCGCATTCGTTACAGCTGTTGCATCGGTATTGGTGTGCGACCCCGCACCGATTGCGACAGATTTATCCTGACTGGCAGTTGCGCCCGCGCCAAACGCCGCCGCGCCAAGACCTGTGGCAGTCGTACCAGAACCAAAGGCAGTAGAAAGCACCCCATCCGCATAGGCTTTTACACCGACTGCAACGGCGGCATGATTGGAAGTCGTACCCTTAAAGGTAGGGTTAGTATCAAATACCATTTCTTTGCCCGTCAGCGATTTATAAATATCGCTTACTTTTCGGTTATTATGTCCAGAAGTGGTAACCAATTTATCTCTGACTATATTCCAATCGTCGCCACCGATAGCAATAGATGAATCCCCAGTTGCACGAGTGTTGTTACCGATAGAAGTGGATTGCGTGCCTGAGGCAACAGCATCCGGACCAATAGCAACTGCTTGGGTCGCACCTGTTGCTTGTGCCGTCCAACCGATAGCTACACTTTGCTTATTGTCTGCTCGCGTCCACTTGATGCCTTCAGACCTACCAATAGCGATAGAATCTTCTCCCGTTGCTCGCGTACCAGTACCGATAGCAATTGCATGGTTTGCCGTTGCCTGAGATTCCGTACCCACAGCAATTGCATTGTTACCACGCGCTGTTAAGTTACTACCCACACCGATGGCACCATTCCCGTTAACACCTTGATTCGCCATTCTGCTCGAATCATTGTTACCAATCGCAATGGCACCTATTCCATTAACAGTAGTATCCGCACCAATCCCTATTGCCTTCGTTCCATCCGCACGGAGATTAACACCGATGGCAATAGCATTATTACCGTTAGAAATTGTTGTATGAGTCGAATTGGGAGCAATTGCCAAAGCACCATTGATTTTAGCTTGAGCATTATGACCGATAGACATAGCACCTGCTCCGTTTGCGGAAGTCGATCCCGTACCAATAGAGAGTACCCCCCCCGTTAAAGACCCTTCCGGAATCACTGCCCAAGCCCCTTCGGAAAATCCCAATAATGCCGCGCTCAACGCGGTCAGCCTGAATAAGGTTTTCAGACGACCTTCCTCTGAGGCGCGCACATCCCCTTCAGCACCTTCGCTGCTTGATTTGACACGTCCCTTCGCCAATTCGGAAGTAACGACGAAAGAGCCGATGGTACGGTTCCATACAACTTTGAAAATCTTATTCATAACAATCTCTCTTGGTTGGATTTATTAAAAAATATCAGATTGAATTCAAGCATATACAATCAAAATAAGACGTACTCCCCGCACTGCCCCGCCGCCGGATCTTCTTCTTCAGGCACACGCGGATTTTATGAGGCAGGCATTCATTTATTTTGTTTATATATTATTGAAAACCAATCAAGCTGACGTTAATTGTCACTTAGATACAATTTTTAGAACATATCTATATCTTGGGAAATAGTGTTTTAAGCTAATCAACCTTACCGTTTGTTTAAAAAAAGCCCCGATAATCCGTAACTTTGCTTTTAAAATTAACATTTATTTACTAAATAATATAGAACTATGACTTTTACCCTGCAATTACCATGCCAAAGATGACATATCTGATTCATGCTTTCAGACTTCTATAAAGCATTTATACTAAAATGAAAAAATGCCGTAAGCGAATTTTGAAAAGGTCGTCTGAAAATAAACTGCAACAAGATCATGGACATCACTCTCCCTGTTATAGTGGATTAACTTTAAACCAGGACGGCGTTACCTCGCCTTAGCTCAAAGAGAACGATTCTCTAAGGTGCTGAAGCACCAAGTGAATCGGTTCCGTACTATCCGTACTGTCTGCGGCTTCGTCGCCTTGTCCTGATTTAAATTTAATCCACTATATTTCACGCTGTATCACAACCGCTCATTTTTCCGATTGGATTAATAAGCAACAAAGCCGCCATTGCGACAAAAAGGTCGTCTGAAACCTAAATTTTGGGTTTCAGACGACCTTTTTGCTTGGCGATTTATCCGCCCGCCGTCACGCTTTTCTCTATTAAATTAACGGTAGGAAATGCGTTGTTTTATTTCACTTTGCTGTTTTTCAATGATTTGGATGATGTCGGCGGCTGCAATGTTTCGACGGTGATGTCTTTGGGGTGCGCCGCGATAAAGGATTTGGTCGCGCGCATGATTGCCTGTATGCGCGGGTCGTTCCAGCGGACGATTTGATGGTTTTCATCGCGCTTGTCCGACCAGATAATCACGCCGTCCATATATTTGCTGCTGATTTCGAGCATTTTCTGCCAGCGTTCGGCATCGATAAATTGTTTGAAATACGGGCTGTTGCTTGCGGAATAATATTGCGGCCAGAGGTAGCCGATGATTTTTTTGTCGGGATAGCGCTTTCTAATCTCGGCAACGGTGGTTTGGACGTCTTTTTCCCATTGCGCCAAATCGGGCGTGGTGATGTAAAACACGGGATTGGCATAGTCGCTGATGGCTGCGCTCATCTGACGGCGTTTGCTAAACTGCCGCCATTTTGCCAACACTGCCTCGTTGTCCGCCTGAGCTTGGTAGTAGCGGATGGCGTGCAGGTGTTCGTCGGGCAAGCCGTAGTTGCTGATGTAGGCACGGGGATTTTCTTCTTTGAAAATCCGGTACATACGGGCAAAATCGGTTTTAAGTTCTTGAGGCGTGAGGATTTGTCCGTCTTTTTCGGCAAACCAGGTTTCGATGTCGGTGGAGATGGTGCGGTAGCCTTCGCGATAGGACTGGCGCGCCAATTCGCGGATTCGTTTTTCGTTCAATACGCCGTGTTTGCGCTTGCCGGCAGGATCGGGCATTACCAGCTCGGATTCGTAAATCAGGAATACTTTGGACAATTTGTCGGCGGTCAGGTCGGGTTTGCCGACGTAGTCCATGCGGTCGTAAATGATAAAGTCTTTGCCGGAGGCAAACGCGGAGGCTACGGCAAGGAAGAGTAGGGATGCGGCGCGGATTAGTGGTTTCATTGGGTTTTCTTTTAGATAGGGGATGGGGTATTTGCTGCTTCAGCAATGCGTGGGCAAGTTTATATAAATTAATGGGAAAGGTCGCGGCAAACAAGGCGGAAGGGGTAAAAACAAGTCAAAGGTCGTCTGAAAAGGGTAAGCGGCGTTTTCAGACGACCTTTTTGGCGGCTGGCGGCGGTTTGTCTCTGTTCCATCCTGCCGCTTTGCTATAAAATCGAAACCCTCTTCAACCCGAAATCCAAATCAGGAAAATCATGATGGAAGCAGCCGGACAACACAACGTCGATGCGGACGAAATCGCTAAATTCAGCCAAATTGCGGATAAATGGTGGGATAAAAACGGCGAGTTCAAACCTTTGCACGACATCAATCCGCTGCGCTTGGGCTATATCGACTCGTTCGCGCAGTTGGCGGGCAAACGTGTTTTGGATGTCGGCTGCGGCGGCGGGATTTTGTCGGAAAGCATGGCAACACGCGGCGCGGCGCACGTTACCGGCATCGATATGGCGGAAAAATCGTTGGAAACCGCCCAAGCCCATGCCGCTGCCGAAGGAGTGGACAATATCGATTACCGCTGCATCCGCGTCGAAGACCTTGCTGCCGAACAGCCGCACAGTTTCGATGTTGTAACCTGTATGGAAATGATGGAACACGTTCCCGATCCCGCCGCCATCGTCAAAGCCTGTTCGGAGCTAGTGAAGCCTGACGGTATGGTGTTTTTCTCCACCATCAACCGCAACCCTAAATCTTATCTCCATCTGATTGTCGGTGCGGAATATGTGTTGAACGTCGTCCCCAAGGGGACGCACGATTGGCAAAAATTCATCACACCCGCCGAGCTGGCGCGGATGTGCAGGCAGGCAGGTTTGGACGTTATCGACACCAAGGGCATGACCTACAATCTCTTGACCCGCCGCTATTCTTTATGCGACTCGACAGAAGTGAATTATATGATTGCCTGCCGTCCGGTTTAAATCTGCCTATCCGAATCATGAGAAGAGGTCGTCTGAAACTTACGTTTAAGAACGTTTCAGACGACCTCTTATTAACTTCTCACCAATGCAACTTGCCCACTTCTCTAATTCAATTTTTTGAAGCAAACTTCCCGCAGACAAAGACCGCTGTTTCCAAACAAACGGAAATTTAGCTTTAAAACGGGATCTCCCTGACAAAACCCAAATCGTATCGATAGATTTATATTCACATGACAATACCAATGAATATCATCACCCTGCCCCTTTTAAATCCTTAAAGAATTACGCTCTACATTGCACAAATACAGATACAAAAAAGCCTGCTTAAAGCAGGCTTTTTATCGATTATTTATCAGGATTGTGCTGACGGCGTAAAATCGCAGGAATTTCAAAATCATCTAAAACAGATTGATTGCCGAAATCTGCCGCAGTCAGATTCATGGAGCGAATACCGCGGTTGGTTCTTACCAGGCTTTCTACACTACCCGGTTGTTGAACATGGGAATCATCGACTCCGCTAACCAGTTTTTGTGCGCGGACAGCCGCACGCATTTGGTTTTCGCTGCCGTTTTCTTTCAAACCGGTCGCAATAATGGTTACGCGGATAGCGTCTTCGCCCATGTTGTCATCTTCGGCAGTACCGTATTTGCATTCTGCTTCAGGATGCGCATTCTCGTTAACCACTTTCATGATTTCACGGTATTCGGACATTTTCAGGCAATCCGGAGCGGTAGTGATGTTGACCAATACGCCGCGCGCGCCATCCAGAGTCACATTATCCAGCAACGGGCTGGAAATCGCTTGTTCGGTTGCCAAACGGGCGCGGTCGATGCCTTGGGAAAAACCGGAACCCATCATGGCGATACCTTTGATGCCCATTACGTTTTTAACGTCGGCGAAGTCAAGGTTGATGAAACCGGGACGGGTAACTACTTCGGAAATACCGGCTACGGCATCACGCAGGACGTTATCCGCCGCACGGAACGCTTCACGCATGGTCACGTCTTCGCCCAATGCGGTCATCAGTTTGTCGTTCGGGATGATAATCAATGAATCGACTTGACCTTTAAGCTGCTCCAAACCTTCTTGGGCAATGTGTACGCGTTTGCCTTCGTAGCCGAACGGACGGGTAACGACTGCAACGGTCAGGATACCCATTTCTTTGGCAATCTCGGCAACCACAGGAGCCGCACCGGTACCGGTACCGCCACCCATACCGGTGGTGATAAACAACATATTCGCACCGCGAATAGCATCCTCGATGGCTTCGCGATCTTCTTGTGCCGCAGCACGGCCGATTTCAGGATTGGCACCCGCACCCAAACCACGGGTCAGATTAGTACCCAATTGGATGCGCTTGGCTGCGTTATTTTTACCCAAAGATTGTGCATCAGTATTGGCACTAATAAATTCAACACCTTGGATGGTGTTGGCAATCATGTTGTTAATAGCGTTGCAACCGCCGCCACCCAAGCCGATTACTTTGATGACCGCAGGGCTTGCGGCTGATTCAGCTACGTCGTAAACAAATTCCATTCAAATACTCCTGCGCGCCCTGCATCGAGGACGGTCCAAAAATTTAGATATTACCCGTATTATATAAGAAGTATTCCGACGCTGGCAAAATACTTCTTATTCATTCACCATTACCGTTATTTTTTTACTACATTTTTTAACGAAAGCACACAAGTTTTTAATTATTGCGATTGGAACTATTCCGACAGCAATTCATTTTCCCTGTAAGCAAGTAACGGAACAA
Source organism: Neisseria sicca (assembly GCF_014054945.1). Taxonomy (NCBI): domain Bacteria; kingdom Pseudomonadati; phylum Pseudomonadota; class Betaproteobacteria; order Neisseriales; family Neisseriaceae; genus Neisseria; species Neisseria sicca. The sequence goes on along the minus strand of NZ_CP059566.1, from coordinate 2,622,627 downwards.
TCAGAAATTGTCTTTAAAGAATTTCATCAGTTTTGCCCACAGACTGATTTTTTCAGTCTGATCGTGAACCACAATCGCACCGGTCACCGGCGCGCCGTCTTCCTCTCCCCTTGCCGCCTGCAAAAGACCGATGGCGGTTGAATAGCGCGGATTGCGGATGCGTTCGGATACGCCGCCCATTTCCTGAGGTACGCCGATACGTGCAGGCAAGGCGAATACTTCTTCGGCAAGCTCAACGATGCCGGTCAGCATAGATGCGCCGCCAGTCAGAACGATGCCCGATGTGAGGACTTCTTCAGGGAAGCCGGAACGGCGCAATTCGTTAAGGGTCAACTCTAGGATTTCTTCGACGCGAGGACCGATGACGCTTGCCAAAACGCGGCGGGAAATCTGGCGGGGTTGGCGGTCGCCGACGCTGGGAACTTCGACCATTTCGTCCAAGCCGTCCATATCGGGAATCGCTACGCCGTAGTGGATTTTGATGTATTCGGCAGCGCTGTGCGGGGTCCGCAGTGCTTGTGCCAAGTCTTTGGTAATCAAATCGCCCGCCACGGGAATCACGGCAGTATGGCGGATGGCGCCGTTGGTATAAACGGCAATATCGGTCGTACCGCCGCCGATGTCGATGACGCATACGCCCAAATCTTTTTCGTCTTCAGTCAAAACAGCCTGACCGCTCGCCAAGGGCTGAAGCATGATTTGGTCCATCTGCAAACCGCAACGATGGATACATTTTTGGATGTTTTGCAGGGCGGTATTGGCACCGGTAATGATATGTACGCGGGTATCGAGTCGGACGCCGCTCATACCGATAGGTTCTTTGACGCCGGGCTGGTTGTCGATGATGTATTCTTGCACCACGGTATGCAGGATATTGTGATCCGGCGGGATGTTGATGGCTTTGGCGGTTTCGATGGCGCGGTCGATGTCGGCTTGCGAAACTTCACCGTCTTTGATTTTGACAACCCCTTGCGAATTCAAGCTGCGGATATGGTTACCCGCGATACCGGTCGTAACGTGGCTGATTTTGGTGTCCGCCATCAATTCGGCTTCATTGACTGCCTGCTGAATGGCTTGGGCCGTCGCGTCAATGTTGGTTACCATGCCTGCTTTAAGGCCGCGAGACGGTGCCTGTCCGAGTCCGACGATGTGGATTTCGTTGTCGTCTTGTACTTCGCCAATCAGGGCGATGACTTTGGATGTGCCGATATCGAGGGCACTGATATATTTACCTTGTTGTTCCATTATATTTGCTCGTTATTTCGCTGGAGTTATAACTATTTGTCTGTATTGGCAATAGTTTGCTTCACGCCGTTTGCTTGGCTTTAGTCGTCTGAAACATTTTCAGACGGCGTCTCTGATGTGTAACGCACGGAAAATCCGTCTTTATACCGCATATCAACGTAGGATAACCGATTTTGATTTTTACGCAACAGCGTCGGCCAAATTTCAGCGAAAAGCTGTAAGCGTTTGATTTCGTTTTCCCTTCCCAGTCTGACGGTAATCCCGTTGTCCAAGACCACCAACCAGGCGGAGCGCGGCGTATAAATCAGTTCTTTAATCGCCAGATTTTGCCGGCGGAGGATGCCGGAAAATTCTTCGTAGTGTTTGACCATGTCTTTGCCCGTACCCGGCTGTCCTTCAAAGATTGGCAGCTTGGCTTTGAGCTGAGCGTCAAACACATTGCCTTTGGAATCGACCAAACCGCCGCTGCGCCAATGGGCAACAGGCACGCGCTCGGTCAAATGGATTTCGACGGTATCGGGGAAGCGGCGGCGCACCATGGCGGAATCCACCCACGGCAGCTTTTGAAAGGCTGCCTGAATACCGTCCAAATCGGCACGGAAAATATTGCTGTGCGTGTGCTGTTGAGCAGCGCGCTGAAGTGCTTTCCCGTCCGAATAGGTCAGCTTGCCCTGTATGGACACTTGTTTGACGGGAAAATGATTGGAGTTGTATAGCCAGGCTATGCAGGTACCGATGAGCAGCAATGCCATCAGCAGCAACAGCCAGCGGGTCAGCCGACCCAGTGCGCTTGCGTCATCCCACATGTGCGGTTTTCAGAATTTCAATGCATAAATCGGCAAAATCCACGCCGGTATGGGCGGCGGATTTCGGTACTAAACTGTGGCTCGTCATGCCGGGCAACGTGTTGATTTCCAAGAGGTAAAGTTTACCGTCGGTATCTTTGAGGAAATCGACGCGCACGCAGCCCTCTGCCCCGATTGCCTGCGCTCCGCGGACTGCCAGGGAACGCATCAGGTTTTCTTCAGCCTCGCTCAAGTCTTCGGACGGACATTGATAAACAGTGTCGTCGCGGTTGTATTTGGCTTCGTAGTCGTAAAACTCAGTCGCGGGGATGATGTGTATGCTGGGCAGGCCTTTGCCGTTCAACACGGGGCAGGAATATTCGCCGCCACCGATGAATCGCTCGGCAATGATTTCGCCTTGAAGGTGTTTCAATTCTTCGTAAACGCTTTTCAGACGACCTTTTTCTTTCACTTTCACAACACCGACGCTGCTGCCTTCGGCTGCCGGTTTAACGAACATGGGCAAGCCGAGTTGTTGTTCGACGGCATCGAAATCGGAATCTTCGTGCAAAACGGCAAACTCGGGAACGGGCAGCCCCAAAGCTTGCCAAATCAGTTTGCAGCGGTATTTATCCATGCCGATGGCTGAAGCGGCGACACCGCTGCCGGTATAAGGAATGCCCAACAATTCCAACGCGCCCTGAACGGCACCGTCTTCGCCGTAAGTACCGTGGAGGATATTGAAAGCAGTTTGGAAACCTTGGGTTTTCAATTCCGCCAAGGGCGTTTCTTTAGGGTCGAAGGCGTGTGCGTCTATGCCTTTGCTTTTTAAGGCATTCAAAATGGCGGCACCGCTATCCAGCGAAATTTCGCGTTCGCTGGAAAAGCCGCCCATCAATACGGCTACTTTGCCAAAATTCTGCATTGTTTTTGTTCTTTCTTGATTACTTCATTTTTTGATACAGGTCGTCTGAAAACGAATCGGGTTTTCAGACGACCTTAATCTTGCTTGCCCACCCGATGGAACATCGCTTCATTGGGCGGCTATCGCGGCATCACGATAAAATTTCCGCCTCAGGCTTTTTTCGACAACTCCAGCATCGCGGCAGGTACACGGTTGATGCTGCCTGCGCCCATATTCAACACGATGTCGCCGTCCTGTAAAACGTTCAACAGCATTTCAGGCAAGTCGGCGACGTTTTCGCAGTAAATCGGCTCGAGTTTGCCCAATACGCGGATGGCGCGGGCAAGGGCGCGGGAGTCGGCGGCGGCAATCGGCTCTTCGCCGGCGGCATAAACTTCGGTCAACACCAGCGCGTCAACGGTATTGAGGACTTTGGTGAAGTCTTCGAACAAATCGCGCGTGCGGGTATAGCGGTGCGGCTGGAAGGCGAGCACCAAACGTTTTTCCGGATACGCGCCGCGTGCGGCAGAGAGGGTCGCTGCCATTTCGACGGGATGGTGTCCGTAATCGTCCACCAACAGCGCGGTTCCGCCGTTGGGCAGCTTCATGTCGCCGTATTTTTGGAAGCGGCGGCCGACGCCTTCGAAACCGAGCAAGCCGCGCTGAATCGCTTCGACGGATGCACCAACCTCCAGCGCCACGCCGATGGCTGCCAAAGCATTGAGGACGTTGTGTCTGCCGGGCATGTTCAACACGACTTCAAACGGCGCCTGCTCATGTCCTTTCATTTGGACATGAACGGTAAACTTCATTTGTGCGCCGACGCTTTCGATGTCGGTCGCGTAAATATCGGCGGCATCGTCCAAGCCGTAAGTGGCGTAAGGTTTGCTCACTTTAGGCAGAATCGCGCGGACGTGTTCGCTGTCGATACACAAAAACGCTTTGCCGTAGAACGGCATACGGTGGATAAAATCAACAAACGCCTGATGCAGTTTTTCGACGCTGTGTCCGTAAGTATCCATGTGGTCTTCGTCGATATTGGTGACGACGGACATAATCGGAGTCAGATGTAGGAAGGACGCATCGGACTCGTCGGCTTCGGCGACGATGTATTCGCCTTTGCCCAAGCGGGCGTTGGTACCTGCGGCATTGAGTTTGCCACCGATAACGAAAGTGGGGTCGAGACCTGCCGCGCCGAGGATGGACGCCGTCAGGCTGGTGGTCGTGGTTTTGCCGTGCGTACCGGCAATGGCGATGCCGTCACGGAAGCGCATTAGTTCCGCCAGCATCAGGGCGCGCGGAATGACGGGGATTTGCTGCTCCAGCGCAGCGACGACTTCGGGATTGTCTTTTTTGACGGCGGTAGAGGTAACGACGACATCCGCGCCGTTGACGTGTTCGGCGGTATGACCGGGATAAACTTGAATACCCAAGCTGCTCAAATGCTCGGTCACCGCATTTCGCGCCTGATCCGAACCGGAAACTTTAAAGCCCAAATTGTGTAAGACTTCGGCGATACCGCTCATGCCGACGCCGCCGATACCGACAAAATGGATGTTGGTGACTCGATTTTTCATCATGATGTTGCGTTCCGGTGGATTTTCGATGCGTAAAGGCGTTATTTTAAAGGGCTATCCGCTTCTGCGCCATAGTTTTCTTGTAAATTAAAGATGTTTCGGCATACAGGATTTCACATTGGTGGCAATATGGGTAAAAAAGAGGTTTCGTTCAGCGGCGAATTACCCATTTTTAAACTCGACTTCAGCTACCAAAATACCAGCAAAAACATAATATAAGGTCGTCTGAAAACCGTTTTCAGACGATCTAAAATCTTGCAGACGGGTTGGTTTTGACGGTTTCAATAACCTTATACAGAATCCAAGGGCTTGAGCATGATGCAACGGCGTACGCTGTAATAGGCTTCCCTGCGCAACCAAGGGAGACCGGCAAGCTGTTTTTCTTCTTCAGCGGCATCTTCTTGGTTGTCAACCATAAATTCCACGTTCATCGTAACATTGTCGGATTGGGCGTAGAAAAAGCGGATTAAATGATATTGTGCTTTGAGGTTTTGATGGCAGATGATGGTTTGCAGCGTGCTTTCCAGTGCTTCGGGGATGATGTTGCCGATTGTTTCCATATCACCGCCGTCAGTGTCTTCGACCAAATTTTTCGTTACCCAGTCCCCCAAAATCGCTTGGAAACGGTTTCCATTGCGTGCCGTCCAGATTTCGTGCGGGCAATGGTTTTCGTTGGGATTGAATGTATCCAGTAAAACGTGCAGGCTGTTGGTGCAGAAGCTTTGCAGGTTGCGTGAAAGGGCTTCTTCCAGATTTTCGCCGATGTCGCCGCAGCATTCGTAGAGTTCGCGCCCGTCGGGCAGGGTAATGCCGACATCGAAACGGCTTACCACTGCGCCGTTGGCGTGTTCACGCGGAAACGCCCAAGTTTCAAGTTGTACGGGTACGGCGAAATTGGGCAGGATTTTTTCGCCCTGCATTTGGCAGGCATAGCCGTGGGCTTGCAGGATTTCGGCAAGGGCTTCGTTGAGGTCTAGGGTGTCGAGTTCCTGGGGTTCCATGATGGTTTCTCGGAAAGTTGGAAATTCAAAATCGAAATTTTCTATATGATTATGAGGTTATGCAAGTTCGCTTCGTCACTCCCGCCTATGCAGGAATGACGATATAAATTTACCATCAAAGCCCGAAGGTCGTCTGAAAACCGTTTTCAGACGACCTCTCGTTTATCAACTTAACGGCACTTGTATCCTCATCAAGCTCATATCCAATTTGCGCCGCCCCCACGCGGTCGCATACACAAGGCGCAAGAGCCACGGATAACGCGGTTTGCAGACGCTGCTCAAGCCCGCTTCTTCGATGATTTCCACACCCGGTATCAGTCGTCGGATGTCGTCCGTTCCGCTTATCGCCCAGCGGAACTCGGGCGGTTTGTCCATTTTGCCGAGCGCGTCGTGACGTTTGCTTTGTCCGGCAAGGGCTTTGGGAATGGTGTCGAACGCAAGTTGGACATTCGGCAGACTGCGGGCAACCTGTTTGAAAAAGTCCTGCACCTGCGCTTCTTCGAAATACATCAACACACCTTCGATCACGAGCAACACGGGTTTTCCGTGCGCGGCAACGGTGTTCATCCACGCTTCGTCGAACATGGACGCGCCCAGATAATGATTGTCCGACTCGGGCAGCAGCATACGCCGCACTTCAATCACTTCAGGCAAATCCAAATCATACCAAGCGGTAATGCGCGGCTTGCCCAAGCGTTCGTAACGCGCATCCAGCCCCGCGCCGATTTGCACGACGACGGCATCGGGATGTTCGGCGATAAAGTGCTGGGCCATATCGTCCAACAGCTTCGCCCGCCCGCAACAGCCGACCTGCGATGCTTTGGCTTTGGCAAACTTGCCGAAGTCGTAGTCAATCTTGTCCAACATCCGCACGGCTTCGTCATCACGCAAAAGCGGCTGCGCCCTACCCTGCTCTACGGCCTTTGCCCACAGGGGAATCAGCATGGTACTGGACAGTGCGGAAACGGTTTCGGGAGAGATTTTTGCAGACATGGCAGCCTCCAATGAGAGAAATTCCTATTTACATCATACTCCCGCACAATACGGCTGCCAAGTTGCAAAAAGGTCGTCTGAAACCGATTTCTTGGTTTTCAGACGACCTCTGTTTCGTTTATCGCATTATGTCATCATGCCGTACACGCGATGGCGGCTTCCGCCACATCGTCCGCGCTGTGCGGCAGTGCCAATGTGCGGGCGTTTTCCGCCCATTTCAGACATTTTTCACGGTTTAAGCCGCCGAGAATTTCGGCAAGTTTTTCCGCTGTCAACTGGGCTTGCGGCAACAGCAGGCCCGCCTCCGCCTGCACCATAAAACGCGCGTTGGCGGTTTGGTGGTCATCAACTGCATAAGGATACGGCACCAGCAGCGCGCCCAGCCCCGCCGCCGTCAACTCGGCAATCGTCAGCGCGCCGGCACGGCAAATCACCAAGTCGGCATCGCGGTAGGCGGATACCATGTCGGTAATAAATTCCACGCATTCGGCTTTCACGCCCAGCGCGTCGTAATCAGCCTGTAAGCTGCCCAGCTTGCCCCGGCCTGATTGGTGGTACATCTGCGGGCGCGCATCGTCGGGCAGCAAAGCCAAAGCCTGCGGAACGGTTTTGTTCAAAACGTCTGCGCCCAAACTGCCGCCGACCACCAAGATTTTCAGACGACCTTCACGCCCTTGGAAGCGTTCGGCAGGCGCGGGCAGGTTGGCAATATCGGCGCGGACGGGGTTGCCAACCAAACCGCCTTCGTGGCTGAACGCTTTCGGAAAAGCGTATAACACCCGCTTCGCCCAGCGCGACAGTTGGCGGTTGGACAAACCAGCCACGGCGTTTTGTTCGTGAATCACAATCGGCACGCCCAAGAGCTTCGCCGCCAAGCCGCCGGGGAAGGTAACGAAGCCGCCGAAACCGATAACGCATTCGACGCGGTGTTTGCGGATAATCCGCTGCGCTTCGCGGACGGTTTTATACAAAGTAAACGGCAGCATCAGCTTGCGTTTGATGCCGTTGCCGCGCACACCTTTAATCGCCAGCGTTTCGAGCAGGATGTCGTATTGCGGCACGATGCGTTCTTCCATCGAGCCTTCGCTGCCCAGCCAAATCACATGATGGCCGCGCGCGCGCAATGAGTCCGCCACCGCCAGCGCGGGGAAAATATGGCCGCCGGTACCGCCCGCCATCAGCATGAAAGTTTTACCACCCATGATTTACTCCACTTGGTAACCGCGCATTTTTTTGCGGTTTTCATAATCGACGCGCAACAATAAGGTAACGCACACCAGCATAACGGCAACCGCCGAACCGCCGTAAGACATCAACGGCAAAGTCAGGCCTTTGGTGGGCAGGATACCGATGTTGACACCGATATTGAAGAAACTTTGAATCCCTATCCAAATACCGATGCCGTTGGCGACATACGCGCTGAACGTCAGTCCGGAATCACGCGCCTGCTTGCCGATGGAGAATGCGCGCATCACCAGCCAGCCGTAGCAGAACACCAAAATACACATCCCCACAAACCCGAATTCCTCGCCGATGACGGCAAAGATAAAGTCGGTATGCGCCTCGGGCAGGTAGAAGCGTTTTTCCAAACTCGCACCCAAGCCCTGACCGAACCATTCGCCACGCGCAATCGCCATCAACGAATGCGTCAACTGATAACCTTTGCCCAAAGGGTCGCCCCAAGGGTCCAAGAATGCCGACACGCGCGCCATACGGTAGGGTGCCGCCAAAATCATTACGCCCATCCCCCCCAGTACGCTCAGTACCAAGACGGCAAAATATTTCCACGGGAAACCCGCCAAAAACAGCATACCCATCGTAATCGACACAATCACGACAAACGAGCCGAAGTCAGGTTGCGCCATCACAAAAACCAAACCCAGCGCAATCATCACGATAGGCAGCAGGATGTTTTTAAACTTCTTCAGCTTCTGCCAAGTTTTCTGACGCGCTTCCTTGCTGAACGGACACATAAAAGCATTGAACAAACCGACAAACAGCGGCTTCAAACCCAAAGAGTCCATACTGCGCAACACTTCCTCGCGCCGCGTGAACAGGCTGGACAAATACAAAACCGTCGCCAACTTGAACAACTCGGTCGGCTGAAGATTGAGCGGCCCGATATGTATCCAACGCGTCGCCCCGTTGATTTCACGGCCGACAAACAACACGACCACCAGCAAAATCGCGGAAAAAGCAAAATAAAACGGAATGATTTTCCGCCAAAAGCTCATGCTCAACAGCGACAGCCCGAGGCAGCCCAATACGCTCGCCCCGACAAACATCGCCTGCTTGCTGACAAAAGAAAACTGATTGCCGCCTTCGGACGCGGCATAGGCAATCGACGCAGAATAAATCATCACCAGGCTGAAGGCGGTCATCAAAACGACCATCCACAACAGTGACACATCGAATTTCCGACCGTCCAAAGAAATCGGGCGGTCGAGAAGTTTGGAAAGACTAATCATGAAAAACATCCGTATGGGGGCAGACGGAAAAATCTGCCCCGAAACAACCAGAACAAAGCGTTTCAGACGACCCTCCGCCTAATCGGGACATAGAAGGTCGTCTGAAAAAATAGCGTGAATCAGAAAAACGTCATTCTAAAGGTTTCTTGGCAAAGCAACAATTCAGATTCTTTAAAGACCGTCGGATTCCGGCGTTCTTTGCGCCCTCCCCTACCCATCACACACGCAAAAAAGGTCGTCTGAAACGTTTTGATGTTTTCAGACGACCTTATGGGCTGCCTTTAAAACGGTAGCAATTTGGGCAATACGGTTTGCAGATAGTCTTGGAATTCGGGCGCATCCACTTCGCTGCCAAAGCCGCCGTTGGCGAAAATGTGGCGCAGATACGCGATAAATTGTGTATTTTGCGGGGCGTACAGCACTTTACCATCCACACTTGGCTTGGTGCTTAATGCGATTTCATAAGCATTGCCGCCGCTTACATTGTCTTTGTGGTAATCATCGGGCGAAAATGTCAAACCAATCGGGCATTTTGGGTTTTCCGCAAGCAATTCTCGGGTACATTCCAGCCACTCGTTGTCTTCGTTTTCCACTTCTTCCAAAACAAAATCTATGCCGTACACACACAAAGGGTCGGCATATTCCCACACAATTTCAGGATATTCGTCATAGTCCCAGATAAAGTTGATTTCTCCGACAATCCGGTAGAAGTATTGCAGCGAAAGGGGAATGAACCCGACAGGCTGCACAGCTTGGACAAGGTGGCGGATATATTCGTCCGCATCGGGCAGGGGCGGCGTAATCACGTTATCGCGCCATCGGTTGAACCGATAGCCGAACTGCGGCAAGGTCTCCGCAACGATATTCGCGTTGTGCAGCACACGCCGAAAGGTTTCGGTAAGCAAGCGGTCGATTTCCGCTGCTGCTTCGGGTTGAAAGGCTTTTTGCCGCAGTCGGGCGATGTCGGCATAAACTTGGCTGTATTCGCCGTTCAGATAACGTTGGTAGAAAGACAAGGCAAAATTCCTTCAGTTTGATATAGAGGATGCAATCCGTTTTGTCAGCGCAGACCGCTTCTTATCCAATGCAAAACCTACGCCAACTGCGGTATTTCCGCCCACGGCTGTATCTGTTCCAATTGCGCGGCAAGGCGGAGCAGCGTGTCTTCGCGCCCGTGTGCGGCGGCGAACTGGGTGCCGACGGGCAGACCGTTATGCCGGTAAAGCGGCACGCTCATGGCGGGGTTGCCGCTCATGTTCAGCGGCGACGTATAGCCGACGTATTGCAGCGCGGCGGCGGCTTCTTTTTCTAAAAACGGGTTGTTTTTCAACAGGAAACCCAAGCGCAGCGTGCCGAACAGCAGGCGCATGGCTTTTTGCGCGGCGGGCGGCGGCATCATCTCGCCGATTTTCGGCGTGGTGCGCGGGCAGACGGGCGTCATCAACACGTCGTAGCGCGTGAAAAATGCTTTGGCGGCACGTTCCTGCGCCAGCATCACATCGCGCGCCCAAGCCATTTCGCCCGCGCTGATTTGCCGCCCCTGCACAATCATTGCCCACGTTGTCGGCTCAAGCAGGTGGTGCGGCAGTTTTTGTCCGGTTTCGTATTGATATTGGTAGAACAGTTTTGCCGTTTCACCCATGACGATGACGCGGGCGGCGCGGTTGAGCTGTTCGGGCGGTGCGAAATCGGGCGTGGCTTCTTCCAATTCGTGTCCCGCATCTTGCATCAGTTTCAAACTATGGGCGAACGCGGCTTCCGTGCCTTCGTCGTTGCCGCCGTCAAACCATGTCTGCTTCCAAAAAGCGATTTTCAGACGACCTGTTTCTTGTTTCATGCTGCCTGCAAAACCGTTTTCGGGCGGCGGCGGGCAGGCATACAGGGAGCGCTCTTGGGTTTGGGCGGCGATGTCCAGCAAAACCGCGCTATCGCGCACACTGCGGGTCAACACATGGTCGCATACCAAACCTTGCCATGCCTCCGATGCGTTCGGCGCGTAACTGCTGCGGCCGCGCGTGGGTTTCAGCCCGAACACGCCGCAGTTGTGCGCGGGTAAGCGGATGGAACCGCCGCCGTCGCTGCCGTGCGCTGCGGGGACGACGCCCGAAGCCACTGCCGCCGCCGCACCTCCGCTGCTGCCGCCTGCGGTGTAATCCAAATGCCACGGATTGCGCGTGATGCCGTAAATTTCGGTTTCGGTAACGGCATACGCGCCCCATTCGGGCGTGGTGGTTTTGCCGAATACGCGCAGCCCCGCATCGAGATAGGCTTGGGTTAAATCGCTGTTTTGCTTGGCAATGTAATGCTGCATCATGCGCGAACCCGACCATGTCGGCGCGCCTTCCCAATCCGCCAGCAGGTCTTTGAGCAAAAACGGCACGCCCGCCAGCGGCGTATCGACATTTTCAGACGACCCCTGCCACGCCGCCGCGCGTTCGCGCAAATCGTGCGCCAACAGATTGAGCTTGGGGTTGACTTCGTCCAAGCGGTTTAAAGCAGCCTGCAACACTTCATCGGCGGACACTTCTTTTTTGCGGATCAGCTCTGCCAAACCGACGGCATCGTAACGGATGTAGTCTTGAAACTTCATGGGTTTTCCTTTCGGATTGATCAACACACGTTTATCGGTCAGGCATGTCTGCCCGCCGCCTCGCCGTTTGCCCGCATAGGCAATTTTTAAGAAACAGTCACACCGGATAAAGGAAAAGAACAAGTTTGCCGCTGCTGTAAAAAGGTTGTCTGAAACCGCCTTGACGTTTTCAGACGACCTTTGAGGCGATGGCGCACAAGGCTTACGGCAAAATCTCAATTTCCGCGTTGTGTTTCACGCTGCGGTAGAGTTCGTCGATTTCCTCGTCCGTTACCGCGATGCAGCCGTCGGTCCAGTCTCTTTGCAGATGCCTTTTGCCGATAGAACCCCAGCCGTTTTTGATGCCGTGGATTTTAATCAGCCCGCCCGGGCTTTTGCCTTGTGCCGCCGCGTAGGCTTTGTCGGCTTCGTTAGGGTAAGAAACGCCTAGATTTTTGTGGTATGCGCTGTTGGGATTGCGATCGTTGATGCGGTATTTCCCTTCGGGCGTTTTACCGTCGCCTTCAAAGTGTTTATGCCCGACGGGCTGCTTGCCCAGCGCAATGGGATAGGTTTTCAGCAACTTGCCTTGCGAGTACGCCGACATGGTGCGCTTGCTTTTATGCACGACCAATCTGTCGATAACGGCATTTTCGGGCAGCGGCGTTTCGCTTGGCTCGGCAACGGACGACTCGCCTGATGTCGCAACGGTCTGCTCGGAACGGATGGGCGTGGAATACCAAACCACTCCGGCAGCGACCGCCAAAAGCAAAACCGCCGCCAAACTGATTTTCAACCCTCTTTTCATGTTTCAGACGACCTCACAAAGCCTTAAACGCCTCGATAAACACTTCCGAACGGTGCGCATAACCTTTAAACATATCGAAGCTCGCGCAGGCGGGGCTGAGCAGCACGATATCGCCCGCTTCGGCTTGGGCGTATGCCGTCTGAACGGCTTCTTCCAAAGTGGCGCAGTCGGTCATATTCAAGTCGCAGCCGTCCAAATCGCGGCGGATTTGCGGCGCATCGACACCAATCAAGAACACACCTTTTGCCTTGCCGGCAAGTGCGTCGCGCAGGGGCGTGAAGTCCTGCCCTTTGCCCATGCCGCCCAAAATTACGAAGAGCGGATTTTGCAAACCGGCAATCGCAGCGGCGGTCGCGCCGACGTTTGTGCCTTTGCTGTCATCGATGAACACCACGCCGTTTTTCTCGCCGATTTTTTCCACGCGGTGCGGCAGGCCTTGGAAGGTTTTAACGTGTTCGAGCAATGCTTCGCGCGGTAAACCGACGGCTTCGCACAAAGCGACGGCAGCCATGACGTTGGCGGCGTTGTGCAAACCTTGCAGCGGGATGTCTTGCGTGGCAATCAAATCTTCATTGCCTTGTTTCAGACGACCCGTTTCGCGCTCCAACCAAAAATCGGCTTCGTGTTCCAACGAAAACCATTTCACCTCGCGCCCTGCCCGTTTCATGGCGCGGCAGAACACGTCGTCTGAATTCAAAACCTGCACGCCATCGCCACGGAAAATCTTGGCTTTGGTATGCGCGTAGTCGAGCAAGTCGTCGTAGCGGTCGAGATGGTCTTCGGAAATGTTCAGCACTGTCGCCGCAGTCGGGCGCAGGCTTTCGGTGTTTTCCAGTTGGAAGCTGGAAAGCTCCAACACCCACACGTCCGCCTTTTTACCTTCACGCTGCAATTCCGCCTCCAAAACCGGCGTACCGATATTGCCCGCGATAACGGTATCCAGCCCGCACTTGATGCAGAGATAGCCGACCAGGCTCGTTACCGTGGTTTTGCCGTTGCTGCCGGTAATCGCAATCACCTTGTCGCCGCGGCGGTTCACAATGTCCGCCAGCAATTCGATGTCGCCCAACACGCGCCCGCCGTTTTGCTTGAACGCCTCAATATTCGGCTGCCGCTCGCTGATGCCGGGACTGAGCGCCAAAATATCGAAACCGTTGTCCAACGCATCTTTCAGACGACCCGTGTAAAACACCAGCCCGTCAAACATCTTACCGATTTGCGACACGCGCTCCGGTTTCAGCTCCGCATCATAAGCAGCAACCTCCGCACCGTTTTTGCGCAGGTAGGCAATCATGGAAATACCCGTGCCGCCAAGTCCGGCGACGAGGATTTTTTTGTTTTGGAAAATCATTTTGGTTTTGTCCTTGAAGTTTCAGGCGACGTAATCAGGATTAAATACTCCGGTATCAGTCGAAGATTTTTTTCGCACCCCCTTGAGTCTCCGTTATCGCAAGCTTTGCTGTACCATTTTTGGGCATCAGCAAAACTTCGTCTAACACCTCGCCCCTCGAAATACATCTCCCCCAGATTATATTGTGCAAGTGAAGATCCCTGTCCCGCAGCTTTACGATACCATCGTACAGCCTGAACGTCATCTTGGCGGACACCAGTTCCTCGAGCATACATCATACCCAAATTATGTTGACCACTTACATTCCCCTGCACTGCCGACTTGTGATAAAACTTAACTGCCTGGGCGTAATCTCGACGGACACCATATCCTTGAGCATAGATCATACCCAAATTATTTTGAGCATTTGAATTTCCTTGCGCCGCGGCCTTGCGATACCATTTTCTTGCTTGAACATAATCTTGACGAACGCCTTGCCCTATATCATACATCGCACCTAAAAAAAATTGAGCCTCAGCATCTCCCGATTCCGCCTTTAACATTATTTCCTTTAAATTCGGCACATCTTCTGCCCAAACTGCTTGCCCTATGCCCACTGCCAGCAAGGCGATCATCATTTTTTTCAGTAAGGTGTTCATCTCAAAATCCTGTTTTGTTCAGAAGGTTTTTGGGTTTGTCTATGTATTTCAGACGACCTTGGGAAAGGCTTCATTATCCTACTTAATCCAATGTACGGTAATCATCACAACTTTGTTGTAGTCCGTTATCACAAGCCTTACCAAACCACTCTTTGGCGATCACTAGATTTTGCCGAGCTCCTTTTCCATTAGCATACATTAGACCTAAGTTGTATTGAGCTTTGGCATTCCCTTGTTCTGCAGCCTTGCGATACCAATACACTGCCTGCTTATCATCTTGACGGACTCCTTGCCCTTTTTCATACATCACACCCAAATTAGACTGAGCTTGAGCAAGCCCTTGTTCTGCCGCTTTACGATACCACTGCACTGCCTGCTTATCATCTTGACGAACTCCTTCACCTTTTTTATACGCCACACCCAAATTATATTGGGCAACGGCATGCCCTTGTTCTGCCGCCTTACGATACCACTGAGCTGCCTGTGCATGATCTTGACGAACTCCTTGCCCTTTGTCATACATCATACCCAAATTCAATTGAGCTTCAGAATATCCTTGTTCTGCCACCTTCCGATACCACTGCACTGCTTGTGCATAGTCTTGACGAACGCCTTTCCCTTCTGCATACGCCACACCCAAATTAAATTGGGCTTCTGCAACCCCTTGTTCTGCTGCCTTGCGATACCACTGCACTGCCTTTGTATAGTCTTGACGGACTCCTCGCCCACTGTCATACATCAGACCCAAATTAAATTGGGCATCGGCATTTCCCTGTTTCGCCGATTGCAAGGTTTTCTGTAAGTCAGGAACATCATCCGCCCAAACTGCTTGCACTATGCCCAAAGACAGCAAGGCAAGCATCATGTTTTTCAATAAGGTGTTCATCTCAAAATCCTGTTTTTATTCAGAAGGTTTTTGGGTTTGTATATGTATTTCAGACGACCTTGGGATAAAGATTCAATATCCTGCCTGATTCAATTCTCGGTAAGCATCGCAACCTAGCTGTATTCCATTATCACAAGCCTTACCAAACCACTCTTTGGCAATCTTATAGTTCTGACGAACACCTTGCCCATTGTCGTACATCACACCCAAATTATATTGGGCTTCCGCAATCCCTTGTTCTGCAGCCTTACGATACCACTGCTCTGCCTGTACAAGGTTTTGAAGGACTCCTTTCCCATTGGCATACATCCCACCCAAATTATATTGGGCTTTGGCATGACCTTGTCCCGCCGCCTTGCGATACCACTGCACTGCCTGTGCATCGTCCTGACGGACTCCCTGTCCGTTGGCATACATCACACCCAAATTATATTGGGCTGGAGCATCCCCTTGTTCTGCAGCCTTGCGATACCACTGCACCGCCTGTGCATGATCTTGACGAACTCCTTCACCTTTGTCATACATCACACCCAAATTATATTGGGCTTTAGCATATCCTTGTTCTGCAGCCTTGCCAAACCACTGCACCGCCTGTGCATAGTCTTGACGGACTCCCTGTCCGTTGATATACGCCACACCCAAATTATATTGGGCTTTTGCATGCCCTTGTTCTGCAGCCTTGCGATACCACTGCACTGCCTGTGCATCGTCTTGACGGACTCCTTGCCCATTGTCGTACATCACACCCAAATTATATTGGGCAGCTGCAAATCCTTGTTCTGCAGCTTGAAGCGTTTTCTTAAAATCCGGCACATCATCCGCCCATGCTGCTTGCCCTATGCCCACAGCCAGCAAAGCAACCATCATTTTTTTCAATAAGGTTTTCATCTCAAAATCCTATTTTATTCAGAGTATTTTTTGGTTTGTCTATGTGTTTCAGACGACCTTTGGGAAAAGTTTAATGTCCTTCGTTATTCAACTTTCGGTATGCAGTGCAACCATCTTGGAATCCATTATCACAGGCCTTCTTGTACCACTCTTTGGCTATTACCGAATTTTGGCGAACACCTCTACCCGTGTAATACATCCAACCTAGACCACTTTGTGCCTCGGCAACTCCGTGCCGTGCAGCTTTATGCCATAACTGCAATGTTTGAACATAATCTTGGCGGACGCCTAGTCCTTTGGCATACATCAAGCCCAAACTATATTGAGCATTTGCATCACCTTGTTCTACCGCTCTGCGAAACCACTGTACCGCCTGAGCGTCATCTTGCCGAACACCTTGCCCTTCGACATACATCCCACCCAAATTATATTGGGCTTCTGCATTCCCCTGCTCTGCTGCTTTACGATACCACTTCACCGCCTGAACGTAATCTTTACGTACACCTTTCCCATCCTTGTACATTACGCCTAAATTATTTTGCGCATCCTTATATCCCTGCTCCGCTGCTTTGCGATACCACTGCAATGCCTGTTTATAGTCTTGACGCACACCTCGTCCTTCGTAATACATCAAGCCCAAATTATATTGGGCTGCATCAACCCCTTGTTCTACCGCTTTACGAAACCACTGCACAGCCTGATTGTCATCTTGACGTATACCTTTCCCGTCCTTGTACATCGCACCTAAATTATTTTGGGCTTCCGCATACCCTTGATCGGCAGCCTTCCGATACCATCGTACCGCCTCTACATAGTCTTGGCGAACGCCTCGTCCTTCGGTATACATTACAGCCAAATTATATTGGGCTTCTGCAAGCCCCAACTCCGCGGCCTTGCGATACCATTTCACCGCCTCTGCATCACCTTGGCGCACGCCTTGCCCTTCGGCATACATCACACCCAAATTATATTGGGCTTCTGCCTGTCCCTGTTCTGCTGCCTTGCGATACCATTGCACTGCCTCTGTATAATCTTGGCGAATGCCTTTTCCTTGTTCGTACATCACGCCTAAAGAAAATTGAGCACCTGCATCGCCAGCTTCCGCCATTCGCAGCATTTCCTTTTGCGCCACCTCTCCTACATTCAGCGTATCATCCGCCCATGCTGCTTGCCCTATGCCCACAGCCAGCAAAGCAACCATCATTTTTTTCAATAATGTTTTCATCTTAAAATCCTATTTTATTCAGAGTATTTCTTGGTTTGTCCAAGTGTTTCAGACGACCTTTGAAAATGGTTTAATGTCCTTCGTTATTCAACTGTTGGTAGTCATTGCAACCATCTTGGAATCCATTATCACAAGCCTTCTTGTGCCATTCTTTGGCAACTTTTCGATTTTTGGGGACGCCTTGCCCTTCTTCATACATCTCACCCAACCTATTTTGAGCCGGTGAGAACCCCTGTTCTGCTGCCTTGAGATACCATTGCAACGCCTCTGTATAGTTTTGGTGTACGCCTTTTCCTTCATAATACATCTCACCCAAATTATGTTGGGCTGCTGCAAACCCCTGTTCTGCTGCCTTGCGATACCACCGCAACGCCTCTGGATAGTCTTGGCGAACACCTTGCCCTTCACTATACGCCACGCCCAAATTATTTTGGGCAACTACATACCCCCGTTCTGCTGCCTTGCGATACCACCGCACTGCCTCTGCAGAGTCTTGGCGAACGCCCTGTCCTTCGTCATACAGCGCGCCCAAATTATTTTGAGCGTCTACATCGCCCTGTTCCGCTGCCTTGCGATACCATTGCGCTGCCTCTTCATAGTTTTGACGGACGCCCCGTCCATTGGCATACATCACACCCAAATGATACTGGGCATTTGCATCTCCCTGCACTGCAGCCTTGCTATACCATCGCGCCGCCTCTTCATAATTTTGACGGACGCCTTGTCCTTGTTCATACATCAACCCCAGATTTTTTTGAGCATTTACACTCCCCTGCTCTGCTGCTTTCTGAAGCCACTTCGTTGCTTCTACGTAGTTTTTAAGAACACCATACATCATGCCCAGATTATTTTGGGCGGGGAGATACCCTTTATCTGCTGCAGAGCGGCACCATTCCATTGCCTTTTCATGGTCTTGATTAACACCTTGTCCTACGTAATACATCATACACAAATTATATTGGGCTTCTGCCCGTCCCTGTTCTGCCGCTTTGCGATACCATCGCACCGCCTCTTGATCACTCTGACGAACGCCTATCCCTCTCAAATACATCGAACCCAAAACAACTTGAACATCTGCCTCTCCCGCTTCTGCCCTTTGCACTATTTTCTTTAAATTCGGTACATCATCCGCCCAAGCTGCCTGCCCTATACCCAAAGCCAGCAAAGCAACCATCATTTTTTTCAACCATGTGTTCATTTCAAACTTCCCTGATGTATGTTTCATAAAAAATCACGGCATTTTCAGACGACGGTCGAGGTCGTCTGAAAATGCCGTGATTCTATCCTTACTGTATTTAAAATGCTATTTTGCTACTTTACCTGACTGTTACCGGCAGAAATATCGTATTGGGATTCTCCGCCATTGATTGAGTGCAAACGGCTGCCACTTTACAGCAGCAGCCCTTTTATCAAACAGGGAAAACGAAAAGGGGCTCGTCTTTTTCAGACGACCTCAAGTCGGGAAGGTTGGGAAATAACCGTCCACACCGTATTGCTTTAAGACGTTTTTCAGCTCGGGAATGCGGATTGCGGGATCGACCGCCATCGGCGGCATGGGCGGTTCTACGCCTTCTTCGTTTTGGTTGCGCATCCAGTCCGCCATCGCAAAAATGCGGATAAGGACGGGCTCGGCGAGGTCTTTGCCGATTTCCAATTCGTTCATGGCTTGGGCGAAGCAGGCGATCCATTCGTCGCGCACTTGTATATTTACGGCAAAGGGCATGTGCCGCGCGCGCAGCATGGGATGGCCGTATTTCTGCTCGAACAAGGGCGGGCTGCCGAGCCAGCCGCTGAAAAATTCGTAGAGTTTTTCGCGAATCAGCGTCATGTCTTCGCCGTGCATCTGGCGCAAGGCGCGGTATTGCGGCTCGAGTTCCATCAAGTCATAAAAGCGGTCGGTCAGGTTGCGTACGCCTGCCGCGCCGCCGAATGCGTGATACATAATGTTCTTTCTTAAAGGTCGTCTGAAACGGGGATTTTATAGTGGATTAACTTTAAACCGGTACGGCGTTACCTCGCCTTAGCTCAAAGAGAACGATTCTCTAAGGTGCTGAAGCACCAAGTGAATCGGTTCCGTACTATCTGTACTGTCTGCGGCTTCGTCGCCTTGTCCTGATTTAAATTTAATCCACTATAATAGACTGGACCGATTGTGTCATACAGGGTAAAGAGAGGTCGTCTGGAAACTTGTTCCGTTTTCAGACGACCTCTCATTTTTGCGGAGAAGAGGCGATTTTCAGCTGCCGGAGAGCGGCAATCGGAAATCAACTTACCCGCGCCATTCCCACACGTTCGCCCGCTCGACCTCTTTCCACGCGTCGAGAATCAGGCTGCCGTCGTTGTCTTTCAAGAGCGTCGCGTCGGAAAGCATGCGCCGCCAAGTGCGGGCGTTTTTCAGGCCGTGCATCAGCCCGAGGCTGTGGCGGACGATATGGCGCAAGATTGTGCCGCGTCCGGCTTGGACTTGGGCTTGGCTGTATGTGTAGAGGCGCTGCACCAAATCGGCGTATTCAATCGGGCTGCGGGTATCGCCGTAAAACAGCCTGTCCCATTCGTGCATGACCATCGGGTTGTGATACGCCTCGCGGCCGACCATTACGCCGTCAACGTGTTGCAGGTGTCCGGCGATTGCTTCGTTGGTGGTGATGCCGCCGTTGATGATGATTTCCAGCTCGGGAAACTCTTTTTTCAAGCGGTAAACGTAATCGTATTTCAACGGCGGAACGTCGCGGTTTTCTTTGGGGGAGAGTCCGTCCAACCATGCGTTGCGGGCGTGGACGATGAAGGTTTTGCAGGCGGTTTTGTCGCGCAGCGTGCCGACGAAATCGGCAACGGTTTGGTATTCGGTCTGCCTGTCGACGCCGATGCGGTGTTTGACGGTAACGGGGATGCCGACCGCGTCCTGCATGGCGTTGAGGCAGTCGGCAACCAGCATGACTTCGTTCATCAGACACGCGCCGAACGAGCCTTTTTGCACGCGCGGGCTGGGGCAACCGCAGTTGAGGTTGACTTCGTTGTAGCCGTATTCTTCGGCGGCTTTGGCCGCTTTCGCCAAATCGGACGGGTCGCTGCCGCCCAGTTGCAGGGCGACGGGCTGCTCGCCTTCGTTGAACATCAAAAAGCGGTCTTTGTCTCCATAGACGATGGCGCCGGAATTGACCATTTCGCTGTAAAGCCATGTGTTGCGGGTAATCTGGCGGGCGAGGTAGCGGTAGTGGCGGTCCGTCCAGTCGAGCATGGGGGCAACGGAAAGGCGACGGGGCGGGAGGGAGGCTTGAGTCATGTGTTTCATGTATCTGATTATTTTGAGGCGGCATTATATCAGACGGACTGAGTCAAAAATCGGCTTGGAGGTCGTCTGAAACGGCAAAACCTGCTCTTAAAGCAGGTTTTGTATGCTCAAATGTAAAGTTTCAACCTTATTTTTTCTATTTTCGACTAAGACAAAAGCTGCTTGTATCAGCAAAATGGAGCTAGCACAAAAAATTGAAAAGTGAAACAGGTTTGAGAATGCACTATTTCAGTCCCTTGAAATGATGAGGTGGGGTAAGCTGACATTATCAATGCAAGACCGCATCATTAGATCTTCAAAAAGTATAAACATCAGCTAAATTTTTCTCGAAAGTCCATGTCTTGACACCTTCAACATCACGGACATCTAGTTGTTTAAATCCGTTCTTTTTGTAAAAATGACAGTTGCTTTCTGTATGAGTAATCAAAGTAAGCCGCTGGCATTTCTCTTCTTTTGCAAGCAACTCAAGTCCTTTTGAGATAAAAAGACCACCAACTCCCTGCCCTTGATAATCAGGCAGCACACCCAGTAGTTCAAGATAAAGAGTTGAAACACTCCTTTTCTTAGCTTCTTTACTGCCCTCCCCAAAGACTTTTTGAAAAGCTAAAAGCTGAGGAATATATTTCCACATCCTCCATGCTCCTGCCCGCAAAAAGGAAAGCATACCGACAGGATGATTACCGAGCTTATGAATGGTAGCGACCGCCATAAGACGCCCATCCACTTCAGCAAGCAGACAAATATGATGACGCATCGCTGCCTTAACCATAACTGCATGCAATCTATTTAGAAAATCAATATAAGACTGGCTGCTGCCAAAGAGAGGACGGAATTTTTCTCTATAGACCTCATGCTCAGCAAAAGCAGCAGTTAAAACCGAGACCGCAGCAGCAAGATCCCTTTCATCTGCTCTTCTAAAACAAATCATGATAGCTACCTCTTCAAATCTTTTCTGCTAATTTTTCTAAGAAAGCCTGCCGTTTTTCAGCTGTAGACTGAGAAATATTCCCGAAATTCAACCAACGGCGCTGTCTAGCACCGATAGACTTAAAAGTATGTCCCAACATGGCTTTCTTGATGACATCACCACAGAAATACTTAAGATAGAAAGTCGGTGCTGCAGAGGTAGTAATAGCCAACACCTCTTTAATATTGGTCAGACGACCAACTAACTGGCGAGTCTTCGTCTCCTCGTAAATCTTATTTTTCAAAAATACCTTATCTTCAAAGCCCTTGACAATAGCTGGCATATCCGCCCACCAGATAGGAAAAATCATGATAAGGCGGTCACAGGACGCAAGAGCTTCCTGATATTTTAAAACCAGTGGGTCTAGTGCCTGCCCTTTATTAAAAAGCGCTAGCTCTTCCTTTGTATAAACAGGGTTAAAACCATCCTCTTAGAGATCGACCAGTTCATAGGTCTGACCTTTCTTCTCCAACAAGTCCTAAACCTGCTCTAAAATAGCATGGTTAAAGCTTTTATCATAGGGATGTGCATAAACAATGAGATTTTTACTCATATTTGTAACCTCATAGTAAATCATTGAACATTGAGCGATAGACTTCCTCATCAAAAGGCTCTAAGCCTTTGGCAATAAAATGACCATAGCCTGTATAGTGGATTAACTTTAAACCAGTACGGCGTTGCCTCGCCTTAGCTCAAAGAGAACGATTCTCTAAGGTGCTGAAGCACCAAGTGAATCGGTTCCGTACTATCTGTACTGTCTGCGGCTTCGTCGCCTTGTCCTGATTTAAATTTAATCCACTATAGATTATTCGGCACAATCTTTCAGCGTATCTTTATAAGTATAAAGGTACGACGCGCCGACAAACGATGCGCCGCCTAAGACATTGCCTAAAAACACGGGAATCATGTTGAAGAAAAACTGCCCCCATGTAATATCTGCGCCCGCCAAAATACCGGCGGGGATGACGAACATATTGGCGACAAGGTGTTGGAAACCGTTTAACACGAAAATCATCACGGGAAACCAAATCGCCAACATCCGCCCTGCCGTATGCTTGGCGGCAAAGTGCAGCCACGCGCCCATACACACCATCCAGTTACACGCGACCGCCGAGACGAAAGCCCTGCCGAAATCCATATGGACTTTGGCTTCCGCCACCGCAATCGTTTTTTCCGCCACGCTGCCTTCGGTCATCCCGACATAGTGTCCGAGGAAAAACGCCATCGCCAGCGTTCCCGCCAAATTGCCCAGACACACGACGACCCAGTTGCGCAGCAGCATTTTTGTGGAAATCCTTCCCGCCAAACGCCCCAAAGACATAATCATCATATTGCTCGTTACCAGCTCGCCGCCGCCGAGCAGGATGCAGATCAAGGCGATGGGGAACATTGCCGCACCGAGCAAAGTCGCCAAGCCGCCCCATTCGTGCGGAATGCCGCTGACCACTTTCAAATAAGCCAGATAACCGAAGCCGATGTATCCGCCTGCCAAAACGCTCAAAACCGCCAGCGTGGAAACGCTGGATTGTGCTTTGGCACAGCTTTTATCGAGGACGACCTGTAAAATTTCCTGTGGGTATAAATCGCGCGAAGCCATGATTTTCCTTAAAGTGGATTGAGGTGGGAGCGCCGCTTTTGAAAGACGGCAAAACTGTCGCGGTAGGGCAGTGTCGGGGGATGCCGGTTTACGGTCTTATCGGATAAAAAACAATAGTGTATTAAACCTAAAATGCGGTCGCGCCGCCTTGCTTTGGCTCAAAAGAAAGATTATTACATCCAGCGGACAGGTCAGTTTGCGAAGCGGCGGCTTCAAACAAAAGGTCGTCTGAAAACCCTGATGTTTTCAGACGACCTTTTCATCACAACAAATACGGCATAGTGCAACTGCCGCTCAATCAATCCGTATGTATTCTACCGACAAAATTTCAATCTCTTCGCGCCCTTCCGGCGTATTCAAGACGACTTCGTCCCCTTCCCTCGCTTTAATCAAACAACGCGCCAACGGGGAAATCCAAGAAATTTTGTTTTGCGCGGTATCGATTTCATCGACGCCGACGATTTTGACGGTTTGTTCACGCCCGTCGCCGCGTAACAATCCGACGGTTGCGCCGAAAAACACTTGGTCGGTCGCTTCGCGCAATTCGGGATTGACGACAACGGCGGCTTCCAAACGCTTGGTCAGGAAACGGATGCGGTGGTCGATTTCGCGCATACGGCGTTTGCCGTAAAGATAGTCGCCGTTTTCGCTGCGGTCGCCGTTGCTTGCCGCCCAGTTGACGATTTGGACGATTTCGGGACGCTCTTTATTGACCAGTTGATACAGCTCGTCTTTCAACGCCTGCCAACCGACGGGCGTGATGTAGTTTTTGGTTTCGGTACTCATAATCTTGCCGTTAAAAATAATATAGTGGATTAACTTTAAACCAGTACGGTGTTGCCTCGCCTTAGCTCAAAGAGAACGATTCTCTAAGGTGCTGAAGCACCAAGTGAATCGGTTCCGTACTATAGTGGATTAACTTTAAACCAGTACGGCGTTGCCTCGCCTTGCCGTACTATCTGTACTGTCTGCGGCTTCGTCGCCTTGTCCTGATTCAAATTTAATCCACTATACAAAGGTCGTCTGAAACATGACCCCGTTTCAGACGACCTTTTGCTTTAATCGTTCAAACCGGTTTTATTCTTCGTCACCCGTATCGCTGATGCTGATGCTGTGTTCCATCCTGCTCGGGTGGACTTTCAAGCCTCCGCAGCCGGATTTCTCGGCGGACAGGCGGTCGAGGTAGGCTTGGTCGATGTCGCCGGTTTGATAGATGCCGTTGAAACAGGAAGAATCGAAGGATTCGATTTTCGGATTGAGTGCTTTGACAACGGCTTCCAAATCGCTCAAATTTTGGAAAACGATGCCGTCCGCGCCGATTTCGGCGGCAATTTCCGCTGCGCTGCGCCCGTTAGCAATCAATTCTTCGCGCGTGGGCATGTCGATGCCGTACACATTGGGATAGCGTACTTCGGGAGCGGCGGAGGCGATATAGACTTTGCGCGCGCCCGCTGCGCGTACCATTTCGACGATTTCGCGGCTGGTCGTCCCGCGCACGATGGAGTCGTCCACCAGCAATACGCTTTTGCCTTCAAACTCGGTTTCCATCGGGCTGAGTTTCTGGCGCACGGATTTTTTGCGCGTCGCCTGACCGGGCATGATAAAGGTGCGGCCGATATAGCGGTTTTTAATCAAACCTTCGCGGTAAGGCTTTTTGAGGTGGACGGCAAGTTCCATCGCGCTGGGGCGGCTGGTGTCGGGAATGGGCATCACGACGTCGATGTCGTCCACAGGCAGCTCGCGCTTGATTTTTTCCGCTAAGGACACACCCATGTCCAAACGCGATTGGTAAACCGATACGCCGTCGATCACGGAGTCGGGACGGGCAAAATAGACGTATTCGAAGAGGCAGGGGCTGAGTTTGGCGCGGTCGCTGCATTGACGGGCAATCAGTGTGCCGTCAAAGCCGACGAATACCGCTTCGCCCGGTTGGATATCGCGTTCCAAATCGTAGGCAAGCGCATTGAAGGCAACGGATTCGGAGGCGACGGCATAGGATTTTCTGCCTGCCTCGTCGGTTTGCGAACCCAACACCAGCGGGCGGATGCCGTAAGGATCGCGGAAAGCGAGCATGCCGTAGCCCGCAATCATGGCAACCACGCCGTATGCGCCGCGCACCAGGCGGTGGACTTCGGCAACGGCGTTGAAAATATTGTCGATATTGAGCCGGTGGGGATTGGCGTTTTTAGAGACTTCGCGGCGCAATTCGTGCGCGAATACGTTGAGCAAGACTTCGGAATCGGAGCTGGTGTTGACGTGGCGCAGGTGTTTGTTGCACACGTTTTCATACAGTTCGGCGGTATTGGTGAGGTTGCCGTTGTGCGCCAACACGATGCCGAAAGGCGAGCTGACGTAGAAAGGCTGCGCCTCCGCGCTGCTGCCCGCATTGCCCGCCGTAGGGTAACGGACATGGGCGATGCCCGCGTTGCCGATCAAATCGCGCATATTGCGTGTGCGGAACACTTCGCGCACCATGCCTTTGCCTTTGTGCATATGGAACGTGCTGCCTTCCGCCGTCACAATGCCCGCCGCATCCTGCCCCCTGTGCTGCAACATCTGCAAACCGTCGTACAGAAGCTGGTTTACCGGCTCATGGCTGACCAAACCTAATACACCGCACATATCGTCTTCTCCGAATTCGAGGTTAACTTGGAAAACAGAATTATAGAATAAATCGGACAAAGTTGCCCAAATTGTTGACAATCATTCGCCCGTTCAGTTTGAAATCAGATTCGGACCATGACTGATTGATGAATCAGTCCGACAACACGAAGCATCGAAAATTAAATCCAACTTCACTATAAATGCTTCTATTTCACCGCCTTATTATCAATCCGCCCACGCCTCTATCGGAGATTCAGACTATAAGCAGCGCGTTCGGCAAATATAGCTGCCGAACTTTTAACTCATGAAAAACCGGTTTCAGACGACCTTCGATGCAATCGGGGTCGTCTGAAACCGGTAGATTTACGATTCCGCCTTATCTTCCGCCTTGTCCTTCTGACCGGGCAGATAAGGCATGATGACTTCAGACAATGATTGGAAATAAGGAATGCTGTACGAGCTTTGCCAATCTTCCGTTTCCGGCAAATCGGTGTGGGCGCAGACCATGACCGCTAAAGTGACCAACAATACGCCTTTGGCTGCGCCGAACACGCCGCCCAATACTCTGTTGACGCTGCCCAAGCCCATCGATGATGCTGCGTTGGTCAGTATGGTGCGTAAAAACTGCTGTAAAAAACGCGCCAAAAAGAAAATCACGACAAACGAAATGGCAACGCCCAAGGCACGCGGTTGAATCGATTTAAACGCCACTTCCGAAAACGGCACGGCAAACGTTTTAGCCAACAAAAAGGAAATCACCCACGCAAACAGCGAACCCGCTTCGGCAATGACGCCGCGTATCATCGACATCACGATACACGCCGCGATCACGCCGAAGGCGAGTATGTCGGCTAACGGAATATCATTCATTGGTTACCTGTCCGGCAATGCCGTGTACGCGCAGTTTGTTCAAGTCGCGTTCGGCATCGTAGGCGTTTTTGTATGCGCCCGATTTGACGCGGTAAACCTTGCCTTTATCCGTCATCACTTCGGTAATGGTTGAGTCGATACCTGCTGCTTTCATTTTGCGTTGCAGGCTCAAGGCGCGTTCTTTTTCAGCATAACCTGCCTGAATGGCGGCTTTTTTACCTGATTTGACTTCGGCGGTTTTGGTTTTTGCCTTTTCAGACGACCTTTCGGCAGTAGCGGTAGCGGTTTTCTCTGCCTTGGCCGTCTGCTCGGCTTTGGCTTTGGCAACTTTCGCTTCGGCTTCCCTTACTGCGGAAGCTTTTTTGCCGGCTGTTTCGATTTTTTCATATTTGGAAGCATCTACCCGAATTCTTTCTTTAGGTTCGGATGCGGATGCTGTGACGGTTTCTTTGGCTTTTTCCGCTGCCGCTTTGTGTTTCGCCGCCGCTTCTTCTTTGGCTTTTAATGCCTTACGTTCGGCAACGGCTTTCTCGGCTTTTTCCAACTGTGCCAGCTTGTTGCGTTCGGCTGCGGCGGCACGCTCGGCCTTCTCGGCTTTGGCAGCTTGAAGGGCGCGTTTACGCGCTGCGGCATTGGCTTCGCGTTCCGCTGCTTCCTGGGCTTGAAGCTGCTGCGCTTTACGCTGCTCTTCACGATTACGGCGGCGCTCTTCCGCGCGGCGCTCGGCTGCTTCGCGTTTGGCGGCTTCGGCTTTTTGGATTTTCTCAGACTCTTCCAAACCTTTGATGTCGCTGTCTGACAGCGTATCGTTAATCAGCACCAAAGGCGGGCCTACATCTTCGGGCGCGGCTGGCGGCGCATCAGGTTGCGGCTCGGCTTGCGCATGCGCAGTTTGCTCCGGCGCGGCGGTTTCCTGCGGTTTGTCCGCTACTTCGGCATCGGCATTTTTAGCCGCTTCCGCCGCTGCTTCCAAATCTTCTTTGGTAGAAGGCTCCAACACGGTCGCATCCGCCAAGTTGGCAGGTTCTGCGTTGGCGTTGTTTTGTTGGATGGTTGTAGTTTGGGCGTTTTCTTCTGGCTTGTTTTCCGGTCCGGTTGACAGGGCGACGCCCAATAAAACGGTCGATGCCGCCACCAACCCCGATGCCATAACCAAGCGGCGGCGGTTGCGGCGTTTGAGCTGTTCGTAACCGGTCAAAACTTCATTTTGCTTATTGTCAGACATGGAGATTTCCTTTTACAACGCCGCCATCACGTCGGCAACGGTATGAAATGAGCCGAAAACAACGATTCTATCATTTTCGCCCGCCTTAGCCAAAGCTGCGCGGTACGCCTCGCGAACGGAGGTAAAAGTTTGTATATTTTCGATATTTTGTGCTTCCAGTTTCGCCTGCAAGGCTTCCGCCGTCATGCCGCGCGGCACGTCCAAAGGCGCGATATACCACTCGTCAAACTGGTCTTTAACGATTTCCAACACGCCGTCTATGTCTTTGTCGGACAGCATGCTGAACACGGCGGTGCGTTTTTGCGCAAACGCCAAATTAATCAGGCTGCGGCGTAAGGCGCGGGCGGCGTGGGGGTTGTGTCCGACATCCAAAACGGTCAGCGGACGGCCGGGCAGGACTTGGAAGCGTCCGGGGTTTTCAACCAGCAGCAATCCGCGTTTGATGGCGCCGATGTCCACCGGCAATTTGTCGTTCAAACATTCCAACACGGTTAACGCGCAGGCTGCGTTGGAAAGCTGGTATGCGCCGCGCAATGCGGGGAACGGCAGGGAATTTCGGTTGCGCGCAGGGTCGTCTGAATGCTGCGGATGGAAGCGGTAGTTCCATTGGATGTTTTCCAATGAGGCGAAATCAAAATCGCGCTGCACCATCAGTAGTTTCGCGCCTATGGCTTCGGCGTGTGCGACCAACGATTCGGGCGCGGGGTTTTGCCCGCAGATTGCGGGTTTGCCGCTGCGGAACACGCCTGCTTTTTCAAAGCCGACCTGCTCGACCGTATCGCCCAAAAACGCCTGATGGTCCAAATCCACGCTGGTAACCACCGCGCAATCGCAGTCGAACACATTGACCGCGTCCAAACGTCCGCCCAAGCCGACTTCCAATATCATTACATCGACTTGTTCGCGTATGAAGATATCGACCGCCGCCAAGGCATTGAATTCAAAATAAGTCAGCGATATTTCGCCGCGCGCCGCTTCGATGCGCTCGAAGGAAGCGGTGATGAGGTCGTCTGAAACCGGTTCGGCGTTGACGGCGATGCGTTCGTTGTAACGCAATAAATGCGGGCTGGTCAGCGTACCGACTTTGAAGCCTGCCTGTTTGTAAATCTGCGTCAGGTAGGCGCAGACCGAACCTTTCCCGTTTGTTCCCGCGACAACGACGACGGGGCATTGCGGCTCGAGCTTCATGCGTTTTTTCACTTCGCCCGTGCGTTCCAAACCCATGTCGATTAAGCCGCCGCTGTGGGCGGTTTCCAAATGCGAGAGCCAGTCTTGTAATGTTTTCATGTGTGTTTCGTTTTTCAAAAGGTCGTCTGAAACCGTCGTTTCGGCATAATGGGGCGGTTTCGGCTGCTTGTGTGGACTGTTTTTATATTGGGTTTAATTTGACAAGGACAAGGCGGGAAACCGCTTTACCGAATTAAAGCGGATGCCCGGCATCCTGAGCCTGACACCAGCGCGCCCAAACTTTCAGACGACGGTAAGATTCCTTATCCGCCATATCGGGCGTAACGCATTGCCGTATCGTCTTGCCGTCGGCGTTCCACTGCAAAAACAAAGCGTAAGGAGTCAGCATCGTCGCGCCGTCCAACACCGCGCCCTGCCCTTCTCCGTCTCCGCAAAATACGGAAGCGCACGCATGGCGGTCGATGGCGATTTTCTTTACCGCACCCGCCGTCCGCAAATTCACCACGCGCCAAGCGTGAACAAAACTGCCCGCCAACGCCGCCAGCCCGAACCACATCATCCAGCCGTAAAACCATATCAGGCACACGGCAACTGCGGACAAATGCAGCAAAACGGGCAAGGCTTTTAAAGAACGGGACGGCTTCAAGGTCGTCTGAAAAGCGCGCATCGCCCTACATCATATTGTCGAACACGGGCGTAATGCTCAATTCCGCTTCTTCCATGTCCAAAACCATATCGTGGATTTCGGTATCGAAAAATTCCCAAAACGCCTTCAGGCTCATGTCTTGCGGCCACTTGCTTTTATCGATGTCCCAGCCTGCCAACTCCGCCTCGAAAATCTGTTGGTAGCGTTCGTCAAAATAGGCAATCACGGCTTCCGGCTCGTCAAACTGCGGCACGAGGAATACGGAGCAGTTGGCACGGATTTGCTCGATGGTCAGGTCAGGCATATTTTCATCGGCGGATTTCAGCCATTCCAAAAAACGGGCGGTCGGCTTAAGCACGACGGCGGTACGGTCAACAAAATACATGGTTTTCCTTTGCTACGGCAAAATCGGAGATAGTCTCTTTACCGTCTATATCTATTCTAAAATAATCCATTTGCCATTTTTGTGTTTTCTGGGCTGTTTTATTTAAATTTGTGCACCAGGGTGGATAAAATCGCATGGACATCTTTCCTTTACAATCCTTTGTAGAGAGAATTTTTTTACTGATAGCCACCTCTTTGGGAATTATAAATAAACCGCAATGACAGCCGTCTATCACGACAATAATCAGTTCATCGCCCAAGTCCTCATCGGTATAAGGGATATTTTTGTTCTCTTGGTCTTTTTTCCAAAAGACTGTAAAGTAGCCTTCTTTTTTGGGTGTTTTCTTTGCCAAACGACATCTTTTATATTTTTGATCATACTTTGTCTTAATCAAAATGCTTTCATAGTCTTCATTCCATTTTTCCTTTATCAGATCAAAGTCACCATAATACCTATGAAGAATGTCTGTCATTTTCATTGTTTTATTGTCTTGTCTTTAGAGATGTCGGTTGCATTCACCAAAGGTCGTCTGAAAGCCCAAATCTGTCTTTCAGACGACCTTTTGGCAAACTGTTAATGCGTCATTACTTGCTGCAAGAACTGTTTGGCGCGTTCGTGTTTCGGATTGGTAAAAAACTCTTCAGGCGTTTCGTTTTCCAAAATCTGCCCTTTATCCACGAAAATAATGCGGTCGGCCACTTCGCGCGCAAAGCCCATTTCATGCGTAACACACATCATGGTCATGCCGCTTTCCGCCAAGTCCTGCATCACTTTCAATACCTCGCCGACCATTTCCGGGTCGAGCGCGGAAGTCGGTTCGTCAAACAGCATCACGCGTGGCTCCATCGCTAACCCGCGCGCAATCGCCACGCGCTGCTGCTGACCGCCGGAAAGCTGGCTGGGGAAAGCGTCTTTTTTATGCGCCAAACCCACGCGTTCCAACAGCTCCATCGCCTTTTCCTCAGCCTGTTCGCGGCTTTGTTTTTTCACCTTCATCGGCGACAGGATGATGTTTTCCAATACGGTCAGATGCGGATACAGATTGAAGCCTTGAAACACAAAACCCACTTCCTCACGCACCTTGTTCAAATCCGTTTGCGGATCGGCAACATTGATACCATCCACCCAAATCTCGCCGCTCTCAATGCTTTCAAGCTGGTTGACGGTACGGATGAGCGTCGATTTGCCGCTGCCCGAAGGTCCGCAAACCACCACCACTTCACCCTGCTTCACTTCCAGATTGACGCCGTTGATGACGTGCAGGTCTTTGAAATGTTTATGTACATTTTTGAATTTAATCATGTTTATTTTACATTCTCTAAAATTGACCAGATTTTGGCTGGTTTATCTTCGATACGTTTAACATAGCCATCTATTTTTTTCGCATTGTGTTCATAGTAAATACCGCTGCACAATACATCCATTGCATCCTTATTCAGATCACCATAACGATTATTGGTATATACCGACAAAATACAGGCTTTCAAAGGATGGAAAGGCACGCCATATTCCCGCGCAGCATCCTGATTTCCAAATAGCCATGCGGTTTTCACCAGAGCTGAAAAATTTCCCAACGTCCCCGCTTTAAACAATTTTTCCTTGATTAACGGATAATTTTTCCGTTTCTGCCTTTCCAGCTTGGCGACTTCATCCATCAATTTTTGCGAACCGTTAGGTGCAAGTTCGTCTTCCAAAGCCTTTCTATCATATTCGGCATCAATATCATGGAGTAAATCCTGTGCCTGACCATTGCCGTTTTTTGCAGCTTTCTTGAGCCAATAGTAAAACTCACTCTTCTTGAGATTCAC
The DNA here is from genome assembly GCF_014054945.1 of Neisseria sicca. Lineage (NCBI taxonomy): Bacteria > Pseudomonadati > Pseudomonadota > Betaproteobacteria > Neisseriales > Neisseriaceae > Neisseria > Neisseria sicca. The sequence continues at coordinate 2,590,707 of NZ_CP059566.1, read as the reverse complement.
AGGGTCAGTGGTCATTTCCAACTGCTCTGCCAGCATATATTGTGCATCTGCATCACCAGCCTTTGCCTTACTCAGCAAATCACCTTTCTTCCCACCGATACCGCCTAAGGCAAACACCGTACCTGCAATGAATATGACTACCCCGCCCCAAAGATATTTTTTAAGCATTCCATCCCCCCATTTTTCAGACGACCTTACGGACGAGATAATTGCTCAGTTCCACATATTTCTCCGGTGCGATGTGTTCGGCGCGGTCTTGCGGGCTGATGCCGACTGCCTGTAAATCCTCGTCGCCGGCAAGCTCTTTTAAATTGTTGCGTATGGTTTTGCGGCGTTGGTGGAAGGCGAGTTTCACCAGTTTGGCGAAATGCTCGAAATCGTCCGCCTTGCCGATACGGTGTTTCACCGGAATCATGCGCACCACCGCCGAATCCACTTTCGGCGCAGGGTCGAACGATTCGGGCGGCACGTCAATCAGCAGCTCCATATCGAAAAAATATTGCAGCATCACGCCCAAGCGGCCGTAGTCGTTGCTTTTCGGCGCGGCAACCATGCGCTCGACCACTTCCTTTTGCAGCATAAAGTGCATATCGACGACATCGTCCGCCACTTCCGCCAGCTTGAACAAAAGCGGCGTGGAAATGTTGTACGGCAGGTTGCCGACGATTTTCTTTTTGCCCGCTATGCTGTTGAAATCAAACTGCAATACATCGCCTTCATGAATCACGAGCTTATCCGCAAACGGCAGCGTTTTCAGACGACGTACGATGTCGCGGTCGATTTCGATAACGTGCAGGCGGTTCAGCTTTTTCGCCAAAGGCTCGGTAATCGCCGCCAAGCCCGGCCCGATCTCAATCACCACATCATCCGCCTGCGGACGCACGGCGTTGACAATATCGGCAATAATCCGCGTGTCCTGCAAAAAATTCTGCCCGAAGCGTTTCCGGGCCTTATGTTCTTTCATCGCATCTCTTCAAACTGTCGATCATTATAATAAGTGCGTATTGTAACTGAAAAACAAAGTCCTGTTCAGACCCGCAATCCAAGCAGCCGCCCTACGCCAATCGGGATTTCAAACCGTCCCGCAATGCAGTAATATCCCGTCCATCCTACACAGCTCGTCTGAAAACCCGCAAGGAGCAATTTCATGCAGATGAATTGGAAAAATCTACTCTCCACACAACGTTTCCGCACGAAAAACGGCGAAATCATCCCGACCGTCACGCCTTCCACCCAAGAAGGTGCCGACGCTTTGCGCACTGACTTCCATATCGACTACGACCGCGTCGTGTTCTCCGGCGCATTCCGCAGATTGGGACGTAAAACCCAAGTTCACCCTCTAGCCGAACACGACCTGACCCACAACCGCCTCACACACAGCGTCGAAGTCGCCAGCGTCGGGCGCAGTATCGGCAACCGTGTAGGCGTGATGCTGCAGGCAGGCGGCTTTTTACCGGAAAACAATACGCCGAGCGATATCGGCGCCGTCGTCCAAGTCGCCTGCCTTGCGCACGACCTAGGCAACCCGCCGTTCGGACACACCGGAGAAGACGCATTGCGCGACTGGTTCCGCAATCCCAAAAACCAGCCGTTTTTACAGACATTAAACGACGCCGAACGCAACGACATCCAGACCTATGAAGGCAATGCCCACAGCCTGCGCATCACGGCAAGTTTGGAAATGTATCCCGACGCAGGCGGCATGCGCCTGACGTCCGCCGCCATAGGCGCACTGCTGAAATACCCTTGGACCACGCAACACCCCAACGGAAGAAAAAAATTCAATATTTACCAAACCGAATTACCCTTTATCCGTCGCGTTGCCGACGAATTGGGGCTGATTGAATCAGGCAAAGACTGCTGGGTGCGCCATCCCCTTTCCTACCTGATGGAGGCAGCCGACGACATCTGCTACGCCCTCTTAGACTTGGAAGACGCGGTCGAACTGGATTTGCTGAGCGACGCCGAAATCGAAAGCGTATTATCCGAACTCACTTTTGAAGAAAGCACTTGGCACGCGCAATCCAGCCGCCAGCGTTGCGCCATGTTGCGCGGCATCGCCATCGGTAAAGCGATAGAAGACGTCGCCCAAACCTTCATGATGCACCAATCCGACCTGCTAAACGGCAACTTCAAAGGCAAAGACCTGTTGGCGTTGTGCAGCCCGCAGGTTCAAAACACCTTGGAAAAAGCGAAAGAACTTGCACGCACGCGCATTTTCCGCCACCGCACCAAACTCATGACCGAAATCGCCACTTTCCCGTGTCTCGGTTCCATTTTGGATTTATTGGTTCCCGCCGCATACGTCATGATTGCGCAAAAACAGGTCGATGTGCGCCAATCCCTCGCGCTTGATCTGTTAAAAAACCACGACCCCATCCAAGAAACCGACAGCCTGTATCGCGCCTACATGAAAATCTTAGATTTCGTTGGCGGTATGACAGACAACGCCGCCGCAAAAATGGCTCAAGATTTATCGGGATTGGGCATTTTGCGATAATTAATATCCTTTATTTTCATATTGTTATTTTATTATAAATATTTTTATCCAGAAAATACTGGACAGCCGCCGACAGCTTGTATATTATTCGGTCTTCTTGATTCACGACGCAGTCGCGAAGTGATGAAAATGCACCCGTAGCTCAGTTGGATAGAGTATCTGGCTACGAACCAGAGGGTCGGGCGTTCGAATCGCTCCGGGTGCGCCAACAAAACTTATCCGCGCCCATCGTCTAGCGGTTAGGACATCGCCCTTTCACGGCGGTAACCGGGGTTCGATTCCCCGTGGGCGTGCCAAATTCCGAAAGCACAGTTTGATTAAACTGTGCTTTTTCTTTGTCACTCAATTCATCACAAACAAAGTGAACCCACTTTAAAATCAATACAAGACAAACAAATCACAGCAAATACCGCCGCAAAATAAAACAAAAGAACATCACATTAAAGTTAATCCACTATACAACCGCCCCACCACGAAACCAACATAAGCAAAGGTCGTCTGAAAACCCCAATTCAAGGCTTTCAGACGACCTTTCACTTTAAAACATCAAACCATCAGTTCGAACCAACTTTAATCTTCTGCCACAGATTAACCGACAGTTTCTTCGCATCCGAACTCATTTGCGGCATAACGAAACCGTCTTTCATATCCTGAGCATTCGGGAAGATGGAGCGGGTGTTAACCAATTCGGCAGGCATTTTCTCGCGTGCCGGTTTGCTTGCGGGCGCAAAGGTAACGGCAATGCCGTTTTTCGCAGCCACTTCGGGATCAAGCGTGTAGTTGATGTATTTGTGGGCATTGGCGATGTTTTTCGCATCGGCGGGAATCAGCCAAGATTCAATCCAGAAGCCCATACCCTTCGGCGTCAAAACTTCAATGCCGACGTTGTTTTTCACTTCTTCGGAACGGGCTTTCGCCAAGTTCAAGTCGCCGCCGTTACCCGCTGCAAGACAGATGTCGCCGCGCGCCAGTTCGTCAATGATAGACGGGCTGAAACGTTTTACATCAGGACGGATGGCTTTCAGCACTTCCGCCGCCGCTTTCAAATCATCAGGATTTGTGCCTTTGGGGTCTTTACCTAAGTAGTTCAGTAAAATCGGGAACATCTCGCTCGGCGTATCCCACAAAGCGATACCGCATGATTTCAGCTTGTTGGTGTATTCAGGTTTGAACAGCAAATCCCAACCGTTTTCAGGCAGCTTGCCGCCCAAAAGCTCTTTGCCCTTCGCCGTAATTGCCAAAGTGTTGACGCCGGAGAAATAAGGAACGGCATACTGGTTGCCCGGGTCGGCGGTTTCCAGCATTTTCAACAATTCGGGATCGATGTTTTTGTAATTGGGAATCAGGTCTTTATTGATTTTTTGATAAGCACCCGCTTCGATTTGACGGGGCAGGAAGGCGATGCCGGGAACGACCAAGTCATAGCCGGATTTACCGGTCAGCATTTTGGCTTCGAGGGTTTCGTTGTTTTCGTAAAGGTCGTAGGTCAGCTTCAGCTTATTGGCTTTTTTGAAGTCTTCAACGGTACTCTCGTCAACGTAGTTCGACCAGTTGTAGATGTTCAAAGTATCGGTGGCGGCTGCTTCGGCATTGGCAGCAGGCGTGCTGCCTGCTTGAGGTTGCTCGGTTTTTTTCTCGCCACCGCCGCAAGCGGCCAGCGATAATGCCGCCAATACGGCTAATACGGATTTTTTCATACGGGCAGATTCCTGATGAAAGATTGTTAACAGAAAATAAACACTCTGCACCCCATCATTACCCCGGCGCAAAGCGGGGCTATTGTAATGGAAGTAGGTGAGAACTCAAAGCAATATCTGACTGATTTTTATTGGAATAAGGCACGATTTCTCAGACTCGGGAAAACGGCGTTGCACAAGATGTCGTTTTTGGGCAAAATACGGGCGATTTGCGCGCGCAAACAGAGAAAATACTTGCATATAGAGGAATCTGTCTTTAAAATTGCGTGTTTACAGAATTTATTTTTTCAGGAGATATTCAATATGGCAAACAGCGCACAAGCCCGCAAACGTGCCCGCCAATCAGTTAAACAACGCGCCCACAACGCCAGCCTGCGTACTGCATTCCGTACCGCAGTGAAAAAAGTGTTGAAAGCAGTTGAAGCCGGCGACAAAGCTGCTGCTCAAGCAGTTTACCAAGAGTCCGTCAAAGTCATCGACCGTATCGCTGACAAAGGCGTATTCCACAAAAACAAAGCAGCCCGCCATAAGAGCCGTCTGTCTGCCAAAGTAAAAGCATTGGCTTAATCTTTTTCGCCTATCGTCTTGGTGTTTGATCACGTCGGGACGGGCAAGCAGATAACGATGCCCCTGAGGTCTTAACCTTTCAGGGGCATTGCCGTATGTGGTGCAAGTTGATGTAAACTTTTCAGACGACCTGCTGTAACACCTGCTCAAGGCGGTAAAATGCGGTTTAATCTGTTTTTCAAACGATTAATCCCGATTTTCAGGCAAAAGGTCGTCTGAAAACACCTAATCGGCAATCCTATGAATGAAATGATGAACAAGATGTTGAAACACAATTTGGCGCAAAGCGATGTCCTAAAGAACAAAAAACCGTCATTATCCAAATGTCGGCGCGCCTTGATGCTTATCCTTGCCGGCGGCGCAGCCGCCCCTGCTGCCTACGCCGACACGGCTTTGCAATGCACCTCCATTCAAGACAATGCCACCCGTTTGGCGTGTTACGACAGCATTTACTCGGCTCAACTGCCGCCGCAAGCCCCGCTGCCCGTCATTCGCGAAGAAACCGCCAAAGCACCGGTCGATTTACCCAAAACCATCAGCACCAGCCGTGAGAAAAAAGCGGCGACAATTGTGTTTGACGAAAATAAAGAGCAATCCACCCTTTCGGAAGACAATCTCCGCACCACAGCCGATGCCTACACGCCACTGAGTCTGATGTACGATTTGGACAAAAACGACTCGCGCGGCTTATTGAGTGTGCGCGAGCACAATCCCATGTACCTGATGCCCGCATGGTACAACAGCTCGCCCAACCTGCATCCCCATTCTCCTTCGCGCGGCACAACTAATCAGGAAAAATTCAGCGAACAGAAACACATAGAAACCAAACTGCAAGTTTCGTTCAAAAGCAAAATTGCCGAAGATTTGTTTAAAACCCGCGCGGATTTGTGGTTCGGCTACACCCAAAAATCCGATTGGCAGATTTATAACCAAGGCAGAAAATCCGCGCCGTTCCGCAATACCGATTACGAACCCGAAATCTTCCTGACCCAGCCCGTGAAGGCAGATTTGCCGTTCGGCGGCAAACTGCGGATGGTCGGCGCAGGTTTCGTCCACCAATCCAACGGACAAAGCCGACCCGAATCCCGCTCATGGAACCGCGTTTACGCATTGGCGGGGATGGAATGGGGCAAACTGACCGTCATCCCGCGCGTGTGGATGCGCGCCTTTGATCAGACCGGTGAAAACAACGACAATCCCGACATTACCGACTATATGGGTTATGGCGATTTGAAGCTGCAATACCGTCTGAACGACAAACAAAATATTTCGTCCCTGCTGCGCTACAATCCCAAAACCGGACACGGCGCGGTTGAAGCCGCCTATACCTTCCCGATTAAAGGCAAACTCAAAGGCGTCGTGCGCGGCTTTCACGGCTACGGCGAAAGCCTGATTGATTACAACCACAAACAAAACGGCATCGGCATCGGTCTGATGTTCAACGACTGGGACGGAATTTGATGCTCAACCCCGTTTTCAGACGACCTTTGGCATCATGTTGCACACAGGTCGTCTGAAAGCAAAACAAACACCCTTCCCATATTAAAAACACTCGTTTCCTATCGCCCAAACGCGTATAATGCAACGTTTGGGCGATATTTGTCGGAATGACACAGAAGATGACAGAACAAACGGCCGAAGGCGGAAAAGTTGCCAAGGCATTAAAAAAATATCTGATTACAGGCATGCTGGTGTGGCTGCCGATAGCCGTAACCATTTGGGCGGTCAGCTATATCATATCAGCCGCCGACCGGCTGATCAGCCTGCTGCCCGAGCAATGGCAGCCACAATATTTCTGGGGATTCAATATTCCCGGCCTGGGCATTATTGCCGCCATCGTCGTCTTATTTCTGACCGGCGTGTTCGCCGCCAACGTTTTGGGGCGTCAAATCCTCGCCGCATGGGACAGCCTGTTGGGACGGATCCCCGTCGTCAAATCCATCTATTCCAGCGTTAAAAAAGTATCCGAGTCCCTGCTCTCCGACAGCAGCCGCTCGTTCAGAACGCCCGTGCTGGTTCCATTCCCGCAACCCAATATTTGGACGATTGCCTTTGTATCAGGGCATATTCCCGACAAACTCAAAGGCAGCCTGCCGCACGATGACGACTATCTTTCCGTCTATGTGCCGACCACGCCCAACCCGACTGGTGGCTATTACATCATGGTGAAAAAAAGCGACGTGCGCGAACTCGATATGAGCGTGGACGAAGCATTGAAATATGTGATTTCGTTGGGCATGGTGATGCCGGATGACTTGCCGCTCAAAGCCCAAACCGAAATACGATGTTTAGAAAAATAAACTAGAGATGGTAAACACATGACACATGGTCGTTTTGGCCTTGATTCATGGCTATTTGCATTGTCATTATTGTTTTTAGCTGTTGTACTTTGGCGTTGGGAAAATCGTGATGACTGAAATTTTCAGACGAGCTGAACGCATAAACCAACAGCCTGAAAGTTTATTCAACCTCAAAATATAAACATGAAATATTTATCTGCTTTACTGCTTGCCTTGTTTCTGCCCAATCTAGCCGTCTCCGCACCTGTAACCAACAGTAAAGGCGAAGAGGTATTTCTATTTGATTGGCACAAACAACCCGCTTTCAAAAAGCTTTGGCACGAACAAGTCGGCAAACATGCACCCAAAGCCCCCATGCACAATTGGGTGCGTAAAATGGCAGGTCCGATGCCGCCGCTGGAAAGTGTGAAAATCGGCGGCAAGACCTACTACTACACCACCATGTGCCAACCGCATAACTGCGGAGGCAACAACATGTATATTCTGACTGACAAGCAACATATCGCTGCTTATCATGTTGTTTATAAAAATGATGACTCCTTTTCTGCAGACAATCCGGATCAAATCTACATTTACGGTAAGCCCACGGAAGCAGAATTAAATTTTCTGAAGGCAGAATGGCGTAAAGAACAAAACAATTAAGGTGTCTTTTTTCAGACGACCTTTTCCTTCTTTTCAAATTGAACAATATAAAAAGGTGATTTTATGCGTACCAACTATTGCGGCCTGATCAGCGAGCAATACTTAGACCAAACCGTAACCGTCAAAGGCTGGGTACACCGCCGGCGCGACCACGGCGGTGTGATTTTTATCGACCTGCGCGACCGCGAAGGCATCGTCCAAGTCGTGATTGACCCCGATACGCCCGAAGCGTTTGCCACTGCCGATTCCGCCCGCAACGAATACGTTTTGAGCATTACCGGCCGCGTGCGCAACCGTCCCGAAGGCACGACCAACGACAAAATGATTTCCGGCAAAATCGAAATCCTGGCCAAAGAAATCGAAGTGTTGAACACCGCCGCTACGCCGCCGTTCCAAATCGACGACGAAAACATCAGCGAAAACGTGCGCCTGACCAACCGCGTTATCGACCTGCGCCGTCCGGTGATGCAGCGCAACCTGCGCCTGCGTTATCAAGTCGCTATGGGTGTTCGCCGTTATTTGGATGCGCAAGGCTTCATCGACATCGAAACCCCGATGCTGACCCGCTCCACTCCCGAAGGCGCGCGCGACTACCTCGTGCCGAGCCGCGTTCATCCGGGCGAGTTTTTCGCGCTGCCGCAATCGCCGCAATTGTTCAAACAACTGTTGATGGTGGCAGGTTTCGACCGTTACTACCAAATCACCAAGTGCTTCCGCGACGAAGACCTGCGTGCCGACCGCCAGCCCGAATTCACGCAAATCGACTTGGAAACCTCGTTCTTGAACGAGGATGAAATCATGGACATCACCGAAGGCATGGCAAAACAAGTCTTCCAAGACGCGCTGGGCGTGGACTTGGGCGATTTCCCGCGTATGCCTTACGCCGAAGCCATGTTCTACTACGGCTCCGACAAACCCGATATGCGTATCAACCTGAAATTCACCGAACTGACCGACCTGATGAAAACGGAAGAATTCAAAGTCTTCCGTGGCGCAGCCGACATGAAAGGCGGCCGCGTGGTTGCCCTGCGCGTACCGAACGGCGCGAAATTCAGCCGCAAAGAAATTGACGAATACACCAAATTTGTCGGCATCTACGGCGCGAAAGGTTTGGCGTACATCAAAGTGAACGATGTCAGCAACCTTTCCAACGGCGAAGACAGCGGCCTGCAATCTCCAATCGTGAAATTCCTGTCTGAAAACGCCCTGAAAGAAATCATTGCACGTACCGGCGCGCAAAACGGCGACATTATCTTCTTCGGCGCAGACAAAGCCAAAGTCGTTAACGAAGCCATCGGCGCGCTGCGTATCAAAGTCGGTTTGGAACACGGCGCGGAAAACGGCTACTTCGTGGACGAATGGAAACCTTTGTGGGTTGTCGATTTCCCGATGTTCGAATACGACGAAGACGGCGACCGCTGGGCAGCCATGCACCATCCGTTCACCTCGCCCAAACTAGGTCATGAAGACCTGATGGCGTCCGATCCTGAAAACTGCTTGGCCCGCGCCTACGATATGGTGTTGAACGGCTGGGAAATCGGCGGCGGTTCTATCCGTATCCACCGTGCCGACGTGCAGGAAAAAGTGTTCGCCGCGCTGAAAATCAGCCCCGAAGAGCAACAGGAAAAATTCGGCTTCCTCTTAGACAACCTGAAATTCGGCGCACCTCCGCACGGCGGCTTGGCATTCGGCCTCGACCGTCTGGTTACGTTGATGACCGGCGCCGAGTCCATCCGCGACGTGATTGCCTTCCCGAAAACCCAACGCGCCCAATGTCTGCTGACCAACGCGCCGAATGCGGTGGACGACAAACAGCTGCGCGAATTGAGCCTACGCCTGCGTCAAAAAGCGACCGAAAATAAAGAAGCGTAATTTTTAAAAGCAGGTGGGCAACACCTGACAGTCAAAAGGTCGTCTGAAACCTAATTACACGGGTTTCAGACGACCTTTTTCATCACGGATGTATAGTGGATTAACTTTAAACCAGTACGGCGTTGCCCCGCCTTAGCTCAAAGAGAACGATTTTCTAAGGTGCTGAAGCACCAAGTGAATCGGTTCCGTACTATCTGTACTGTCTGCGGCTTCGTCGCCTTGTCCTAATTTAAATTTAATCCACTATAATGAATGTCAGTAAGCGGGTATTTTCTATTTTAATCCTCCGACACTCATCAAGTCATGGGTAAATCGCCCTATTAAATTTAATCTAATTGAGTAATATCAGTTTATATTCATAATCCCACAGTAATTTTTTACATTTCCCCCTTGTCATGCTATCCTCGCCTCCCCTGTATGTATCAGCTTGTTTCATCAAGCAGTTTATTGTTGCACGCATACAGACAATATCCTGATTAATTATCGACAAGAGTATTGCTATGAAAAAAATAACTTCCTCTATTCTAAAAACCTGTTTTGCAGCGACGGCGGTTATCACAGCGCATTCTGCGTTTGCATATGACGCTTCCCGCCCCACCTCTGCTCCCGCACGCAGCACTTTGGACAATCACAATTTCCCCTATTCCATGCCGATTAATCCTAACGCAGCGCGCGATGGCAAACCTTATTTGAAAGCACACGACGACGTAATGACGCTGGCAGGCGCTACCCTGCCTCCTGCACGCCCGGTCAAACCGACTGCGCCGCCCCCACAACGTGCGCCATTGGCTAACCAAGATTTCCCTTACTCCATGCCAATCAACCCCAACGCAGCCAATGACGGCAAACCTTATTTGAAAGCACACGACAACGTAATGACGCTGGCGGGCGCAACCCTGCCTCCTGCACGTCCGGTCAAACCGACTGCGCCTCCTCCACAACGTGCGCCATTGGCTAACCAAGATTTCCCTTACTCCATGCCAATCGACGGCAATGTTTCGATACCGGACAGCGGTGTGATGAGCACAGCCTCCCAACCTCCTGCCCGCCCTATCAGCAAACCGATTGCACCTCCTCCGTCTAAACCTGTCGTCAACAATGGTAACTTCCCTTACTCTGAGCCAATTTATGGTAAACGTACTTCGACAACACCTGTCGGCGTCATGACCACAGCCGATGCACCTCCTGCCTACAATCCAAACAACGCAGTGGCAAAACCTCAATATACAGTCAAAAATTCCGTCCGCGTTGCTGATGCCGACAACCTGAAAAACAAAGAAATCCTGTTTGTTATCGACAGAATCGAAGGCAAGGGCGAGCGCGTCATTCGCGAACGCCGCATCAATCAGATCGAGCTGTTCAGCCTGAATACTGAAGACGGCAAAGGAAAAGGCTTGCTGACCGTCGGCAAAATCCCGACCGCTTCGGGCAATGTATTCTTCGGCGAATGGGCGCCTGCTTCAGAAGCCGCCGCTACTGCGCATGTCAAAGGCAACGCGCATCCTGCCTGGTTCTATGGCAAAAACCCGACCGGCAGCACCAAAGGCTTGGCAACCGCGACTTACAACGTAGTCGGTGTCAACGGTCATAAAGCCGGCGAACGCGATATCTATACCGGTACCGTCAAAGCCTATTTCGGTTCGGGCGACAGCGGCAGCATGACTGGCAAACTGGCGCGCCATACCGACACTCTGGACTTTGCCGGCGTGAAAATCGACAACCGCAACGGTACTTTCGCCTCTGATGCCGCCCGCAACCGCGAAGGCATCAAAGGTCAGTTCTACGGTCAAAATGCCGCCGCATTGGCGGGTATTGCGACCCGTGGTACGGAAAGCCGCGCCGACGACATCTCCTTCGGCGGTATAAAACAATAAACCGTCGATAGAACAACGGGGAAGGCGCGGATTACCGTGCTTTCCCCGTTTTATGGCAAGCTGCAGACGAATAGTATAGTGGATTAACTTTAAATCAGGACAAGGCGACGAAGCCGCAGACAGTACAGATAGTACGGAACCGATTCACTTGGTGCTTCAGCACCTTAGAGAATCGTTCTCTTTGAGCTAAGGCGAGGCAACGCCGTACTGGTTTAAAGTTAATCCACTATAGCAGCTTCCGTTTTCAGACGACCTTTTGTGCTTCTCCTTACCTCAAGGGTCGTCTGAAAACGGAAACAGACTAAAAAACAAAGCGATATTCAAAATCGCATCTTTTCAGACGACCGCTCCGCTTCGCCACAAACCCGGCTCGTCCGAAATTTACCCACCACACACCAGCCCGAAAGAAAACGAATGAACAAATCCTGCCTCCTCCTGCTCGCCCTACTGCCCCTGTCCGCCCACGCAGACAGCGACGACCTGCGCCGCCTGTCCGAAGAAAACGGGCGCGTGCAGCAGCAATATCGGGAAAGCGACTGGCTGGACGGCGGCACACCCGCAGGCGACATCGAAAACGACGACGCATACATCCGCATCGGCGGTCAGATTTACACCGTAGGCAACAATACCGAAGAGCTGGAAAGCGCGATTTATCATGCCATTAACGAACGCCAATGGAAAAAGGCTGAACGCTTCGCCACGCGCTACGCCGCCCTGCCCGACCACAATCCCGCCCTGCCCAAATTGGTGCTCGGTTTAAAACAACGCGCCGAAGGACGCCTCGCCGAAGCCTTGCGAAACCTGCAATCGGCAGAAGCACTCGACCCCGCCAACCCGCGCATCCTGCTCGAAACCGCGCGCCTTTATACCGAAGACAATCAAAACCGCGAAGCCCGAAGCGCATTCGCCCGCGCCCAAGCCGCCGATATTCCCGAAGAAACCCGCGCCCTGATCGGACAATACCTCGGCGAAATCGACAAACGCAGCCGCTGGCACGGACAAATCGGCATCGCTTACGGCTACAACAGCAACATCAACCAATCCGACGGCTCCGTCCGCTGCATCCTGCCGCTTGACGGCCAATGCCTCGCCTACCAAAACCTGCCCGACCCCATCCGTTCCCCCGTATGGAATTACAGCCTGAGCGCAGGCAAAATCACCCCCGTCAAAGGACACCACAGCCTCAAAACCAACCTCCTCGCCTACGGCACGCACTACCGCCGCAAAGACACAGACACCGCCCTGTCCGACTACGGCAGCCAAACAGGCACACTGTCCGCCGGTTACGAATACGCCGACGCACAAAGCCGCCTCTCGATGATGCCCGTTTACGAACACGAACGGCGCAACCGCCACACCTACTACAACGCCTACGGCGCCGAAACCTCGTGGACGCATACCATCAACCCCAAATGGCAGGTCAACGCCGACTGGTCGGGCAAACGCTACCGCCACAGCGGCACCGCGAAAACCTACGCCGCCGACTACACCGAATACCGCACAGGCTTAGGCGCAGAATACGCCCTGACCCCGAAAACCGGCGTGTTCGCAGGCTCCGACTACACCCGCCGCACATACAACGGCGGCACATCCGACCACCGCGAATACACCCTCCGCACAGGCTTATACACCCTGTTTGACAACGGCACCTACCTCAACGCCCTCGTCATGAAACGGCGCAACCTCTACGACCGCGCAGGCATCGCCGCAGACGGACAAAGACGCAGCGACCGCCAAACCGTCTGGCTCGCCGCCGCAGGCTTCAGACAATGGCACATCGGCGGCTTCTACCCCGAACTGCGCTTCAAACACACCACCGTCAAAAGCAATTCCGTGTTCTACCGCTACCGCCAAAACGAAATCATGCTGGGCGTGAAAAAACAGTTTTGAAGCGTTTTATTAGGATGGATAGGAAAATAGAAAGGTCGTCTGAAAATAAGGATTTATGAATTTCAGACGACCTCGTTTAATGAGTTCAAATAACAGCAAACATCTCACACCCACCGCTATCCCCTTCTATACCTTTCCAAATCTGCCGTAACCTACCCCCTCTCCTGCCCGGCGGGAGAGGGTTGGGGAGAGGGTGGCTCTATGGACCACACGAATTTGATTTTTCCCAAACAAAAAAGCCACCCCCATCCTAGCCTTCCCCCGCCGGACGGGGGAAGGGATAGGATTGCTGATACGGCAAAGAGGTCGTCTGAAAACTGGGATTTATGAATTTCAGACGACCTTGTTTAATGGATTCAAATAACAGCAAACCTCTCACACCCGCCACTATCCCCTTCCATACTTTTCCACATCTACCGCAACCTGCCCCCTCTCCCGTCCGGCGGGAGAGGGCTGGGGAGAGGGTGGCTTTATGAGCTGCACGAATTTATTTTCTCCTCAGAAACACAAAACCGCCCCCATCCTAACCTTCCCCCGCCAGACGGGGGAAGGGACAGGATTGCTGATACGGCAAAGAGGTCGTCTGAAAACTGGGATTTATGAATTTCAGACGACCTCGTACATCATCAGACCACGCCAAACACCCCGCCGTCGTCATTCCCGCGTAGGCGGGAATCCATTGGTGGGATTAGGTTTGTTCGGATGGTTCTTAAGATTTTTGTTGCGAGATTTCTGTTGCTGAAAATTAGATTCCTGTCGCAACCTGTCCTCATGAATGTGAGAATGGCAGTAGTCAGACAAAAATTTATGCCACACCCTGCAACCTGCCCCCTCTCCCGTCGGCGGGAGAGGGTTGGGGAGAGGGTGGCTCTATGTGCTGCACGAATTTGATTTTTCCCAAGCCGCAAAGCCACCCCCATCCTAGCCTTCCCCCGCCAGACGGGGGAAGGGACAAAGTTGCTGATACGGCAAAGAGGTCGTCTGAAAATTACGATTTATGAGGTTTCAGACGACCTCATTTAATGAGTTCAAATAACAGCAAACACCCCACCTGCCACTATCTCCTCCCATGCTTTTCCACATCTGCTGCAACCCACCCCCTCTCCCGTCCGGCGGGAGAGGGGGTGGGGAGAGGGTGGCTCTATGGGCTGCACGAATTTGATTTTTCCCAATCCACAAAGCCACCCCCATCCTAGCCTTCCCCCGCCGGACGGGGGAAGGAACAGAATTGCTGATAAATCGAAGAGGTCGTCTAAAAATTACAATTTATGAGGTTTCAGACGACCTCGTTTAATGAGTTCAAATAACAGCAACCATCTCACATCCGCCGCTATCCCCTTCCATACTTTTCCACATCTACCGCAACCTGCCCCCTCTCCCGTCTGGCGGGAGAGGGCTGGGGAGAGGGTAGCTCTATGGGCTGCACGAATTTAATTTTTCCCAAGCCACAAAGCCACCCCCATCCTAACCTTCTCCCGCCGGACGGGGGGGAAGGAACAGAATTGCTGATACGGCAAAGAGGTCGTCTGAAAATAAGGATTTTAGATTTCAGACGACCTCATTCAATAAGTTTTAATAACAGCAACCATCTCACATCCGCCACTATCCCCTTCCATACTTTTCCACATCTACCGCAACCTGCCCCCTCTCCCGTCTGGCGGGAGAGGGCTGGGGAGAGGGTGGCTCTATGGACTGCACGAGTTTTATTTACCTAAACCTGTAAAACCACCCCCATCCTAGCCTTCCCCCGCCGGACGGGGGAAGGAACAGGATTGCTGATACGGCAAAGAGGTCGTCTGAAACCCATCTTTCAGACGACCTCTTTTCTCTTTCAAAAATGCTCTGCCCTAACCCCTAGCCTGCTTCTTGCAAAAAGCCTGCCAGTGCGGCGGTATCGAGGGCGATCATTAACTCTTCGTTGGTCGGCACGACCAAAACGGCGGGCATGGAACCTGTCGGGCTGATGATGCCTGAATTGCCGTAGCGTTTTTCCATATTGGCTTTGGTGTCGATGTGCAGTCCCAAATAGTCGAGGTAGGCAACGGTTTTGGCGCGGATGTTGCGGGAGTTTTCGCCGATGCCGCCGGTGAAGACGAGGGCGTCTATGCCGCCGCAGGCGACCGACATCGAGGCGATGTATTTGGCGAGGCGGTAGGTCATGACTTCGAGGGCGAGGCGTGCGCCTTCGTGGCCTTCGTCGGCGGCGATTTCGAGGGTGCGGCAGTCGTTGGAGAGTTCGGAGATGCCGAGCAATCCTGATTTTTTGTTCAACATTTCATCGACTTGCTCGATGTTCATGCCGGCATGGGCGGTCAGGTAGCTGTACACGCCGGGGTCGATGTCGCCGCAGCGGGTGCCCATGACGAGGCCTTCGATGGGGGTGAAGCCCATGCTGGTATCGACGGATTTGCCGTTTCGGATGGCGGTGATGGACGCGCCGTTGCCGAGGTGGGCGACGATCATGCGCAAATCTTCCAGCGGTTTGCCCAAAATCCGCGCGGCTTCGGGGGCGACGTAGCGCATGCTGGTGCCGTGGAAACCGTAGCGGCGGAAGGCGTGTTTTTTGCGCAATTCGCGCGGCACGGCGTAGGTGTAGGCGCGTTCGGGCATGGTTTGGTGGAACGAGGTGTCCATCACGCCGACGTTGGGCAGGCCGGGGAAGTGTTCCTGCGCGGCGAGGATACCGCTGATGTTGGCGGGGTTGTGCAGCGGGGCGAGCGGGATGCAGGCTTTCAGTTCGTCGAGTACGTCTTGGTCGATGAGGACGGACTCGTGATATTTTTCGCCGCCGTGGGCGATGCGGTGGCCGATGGCTTTGATGCGGTCGTGCAGGCCGTGTTTTTCCAGTTCGTTCAACAGCATACCTACCGCGCCGGCGTGGCAGTTGCGGCCGGTCAGGGGAACTTGGCGTTTGTTGCCGTCTTTGTTGAAGGTAATGACGGCTTCGGGCGTGGTCAGACGCTCGCCGAGGCAGCTTAGGACGACGCTGCCGTTTTTGCGGTCGATAACGGCACCTTTGAGCGAGGAACTGCCGCAGTTCAGAACGAGGATGAGTTGGTCGGACATGATGTTTCTCCTTGTAGTTTGTGGTTGTTTTTTTGGGTGAGGGTCGTCTGAAAAAGGATGGGCGTTGGGCGGGATGTGTTTCAGACGGCCTCTTTGGGCAAAGCTTATGCCGCATTTTCTATCGTCATTCCCGCGTAGATGGGAATCCATATTTGCTAACAAGCAAGCTCTAATAAATCAGGAAACAGAATATCGACTGTGGATTCCCGCCACAGCCTGTTCTCGCGTAGGCGGGGACGGGAATGACGGCGGTTAGACTATTCGGCTTTATTGCAATCCTTTATCAAATGTCGTCTGAAACAGTGGACAGTGATGTCCGTCCTACATGATTTCAAAAACAATCATCGGGAACGCGCACCCGCCCTTCCATAATCACGCGCGCGCTGCGGCTCATGACGGCTTTTTTCACCACCCAGATGCCGTCCGAACACTCTGCCGCCGCGCCGACGCGCAATGTGCCGGAAGGATGGCCGAAGCGCACTTCGTTGCGCGTTCCGCCGCCGGCGGCAAGGTTGACCAGCGTACCAGGTACGGCAGCAGCAGCGGCGATGGCGACCGAGGCGGTGCCCATCATGGCATGGTGCAGTTTGCCCATGCTCAGGGCGCGTACCAACAAATCGATATCGGCGGCGTTCACGGTTTTGCCGCTGGAGGCGGTGTAATCGGCGGCGGGCGCGACGAAGGCGACTTTCGGCGTGTGCGCGCGGGCGGCGGCTTCGGACACGTCGTTAATCAAGCCCATTTTCAGCGCGCCGTAAGCGCGGATTTTCTCGAATTTTTCCAGCGCGGCGGCATCGTTGTTGATGTCGTCCTGCAACTCTTTGCCCGTGTAGCCCAAGTCGGCGGCGTTCAGGAAAACGGTCGGAATGCCCGCGTTGATGAGCGTGGCTTTCAGACGACCTATGTCCGGAACGTCCAGCTCGTCCACCAGATTGCCGGTCGGAAACATGCTGCCTTCGCCGTCGGCGGGATCGAGGAATTCGATTTGCACTTCGGCGGCGGGAAAGGTAACGCCGTCCAGCTCAAAATCACCTGTTTCCAAGACTTCGCCGTTTTGCATCGGAACATGGGCGATGATGGTTTTGCCGATGTTTTTCTGCCAGATTTTGACCGTGCAGATGCCGTCTGAAGGAATTTTGCCTTTATCGACCAAGCCCTGTTCGATGGCGAACGCGCCCACGGCGGCGGTAAGGTTGCCGCAGTTGCCGCTCCAATCGACGAAAGGCTTGTCGATGGAAACTTGCCCGAAAAGGTAATCGACATCGTGGTCGGCGCGTTCGGACTTGTCCAAAATCACCGCCTTGCTGGTCGACGAGCTGGCGTTGCCCAAACCGTCTATCTGCTTGCCGTAAGGATCGGGACTGCCGAGTACGCGCAACAGGATTTTGTCGCGCGCGCTGCCCGCTTCCCGCGCCGCCTCGGGCAGGTCGGAACGTTTGAAAAACACGCCTTTTGATGTGCCGCCGCGGTAGTAAACGGCGGGGATTTTGATTTGCGGCATTTTTGGATTCTCCTTATGTAGCGTGGGCTCTGCCCACGATTTTTACCGTGTCAATTTAGCCTTTATTTCGTGGACAAAGCCCACGCTACACCCACTTTCCAGAAGTACATTAGGCTGCCACTCCGCCAAAGCCGTTTGCTTCCGCAAAATGTCGGGGTTCGCCCCAATCTACGGCTGCTGTGTTGTGATACGGCAGACTATTAAACCCCGTCATTCCCGCGTAGGCGGGAATCCAGACTTATCCGCACAGAAACTCATCGGATAAAAAGGTTTCCTCAATTCCACTTTCTGGATTCCCGCCTGCGCGGGAATGACGATTTACAGTAGATGCCTGCCATATCGGGAATTACGTGAATGAGCAAAATGTTGAACCCGACCCACGCTACGTCTTGCTTTTCAGACGACCTCTACGCCGCGTTCCCTTCCAAAAAATCCTGTGCAAACCGTTGCAGCACGCCGCCGGCTTCGTACACCAGCACCTCCTCTGCGGTATCAAGGCGGCAGGTAACGGGGACTTCGACGGTTTCGCCGTTTTTGCGGTGGATGACGAGTGTCAGGTCGCCGCGCGGTTTGCGTTCGCCGACCACGTCGTAGGTTTCCGTACCGTCCAGTTGCAGGGTGTGGCGGTTGGTGCCGGGTTTAAATTGCAGCGGCAAGACGCCCATGCCGATGAGGTTGGTGCGGTGGATGCGCTCGAAACCTTCGGCGGCGATGGCTTCTACGCCCGCCAGCCGCACGCCTTTCGCCGCCCAGTCACGGCTGGAGCCTTGTCCGTAGTCCGCGCCGGCGATGATGATGAGCGGCTGTTTGCGGTTCATATAGGTTTCGATGGCTTCCCACATGCGCATGGTTTCGCCTTCGGGTTCGACGCGGGCGAGCGAGCCTTGGCGCACGCTGCCGTCTTCGTTTTTCACCATTTCGTTAAACAATTTGGGATTGGCGAAAGTGGCGCGTTGGGCGGTGAGGTGGTCGCCGCGGTGGGTGGCGTAGGAATTGAAGTCTTCTTCGGGCAAACCCATTTTCGCCAGATATTCGCCCGCCGCACTCGCCGCCAGAATCGCGTTGGACGGCGAAATGTGGTCGGTGGTGATGTTGTCGGGCAGAATCGCCAAGGGGCGCATTCCCGTCAGGCTGCGTTCGCCCGCCAGCGCGCCTTCCCAATAGGGCGGACGGCGGATGTAGGTGGACATCGGACGCCAGTCGTACAGCGGACTCGGGGCTTTTTGCGCTTTGCCGGTGTCGAACATCGGTACATACACGTCGCGGAATTGCTGCGGTTTCACATATTCGGCAACGACGGCATCGATTTCTTCGTCGGTCGGCCAGATGTCTTTCAGGCGGATTTCCTTGCCGTCGTCTGAAATGCCGAGTACGTCGTTTTCAATATCGAAACGGATGCTGCCTGCGACGGCGTATGCCACCACCAGCGGGGGCGAAGCGAGGAAAGCCTGTTTCGCATACGGGTGGATGCGGCCGTCGAAGTTGCGGTTGCCCGACAGTACGGCGGTGGCGTACAAATCGCGGTCTATGATTTCCTGCTGGATTTTCGGGTCGAGCGCGCCGCTCATGCCGTTGCAGGTAGTGCAGGCGAAGGCGACGATGCCGAAGCCGAGTTTTTCCATTTCGGGCAGCAGGCCTGCTTCTTTCAAATAGATTTCCGCCACTTTCGAGCCGGGGGCGAACGAGGTTTTGACCCACGGTTTGCGTTTCAGCCCGAAGCGGTTGGCGTTGCGCGCCAAGAGCGCGGCGGCAACGACGTTGCGCGGGTTGGAGGTGTTGGTGCAACTGGTAATCGCAGCGATGATGACCGCGCCGTCGGGCATGAGGCCGTCTGAAGGCTCTTCGTAAGGCTTCGCCAGCCCTTTCGCCGCCAAATCGACGGTGGCAAAACGCGCGTGCGGGTTGCTCGGACCTGCCATGTTGCGCGTTACGCTGCTCAAATCAAACTGCAACACGCGCGGATAAACGGCGGTTTTCAGATCGTCCGCCCACAGTCCGGCGGTTTTGGCGTAGGTTTCCACCAATTTCACCTGCGCGTCGTCGCGTCCGGTCAGTTTCAAATAATCAATGGTTTGCGCGTCGATGGCGAACATGGCGGCAGTCGCACCGAACTCCGGCGTCATGTTGGAAATGGTCGCGCGGTCGCCGATGGACAGGCTTCTTGCGCCCTCGCCGAAAAATTCGACAAACGCCCCGACCACGCGTTCTTTGCGCAGAAACTCGGTCAGCGCCAACACAATATCTGTCGCCGTAATGCCCGCCTGCCGTTTGCCCGTCAGCTCCACGCCGACAATATCCGGCAGGCGCATCATGGACGCGCGCCCCAGCATTACCGTTTCCGCTTCCAAACCGCCCACGCCCACGGAAATCACGCCCAGCGCGTCAACGTGCGGTGTATGTGAGTCTGTACCGACGCAGGTATCAGGGAACGCCACGCCGTTTTTGACTTGGACGACGGGCGACATTTTTTCCAGATTGATTTGGTGCATGATGCCGTTGCCCGCCGGAATCACGTCCACATTTTCAAAGGCGGTTTTCGTCCAGTTGATAAAGTGGAAACGGTCTTCGTTGCGGCGGTCTTCGATTTCGCGGTTTTTGCGGAACGCATCGGGGTCGTAGCCGCCGCACTCCACCGCCAGCGAGTGATCGACGATAAGCTGCGTCTGCACCACCGGATTCACTTTGGCAGGATTGCCGCCCTTCTCTGCAATCGCATCGCGCAAACCCGCCAAATCCACCAGCGCGGTCTGCCCCAGAATATCGTGGCACACCACCCGCGCGGGATACCACGGAAAATCGATTTCCTGCTTGCCTTCTATCAACTGGCCCAGCCAGCTTTGCAGCGTCGGCAAATCGACTTTGTCCGCGCGGTTGACCAAGTTCTCCGCCAAAATACGGCTCGTGTAAGGCAGCTTGTCGTAAGAGCCAGCTTGAATGTCCTCACACGCCGCACGCGCGTCGTAGTATTCCAAATCCGTACCGGGCAGCGGTTTGCGGTAACGTTGGTTGGCAGCCATGTTCAGTTCTCCTGTGGATCTATTTTTCTTGTGGTTTGGGGTTTCAGACGACGTTTTTGAAGGGGTCGTCTGAAATCTTGGGAAATAAAAACTATTCAACTCGCTTCAACAATGGTCTATACAATCCATTGATAGACACAATACCGGCAATAATCAGAATAGCGCCGACAAAGAAGCGTCCTTCCGGTATTTCATTCAAAAACATCCAAGCCAGTACGGCGGCAAATAATGGCTCGGCCAATTCAGTTACCTGCACCTTCGCGGCACTCAAATAATCCAATGCTTTAGTTGTACAATAAAATCCTAAAATCGTCGGCAATAAAGACAGTGCCAAGAGTGGCGGAATAAAAGACCATTGCCAATGTATATCCTCAATACCTTCCAATGAAGGGATAAACAAGAAAATACTTCCAAAAAACATCAAGATCCGTGTCAAATAAATACCGCCGTTTAAGCCGAATTTTTTAATCAAAACGGAAAAACAACCGTAACCCGAGCCCGCCAGTGCGGCATTCAGAATCAACCCTAAATTTCCTTCTCCAGTCCAAGAAATCACCGCGATCCCCGATACTGCCAAACCCACACCGACGACTGAAGAAATATAAATACGTTCGTCTAATAGTATGCTGTCCAATATCAAGGCAGATACAGCAGCCGATGCCATTAATACAACTACTACATTCGCAGCATTACCGTATTGATAAGCGGTGGTTTCAAAGAAAAACAAAGTGTAAATTCCGAAAAAAGCACAAATTGCTACTTTTAACAGCAACGGCAAGATTGCCTCTTTCTTTTTTGAAATATCCGCAATCTGTCTGGTAAAACCGGTACGGCAAAGCAAAATGCTGATAAACACAAAACCTGTCAAAGTTTTCAAAAATGCAATATGCTGAACAGACAAGCCTTGCTCCATTAATACCTTACTGAATATACCGATAGTTGCATTCAGAAGGGCTGCAGAAACTGCCAAGAATATTCCCATCATTAAATCAGGCAGCTTCATATTTACTCCATAATACTTTCCACATAGGTGCATTATTGTTTTTCGAAAAGAAAATCCCTCCAAAATCTTTATTTACCTCTTGATAATCAAACGCCTTTATTTCAGAAAGTTGCCGCGCTGCCTCCGCCATTCCCGCCGCGGCCTGTCCTCGCTTAGGCGGGGGCGGGAATGACGGCAGACGTTGCGGCTGGTTTTTCAGACGACCTTCTCTCTCGCACATTTCAACAGGTCGTCTGAAAAGCGGAACCGTAGGCGGGTTTCGGTTTTCCGCGGGCAACGCCCGCGCTACACGTCGTCTGAAATCCGATTGGTGGTCTCCTACGGTTGTTGTCCGTCTCAGCGTGCTTCCATTTCCACAAACGCCAAGTCTTCAGGGCCGGTGTAGTTCGCGCTCGGACGGATGATTTTGCCGTCTTTGCGCTGTTCGAGGACGTGTGCCGCCCAGCCGGTGGAGCGCGAAATCACGAAGAGCGGCGTGAACATGGCGGTCGGGACGCCGAGTTTTTGGTAGGACACGGCGGAGAACCAGTCTAAGTTCGGGAACATTTTTTTCTCTTCCCACATCACGCTCTCCAAGCGTTCGGCGATGTCGAAGAGGCGCATGTCGCCCGCTTCCCGGCTCAAACCGCGCGCCACTTCTTTAATCACGACGTTGCGCGGGTCGGAAATGGTGTAAACCGGATGGCCGAACCCGATAACGATTTCTTTGCGGGCGATGCGTTCGCGGATGTCGGCTTCGGCTTCGTCGGCGTTGCGGTAGCGTTTTTGGATGTCGTAGGCGACTTCGTTCGCGCCGCCGTGTTTCGGACCTTTAAGCGCGCCGATGGCGCCGGTGATGCAGGAATACATATCCGAACCCGTACCGGCAATCACGCGGGCGGTGAAGGTGGAGGCGTTGAATTCGTGTTCGGCATACAGAATCAGCGAAACGTGCATGGCTTTAATCTGCGATTCGGTCGGGCGTTTGCCGTGCAACAGGTGCAGGAAGTGGCCGCCGATAGTGTCTTCTTTGCTTTCAACGTCGATGCGTTTGCCGTTGTGCGAATATTGGTACCAGTAGAGCAGGATACTGCCGAGGCTGGCGATGAGTTTGTCCGCAATGTCGCGCGCTTCGCTTTCGGGGTGGCTTTCGCGTTCGGGATGAACACAGCCGAGCATGGACACGCCGGTACGCATGACGTCCATCGGATGCGTGTGAGCGGGCAGGCTTTCCAAAACCTTAATCACGCGGATAGGCAGGCCGCGCATGGATTTGAGCTTGGCTTTGTAGGCGGCGAGTTCGAATTTGTTGGGCAGGTGGCCGTGAATCAGCAGGTAGGCGACTTCTTCAAACTCGCATTTCTGCGCCAAATCGAGGATGTCGTAACCGCGGTAGCTCAAATCGTTGCCGGTGCGGCCGACGGTACACAGCGCGGTGTTGCCCGCAGCCACGCCGGAGAGGGCGACGGATTTTTTCGGTTTGAAGGTCGGGGTTTCGGGGGTTGCAGTCATGGTATTTCTCCTTTGTGTTTTTATGGGGTTTGGGTTTTCATACGACCTATTGAAGGTTGAGGGTCGTCTGAAAACGGTTTTTTACTTCTGAAACAATTTATCCAGCTTCTGCTCGAAGTCGTGATAATTCAAATGCTCGTAAAGCTCCGCGCGGGTCTGCATGGTATCGACCACCGCCGCCTGCGTGCCGTCGCGCATAATCGCCTCATAAACATTCAGCGCGGCCTTGCTCGCGGCGCGGAACGACGAGAGCGGATACAGCACCAGCGACACGCCGTTGTCCGCCAGCTCGCGCTGCGTATAAAGCGGCGTCGCGCCGAATTCGGTAATGTTCGCCAACACGGGCACTTTCACCGCGTCCGCAAATTGCCGGTACATCACCAAATCCGTCATCGCTTCGGGGAAAATCATGTCCGCGCCCGCTTCCACGCAAGCCTGCGCCCGCTCGATGGCGGCATCCAAACCTTCCACCGCCAGCGCGTCCGTCCGCGCCATAATCACAAAATTCTCATCCGTGCGCGCATCCACGGCGGCTTTAATGCGGTCTACCATTTCATCTTTAGAAACAATGGCCTTGTTCGGACGATGACCGCAACGCTTCTGCGCCACCTGATCTTCGATATGCACCGCCGCCACACCCGCACGCTCGAAGTTGCGAATCGTGCGCGCGATATTGAACGCCCCGCCCCAGCCGACATCGATGTCCACCAGCAAAGGCGTATCCACATTGTCCGTAATCCGCCGCGCATCAATCAGCACATCTTCCATCGTGGTGATGCCCAAATCCGGAATCCCGCACGAACAGGCCGCCACGCCGCCGCCCGACAGATACACCGCCTTAAACCCGCTCTGCGTCGCCAGCCGCGCAAAATAAGCGTTCACACAGCCGACCACGGCAAGGGGATTCGACTCCTTCACAGCTTGGCGGAAACGGGTGCCGGCAGAAAGTTGGCTCATGATATTTCTCCTTTGTAGATTAGATTTTTTTCAGTATCGACTCAACGGCCCGGTTTCCGCGAAACCCGAAACGAACCGTTCAAATAGAAACAATGGTTTCAAAACCGTTTTCAGACGACCTTTCAAAACCCAAACCCATCAGGTCGTCTGAAAATAAAAATCAATAAAAACAATTAGTTAATAAATTCAATACAAACAATTCGGCTGAAGCGGAGGTATATAAATAAAATTTTTAATAATTTTTAAATTCGGAAAGGAAATACAGTTGGAAAGACAGAATTTTCAAAACCCAAACCGTCCGCAGAAATGCGGAAACCCTGATTCGGGCGAAGAGCCGTCAGACCGCCGCGACTGCCCAAAAGCAGACGGCGACGGATGCGGCAGAGATAGAAGACAATCTATAACAAGACGGAGAAGTTTGGTACAGATTCATGATAGGGTTCCTTTGTAGTGCGATGTAGTTTTTATAAGTATGGACAAATTTAAAAAATAATTTTCAGGCTGTCAAACACTTTTTCTAAAATATTTTTAAAAAATTCAATCATTAATGAACAATACTTCAGAAACAAAACCCCAAACTCCCGCCTCAAAACACCCCAAACCCTTAGCTGAAAAAGCCTACATCGCTATCAACCAATCAGAACGTTTTTAAACAATCTATCTCAAAAACAAATATAATTAATTCATTTATTAGGAATTTTTATTCAAGTACGAAAATAGGCATCCTCACCGCCCAAACCACCAGATTTTGGACC
The DNA here is from genome assembly GCF_014054945.1 of Neisseria sicca. Classification (NCBI taxonomy): domain Bacteria; kingdom Pseudomonadati; phylum Pseudomonadota; class Betaproteobacteria; order Neisseriales; family Neisseriaceae; genus Neisseria; species Neisseria sicca. The sequence goes on along the minus strand of NZ_CP059566.1, from coordinate 2,565,575 downwards.
CACTCACTTTCAGACGACCAAAATCAGAACAACACTCTGATTTAAAAACAACAATAACAATATTTAAAAATGTAGTCATGTGTAGTTTTAAATATAAAAAGGTCGTCTGAAAATCGTAACCCTATGATTTCAAACGACCTATCCACACCCAGCCGTAGCGTGGGCTTCGCCCACGAAAAAAACAATACTATTTATCGCCCGACTCGGAAACCAAGCCATCGATTTCGTGGGCAAAGCCCACGCTACAATCCACGGCAGGTATCGCAGCGTCCTACTCACAGCCCCGCCGAATTTACCTGTCAAGGAAGTTTTTTGTATTAATGGGGAAGTTTTTTGTTTATCTTCAATTCACGCTCATCCACCATAAAAGTTAAAAAGGTCGTCTGAAACCCGTAATCACATGGTTTCAGACGACCTTTTATCTTTCCCGTCCGCTTTTCAGACGACCTCACAGCAAAAACATCGTTGCCAGCCCCAAGAAAATCAGAAAACCACCGGAATCCGTTACCGCCGTAATCAGTACCGAGCTGCCCAAGGCAGGGTCGCGGCCGTATTTTTCCATGATGACAGGGATGAGTACGCCGACTGTGGCGGCGAGCAAAAGGTTCAACGTCATTGCGGCGACCATCACCAAGCCGATGCCGATGCTGCCGTACAGCAGCCATGACACCACGCCCATGACCGTTCCCCAGATGATGCCGTTGACCAAAGCGACGCCGACTTCTTTTTTCAACAACCGTCCCGCCTGCATCCCTGTCAACTGCCCCATCGCCATCGCGCGGACAATCATGGTGATGGTTTGGTTGCCGGAGTTGCCGCCGATACCGGCGACGATGGGCATCAGCGCGGCGAGTGCGACGATTTTTTCGATACTGCCTTCAAACGCGCCGATAACGCGGCTGGCGAGAAAGGCAGTGCAGAGGTTGACGGCAAGCCACATCCAGCGGTTTTTCACTGAATCCCAGACGGGCGCAAACAAATCTTCCTCTTCCTGCAAACCCGCCATGTTCAACATATCCGCTTCCGATTCTTCACGGATAACGTCCACCATCTCGTCGATGGTAATCCTGCCGATGAGCTTTTTGTTTTCATCGACTACAGGCGCGGTCACCAAGTCATAACGTTCGAACGCCTGCGCCGCCTCTTCTACGTCGTCTTCGGGACGGAAGCGCACGACTTCGGTCGCCATCACGTCCGCCACCAAGTCTTCGGGATCGGCGACCAAAAGTTTGCGGATGGGCAACACGCCTTGCAGGATGTCGTTTTCATCGACCACGAAAATCTTGTCGGTATGGTCGGGCAGGCTCTCGAAACGGCGCAGGTAACGCAGCACCACTTCACAAGTAACGTCGGCGCGGATGCTGACCAACTCGAAGTCCATAATCGCACCGACTTGGTTGTCTTCATACGACATCGCCGCCTTGACTTGGGCGCGCTCTTCCTCGTCGCGCGTCTGCAAGGCTTCATAAACCACTTGGTGCGGCAAATCGCCCGCCAGCTCCGCCAGTTCGTCCGCGTCCAAGTCATCGACTGCCGCCAACAGCTCGTCTTTGTCCATCGACTCGATCAGCGTTTCGCGCACCGCGTCGGAGACTTCCAGCAACACTTCGCCGTCGTCTTCAGGCGTAACCAGAAGCCAGACGATATTACGCTCGCGCGGCGGCAACGATTCCAACACCGCCGCCACGTCGGCAGGGTGCAGCTCGTTCAAAAGGACGGTCAGCTCGGTAAATTTCTCGCGCAACGCCTCGTCCTCAATCGGCACGCCTTCCTCAATCTGCGGGAAGGCGGGCGAGAGGATTTCGCACAGCGCGTGGATACGGTCGAAATCGGCGGAAACGCGCTCTACGTCGCTTTCGATACTGTCGTTTTCAAGGTTCGGAGGGGTTTGTTCGATGCTCATAAATGCTCCGCCCGCCGGATGCGGGAGGGCATTTCGGCGGGATGGTTATCGTGTATTTCGGGATAAACCGGAAGGGAAGTTCAGTAAAAACGAACTGGGAAGGTCCATAATAAAAGCCTACTGATTCAGGCGTCGTGTTGGAAACGGAGCGTATTTTACCGCGTTTCGAGGCGGTTTACTATTTTTAACTGAAAAGGTCGTCTGAGACCTTAGATTTCAGACGACCTTGATATGTTGGGTTTTCAATCCAATTTTTGCTTGTCGATTACTCAATACATTTTGTCTAGCCGAGATATCCTTACCATTAATTGCTTATTTTCTCCAACCGGTATTTAATCCACAACCAAAAATAGCAGAATTCAGAATACAGGAATGTGGCAGAACATATCAACATGCCTGATGTTATATAGTACTCTGCTTTGGGACCATTACGCAACAAAAATCCAAATATTAAACAAATACTTCCTAAAACGTATGGTACCCATATAATAGGTGTACATCTACTCAGGGGCCAAAATACTCCATCAGGTTCAAACGTGATTATTTCTACGTTTTTTTTATTCAAACTATTGTCAATAAGTTGCTTACAATCCAATTGAATAACATAAATCAAAGCTAGGAAAAACATTCCCAATAAACCGTATAAGTAATAGTCAAATAATTTCGATCCTTTCAGATAAGCACTTAAAATAAAGGGGGAGATAACCAGTATATTTATTATCACACCTAGATTTAAAAAAACTGACTGAAAAAACATTTTACTAAGCGGGCTGGAAGACAATATTTTTCTAACATAAAAAAATAAAACTAAGTAGATAATTTCTGATATTATTAATATCAGACCTATTATTGCCCTTTTCTCTACTTTCCAAATATCAGGAAATAAAAAAACTGCAAAGATTTCTTGTAACCCCAAAAATAGGAAAGCTATTTTAATAAAATAGTATCGACCAAAGTTCTTTTTAGTTTCTATAATGGCTTTTGCATCAAATCTCAAAAGTGCGAAATTATGCCGTCCTTTCATTTTTACTCAAGTTCCCCAAAGTTGATTTTTTATATAATTAGAGGCCATAGATAATCCATAACCCACAGCCATGACTACTACAAGACCTATAACTAATACAGCCCCCGCAGAAAGAGTAACCCCTAATGCAGCCAGAGTGGCCATCGTTGTAGCTAAGGCCGCACTTCCCAAAACAACTCCTGCACCCGCAGCAAACATACTGACCCCAGCTCTTCCCAACAACTCCCCAACTTCACGGCTGCCTTTTTCATCTAGCATTACTGCTTTATAGTCTCCAAAAAAATCAATAACCAAACCGACTGCCGCAAGTCCCTTTATCTGCTTCGCTGTATTAACTACTCCCTGTCCCACTTTTTGTCCCGCTTTTAAAGCAGTATTTTTTACCCCCTGCGACCCCGCTTGCAGCTCGACCCTTTTGGGTGCGCGAATATGCATACCACCAGACATACCTTTCAATTTATCATGCGCCAATCCTGCATAGCTAAAGTTAAAAGGTGGCTTGTACCCTTTAAATACAATTGCTAAGAAACCCTTCTTTGTCCATTTTACTTGTATTTTGCGAGTCAATGCTTTTTTCCAGTGCAAGTTGTCTTTAGTAAAACCAACACCCCCTAATAAAGCCGCACCTTCAGGATCACCAAGAGCTGCAACCACGCTAACTAATTCGAGAAAGTCTTCGCGATTAAGTTGGTTTTCCATTTGAGCTACTGTCACTTCCTTATTATCAAAAACATCTCTCCATGATACCCTTTCACCCTGCTTTGGTTTATATAAGAATACTACTGCATGCTCTTCAGGAGGTGCTTTGCATATTCCAGCCAAGTTGTTACTTACACTTTGAATGGAGTAAGGTGGTTTTAATGTAGTAGCATTATTAAATTGAGGCAGTGTACCTAACCATTTCTGCGAGACTGCATTATGCTTCTGCACTACCGGTGCTAATGGAGTTTTGATATCTACCTCACTAAACCCAATATACATGGGTTCAATCCATAAGGCTGCCTCTCTTCCATAGTTTTTAGGATCCAGTAACCTGGGCATATATCTGCCGATAACTTTCCCGTTTACTTTTGCGACAAATGTTGCTGAAAAAAACCTACTAACCTGTACCCGATACGGTACACCAGATTTGACCGTAAACTTTTCTGTAATTAGTTTTTTTATTTGAATATCATAAACACCGACATATTGAATATCCTTGCGAAGCGATAGATTTTTTTCTATTTCTATAGTTATCTCTTTAGCACTTTTAAGGCTAAAATTAAAGATTACTTCCCTAACTGCACCTAATACAACCTTATAATCACAGCCAGATACAACATTCTTAACAGGTTGCCCAGCGATATAAATGCAGCGCGTTTCTTTCATCTGTCCAGCAGGGTTTTCCTTTATGTTTTTTTTTGCCATTTTATTTATCCTCTCTCTTGGGCTGAGTTAATGTTAGCATATTGAAGTCAAGGTTTTTCAATTTTCCTTTTCCAAACTGATCCAGATTGATAGCACGTTTATCACCTTGCTTGGACACAAGGGAAATAGGTTCTCCGTTAGGAACATTTCCATATATATCCACATATTCCAAATTAATTTCTCCTCTAATATTTTCACTATTAAACATCTCATATACCCCTTGAGCTGCCGTCACCTCCAACGGTGCCTTCACCCTAACCAACTTCGGACTACCAATCTCCACTTCCCCGTTCGCCAGTTTGATATACGCCCCTTTGCAGGTAATCAGAATCTCTTCCTTCGCCGCAATGGTAATCTTTCCTGCGCTACTGGTTAACGTTGCATCCTTCAACGCATTCAGCTGCAACTCGTCATTCTGTGCCTGCACTTCCACTTTGCCCTGATTGGCCTGCACCTTAATACCGCTGCTTTGCGCAAACAGGTTGAGGCTTTCTACCGCATGGGCGGTCAGGCTTTGGCCGGCGCTGATGTCGGTATGGTTGCCGCTGACTAGGTGAATGTTTTCATTGGCGGTGTGCAGTTGGCTTTGTTGGGTTGCGGTAGCGATGCCGGCAGGGGCGGTTTGGATCAAACCGGCCTCTTTCAGGTCTTTGAGGGCGTCTTTCAGACGACCCCTTTGGGTTTCTTCATCGGTGTGGTGGTTGTTGGCGGTTTGGGCGGCTTTGTTCAGGCTTTTGGCGAGGGAGAGTGCCTGTTCGAGTTGGGAAATGGCATCGTCCATATCCAGCACTTTGCCGTTGGCGTCTTGGTTTTGTGCGCTGACGAGTATGCCTTTACCTGCCCGTACCGCACCCCAGCCGTCGGTTCTGAGTTCGAAGCCTTCACCGTTCTCTCCGCGTTTTTCCCGACTTGAGTCGACGATGTGGCCGAGGTTGAGTTGGGATTTCTGATAGTCGGTGGCGAGTTTGATGTGTTCCTGACCTTTTTGGTCTTCCATCCTGAGTTTGTTGTTCGCCCAGGTACGGATGACGTTCCTTGTGTTCCAGTCGGCAGGGATGTGGTCGGGATGGGCGCTGTCGTGCATGACGCCGGAGATATACGGGCGGTCGGGATTGCCTTGGACGAAGGACAGCATGACTTCGGTGCCTTCGTGTAAGGGGAAGTGGATGCCGTATTCGGGACCGGCATAGGGTTTGGCCAGTCGGACGGGACGGCTTTCGCCGCCGGGACTCCATTCGTCCAAATCAAACGGGAGTTTGACGCGGTAGCGGCCCATGTCGTCGATGTAGGCGTAGGTGCAGTTCTCCGCCGCGGTCACCCGTGCGGGCAGTGTGCCGGCGATATGGGGGCGCGGTGTGGTGCGTTCGGGACGGAAGGCGAGTTGGGCGGGAACGGCGGTAAAGGTGTGGCTGTAAGCGGTATCGCGGCTGCCGCTGTGTTCCATGCTGAGTACCAGCCAGCCGTCGGGTGCTTCGGGGAAGGCGGTATCGGTTTGGAACACTTTCATCGGCGCCATGGAAACGACGTTGCCGCTGCCGTTGGCGACGGTTTGGCGGCAGAGGACGGCTTCGTTCAACAGGGTCGTCTGAACTTTGGCTTCGTCGGGGGTTTTGGGATGGAGGCCCCAGTTTTGCTGTTTGCCCAATAAGACGGTATTGTCGGCAGATTCTTCGGATTGTTTGTTGTCGGTTTCGGCGAAGAGGTCGGTATCGGCAGTGCGGTAGTTGTAGTCGGCACAGCGTATGCCTTCGACGATGGGGTTGTGGCGGATGCTGAGGTTGAACAGTGCTTCGGTACCGGTGCTTTCCAGCCCGGCATGGGGACGGTAGGAAACGGGCAGGCTTTGGTCGCGGAAGTAATGTTCGGGACTGTCGCCGAAGACGACCACGTCGCCATGTTGTTCATGCTGTTCGAAGGCATACCAAATGCCTTCTTCTTCACACAGACGGTTGATAAAAGCGAAGTCGCTTTCGAGATACTGGGTCACATACTCGCGGACGGTGTAGCTGCGGCTTTTTTGGAAACGGTAGTCGACACCGGAGAAGCCGTGGTGTTTGAAGACGGCGGCAACGATGTCGGGGACGGTTTGGTTTTGAAACAGTCGGGAGGATTGGAAATGTTTTAAAGCCGCGAAACGCGGCTCTAAAACAAAGCGGTAAACGGTTTCATCCTTGGAGACGGACAGCTTCTCGCATGAAGTCACAATGCCCTGCCATTGTTTCGCCGGAGGGTCGTCTGAAGCAGACCCGAATGCACTGACTACTTCGGACAATACGGCCTCCTGCGGACGGATTTCAAATGCTGCGCGCTGGTTGAGGTAGGAAGACAGCGGCAGGGAGGAATCGGCGGAGGTGGCGGTGATTTCGACGCGGTAGGCGGTGTTGGCGGCTTCGGAGGCGGTGAAGGATTTGACGGAGAGTGAGGGGGAGAAACGGGCGAAGGTGAGGTGGTAGGATTGGCGGGCAGTCATGGCGTTGAATTTAAAGATGACAATGAGGTTCGTATGGTAACTTGAACGTCATCAACGGTAAAGCAAATGGGATAAACGGTAGAAAGGTCGTCTGAATGGAGGTTTTCAGACGACCTACTTTGGGGATAAAAATCTAATCTCAACCTGTTTATACATATCTCATGCTCGTTGCAGACATAGATAAAGACACACTAATCATTTTCTACATAAATATAGCAACCCAACCATTTTTTTAATGATATGAAATACAAATCATTCAATTCATGTGAAAAGGGCGTGCCATATTTACTGACCATAACACTATATTCTTCTAACAAGGAAAAGATATCATCGGATATTGAAAGAATAACCTGATCGTCAGTTATATCAAACTCATCTTCATCATTTACATTCAGAAAAATTCTAAAGGAAAGGCTGCATTCTTTCTTGCACTTTGTTAAAAAAACTTGCCCCTCCCAATAATTCCCTTCTCTTTGTAATGAAGAAATTATTTCTTTTAAATCATTTCTTTTTACATGCCAATTTATACTGTTACGTCTGATTTCTAAATTCATATTTCCTCTCGACAACAAATATACAGACTATTTTTGCAAAGGTCTCGGTCGATGTGTTTGGCAATCATGGCTTGTGCGGTTTGCTGGAAGAAAGTGCTCATGAGAAATCCCCTAAATGTCTTGGTGGGAATTTAGGGGATTTTGGGGAATTTTGCAAAGATCTCAGTCGATGTGTTGGCAATCATGGCTTGTTCAGTTTGCTGAAAGAAAGTGCTCATGAAAAATCCCCTAAATGTCTTAGTGGGAATTTAGGAGATTTTGGGGAATTTTGCAAAGATCTCAGTCGATGTGTTGGCAATCATGGCTTGTTCAGTTTGCTGAAAGAAAGTGCTCATGAAAAATCCCCTAAATGTCTTAGTGGGAATTTAGGAGATTTTGGGGAATTTTGCAAAGGTCTCAAACAAGGTGAATACCATTAGTAAACAGTTCGTCTGAAAACTTTCAGACGAACTCTACAAACTTCTGTTAAAGCCTTCAAATTAACCTATGTCTACTGAAATTTGAAATATTAATACTTTGCTGTAATCAGCTAAAATTTCGGCTCTTTCTGTAAATAAGGTAACACATCCGGATCCTTGTGCTCCGTATCGATTTTATACCCGTTATCAACAAGTTTTTTTTCCCTTTTAGCTCTTTCTGCCTGTTGTCGTTTTAGATAGCGTGGCCAATTTCCAAGAAGGTCAGCATCAATTCTATTTATTTCTTCTCCAAATTTATCTATATCTAGATTGTCAGGTATAAATTCATTATGCATTTGCTCACGTATACTGAATCGCACTGTTTCAAACTCTATATCCATCATATATTGTCCCCATTCTTGGTAGTCTAACTTGATATTTTTGCTATCGAAATCCTCCTGGCTACTTATGGTTTGCATAAACGTTATCAACATTAAGACACCATCCTGATAAAAAATTAGAAATGGAGCAGGACCTGACATGATAGATCTCCAAGACACATAATCAGGAACTGTCCAAGGATCTTTTACTATATCGACATTTTTATTATCAACAAGATACCGTAAAGCCTCTTTTCCTTTCAGTCGTTCACTGGATAGTTCAATGTAAGGCTGCCAACCTGCATCCTTAATTTGATTGAGCAACTTGAGCCACAAATCGTAAGCCTCAAGGTGACGGACAAACTCAGTAGAACTAATTCCTCCAGTTAACTTTATACTAGTCACTCCTTCGTTTGGATAATAAGCCCACATTGTACCCATGACATGAAAAATATGCGGAAAGGTAATGCCATGCTGGTTGTGTCGAATAGTAACAATACCCAATTGTTTAGGATGCCAGTTCAAATCCAAGAAGCCAGCAACTTCTCCAGCAGTATAGTGATCCGTAATTGTGCCGATCTGTTTGAAGCTTGCCGGCCCTTTTTTACCTAATTCCAAAGTAACCTGCTGTGGCATGTTTTTCTCATTGTTTAAAGCATGAACAGTGAATGAAACTAGAGCTAACAGGACAGTAGCCAGCGATCTCACCATGACACACTTACTGATTGCCTTGTGGGTCATTCGAATAGCCATCGATTTTTCCTTTCTTGGTACTGTTTGTCCAAGTAGCGATAATACGCGGTCTCTTCCTTTAAATCATTTCTTTTTACATGCCAATTTATACTGTCACGTCTAATTTCCAATAAAAGAAAGGTCGTCTGAAACTTTAGATTTCAGACGACCTTTTCTGCATTAAACCTTCGATGTTTAGAAAGTCAGCTATTTTCTAGGGGCTGTCGACATTTAATTTTCCAGGTGGATTTTTGTTCACAAAGCGGAAGATTCAAGGCAGAAGATATTGCTTTGGGGATAAAAAGACACGGAAACTATTGAATGTCGGCAGCCCCTAAAGTCCGACAATTTTCTGTTGGTTTTATTTGGGGTTCTTCTCGATGAGGGCGACGAGTTGGTCGATATAGCCTTGGACGAAGCTGCGCGCGGATTCGATGAGTTTGCCGTTGTCGTCAAACAAGGTGGGGGAGTTGCCGAGGAAGACTTCGGGCTGTCCGGTCAGCGGCATATTGAAGTAGGACAAGGCAAGGCGCAGGTTTTTTTGCGAACTGTAACCGCCCATTTTACCGACGGAATGGCTGATGATGCCTGCGGGCGTGTTTTTCCAGGCGACGTCGGCGTTGGGTTTGGAGCCGATGTCTACCGCGTTTTTCAGGCAGGCAGGGACGGTGCGGTTGTTTTCGGGGGTAACGAACAATACGCCGTCGGAAGCTTTGATGGTTTCGCGGAAGGCGGTGTAGCTTTCGGGCGTAGGGAAGTCGGTTTCGGCGGGGTCGTCGTAGTCGAAATTGTAGAGCGGCAAATGACCGATTTCGACGATTTGGGCATCGTAGCCTTCGGGGAACATGGGGATGACGTTTTGCGCCACTTTGCGGGCGAACGAGCCTTTACGCAGGCTGCCTACTAAAATGCTGACTTTTTTTACCATGAATTTTCTCCTGATGATGTAAAAATAATAACGATTCTTGAATTCATTTTAAAGCCGCCGGTTGATTGTCGTCAATCCTGTTGGGAACAAATTGACCATTCTGCGCAAGGTGGATTTGATTTGGAGAATTGGTTTAATGCGGCTTGCCTGTCCTGCCCCAGTTTCGAGAAAGTCCTTTTTTAAAGTGTTGAAACGTCATTGAGGTCGTCTGAAAACCCTATCGGGCATGAATCAAGACGACAATGCTATAATCCATCCTAAAATTTTTATCTTGAAGAACACGCCATGCAAGCCGATTTCAGACGACCCGTCCTTGCCATCGACACCAGCACTTCCTACCTGTCCCTCGCGTTGCAAACCGATGGGCAGATTGTTTCGTTTCATGAAGATGTCGGCACGAAACAATCCGATTTGATTCTGCCGCAGATTCGTGTTTTGTTTGAACAAGCGGGTATTGCGGCGGCGGATTTGGGTGTGATCGTCTATGCACAAGGCCCCGGCGCGTTTACCGGTTTGCGTATCGGAACAGGCGTGGCGCAAGGTTTGGCGACGCCGTTTGATACGCCCCTTATCGGCATCCCCTGTCTGGATGCGGCGGCGTATCTGCTGCCCGGACAAAGCTGCGTACTGGCAGCGACCGACGCGCGCATGGGCGAGGTGTTTTACGCATGGTTCGACACGGGCACGCACCGACGGCTCGGCGATTATCAGGTCGGCAAAGCGGCTGAAATTGTCGAACCCGAAGGCCGTGCGTTGACCGGCGGCATAGGCAATGCGTTTGCGCTGACCGATGCGCCGCCCTTTGCCGGCACGCCGCAAATGCCTGCCGCTTCCGACTATCTCAAGCTGGCACTCAGCGGGCGTTATCCCGCGTCCGATGCCGCGCACGCCGAATTGCTTTATGTCCGCAACAAAGTCGCCCTGACGGCCAAAGAGCAGGCAGAACGGAAAGCGCAGGCATGAATATCCGCCCCGCTTTTTCAGACGACTGCCCTGCCCTTGCCGCGATTGATGCGGTCGGCAACCCTTCGCCTTGGTCTGTGAAACAATTCGCCTCCGCGCTGGCGCAGAGTACGGATAAACTGTGGGTCTGCGAGACCGACGGCGTCATCAGCGGCTTCATCGTGTGGCAGGATATATTGGATGAATCCGAGCTGCATTTAATTGCCACCGCCCCCGAATACCGCCGCCAAGGCATCGCCGCCGCACTTTTGGAACATTGGTTCCGCCACGCCCAAACCGCCGGTATCACGCGCCTGCTGTTGGAAGTCCGCGCCGGCAATGCCGCCGCCCAATCGCTGTATCTCAAATACGGCTTTACCGAGGTCGGCATCCGCAAACATTACTATTCCCTGCCCGAAGGCGGGCATGAAGACGCCGTATTAATGGAAAAACCATGTTAAGCAGCCGCTATCTCCACTTGCATCAGGCATTAGGCTTAGGCCCGATGTGGCTGAATCGTCACGCCAAAGTCATCCCGCCTGCGGGCGATGCGTCCGTTACACAGCCGCAAAAACCTGCTGCCGCCCAAGTTGCCGAAGCCGTCCGCACGATTTCTGCATCGGCACATCATGCCCGCATGGCGGCGATGGCGGCGGTTCAACACGAAAAAACCGCCTCCGCAACAACGCCTCCCATCCCGTCGACCGCCGCTCCGGTTGACGCACCTTTCCCATCCGCGCGGACACATTCCGCACCCGAAAACACCGGCCAAGCTCCCGCCGCAACCGTTTCAGACGACCTCCCGCGCCTGCAAACTGAAGCGCGTCCGTCCGAAGTCATCATCATCAGTATCTGTCCCGCAACCGAAGACAGCCTGCACGGACAGCTCTTTCACGGCGCGGTCGGCGTCCTACTCGACAATATGCTTGCCGCCATCCGACTGACGCCGCAACAAGCCTACAAAACCAGTTGGGTCAAAGCAGCGCCCGTTTTCAGCCCGCACCCTACTGACGAACAAATCCAAGCCGAGCTGCCCCAGCTTGCCCGAGAGCTTGCCGATACGCAGGCGAAAGCCGTGTTATTGGTGGGGCAAATCTTTGAAAAACCCGAACTTGCCCCATTGATAGACACGCTTTGCGGCAACACCCCCCGCTTCATCCTTCCCCACCCTGCCCGCCTGCTGCGCCAACCGCAGCTCAAAGCAAAAGCTTGGCAGGTTTTGAAACAAGTGCGGCAGATACTGAATTAAGGCACGCCGACAGCATCCCAAACAAATGCCGCACCTCATCCACCCCCTTCCCTATCCATCATGTACCTCACCCAAGAAAAACCCTACCGCCCGCTGCTGATTGCCCTGATTTTCCTGACCCTGCCTCTGGCATTGCTGCTGCACGAAATCATCACGGTCGGGCTGTTCCGCCATTCCGGACTGCTGCTGACCTTCCAAGACGGGCAGTTGCGGCAAGTAGCGGGCTGGGATGACGCCATCGTTTGGTTTATCTGCGGCGTATTCGGCTTTTTCAACCTGATTATCGCGGGCGGACTGACCAAACTCGCCTACAAAAAAATGATGCGCCGCCATTTCCACTACGCCCTGTTTTTAAGCGGCGCGGCGGCGTGTGCGGCGGCTTTGGTCGTGATTATCTTGGAATCTTTGCTGGGCAGCGCGGCATTGGGCGGCATGCGGCAAGGCGGAATATTTCTTTACGCATTGAGCGTTTGGATATTGGCGATGCTGACGCTGCCGCGCCAACTGACCCGCGCGCCGGAACAGCCCATCATCTTCCACAAAATGAAAAGATAAGCCTGGCAACAGGGAGTCAAAGCAACGTCTTCCTTCATATTCTCCGGCAAGAAACCATAAACAAGGGGTCGTCTGAAACTTTTCAGACGACCCTTTTACCCAAATTCATCCGTTCTTAGCGTTTGAATTCAGTTAGGATTTTTTAACGTTTGCATCAATCCGCAAGCAGGCAGGCATCGGATTTTCTGCTATGATTTTTCTATAGTGGATTAAATTTAAATCAGGACAAGGCGACGAAGCCGCAGACAGTACAGATAGTACGGAACCGATTCACTTGGTGCTTCAGCACCTTAGAGAATCGTTCTCTTTGAGCTAAGGCGAGGCAACGCCGTACTGGTTTAAAGTTAATCCACTATATCTTGCCCAAAGGTCGTCTGAAAGAAAGCGCACGATGAAACCTAAACTAATTATCTTCGACTGGGACGGAACGCTGGCAGACACGACACGCCCGATTATCCGCACCTTCCAACAAAGTTTTGCCGACTGCGGCATGCCCGTTCCCGATGACGATGCCGTCCGCGCCCTCATCGGTTACAGCCTGCCGGAAATCATCCGCCGCCTCGCCCCGCATGCCGGCGAACACATGCGCGAAGAATTGACGGAAACCTACGCCGCACACTATCTTAACCCCAACAACCACAACATGACGCTCTTCCCCGAAGCCCTGCCCTGCCTGCACACCCTGCAAAACCAAGGCTACTGGCTCGCCGTCGCCACAGGCAAAGGCAGGATAGGACTCGACCGCTCTATCGCGCAAACCGGTACGGCTGATTTTTGGATGGCGACAACCTGCGCCAGCGAACAAGCCTCCAAACCCGCACCCGACATGGTTTTCAAACTATGCGACGAACTGGGGCTGACGCCGCAGGAAACTTTGGTTGTCGGCGATACGACCCACGACTTGGAAATGGCCGCCAACGCCAAAGCCCCCGCCGTCGCCCTCACCACAGGCGCACACTCCGCCGCCATGTTGCACACCGCCCCGCATCTTGCCATATTCGACAGCCTCTCCGAGTTGCCTGACTTCTTGGAAACGTTTGATTGGACGGGCAAGGTTTAACGCAAAGCACAAACCCTTTAACGATGTAGACAGCCAAACCGTAGCGTGGGCTTTGCCCGCGAAAAACTCGGTTTATGATCCGATTTAGAAACCGATTGACTGATTTCTGATTCGGAAACCGATTGGCAGATTTCGTGGGCAAAGCCCACGCTACACTTTTCTCGAAGCATTGCGGCGTGCTGCCGACTATCGGGCTAGGTGTACCTTTTCGGAGAAATCCTTTGTGTCGAACGAGTCAATCGCTTCTCCATCCCAAATCACTCAACGAAGACCCTCTGCCGTAGCGTGGGCTTCTCCCACGAAAAAACTCGGTTTATGGTTTGATTCAGAAATCGATTGGCAGATTTCGTGGGCAAAGCCCACGCTACACTTTTCTCGAAGTATCACGGCGTGCTGCCGACCATCGGACGAAGCAAGCCTGCTCGGAGAAATCCTCCGCGTTGAATGAATCAATCGCTTCTCCATCCCAAACCCTCTCCACAATAAAAAAGGTCGTCTGAAAACCTGTTCCCCAAGTTTTCAGACGACCTTTTTAGTTCACCAAGACCAACCGCTTCTCCCTATCTCAACAATTCATCCGTTATCCGTTGCAAAAACTCGATGCGTTCGTGCTTGGCTTCGCCTGCTTCGGCGGCGGCTTTGACGGCGCAGCCGGGTTCGGCGCGGTGGGTGCAGTTGTGGAAGCGGCATTGCCCGACGAGGTGGCTTAGGTCGGGGAAGTATTGCAGCAGGTCGGCGGCTTCTAGGTGGTGCAGCCCGAATTCTTGCAAACCGGGGGAGTCGATTAATTGGGTTGCTTCGTTTAAATCGTAAAGCTGGGCGTGGGTGGTGGTGTGTTTGCCTGAGTCGAGCGCGGTGGATATGTCGCCGGTGCGGGCGGTTTGGTTGCCCAAGAGGGCGTTGGTCAGGGTGGATTTGCCCATGCCGCTTTGTCCGAGCAGGATGTTGGTATGCCCTTGCAGGACGGGGCGCAGGATGTCGGCGTTTTCCAGCGCGCGGGTTTCGATGACGGGATAACCGAGCGTTTCGTAGAATTTGAGTTTTTCGCGCCAGAGGGCGGTTTCGGGCAGATCGGCTTTGTTCAGGACGATGACGGCTTGGATGCCCGCGGCTTCGGCGGCAAGGAGGGCGCGTTGCAGCAGGGCTTCGCTGGGCGAGGGAACGGCGGCGGTAACGATAAGGAGCTGGCTGACGTTGGCGGCGATGAGCTTGGTTTTCCAAGCGTCTTGACGGTAAAGCAGGCTTTCGCGCGGCAGGTAGTCTTCGATGACGGCTTGTTCGGCGTTGACGGTTTGGATATGCACGCGGTCGCCGCAGGCGAAGTCCACCCGCTTTTTGCGCGTGCTGGCTTCGTAGGTTTTGCCGTCGGGCGTGCGCACGATGTAGCGGCGGCCGTAGCTGGTAATGATTTGGGCGGTATCGGTCATGAACGGTTGGGTCGGGTGGAGTGGATAAAGGGAATATTCGCAGCGGCGTGGTAGCCTTGCGGCGAAGAGAAAAGATATTGTACCGAAATAGGCAGGGGTCGTCTGAAACGATTCTATAGTGGATTAACTGGAAACCGATACGGCGTTGCCGCTTGTCTTGATTTCAACGCAACCCGCGAGATTCGGAAGGTTTTCAGACGACCTCTCAGCCCATCACAATCCGAGCGACCACGCGTTGACGCCTTCAGAAAAATCTTCCAAGCGGTTTTCGTAGTGCGCGAAGATTTCTTCGATGATTTCGTCTTCACCATCAATCAGTCGGATTAAATCCATATCGGCTTCCGAAATCAGCCCGCGCCCGAGCAGCTCTTTGCGTATCCAGTCCAACAAGCCCGACCAGAAATCCTTGCCCACCAAGATAATCGGACGGTCGGGCGTTTTGCCCGTCTGCACCAGCGTCAGGCTTTCAAACAATTCGTCCAGCGTGCCGAAGCCGCCGGGCATGACGACATACGCAACCGCGTGTTTCACAAACATCACTTTGCGCGGGAAGAAATGTTGGAACTTGATGGACAAATCCTGATACGGATTGGCTTTTTGCTCGTGCGGCAACACGATATTCAGCCCCACCGCAGGGCTTGCGCCCGCAAACGCACCCTTGTTCGCCGCTTCCATAATCCCCGGCCCGCCGCCCGAAATGACGGAAAAACCGGCATCCGAGAGCTTGCGTGCCAGCCGCAGCGTAAATTCATAATCGGGATGGTTTTCCGGCGTGCGCGCGCTGCCGTAAATGCTGACCGCAGGCTGAATCGCCCGCAGCTCCTCGCCCGCTTCGACAAATTCCGAAATAATCTTCAAAACATGATACGACTCCCGCGCCTGAATCTCGCGGCGCGCCTCATCGGTCAGCATAGGCTTGGGCAGTTTTTTGAGCAGGCTCACGGTTTTTCCTTCATCTTGTTGAACCCCCACATTGTAACCGACAGAACCCGAGGTCGTCTGAAAACGCAAACATGAACGGCAGTAAGTGTTCCTTATTTGAACCGAATCGTGCGTTTCTGCCTCAAGATTGCCGTCTCAGCCGCGACCGCTTGCGTTACAATCCCCCATTTCCGCCCATATCCCGCCATGCTCGACATCCTCTACCGCGACAGCCGCACCATCGCCGTCAACAAACCCGCCGGAATGCTCGTCCACCGAAGCTGGCTCGACCGCCACGAAACACAGTTCGTCATGCAGACCCTGCGCGACCAAATCGGACAACACGTCTATCCCGCCCACCGCCTCGACCGCCCCACATCCGGCGTCCTCCTGTTTGCCCTTGACCCCGAAGCCGCCCGCCTGCTGACGCAGCAGTTCGAACAAAAAACCACACGCAAAACCTACTGGGCAATCGTGCGCGGATATTTGCCCGACGACGGACTCATCGACTACCCCCTCAAATATCAGCCCGACAAAATCGCCGAATCCCAAACCGAAGCCACCCTCCAAGAAGCCCAAACCCGATACCGCCGCCTTGCACGCACCGAATTGCCCTTCCAATCCGCCGCCCGCTACCCGACCTCGCGCTACTCGTGGGCGGAACTCATCCCACACACAGGCCGCAAACACCAACTGCGCCGCCACATGAAACACATCTTCCACCCCATCGTCGGCGACACCAACTACGGCGACCTGCGCCAAAACCACGCCACCGCCGCCCACCTCGGTCCCACCCGCCTCATGCTCCACGCCCGCAGCCTGTCGTTCCAAAGCATCGAAAACGGCGAAACCCTGACCGTCTGTGCCGATACCGACGAGAGCTGGCGGATTTGGCTGGATACGTTTGAAGCGTAAGTGAAAAGTCGCGTCAACAGGCGGGCTGGTGATGCTGCAAAGCCGGACACGTTTTTCAGACGACCTTTATTCATCAAAACTCACTTGAGATAACCGAACCCCGTAGCGTGGGCTTTGCCCGCGAGATTTGTTGTCCGTCAGTCTGAATCGGGTATTTGTGCTTACATCTGCTTCGCGGGTAGAACCCGCGCTAAGGTTTGCTGTGCCGATACCGACGAGAACTAGTGGATTTGGCTGGATACGTTTGAGGCGTAAGCGCAAAGTCGTGCCAACAGGCGGGTTGATAATGTTGCAAAACCGAACACGGGTTTTCAGACGACCTTTATTCATCAAAACACGCTTGAGATAACCGAACCCCGTAGCGTGGGCTTTGCCCGCGGGATTTTCCGTCCGTCAGTTTGAGTCGGGTATTTGTGCTGACATCTGCTTCGCGGGTAGAACCCGCGCTACGGTTTGCTGTACCGATACCGACGAGAGCCGGCGGATTTGGCTGGATACGTTTGAGGCGTAAGCGGAAGGTAGTGCCAACAAGGCGGGCTGGTGATTCTGCAAAGCCGGACACGGTTTTCAGATGACCCCATCCCTGCCACCCCATTCCGTTCAACCCTCATTTATGCCGAATAATCCTACTTTGCGGTAAAGGTCGTCTGAAAACGCTACACTCTTTCAGACGACGTTTGTCATACCAACATAAGGACATTCCATGAGCGACATCACAAAGCAACTCGCTGCCATCCGCTACACCGCCGAGCGTACCAAACGCTACAACGAACATGGCTTTACCCTGTTGCAACTGGGCATACGCGGCGTAGTCTATTTCAATACCCGCGATGATGTCGCCGATGCCTTAACCGGTTTGATGGATTTCTATTACGAATGGTCGAAAGACAAGCTGACAATAGCTAGGCACGAAAGAGGCCATAGGGATATTAAAAAAGTCAAACTGACCGAAAAATCATATCTGAAAGAACGGGATACAATCTACCGGTGGTTGGACAATCGGAAGGAAAATCCGCCAGAGGTGATGTGGGGAATGCAAAGCGAGCATGCAGATACCAGCGCATCCTATTATTTCGACATTACCTCTATTGCCGCAGGTTTGGCAAATGAGCCGCATATGCCGTTAGGCACTCTGCTTTTTAATCTGCCACTGGAAATTTTGTCTTCCCCCAAAGATTTGGCAAAATTAGATGAATTTGTCGACAAGATTGCAGAGAAGCTGGATGTTTTCCACGGTTATATCGGACTGGCAGCAATTCCACCGCATAACTATTACGATGGTGCGCCATACGAATACGGGGTTTGCCGCGAGAATTTCGGTCTAATTCCGGTTACTACCGATTATTTGTCAACGTTTTATAGATACAACATACGCAGTATCAGTTGGTATACATTGGTTGGCAGGGAACTTTACGGACAGCTACCGGCAGGCAGGATAGAGCCTGTTTTGGCAAATCATCCCGATATTACTCTGCGCGACTTTGCCGGTATCAAGGTTTTTAAAATCGGCAGCTTGCCCGAAACAGGGGATATCCGCGAAGATTTACCCTTGGACTACATTGCGCTAAACCGAGCTTTAGAACCGATACGCGAAAAATATCCGCGCGAAAATATGGGCGGCATTACCCGCGAACAGATGTATTATTGGTCGAGAAGATGGGACGGCTGGGAAGTGGAAGAAAAGGACGGCAAGCGGATCTACACCCAAGCGCCGCAGGAAATCATCGGCGTCGAGGAAGAGCCAGTTCCAATTTCAGGTATGTGGAAAATCACCAGCTTTGACGGTGAGACCCGCCATTTCAATAAAGGCGAAATTTTCCCTGAAGGAGAAGGAGTACGGACACAAAAAGCACTTCTTGGCCCCCAAATGGGTCTGACCATTTGGGAGCTTGTCAAAGGAGACCATAACGAACCTTTGCGTAGAAAGGCAATGTGGTAAGCCCCTCCCCGCCTTTCCGAACGTCAGCCGATACGTTAAAATATGCCTCGTCTGAAACCCCGTTTTTGAAGGAAAACCGCCATGACCCGTATGGTTCACTGCGTCAAACTCGGCAAAGAAGCCGAAGGTATGAAATTCCCACCACTGCCCAACGAATTGGGCAAGCGCATTTTTGAAAATGTATCCCAAGAAGCTTGGAATGCGTGGACACGCCACCAAACCATGCTGATTAACGAAAACCGTTTAAGCCTCGCTGATCCGCGCGCACGCGAATATCTGGCACAACAAATGGAACAGTATTTCTTTGGCGACGGTGCAGATGCCGTTCAAGGTTATGTGCCGCAAGAGCCAAAATAACGTCATCATTTGCTCAAAAGGTCGTCTGAAAACGAAAATCGGATTTCAGACGACCTTTTTGTATCAATAAACTTGCTGCAAAGCCGTTTCATTTTATTCCCGCTATCCCCGATATTCCCGTATTTTCCCTATTCCTCTCCCCCGCAAAAGAGGATGAAAAATACCAAAATCGCAACCGTTTATCAGCTTATCAAATTTACCGCCAGCTTATTGCATTCTTTGGACAAGAGTTGGCCGAATCGCAATAACCCATCAAAATTTGCCGTACTTCAATATAGGTTTCGCAAAAGCTCAAATGAATTTCGCCAATCATCTGTTTTCAGACGACCTCAACATGGTTTCTTTGACCTGCTGCACCATAGTGGATTAACTTTAAACCGGTACGGCGTTGCGTTGCCTCGCCTTGCCGTACTATCTGTACTGTCTGCGGCTTCGTCGCCTTGTCCTGATTTAAATTTAATCCGCTATACCAATCAACAGAATGCCCTATTCCTATTTGAATCCACCATAAATGCTTCAATGGGTTAATAAATAAAAAGCCGAACGGATAAACCATTCAGCTTTCTATCAAAAGCAGCGATTATTGAACTTTAATTTCTACATCAACACCGGCTGGCAAGTCCAGTTTCATCAGTGCATCGGTAGTTTTGTCAGTCCAGTCCACGATGTCCATCAGGCGCAAGTGAGTGCGGATTTCCAATTGTTCACGAGAAGTTTTGTTCACGTGAGGAGAACGCAGAATGTTGAAACGTTCGATTTTAGTCGGCAACGGAATCGGACCTTTTACAACGGCACCGGTACGTTTTGCAGTTTCAACGATTTCTTGAGCAGAACGGTCGATCAGGCTGTAATCATAAGCTTTCAGGCGGATACGGATTTTTTGGTTTGCCATTTATCGATATCCTTCAATTAAGCGATGATAGAAGAAACCACACCTGCACCTACGGTACGGCCACCTTCGCGAATCGCAAAGCGCAGACCTTCTTCCATAGCGATAGGTGCAATCAGTTCTACAGTGATGGCTACGTTCTCACCAGGCATAACCATTTCTACACCTTCTTCCAAAGTAACCGCGCCGGTTACGTCGGTAGTACGGAAGTAGAATTGAGGACGGTAGTTGGCGAAGAACGGAGTATGACGGCCACCCTCTTCTTTGCTCAATACGTACACTTCCGCTTTGAATTTGGTGTGCGGAGTGATGGTACCCGGTTTAGCCAATACTTGACCGCGTTCCACTTCTTCGCGTTTGGTACCGCGCAGCAATACGCCTACGTTGTCACCTGCTTGACCTTCGTCCAGCAGTTTGCGGAACATCTCAACACCGGTACAAGTGGTTTTTTGGGTTTCTTTCAGACCTACGATTTCGATCTCGTCACCAACGTGGATGACACCGCGCTCTACACGGCCGGTTACTACGGTACCGCGACCGGAGATGGAGAATACGTCTTCGATAGGCAACAGGAACGGTTTGTCCACGGCACGCTCTGGAGTCGGGATGTAGCTGTCCAATGCAGCAGCCAGTTCGAAGATTTTTTCTTCGTAAGCTGCGTCGCCTTCCAAGGCTTTCAGTGCAGAACCTTGTACGATCGGGCAGTCGTCGCCTGGGAAGTCGTAGCTTGACAGCAAGTCACGGATTTCCATTTCAACCAGTTCCAACAGCTCGGCATCGTCAACCATGTCGCATTTGTTCATGAACACGATGATGTAAGGTACGCCTACTTGGCGGGCCAACAGGATGTGTTCGCGGGTTTGCGGCATAGGACCGTCGGCAGCGGAACATACCAAGATTGCGCCGTCCATTTGTGCGGCACCGGTAATCATGTTTTTAACGTAGTCGGCGTGACCCGGGCAGTCTACGTGTGCGTAGTGGCGGGTTTCGGTTTCGTATTCTACGTGTGAGGTATTGATGGTAATACCGCGGGCTTTTTCTTCGGGAGCGTTGTCGATTTGGTCGTAAGCTTTTGCAGCACCGCCGAATTTTTTAGCCAAAATAGTAGTCAAAGCAGCAGTCAGGGTGGTTTTACCATGGTCAACGTGACCGATGGTGCCAACGTTTACGTGCGGTTTGCTACGTTCAAATTTTTCCTTAGCCATGAGCTAATTCCTTTACATTAAAGATCGATTAAAGAACAGAGGCCGTCTGAAAAATCATTTCAGCCTTTCAGACGACCTATTTGCCTGATTAGCCTTTACGGGCTTCAGTTACAGCAGCAGCTATGTGGGCAGGAGCTTCAGAATATTTCTTGAACTCCATAGAGTAAGTAGCGCGGCCTTGGGTTGCAGAACGCAGGTCGGTCGAATAACCGAACATTTCTGCCAGAGGTACTTCGGCACGGACTTTTTTACCGCCGATACCGTCATCATCCATACCCAATACGACGCCGCGACGACGGTTCAAGTCGCCCATTACGTCACCCATGTATTCTTCAGGGGTTTCCACTTCAACTGCCATGATTGGCTCAAGCAGAGCAGGATTGGCTTTACGCATACCTTCTTTGAAGGCTTGGGAAGCAGCCAATTCGAAGGCCAGTTGAGAGGAGTCGACGTCGTGCGAAGAACCGAAGATCAAACGTACACGTACGTCAACTACTGGGTAGCCTGCAACGATACCGTTAGGCAGGGTATCGCGGATACCTTTATCGACAGACGGAATGAATTCGCGAGGAATCACACCACCTTTAATTTCGTCGATAAATTCGTAGCCTGCGCCACCCGGCTCCATAGGTTCCATTTTGATCACAACGTGACCGTATTGACCTTTACCACCGGATTGTTTGGCGTGTTTGTATTCGGCTTCGACTTCTTTGCGGATAGTTTCGCGGTAAGCCACTTGAGGCGCACCGATATTTGCTTCCACGCCGAATTCGCGTTTCATACGGTCAACAATAATTTCCAAGTGCAGCTCACCCATACCGGAAATAATGGTTTGACCGGATTCTTCGTCCGTACGAACACGGAAAGAAGGGTCTTCTTTAGCCAGACGGTTCAGAGCGATACCCATTTTCTCTTGGTCGGCTTTGGTTTTCGGCTCAACGGCAATATGGATTACCGGCTCAGGGAATTCCATGCGTTCCAAGATAATCGGCGCGCTTTCTGCACACAAGGTTTCACCAGTGGTAACGTCTTTCAGACCGATAGCGGCTGCGATGTCGCCAGCACGTACTTCTTCAATTTCAGTACGGTCTGCAGCAGTCATTTGTACCAAACGGCCGATACGTTCACGAGTGCCTTTTACAGAGTTCAATACGGTATCACCGGATTTCACGACGCCAGAGTAAACGCGGATGAAAGTCAGTTGACCAACGTATTTGTCGTTCAACATTTTGAACGCCAATGCAGAGAATTTCTCTTCATCGCTGGCTTGGCGGCTGTCGGCTTCTTCAGTGTTAGGGTTAACACCTTGAACCGGAGGAATATCGGTAGGAGCCGGCAGCAATTCTACAACTGCGTCCAACATACGTTGAACACCTTTGTTTTTAAATGCAGAACCGCACAACATAGGTTGGATTTCGCCTGCCAAAGTACGTTGACGCAATGCGCCTACGATTTCTTCCTCGGTCAGCTCATCACCGCCCAAGTATTTGTCCATCAATTCTTCGCTGGCTTCGGCTGCGGCTTCAATCATGTTTTGACGCCATTCTTCAGCAGTTTCAACCAATTCAGCGGGAATGTCGCCATAGGTAAAGGTCGTACCTTTATCGGCTTCATTCCAGATGATGGATTTCATTTTCAGCAGGTCAACAACACCGGTGAAACTATCTTCTGCGCCTACCGGAATGACGATAGGTACTGGGTTTGCGCGCAAACGGGTTTTCATTTGCTCTACAACGCGGAAGAAGTTGGCACCTTGACGGTCCATTTTATTTACAAACGCCAAGCGTGGCACTTGGTATTTGTTGGCTTGACGCCATACGGTTTCAGATTGCGGTTGAACACCACCCACCGCACAGTAAACCATTACCGCACCATCCAATACACGCATAGAACGCTCTACCTCTACGGTAAAGTCAACGTGTCCTGGTGTGTCGATAATGTTGAAGCGGTGTTCTGGGAATTGTTTCGCCATACCGGACCAGTAGGAAGTAACGGCAGCGGAGGTAATGGTAATACCACGCTCTTGCTCTTGTTCCATGTAGTCGGTAGTAGCCGCGCCATCATGTACCTCGCCCAATTTGTGGGTCAAACCGGTATAGAACAAAATACGTTCTGTAGTAGTGGTTTTACCCGCGTCAATATGGGCGGAAATACCGATGTTGCGGTACAGGCTGATCGGGGTCTTACGAGCCATTTTATTAGCCTTTCAAAATTAGAAACGGAAGTGAGAGAATGCTTTGTTGGCTTCAGCCATGCGGTGTACTTCTTCACGTTTTTTCAACGCACCGCCACGACCTTCGGACGCATCAATCAACTCGCCTGCCAAACGCAGGTCCATGGATTTCTCACCACGTTTGCGGGCTGCATCGCGAACCCAGCGCATTGCAAGAGCCAGACGGCGTGAAGGACGAACCTCAACAGGAACTTGGTAGTTTGCACCACCCACACGGCGGCTTTTCACTTCCACGATAGGTTTGGCGTTTGCAATGGCTTCGTTGAATACTTCGATTGCTGCTTTGCCGGTTTTTTTCTCAATTTGCTCCAATGCACCGTAAACGATACGTTCGGCAACAGATTTTTTACCGTCAATCATCAATACGTTCATGAATTTAGTCAGCTCGACGCTGCCAAATTTAGGATCAGGCAACACATCGCGCTTGGGGACTTCTCTACGTCTTGGCATTTTAATTTCCTTTAATCTATTCAGTCGGGTCAATTCCCATGAATACCCAAAAGAGTATTCACTTACTCGGCCGTTGTTCAGCTTAGGCGGCCGACGTGCCTATTTAAGTCCCTGTAATTATTTAGGACGCTTAGCACCGTATTTAGAACGGGCTTGTTTACGGTCTTTAACACCTGCAGTATCCAAGGAACCGCGTACAGTGTGGTAACGTACACCCGGCAAGTCTTTTACACGACCGCCGCGAATCAGTACGACGCTGTGCTCTTGCAGGTTATGGCCTTCACCGCCGATGTATGAAATGACTTCAAAACCGTTGGTCAGACGAACTTTACATACTTTACGCAATGCAGAGTTAGGTTTTTTAGGGGTAGTCGTGTATACACGGGTGCATACGCCGCGTTTTTGCGGACAGGCTTCCAGTGCAGGCACTTTGTTTACGTACACGGGCTTTTGACGGCCTTTGCGTACCAATTGGTTGATAGTTGGCATATTTTCTCGTCCTGTTGAGTTAAATACTTGCCGACACCATGTCAGCAAGAGTGGAATTATATTTTTATTGCAAGAGTTTAGTCAAGCAAACGGTAGAGAAAAGTTGGTATTTTGTATTAACTAAGAACTATTTAGCAACTGAGGTCGTCTGAAATGGATAAAGAGTTCTCAAACTCTGCACTCCCTATTTCAGACGACCTTTATTAAAAATAAGTCAGTTCGCAACTCCATTAGAGCCACCCTTCCCACCGTACTTTTCACAACGGCATTGATATAGTGGATTAAATTTAAATCAGGACAAGGCGACGAAGCCGCAGACAGTACAGATAGTACGGCAAGGCGAGGCAACGCCGTACTGGTTTAAAGTTAATCCACTATAATCCACACAGGTCGTCTGAAAAAGAAAACCGCAAGTGATATTGCCTTGCGGTTTTCTTTCAAACAAACATCCTACGGATTATTCATCTGTTGCTTCGATTTCGGAAGCTTCTTGCTCCGCTTCCTGCCATTGCTGGCGACGGCTGCGGTGGTAGGTCAAACCGGTACCGGCAGGAATCAGACGACCTACGATTACGTTCTCTTTCAGACCGCGCAACTCGTCTTGCTTGCCCATAATGGCAGCTTCGGTCAGAACGCGGGTCGTTTCTTGGAACGATGCGGCAGAAATGAAGCTGTCGGTTGACAAGGAGGCTTTGGTAATACCCAACAATACGTTTTCGTAACGTGCCGGCTCTTTGCCTTCTTCCAAAGCTTTTTCATTGGCTGTCATGACATCGCCGCGTTCGACTTGCTCACCGGTAATGAATTCGGTTTCACCTGAATCGACAATATTCACACGGCGCAGCATCTGACGGATGATGACTTCGATGTGTTTATCGGAAATCTTCACACCTTGCAGACGGTAAACCTCTTGCACCTCTTGAACAATGTAGCGTGCCAGTGCTTCGATACCTTGCAGACGCAGAATATCATGAGGA
Source organism: Neisseria sicca (assembly GCF_014054945.1). Classification (NCBI taxonomy): domain Bacteria; kingdom Pseudomonadati; phylum Pseudomonadota; class Betaproteobacteria; order Neisseriales; family Neisseriaceae; genus Neisseria; species Neisseria sicca. The sequence continues at coordinate 2,540,171 of NZ_CP059566.1, read as the reverse complement.
TCTACCGCTCCGTCCACAATGGTTTCGCCACGGTTTACCACTTGACCGTCGTGCACCAAAATTTGTTTCTCTTTGGAAATCAAAGTCTCGTATGCTACGCCGTCTACATCAGTGATAATCAGACGCTGTTTGCCTTTAGTCTCTTTACCGAATGAAACGGTACCGGTGATTTCTGCCAACATACCTGCATCTTTCGGCACACGTGCTTCAAACAACTCGGCAACGCGCGGCAGACCACCGGTAATATCGCGGGTTTTGGAAGAGGCTTGCGGGATACGCGCCAATACGTCGCCTTTACCAACTTCCTGACCTTCGCGCACGGTAATCACTGCACCCACAGGGAATGCCATAGATACCGGAGTAGAGGTACCCGGAATGCAGATTTCCAGACCGTTTTCATCCAACAGTTTTACAGTAGGACGCAGCAGTTTGGATGCGCTGCCGGAGCGGCGCTTGCCGTCGATAACCACCAAGGTAGACAAACCGGTTACATCGTCAGTTTGTTTGGCAACGGTTACGCCCTCTTCCACGTTTTCGAATTTCACCCAACCTGCGTGTTCGGTAATCATCGGACGGGTATGCGGATCCCAGGTTGCCAACGTTTGACCGGCTTTAATGGCTTCACCATCTTGAACCATCAAGATAGCACCGTAAGGCACTTTGTGGCGTTCGCGTTCACGACCGATGTCATCATGGATAACGACTTCGCAAGAGCGGCCGATAACAACCAATTCGCCTTTGTTGTTGGCAACATAACGCATTTGGCTGCTGAATCGTGCGGTACCGTTGGATTTGGCTTCAACTTGGCTGGCTGCTGCCGCACGGGATGCCGCACCACCGATGTGGAACGTACGCATGGTCAACTGAGTACCCGGTTCACCGATAGACTGAGCGGCAATCACGCCGACTGCCTCACCGGCATTAACCAGTTTGCCGCGTGCCAAGTCGCGACCGTAACAGTGCGCACACAAGCCATGGCGGGTTTTACAAGTAATCGGGGTACGGACTTTGACTTCATCGACACCGGATTGGTCAATCATATCCACCAGTTTTTCAGTCAACAACGTACCGGCTTCAACCAAGGTTTCGCCACTTGACGGATCGACAACGTCAGACGCAGTAACACGACCCAAAATACGATCGCGCAATGCTTCAATCACATCACCGCCTTGTACAACTGCCTTCATAACAAAGCCGTCTGAAGTACCACAGTCGTCTTCAACAACGACCAAATCTTGAGTTACGTCTACCAGACGACGGGTCAGGTAACCGGAGTTCGCGGTTTTCAATGCGGTATCCGCCAAACCCTTACGTGCACCGTGGGTCGCAATAAAGTATTGCAATACGGTCAAACCTTCGCGGAAGTTTGAGGTAATCGGCGTTTCAATAATCGAGCCGTCTGGTTTTGCCATCAAGCCACGCATACCAGACAACTGTTTAATCTGAGCCGCAGAACCACGAGCACCAGAGTCTGCCATCATATAGATGGAGTTGAATGACTCTTGATCGACTTCGTTGCCATCACGATCGATAACTTTTTGTTTGGACAAGTTATCCATCATCGCTTTAGCAATTTTATCGCCGGCACGACCCCAAATATCCACCACTTTGTTGTAGCGTTCGCCATTGGTTACCAAACCTTGACGGTATTGGTCTTCGATTTCTTTAACCTCGGCATTGGCTTCAGCCAACAAGGCCGCTTTTTCTTTCGGAATCTCCATGTCGTCAACAGCAATGGAAATACCGCCTTTGGCTGCGAATCCGAAACCGGTATACATCAAGTGGTCGGCGAAGATAACCGTATCGCGCAAACCGCATAGGCGGAACGATGCGTTAATCAGCTTGGAAATTTCTTTTTTCTTCAGCGCTTTGTTGATGTATTCGAACGGCAGGCCTTTAGGCAGGATTTCGCTCAACAATGCACGACCGACAGTCGTTTCGTAACGGGTAACGACTGGTTCGAATTCGCCAGCTTCGTTTTTCACCCATTCGCGCAGACGTACGGTGATTTTCGTACCCAGCTCAACCTGTTTGGTATGGTATGCACGATGCACTTCTTTCACATCAGCAAACAGACTGCCCTCACCTTTGGCATTGATGCGGTCGCGGGTCATGTAGTACAGACCCAATACGATGTCTTGGGAAGGTACGATAATCGGTTCACCGTTTGCAGGAGACAATACGTTGTTTGAAGCCAGCATCAGGGTGCGCGCTTCCATTTGCGCTTCCAAGCTCAATGGAACGTGTACCGCCATTTGGTCACCGTCAAAGTCGGCGTTAAACGCGGCACATACCAACGGATGCAGCTGAATGGCTTTACCTTCAATCAGGATGGGTTCAAACGCTTGAATACCCAAACGGTGCAGGGTCGGCGCACGGTTCAGCATAATCGGATGTTCACGAATGACTTCTTCCAAGATATCCCATACTTCAGGTACTTCTTGCTCTACCAATTTTTTCGCTGCTTTAACGGTAGAGGCCAGACCTTGTTTTTCCAGTTTATGGAAAATGAACGGTTTGAACAGTTCCAAAGCCATTTTTTTCGGCAGACCGCATTGGTGCAGACGCAGGTATGGACCTACGGTAATCACGGAACGACCTGAATAGTCCACACGTTTACCCAGCAGGTTTTGACGGAAACGACCACCCTTACCTTTAATCATGTCTGCCAATGATTTCAGCGGACGTTTGTTGGCACCGGTCATGGCTTTACCGCGACGGCCGTTATCCAACAGCGAGTCAACCGCTTCTTGCAACATACGTTTTTCGTTGCGGACAATGATGTCAGGAGCGTGCAGTTCCAGCAGGCGTTTCAGACGGTTGTTACGGTTGATGACGCGACGGTACAAATCGTTCAAATCGGAAGTGGCAAAACGGCCACCGTCCAACGGAACCAGAGGGCGCAAATCAGGCGGCAATACCGGCAGCACGTCCATAATCATCCATTCCAGTTTCATGCCGGAACGATGGAAGGCTTCCAATACTTTCAAGCGTTTGGCGATTTTTTTGATTTTGGTATCTGAACCGGTCGACTCAAGTTCTTGGCGCAGGATTTCGATCTCGCCTGCTACATCCAGGGTACGCAACAATTCGCGGATACCTTCTGCACCCATTTTGGCATCGAAATCGTCGCCGTATTCGTCCAGTTTGTTGTAGTAGTCATCTTCAGTCAGCAATTGACGGCGTTGCAGCGGAGTCATGCCGGGGTCGGTCACAACAAATGCTTCAAAGTACAATACGCGCTCGATGTCGCGCAAAGTCATGTCCAACACCATACCCAAACGAGAAGGCAGGGATTTCAAGAACCAAATGTGTGCCACAGGCGCGGCCAATTCGATATGACCCATGCGTTCGCGGCGCACTTTGGACAAAGTTACTTCCACGCCACATTTTTCACAGGTTACACCTTTAAATTTCAAGCGTTTATATTTTCCGCACAAGCACTCGTAGTCTTTGACCGGACCAAAGATTTTGGCGCAGAACAGACCGTCACGCTCAGGTTTGAACGTACGATAGTTGATGGTTTCAGGCTTTTTAACTTCGCCGTAAGACCATGAACGGATGGTTTCGGGAGAAGCAATGCCGATTTTGATGGCATCAAACTCTTCTTCCATGCCGGCAGTTTGCAACGGATTAAATAAGTTCAACAAATTCATTTTTGCTCCTTGAAGGAAGTATTTTTACCGCATGGCGGATTTTCGATATTGGAAACGGTACGTTACGGTTTCAGACGACCTGATATTTTCAGATTTCGATTCATTCATTCTTATTCTGCAACCGCTTTTTCAGACGACCTAGAGAGGTCGTCTGAAAACTTCTGTTTAGTAACGTTCCAAATCGATATCCAAGCCCAGTGAGCGAATCTCTTTAACCAATACGTTGAAGGACTCAGGCATACCGGCATCGATTTTGTGTTCGCCTTTGACGATGTTCTCGTACATTTTGGTACGGCCTGTTACGTCGTCGGACTTCACGGTCAACATCTCTTGCAGCGTGTAGGCTGCGCCGTATGCTTCCAGCGCCCAAACCTCCATCTCACCGAAACGTTGGCCACCGAACTGAGCTTTACCGCCCAGAGGCTGTTGAGTAACCAAACTATATGGACCGGTAGAACGCGCGTGCATTTTTTCGTCAACCAAGTGGTGCAGCTTCAGATAGTGCATCACACCTACTGTTACCTTACGGTCAAACGGTTCGCCAGAGCGTCCGTCATACAGTGTGATTTGGGTTTTGCTGTCGTTAAAGCCCAGTTTTTCAACTTCAGGATCATCGCTTGGGTAAGCCAAATTCAGCATTTCGCGGATTTCGGATTCTTTCGCACCATCAAACACCGGCGATGCGAAAGATGCGCCTTTACGCAGGTTGGAAGCCAGTTCGATGATTTCTTCATCAGTCAGGGCATCCAAATCTTCTTTCTTACCGCTGCCGTTGTAGAGTTTGTTCAAGAACTCGCGCAGCTCGCTGGCTTTGCGTTGTTCTTTCAGCATACGGTCGATACGCTCACCGATACCTTTTGCTGCCCAACCTAAGTGAACTTCCAAAATCTGACCGATGTTCATACGGGAAGGTACGCCCAACGGGTTCAGTACGATGTCCACAGGACGACCGTCCGCCATGTAAGGCATGTCTTCCACCGGCAGAATGCGTGATACCACACCTTTGTTACCGTGGCGACCCGCCATTTTGTCACCGGCTTGCAGACGGCGTTTGATGGCGATAAAGACTTTCACCATTTTTTGTACGCCAGGCTGCAATTCGTCGCCTTGGGTCAGTTTTTTCTTCTTGATTTCGTACAACTCGTCCGCTTCTTCGCGTTTTTGTTGCAGACTCAATTTAATCAGTTCTAATTGTTTGGCCAAATCTTCATCAGACAAACGGATATCAAACCAATCGTGTTTGCTGGGCAGACCCGCCAGATATTCGGTAGTGATTTCACTGCCTTTAGCCAGCTTCATCGGACCGCCGTTGGCTTTTTGACCGACGATCATGCGCTCAATACGGTCGAATGCATCGTTATCAAAAATACGCAACTGGTCGCCCAAGTCTTGACGGTAACGTTTCAGCTCGGAATCAATAATGGATTGAGCACGTTTGTCGCGTTGGATACCTTCGCGAGTAAAGACTTGAACGTCGATAACCGTACCGCTCATGCCGGTAGGCATACGCAACGAGGTGTCTTTTACGTCGGATGCTTTTTCGCCAAAGATGGCGCGCAGCAGTTTTTCTTCCGGAGTCAGTTGGGTTTCGCCTTTAGGCGTTACTTTACCTACCAACACATCACCTGCTTCCACTTCCGCACCGATATAAACGATACCGGATTCGTCCAAACGGTTTTGCATACGCTCGGACAAGTTCGGAATATCGCGGGTGATATCTTCCGCACCCAGCTTGGTATCGCGGGCAACGACATTCAATTCCTCAATGTGAATCGAAGTATAGCGGTCGTCTGCAGCTACTTTTTCGGAAATCAGAATCGAGTCTTCATAGTTATAGCCATTCCACGGCATGAAGGCGATAGTCATATTTTGACCCAAAGCCAATTCGCCCAAATCGGTAGATGCACCGTCAGCAATCAAATCGCCGCGTTGCAAAACGTCGCCGGCTTTGACGGCAGGACGTTGGTTAATGTTGGTAGATTGGTTGGAACGGGTGAATTTAACCAAGTTGTAAATATCGACACCCACTTCACCAGCAGTCGCTTCATCGTCATGAACACGAATCACAACACGGTTGGCATCGACATACTCAACCACACCGCCACGACGTGCAACGATTGCAGTAGCAGAGTCAACGGCAACAGAACGCTCAATACCGGTACCAACCATCGGTTTTTCAGGACGCAGGCACGGTACAGCCTGACGTTGCATGTTGGCACCCATCAATGCACGGTTCGCATCATCGTGCTCCAAGAACGGAATCAGAGATGCCGCTACAGATACCACTTGACCAGTTGCCACGTCCATATATTGGACACGGTCAGGCGTTGCCATAATGGTTTCGCCTTTTTCACGACAAGTTACCAAGTCACCAATCAAATTACCGTCTTTGTCCAAATCAGCATTCGCCTGTGCAATCACATAGCGGCCTTCTTCAATGGCAGACAAGTAATCGATTTCCTCGGTTACTTTGCCGTCGATAACGCGGCGATAAGGAGTTTCCAAGAAACCATAATCATTGGTACGCGCATAAACGGACAATGAGTTAATCAAACCGATGTTCGGACCTTCAGGCGTTTCAATCGGACATACACGGCCATAGTGAGTCGGATGCACGTCTCGCACCTCGAAACCGGCACGTTCACGGGTCAAACCACCCGGGCCCAACGCAGATACGCGGCGCTTGTGGGTTACTTCAGATAAGGGGTTGGTCTGATCCATAAACTGACTCAATTGGCTTGAGCCGAAGAATTCTTTGATGGCAGCAGAAACAGGTTTTGCATTAATCAAATCATGCGGCATTAAGTTTTCTGATTCCGCTTGATTCAGGCGTTCTTTTACGGCACGTTCCACACGAGCCAAACCGCTGCGGAATTGGTTTTCAGTCAACTCACCTACCGAACGCACACGACGGTTGCCCAAGTGGTCGATATCGTCCACTTCGCCATGACCGTTACGCAATTCAACCAAAGTAGCAATAGAAGCAACAATATCTTCGACGCTCAGAACATAACCGCCTTTTTCGGCAGCACCTGCGAAGGTTTCGTTCAACAAACGGCCATACCAAGAATGTTGTTGTGCTTCAGACAATTTTTGCTCATAAGTACGCGTATTGAATTTCATACGGCCTACGCGAGACAAATCGTAGCTGTCTTCACTGAAGAACAAGCGGTTAAACAACTGCTCGACTGCTTCCTCGGTAGGAGGTTCGCCCGGGCGCATCATGCGGTAAATCGCAACACGTGCTGCTTGCTGATCAACAGTCTCATCAGTGCGCAGAGTATTGGAAATGTAACCACCCTGATCCAATTCATTAATGTAAAGCGTAGTAAGCTGTTTTACACCATGAATATCAAATTTTGCCAACAATTCTTCAGTGATTTCATCATTGGCTACAGCCAATACTTCACCCGTTTCAGGGTCAATCAAATCCGCGGCCAAAGCTTTGCCAATCAAACTTTCCGGCTCCACATCCAAACGGGTTAATCCCGCATTGCTAATATCACGGATATTTTTTGCGGTAATGCGTTTACCTTTAGCAACCAAGACGTTGCCTTCTTTATCCAAGATATCAACTTTGGCAGTTTCACCTTTCAGACGACCTACAACCAAATCAGTTTGGACACCATTTTCAGACAGATAGAACGTTTCTTTATCGTAGAAAATATCCAAGATCTGCTCATTGTTGTAGCCCAAGGCCTTCAACAAAATCGTAACCGGCATTTTACGGCGACGGTCGATACGGAAATACAGCAAATCTTTCGGGTCAAATTCGAAATCCAACCACGAACCACGGTAAGGAATGATTCGAGCAGAGAACAACAATTTACCGGAGGAATGGGTTTTACCGCGGTCATGCTCAAAGAACACACCGGGAGAACGGTGCAACTGAGAAACAATCACACGTTCGGTACCGTTAATGACAAACGAACCGCTTGGAGTCATCAATGGGATTTCGCCCATGTACACTTCATTTTCACGGACTTCTTTGACTGTCGGTTTAGACGCTTCCTTGTCTAAAATAACCAGTCGGATACGCGCGCGCAAAGGGGCTGCATAAGTGATTCCGCGCAATTGACATTCAGGAATATCGAACAAAGGCTCACCCAACGTGTAATGCACAAACTCCAGACGCGCATAACCATTGTGGCTTACGATAGGAAAAATAGAATTAAATGCAGCCTGCAGACCATCGTCAGTGCGCTGATCAAAAGCATTTTCTAATTGCAGAAATTTCGCATAAGAATCAATTTGTGTTGCCAACAAAAAGGGAACGTCCAATACGTTCTCTCGTTTTGCAAAACTCTTACGGATACGTTTTTTCTCGGTAAACGAATAGTTCATATACACTCCGAAAAGCAATTTTAAAAAAGAGGTCGTCTGAAATAACGCCTATTGTTTGTGTTATTTACATTTATTTAAACTTAGCTTGCGAATAAATTGCAAATAAATGTAAATAACAAATTAACCTAATAACAATAAGCAAAATAAGGCTGGCAGAAAACTGCCAGCCTTCACAGGAAGCATCAAATTATTTGATTTCGACTTTAGCGCCGGCTTCTTCCAATTGTTTTTGGATGTCTTCAGCTTCAGCTTTAGAAACACCTTCTTTAAGAGTTTTAGGTGCACCATCAACGATGTCTTTAGCTTCTTTCAGACCCAGACCGGTAATTGCGCGAACTACTTTAATCACGCCAACTTTTTGGTCACCGGCAGAAGCCAATACTACGTCAAATTCAGTTTTTTCTTCAGCGGCAGCAGCACCAGCGCCAGCAGGACCCGCAACTGCAACAGCAGCAGCAGAAACGCCGAATTTTTCTTCAAAAGCTTTAACCAAGTCGTTCAATTCCATTACGGTCAAAGAACCAACTGCTTCCAAAATGTCTTCTTTAGTAATAGCCATGCTATTTATACTCCAAATATTGTATTAAAAAATAATTGATTAACAGAAACAAAATTGATTAAGCGGCTTCTTCGCCTGCTTTTTTCTCTGCCAAAGCAGCCAAACCGCGCGCAAAGCCTGATACAGGAGCTTGCATAACGAACAACAGTTTGGACAACAGCTCTTCGCGGCTCGGAATAGAAGCCAACTCAGCAACCTGAGCAGCATTCATTACTTCACCATTGTAAGAACCGGCTTTAACTACAATCTTGTCATCTTTTTTCGCGAATTGGTGCAACACTTTAGCAGCAGCAACAGCATCTTCAGAAGCAGCATAAACCAATGGACCAACCATTTGATCAGCCAAAGCTGCGAATGAAGTACCCTCTACTGCACGACGAGCCAATGTGTTTTTCAGAACGCGCAAATAAACGCCTTCTTTACGCGCATTTGCACGAAGCTCAGTCATACTGGAAACACTGATACCGCGATATTCAGCAACCACGAGAGTCTGAGCGTTAGCAATTGCTGCGCTGATTTCCTCTACGGCTACTTTCTTGGTTTCAATATTGAGACTCAAGGTCTACCTCCCACTGTTTATAAACAGGATATCGGAATGATATCCCACCAGCGCGGTAACCTAAAAAGACATCTTACAAGCAATCTTGTAATGTGTTTCAGGACTACCGTCTGCGTAGGGCAGTTACGATTAAATCTTGCGATCCCTACGGTCTTGGACATCTACTTAATTCTAAGTAGCCCAAATTCAAGCAACTCTATTTTGAGTTGCTTGAAAATTTCTTAGATTAGTTATTCACGCTTGATGTATCAACGCGAACACCTAAACCCATAGTGCTGGATACAGCAACTTTTTTCAGGTACTGACCTTTAGCAGCAGCAGGTTTAGCTTTAACGATAGCATCCAGCAATGCATCAAAGTTCTCTTTCAAATCAGCCTCAGCGAATGAAGCACGACCGATAGTTGCATGAACGATACCAGCTTTGTCTGTACGATATTGCACTTGACCTGCTTTTGCATTTTTAACTGCTTCAGCCACATTAGGAGTAACAGTACCTACTTTAGGGTTTGGCATCAAGCCACGTGGACCCAAGATGGTACCCAATTGACCAACGATGCGCATTGCATCAGGAGAAGCAATAACAACGTCAAAGTTCAGATTACCTGCTTTAATTTCAGCAGCCAAATCTTCAAAGCCGACAACATCAGCACCAGCTTCTTTAGCTGCATCAGCATTTGCACCTTGAGTAAATACTGCTACGCGGGTTGTTTTACCGGTACCTTTAGGCAGAACAACTGAACCACGGATAACTTGGTCAGATTTACGCGGATCAACACCCAAGTTGAAAGATACGTCAACAGACTCGTCAAATTTAGCAGTCGCTGCTTTTTTTACCAAAGCAATTGCTTCATCAATTGCATATAATTTATTGGCTTCAACAGAAGAGCGCAAAGCTTTCAAGCGTTTAGATACTTTAGCCATTATACAACACCCTCCACATCCAAACCCATTGAACGAGCAGAACCGGCAATAGTGCGAACAGCGGCATCCAAATCAGCAGCAGTCAAATCAGGTTCTTTAGTTTTAGCAATTTCTTCCAACTGAGCACGGGTCAATTTACCCACTTTATTGGTCAGAGGATTAGAACTACCTTTTTGCAAACCGGCGGCTTTTTTCAACAGAATAGAGGCCGGAGGAGTTTTCATCACAAAAGTGAATGACTTATCCGCAAATGCAGTAATTACAACTGGAATCGGCAAACCAGGCTCCATGCCTTGGGTTGCAGCATTAAATGCTTTACAGAATTCCATAATATTCAGACCACGTTGACCCAAAGCAGGACCAACTGGGGGAGATGGATTGGCTTTACCTGCAGGAATTTGCAGTTTGATATAGCCGATAATTTTCTTTGCCACTTATAGGACTCCTAAAAACGGGTATAGCGCGGAACCATTTCCGCTTCCCAAAAAAGAATTCAGCATTATATTTACTTAGAGATTTTTTTTCAAGGGATTTAAAAACTTAAATCTTTTCTACTTGACCAAACTCCAGCTCAACCGGGGTTTCACGACCAAAAATCTGAACTGAAACCCTCAATTTATTACGCTCATAATTCACTTCATCTACAATACCGTTGAAGTCAGCAAAAGGTCCTTCGTTTACACGAACTTGCTGCCCCACTTCAAATTCAACTTTAGGTTTAGGCTTCTCAACTCCAGAACGAACCTGTTGCAAGATTGCATCAGCTTCTCTTTGAGAAATCGGAGTAGGCTTATTTGCCGTACCGCCAATAAAGCCTGAAACACGAGGAGTACTTTTCACCAAATGCCATGAGTCATCAGTCATTTCCATTTCGACCAAAACATAGCCCGGATAGAACTTACGCTCGCTAATGGTTTTGCGACCATTTTTAATATCGACCACTTCTTCAACCGGAACAAGAATCTGACCGAAATAACCTTCCATACCTTCGCGAGCGATACGCTCTTTTAGGGTCTTCTGGACATTTTTCTCAAAGCCGGAATAAGCCTGCACAACATACCAACGTTTTGACATTTTTACCCCCTCTTCAACAACACATCAAAAAACAGCCAGGAAATAGCACTGTCTGCCGCGTAAATAAATACTGCCAAGATTGCAACAAATATAACGACGAAGACCGTCATCTTAACTGCATCATCCCGCGTAGGCCAAACAACTTTTTTAAACTCAGACCATGAGTTTTTAAAATAGGAAAGCAGCCCTTCTCGCTTAGGCGGCGTAGAATGATTGCCGGATGTTACAAGCTGACCCGACTTTTCTGCTTTATGTTCAGATGTATGTTCAGTCATCTTTACTCACTCACCACAGCATCAAAGTCGCACTATCTCACTCATGCAATGGTTTAAATTAATTACTAAAAAAGAAATGCAAAAAAATTAACCGGCACAGGGCCGGTTAATTTTTTATTTGGCAGGCCAAGAGGGTCTCGAACCCCCAACCCTCGGTTTTGGAGACCGATACTCTACCAATTGAGCTATTGGCCTCTAAACTTAAGCGATGATAGAAGAAACCACACCTGCACCTACGGTACGGCCACCTTCGCGAATCGCAAAGCGCAGACCTTCTTCCATAGCGATAGGTGCAATCAGTTCTACAGTGATGGCTACGTTCTCACCAGGCATAACCATTTCTACACCTTCTTCCAAAGTAACCGCGCCGGTTACGTCGGTAGTACGGAAGTAGAATTGAGGACGGTAGTTGGCGAAGAACGGAGTATGACGGCCACCCTCTTCTTTGCTCAATACGTACACTTCCGCTTTGAATTTGGTGTGCGGAGTGATGGTACCCGGTTTAGCCAATACTTGACCGCGTTCCACTTCTTCGCGTTTGGTACCGCGCAGCAATACGCCTACGTTGTCACCTGCTTGACCTTCGTCCAGCAGTTTGCGGAACATCTCAACACCGGTACAAGTGGTTTTTTGGGTTTCTTTCAGACCTACGATTTCGATCTCGTCACCAACGTGGATGACACCGCGCTCTACACGGCCGGTTACTACGGTACCGCGACCGGAGATGGAGAATACGTCTTCGATAGGCAACAGGAACGGTTTGTCCACGGCACGCTCTGGAGTCGGGATGTAGCTGTCCAATGCAGCAGCCAGTTCGAAGATTTTTTCTTCGTAAGCTGCGTCGCCTTCCAAGGCTTTCAGTGCAGAACCTTGTACGATCGGGCAGTCGTCGCCTGGGAAGTCGTAGCTTGACAGCAAGTCACGGATTTCCATTTCAACCAGTTCCAACAGCTCGGCATCGTCAACCATGTCGCATTTGTTCATGAACACGATGATGTAAGGTACGCCTACTTGGCGGGCCAACAGGATGTGTTCGCGGGTTTGCGGCATAGGACCGTCGGCAGCGGAACATACCAAGATTGCGCCGTCCATTTGTGCGGCACCGGTAATCATGTTTTTAACGTAGTCGGCGTGACCCGGGCAGTCTACGTGTGCGTAGTGGCGGGTTTCGGTTTCGTATTCTACGTGTGAGGTATTGATGGTAATACCGCGGGCTTTTTCTTCGGGAGCGTTGTCGATTTGGTCGTAAGCTTTTGCAGCACCGCCGAATTTTTTAGCCAAAATAGTAGTCAAAGCAGCAGTCAGGGTGGTTTTACCATGGTCAACGTGACCGATGGTGCCAACGTTTACGTGCGGTTTGCTACGTTCAAATTTTTCCTTTGCCATGGCAAATTTCCTATCTTTAAAATACTGAGAAAATGGTATTTGGTGCCCATGGGCAGATTTGAACTGCCGGCCTCTCCCTTACCAAGGGAGTGCTCTACCCCTGAGCTACATGGGCCAATAGACTATTGGAGCGGGTGAAGGGAATCGAACCCTCACCGTAAGCTTGGAAGGCTTCTGCTCTACCATTGAGCTACACCCGCAGACTTACTGCATCAATGCTCCAACACATTGGAATTTGGTGGTGGGAGAAGGATTCGAACCTTCGAAGCTCTCGCAACAGATTTACAGTCTGCCCCCTTTGACCGCTCGGGAATCCCACCAAAAGAGAACGCAAGTTTATTCGTGACTCAGATTTTCGTCAAGTTCTTTTTTAATTTTGTTTTCTTAAAATCACTCAATTTATTGCTTTAAAAAAGAATTTATTTGAACTGAATGATTTTTTCGTATTTTGCCATCAGCTCTTCGTGCGTTTCCGGATGCTCTTCATCAATCAGGATGCAGTCCACGGGACATACCTGCTGACATTGCGGCTCATCGTAGTGGCCTACGCACTGCGTACACAAATTAGGGTTGATTTCGTAAATTTCCTCGCCTTGCGAGATGGCGTCATTGGGGCACTCCGGCTCGCAAACGTCACAGTTAATGCACTCATCTGTAATAAAGAGCGACATTTCTTTTCCTTTTTCATTTAAATTATCAAAACCGATTGGGCGCGGATTATAGCACAAACGCGTCAAAAACAATCCGTTTAGGCGAATGTTTACACCCTGGTAATGATTCTCAAATCCCTTACTATTCAGCCACTTGGACAAACTGCAAGAGCACAAAACCGCTCTTACCCGCCCGTCCTTCGCGATAAGGCTCCAGCCACTCGGGGAAATCGGGCAGCTCCCCTGCTTCAATATAGACCATTGCCCCGTTTTTCAAGCTATTTTTCAAAGAAGCAAACAAATTTTCCCAATCCTGCCACGCAAACGGCGGATCCAAAAAGACCACATCAAACTTTTCAGACGACCTCTGCAGATACGCAAGGCCATCGGTATTGAGGATTTCCAGTTTATCCAAACCCAATGCTCTGGCGTTTTGCCGCAGCATATCGGCAGTTTTGCGATTATTATCTGCCAGCACCACCCTCTTCGCGTTACGGGATGCTGCTTCAAATCCCAACGCGCCGCTTCCGGCAAACAAATCCAACGCATTCAGACCGGTCAAATCCTGACCCAGCCAATTGAAAAGTTTTTCGCGGACACTGTCAGGCGTCGGACGCAGACCGTCCGCATCTGCAAAAACCAGTTTCCGTCCCCTGCATTGCCCGCCGATGATGCGGACTTGATTTGAATGTTTGCTGTGTTTGCTCATGATTAAAACGAATCGTCCGACAGTTTCAGACGACCTCTAAAGAATGACAAAGCAGCCATTATACCGCAGCGTTTTTTTCATTTAAGGCCGCATGAAAACAAATCGGCGCATCGTGAAATTTTATTTTTTATGATGCTAAACTTACAAAATTTTATAAATCATAAAATATTTTCTCAAATAAAAAGGTCGCTTACGTCCGCCATTAGAACTTTCCCACCGCTTTTTCAGTCTATTGGTCATAATACGTAATGAAAATATGGATGGCTGACAATGCCGCTTTGGAAAATTTTTTTGGGTGTTTATATCGGCGGCGTGATTGCCTTCACCGCCCACGCCCATTTCTTTGACGAATATTACCGCCACTTGGGATTGATTCCGAACTTGGGGCGCGGTTTGCTTTGGTTCGTCTTTTGCCTGCCCTTGATCGGTAAAACCGTTGCTTTGATTGTCAGTTTGTTCTTTCTTGCCACGTTGGTTTTTGCAAGGCGTTAAATCCCTTCTTAATAAAACTGAAAAGGTCGTCTAAAATTTTTTCAGACGACCTTTTCTCTTTAAACCAACCTACCTTCACTCTTTCGGTGCAGGCGGTTCAATCTGTTCTTTCCAGCCGCATTCTTTTTGCGGGCAGACTTTTTCCACGCCCCAGCGTTTGGTGGTTTTGATGGTCAAGACCGGCCAATGGCAGTTCGGGCATTCTTCGGCGACGGGCGGGTTCCAAGTGGCGTAGTTGCAGTCGGGATAGGTGCTGCAACTGTAAAACAGTTTACCGTAGCGGGATTTGCGCTCGACGAGGTTGCCTTTTTTGCATTGCGGACATTGGACGCCGGTATCTTTCGGTTTTTCCAGCGGCTCGACGTGTTTGCATTTGGGGTAGTTGGCGCAGCCGATGAATTTGCTGCCGGTACGGCTGTATTTGTACACCAGCCTTCCGCCGCATTTGGGACACTCGCGCCCGTCGAGTTCAGCTTGCTCGGCTTCGGCTTTGGCGATGCGCTCGGCGGCTTCTTCGGCGGTTTCGTTAACGTTGCGGGTGTAGCTGCACTCGGGATAGCCGGCGCAGGCGACGAAGCGGCCCATTTTGCCGAACTTGATTTGCAGTTTGTGTTCGCCGCATTTTGGACAGGTTTCGTCGAGTTCCTGCGTGGTGAATTTGGCGCGTTCGATGCCTTCTTTTTCTTCCACTTGTTTGATGAACGGTTTCCAGAATTTGTCCATCACGGGAATCCAGCGGCGTTTGCCGTCGGCGATTTCGTCGAGCTGGTCTTCGAGTTTGGCGGTGAAGTGGTAGTCGACGTATTGGGCGAAGTGTTCGGTCAGGAATTTGTTGACGATGTCGCCTGTGTCGGTGGGCATGAAGCGTTTTTGCTCAAGGGTAACGTATTCGCGGTCTTTGAGCGTGGAGATGATGCTGGCGTAGGTCGAGGGGCGACCGATGCCGTATTCTTCGAGTGCTTTAACCAGCGTGGCTTCGTTGTAGCGCGGCGGCGGGGTGGTGAAGTGTTGTTCGCCGTAGAGTTTGTCCACAGGCAATTTGTCGCCTTCGCTCATTTCGGGCAGTTTTTTGCTGTCTTCGCCTTCTTCATCGTCGCTGCTTTCTTCGTAAACGCTGAGGAAGCCTGCGAAGGTTTGCACTTGTCCGGTTACGCGGAATACGCCTTTGCCGACGGTAATATCGACGGTAGTTTGGTCGAATTTGGCAGGCGTCATCTGACAGGCGACGGTGCGCTGCCAAATCATTTGATAGAGTTTGAACTGGTCTGCGCTCAGGAAGGGTTTGACGCTTTCGGGCGTGCGGTACACGGAAGTCGGACGGATGGCTTCGTGCGCTTCTTGGGCGTTTTTGGATTTGGTTTTGTATTGCTTGGCGGCACTCGGCAGATATTCTTTGCCGATTTTGTTTTCGATGTAATGGCGGATTTCGGTTAATGCTTCATCTGCCAAATTCACGCTGTCGGTACGCATATAGGTAATCAAACCGATGGCGCCCTGCCCTACGTCTATGCCTTCGTAAAGCTGCTGGGCGGTACGCATGGTACGGTCGGTGGTGAAGCCGAGTTTGCGCACGGCATCCTGCTGCATGGTGGATGTGGTGAACGGAGCGGCGGGATTGCGGCTGCGCTTTTTCTTTTCGATGGCGGTAACAACGGCCTCTTTGCCTTCGAGTTCTTTCAACACGTCGGCTTGCGCGGCTTCGTTCGGCAGGTCGAATTGTTCGAGTTTCGCGCCGTTGTATTGGGCAAGTTTGGCGGTGAACTTGCTGCGGCCTTTGTGGCTGTCGAGATGCACCGTCCAATATTCCTGCGCTTCAAACGCGCGGATTTCGTTTTCGCGTTCGCAAATCAGACGCAGGGCGGGGCTTTGCACACGGCCTGCGCTCAAACCGCGGCGGATTTTTTTCCACAACAATGGCGAGAGGTTGAAACCGACCAGATAGTCCAAAGCGCGGCGGGCTTGTTGTGCATCAACCAAGTCCATTTCGATTTCGCGCGGGTTGGCGACGGCGTCGAGGACGGCGTTTTTGGTGATTTCGTGGAACACGACACGCTGCGGCTTGATGTTTTTCAGGCCGCGTTTGGATTTGAGGATTTCAAAAAGATGCCAGGAAATCGCTTCGCCTTCCCTATCCGGGTCGGTTGCGAGGTAGATGTTTTCGGCTTCTTTGGCTCCCGCGACAATCGCATCGACGTGTTTGGCGTTGCGTTTGATCAGCTCGTATTTCATGGCGAAGTCGTGTTCGGGATCGACGGCACCGTTTTTGGGGACGAGGTCGCGGACGTGGCCGTAGGAGGCCAGAATTTCGAAATCGCCGCCAAGGTATTTTTTCAGGGTTTTGGCTTTGGACGGTGATTCGACGATTAAGAGGTTTTTCGCCATTGTTTGTTCTCTTTTAATGTATTGGATGATGCGTTTCAGACGATCTTTCTGAACAAGCTGCGTCAAAAGGTCGTCTGAAAAGGTTTAATGCATGGTCGCTTTGCCGTTGAGCGCGCCCATCAGGTCGTCGCCGATTAAGACGGGCAATTCGCTTTTGTGCGCCCACAACAAGAGCAACACCAGCACTTTCGCCGTATCGAGCGTGATTTCTTCGGGCGGGATGTGCATCAGGGCGTGGATGACGATTTCGCGCTGCTCATAAGTGATGGCGCGTTCGGCAACCAGATACTGCATCAGCCCCATGACTTCCTGCGGCAGGTTTTCCACTTCTTCGTTGCAATACACGCGCAGGGCATGGCTGTCGAACGGCGCGGCGGCAAATTCGGACGTGTTGAACAACACTTCCATCATCATCAGCGTATTGCCGATTTCCGTTACGTCAAAACCCGCATCTTCCAACAGGCGGCCCAAATCCTCCGGCGGCGGGCAGTTGTCGAAATCTTGGAAGTGTTCGATGAGATAGGCGATGACTTCTGTCATGCTGGTTCCTTAATGAATGAATCAATTATGCTTTTATGCGCTGATAGCGTCCGCCCGGCAAGGCGGCGACGATGCCGTCGAGTTCGTATTCCAGCAGTCGGGCGTAAACGTCTGCCGCCGCCCATGCGGTTTGCTGCGCCAATATATCGGGATGAACGGGGTCGTAACCCATGGCGTCCAGCAGCCCGTCTTCCGCTGTCGGCGCGGCAACCGTATTGGTTTGCGCCGGCTGCTTTCGGACATGAAGGTCGTCTGAAAACGGAAAAACAGGTTCAGACGACGCCTCTCCGACGGCAGTGCGTTTTTCCGTTTTTTTGTTTTTCTTATTTATAGAATATGATGGAACTGCCGCATTTTGCAATAGCCCCGGACATTCGTGAAGGATGTCGTCCAAACATTCCACCAGTTTCGCGCCGTCTTTAATCAGCTTGTGGCAGCCCTTACTGTGCGGATTGTCTATCGAACCGGGCACTGCCATCACCTCCCGCCCCATCTCCGCCGCCAGCTTGGCGGTAATCAGCGAACCGGATTCCAACGCGGCCTCGACCACCAGCGTAACCTGCGACAAAGCGGCGATCAGGCGGTTGCGGCGCGGGAAGTTGCCCGCAAACGGCCGCGTATCCAAAGGAAACTCGCTGACAATCAATCCTTTTTCAGCGATTTCATAGGCAAGGTTTTTATTGGACGGCGGGTAAATGCGGTCTATGCCCGTCCCCCATACGGCGATGGTGCCGCCACCCGCCTGCAATGCGCCTTGGTGGGCGGCGGTGTCGATACCTGAAGCCATACCCGACACGACGGGAATATCCTGCTCACTCAACGCCCTGCCGAAATCCTTGGCAATCCGCATCGCCTGCGGCGTGGCATGACGGCTGCCGACAATAGCGGCGGAAGGTTTGTGCAGCAGTTGCACGTTACCGCGCAAAAACAAAACCGGCGGCGCGGTAATACCCTGCGTCAGCATTTCGGGGAAATCATCATCTTGCAGCAGCAACAGACGGCAGCCGTCCTGCTTTTCCCATTGCAGCGCCGCTTCCGCAGCCTTTTGCGCCAACGCCCCTTTTTCACCGTTGCGCCAAGATTCGGCTGCCTGCTTGTGGCGCACTATCGTGGCGATTTGCTCCGCAGGAGCATCCAGCGCGGCTTTCGCGCTGCCGAAACGTTGCAGCAGGAGCAAGAAGCCCTCCGCACCGACATAAGGCGTAAACGCCAGTTGCAGCCAGGCAAGGCGGTCGTTTTCCGTCATCAATTGTGTCCCCTTGTGTTTTCAGACGACCTTTGTTCGGGAGGTCGTCTGAAAACAGATAAATGTCAGTATTTAAAGATAAAGCCGGCGAACTTTAAACCGATACGGCGTTCCCGCACCTGATTCCGGTTTCGTACCTGTTCACCGTCATGCGGATGCTGCCAAACAGCCGGCAGCCCGTTAGTAACTTTTGTAATATTTTTATATTCTACACGATACGGTAGAAATGTCCGTTATAGTGGATTAAATTTAAATCAGGACAAGGCGACGAAGCCGCAGACAGTACAGATAGTACGGAACCGATTCACTTGGTGCTTCAGCACCTTAGAGAATCGTTCTCTTTGAGCTAAGGCGAGGCAACGCCGTCCTGGTTTAAAGTTAATCCACTATATTTGAATGGTTGTCGCACATTGCCTCAAAAGTGAGTTGGTTATTCGACAAAAACGGGCGTGTTGATGGCAAACAAGGTCGTCTGAAAACATACCGCGGCGTACCGTATGCTTTCAGACGACCTCTTATCCTACTACCGCCCTACTCTTCTGCTTTTTCCGCTGCGCTGCGGCGGGAAACGCTGATGCCTAATTGTTTGAGTTTGCGGTAGAGGTGTGTGCGCTCCAGGCCGACTTTTTGGGCGACGCGGCTCATGTTTTGCCCTTCTTGGGCGATGTGGTACTCGAAATAGCGGCGTTCCAATTCTTCACGCAGTTCGCGCAAAGGCATATTGAAGTTGAAACCGCCGACGATTTCGGTGGCGACCGTTGCCCGTTTTTGCCCCAATGCGGCAACGACCGCCTGCTCGTGGACTTCCTGTCCGTCCGCCTCCAGCATCAGGTTTTTCACGACGCTGCGGAGTTGGTCGAAATTGCCCGGCCAGTTGTATTGGCACAGGACGGTCAGCGAGCCGTTGCTGAATTTGACGGGCTGGATTTTTTCGCTGTCCGCCAATTCGGTCATGACTTGGTTGACCAAGAAAGCGATGTCTTCGGATTGGCTGCGCAACGGCGGGATGCTGATGACGTTGCCGGAAAGCAGTTCGGACAACTTGGCATCGGCGATGGCGTCTGCCGGGCTTTCATCGGTGGCGTGGCTGCCGGCGACGATAACGCGCACGTTGTAACGGTCTGCCTTACCGAGGATGAAGCTGATGCCGTTTTGGATGTTTTTGCTGTACTGCGCGGCATCACCAAGATAAAGCGTGCCGCCCGATGCTTTTTGCAGCAGTTCCAAAGGCGCGTCGGCAATGAGTTCGACGCGGCTGAGTCCGACCCAAGGCGTACCGCTTTTGTGGAAATAACGGGCAACGATTTCAAACGGCGAACCGGTTTCGCCGCTGAGCAGCACGGGGCCGCTTTTTTTCACGGCAGGCTCAAGTTGTTGCTTGAATTCTTGAATGGCGGGGCTGTTGCCGAGTTTATCGAAGGACAAGCCCGCCGCCATCTGCATTTCGCCGTGTTTGAGGGCGCGGTCGACGGTAGAGAGCAGCTTTTGCAGGGCAATCGGTTTTTCCAAAAAATCGAGCGCGCCGATTTTGGTGGCTTCGACGGCAGTGTCGATGCTGGCGTGTCCGCTCATCATCACCACGGGCATGTTGAGCTGTCCGTTTTTCGCCCACTCTTTGAGCAGGGTAATCCCGTCGCAGTCGGGCATCCAGATGTCCAACAACACCATGGCGGGACGGGTTTGGTGGCGCAGTTGGCGCGCCTCTTCGGCGTTCTCCGCCAAAGCCACGGAATAACCTTCGTCTTGGAGGATTTCCGAGAGCAAGTCGCGGATACCTACTTCGTCATCTACAATTAAAATATCACTGCTACGCATAAGTTTCTACCAATCGGGGTAAGGCTATTTTCACACACGCGCCGCCTTCGTTCTGATTGCTCAGGCTGATGCGGCCGCCGTGCTCTTCGATGATTTTCTTCACAACGGGCAATCCCAGTCCCGTACCTGTCGGCTTGTCGGTAACATACGGCTCGAAGGCATTATGCAGCATTTCCTTGCTGAAACCTTTGCCGTTGTTACAAACGGTCAATAAAACCTGTCCGTCGTTATCTTCACCGACGCTGACATTCACTTGAGGAACTTCCGCCTCTTCCGCCGCCTCTGCCGCGTTTTTGAAAATATTGTGCAACACCTGCCGCATGGCGGTGGTATCTGCGGAAATCGGCTGCGGCTTGTCGGACAAGTTCGGAACAAAGCGGCACGCCCCGCCCTCGTACAGCAGCAACACTTCTTCGACCAAGCGGTTCAAATCGTGTTTTTCAAAATTCAGCGACGGGGCGCGGGCGTAATTACGGAAGGCTTCGACCATTTCTTTCAATGCCGCCACCTGTTTGACGATGGTATCGGTCGAACGGCTGAGGATTTGGGCGTGTTGCTCATCCAATTTATCATGCAATTTCCATGCCAATCTCTCGGCGGAAAGTTGAATGGGCGTGAGCGGATTGCGGATTTCATGCGCCAACCGTTTCGCCACTTCGCCCCATGCAGCTTCTTTTTGGGCGCGGATGAGGACGGTGATGTCGTCGATCACCATCACCACGCCGTTGTCGTTGTCGTCGGGCAGGATGGTGGCTTTACCCAAGAGAATACGCGCATCGTCGGGGGCGGCGTATTCGACTTGGACGGGCTTGGCAGCATTAGCAGTTTCTTCAATGGCGGCAAACACTTCGGCAAGCAGGGTCTGCTGCGGCGATTGTCCGCGCCAGTCGTGCCAGTTGCTGCCCCACAGCGGCACCAATTCAATGCCCAAAATCCGTTCGGCGGCTTTGTTGAAGGTTTTCAGACGACCTTCGGCATCCAAAGTAATCACGCCCGTGGTCAAACTTTCCAACACGCATTCGAGATAGTGGCGCGCTGCTTCTTCGCGCAGGCGGTTGTTCTCGTCGGCTTCTTTGGCAATGGCAAGCTGTTCGGTCATGTGGTTGAACAACTGGGTCAACCTGCCGAATTCATCATTGCGGAACACGGGGCGTTTCTGGCTGAAATCGCCCTGCGCCACCGCCCTTGCGCCTTCTGCCAACGACAATACCGGCTCGACGAAGCGGCGGGCGAAATACAGCGCCATCACCAAGGCAAGGAAAATCGCCAACAGCGCGGCAACCAGCAAAGTCGCCAAGAAGAAGGTTTGCAGGCCTTGTTTGGTGTAGCTCAATTCGGCGTATTTCGCCCGCGCCGCTTCAATCAGCGTCGCGTCTTGCGCCACATCCTGCGGGATGGGCTGGCGGAAAAACAAGGCGTAATCGCGTCCGTTGTGCGCGCCGATCAGCATCCAGCCTTGCGCGTACAAGACGTTTTCTATGTTTTCCAAACTGCGTATCGAGCCGGTCTGCTCCAGCTTCTCCCATCCTTCTTTGTCGAGTTCGGGCTGGTTTAGTTTCAGCGGATTGACACTTTTCTCGGTTTTATGGGTTTTGACGTCGTAGAGCGAAAGCTGGGTAAAGCCGCCCGATTTGGCGGCATTTTTCAGCGCCTTACCCAAATCGCCGTCCACAGACGCGGTGCTGATCAGGTCGATTTGAACCGGCGTGGCGTTGCTGACAGCGTTGTCCACCGCCAGATTCAGCGCGGATTTGCTCAAGTTCAGGCTGCGTTCGAGGGCTTCGTGGGTATCGTTTCCGAACCACGAATTAATCGTACCGTTGATGAACTGCGCGGAAATGCCGAACAGGAACACGCCCGGCAATACCGCCACCAGCGTAAACATCCCCGACAGCCGCCGCGCAATCTGCGAACCGAACACGCCCTTGCTTTTGTCGCGCATGAGGAGCAGGACGTAGCGCGTCAAAACCGACGCCAACACCAGCATCAGCAGCGCACACAGGGCGATAATCCACCAGAAATATTCCGCCAGCGGGCTGGTGCTGCCCGTTGCAATGGTCAGTCCGTAGAGCAGTCCCACCGCCGCCAACACGGCAATCAGGAGAAAGCGGCGCATGGTTTACTCCTGAGAGATAGTCAGAGACTTCCAGCCGGAATCCAAGTGCCAGTTTTTAGAAGTCAATGCGTTGATTTGGAAAGGTTTGGGCAGCTTTGCTGTTGAAAGCAGCAGGCGGATTTCGGCTTGTGTGTCTTTCGCTGCAACGCCGCTTAACGCGCCTTTGGACAGCACTTTCCAGTTGGCGACCGCCCCTACGCCGCGCAAGGCGGTCTCGAGCGTGTCGTATTCGGTGGAAAACGTGCCGACGGTTATGCGGTAGCGGTTGGTCAGCGGATGGAAGGAAAGTTTGTAGTGGATGGTGTTGTCGCTGTTGAGCAGCTGGTCAAACTTGAAGCGGTAAGACGGCATGGAAGGCGCAGAAAGCTGCCAGCTCAAAGTGAAATTCAACGGCACGCCCTGCCGGAGCGCCTGTTTGAGCTGGTCGGGCAAATCGGTGCGGAAACGGCTGCTGACGGAAAGCTGCCCGGTTTCGGTCAGTTTCGCCTCGGAGCGGGTCACGCTGATGCCCTCCGCCGCCGCATTCAGCGACAGGGCGAGCAACAGCGTTCCAAACAGCCGTTTACTGCTTTTTGATAAGCGCGTAATAAAAGCCATCTTGATGTTTGTTCGGTAAAAGCACACGCGACTCGATCAGCTCGGCATCGGCGTGGCGGTTGAGGAATTTTTGCAACTGAACGTCGTTTTCTTCGACGAACACCGAGCAGGTGGC
Organism: Neisseria sicca; assembly: GCF_014054945.1. Taxonomy (NCBI): domain Bacteria; kingdom Pseudomonadati; phylum Pseudomonadota; class Betaproteobacteria; order Neisseriales; family Neisseriaceae; genus Neisseria; species Neisseria sicca. The sequence continues at coordinate 2,516,734 of NZ_CP059566.1, read as the reverse complement.
AAGCAGCATTCTGCCGTTTTTCGTCAGGGTTTGCCAAAGCGCGTCCAGCAATGCCTCCTGCTGACGGGCGGTTTTGGCGGCATCGGTCGGACGGCGCAGCCATTTCACGTCGGGATTGCGCCGCGCCACACCCGAAGCGGTACACGGCACATCGGCAAGGATGGCGTCGAAAGGCTTTCCATCATACCACGCCGCCAAGTCCTGCGCATCGGCGCAAGCCAGAGCGGTCGTCTGAAACCCCAAGCGGTCGAGATTGTCCTTCACCCTTTTCAGACGACCTTCATCTATATCCAAAGCGGTAACATGACAATCCGCCAGTTCCAACATATGCCCCGTCTTCCCGCCCGGCGCGGCGCACGCGTCCAAAATCCGTTCGCCGTCTTTAGGGTTTAACAGATACGCCGCCTGCTGCGCGCCGAAATCCTGCACCGACACCAGCCCTTCGGCAAAACCGGGCAGGCGGTTCACCGGCACGGCTTCTTCCAGCGTTACCGCATATTCGTCCAACGCCTTGGCCGCAATCCCTTCCGCCGCCAGCTTTTCCAAATACGATTCGGCATTGCCGTGGCGGCGGTTGACCCGCAGCGTCATCGGCGGATGCGATTGCAGCGCGGTAGTGATGTTGTGCCAATGTTTCGGATAATGGTTTTTCAGGTACGCCACCCACCACAGCGGCAGGTTGTGCTTCGCCACATCGTCTTTTTTGCACGAAGCCGCGAGCTTGTCGCGTTCACGTAAAAAACGCCGCAAAATCGCGTTGGCAAACGAACGGTACTGCCCACGCCCGATTTTCGCGATACTCTCGACCGCCTCGTTGACCACCGCATGAGGCGCGTTGCGCGTGTAATGCAGTTGGTACATCGCCGCCAAAAGCAGGCTTTCGAGCTGCGGATTGTCAATCGGCTTTTTCAGCATCTGCGCGAGCATATGTTTCAAGCTGCCCAAATAACGCTGGCAACCGTAGGCAATATCCTGCAACGCGCCGTTTTCCTGCACCGTCAGCTCGGGATGCGCCGCGCGGATTTGCGCCAACACATCCTGAAGGTTACGCCCTTCGGCGACTGCCGCAATGCTGTCGGCGGCGAGTTTTTGGGCGAGGGACATACTCATAAATTCAATTCCTTAAATGACTGCTGTGGTTCGATTTGTTCGTTATAGTGGATTAACTTTAAACCAGTACGGCGTTACCTCGCCTTGCCGTACTATCTGTACTGTCTGCGGCTTCGTCGCCTTGTCCTGATTTAAATTTAATCCACTATGAAAATGTAAACGCTATATAAGCGGTTCGGACGGTGTTCGGGGCAAGATTCAAATTGTGTTAATCCGATTGCCCGCTCATGACAACATCCATATAGTCCGTTCTTTTCAACACACATAAGGATTCATCATGACTTTGCGCGCCCTTTCCCTGCTTGCCGTTTCCGCCGCACTCGTTTCCGGCAGCCTGACCGCCGCGGCGGCACCGCACAAACATTCCCGCGCCATCTCCCAAGCGCAAGCCGTCAAAATCGCCAAGAAACGCGTCGGCGGCGGCCGCGTTACCGACATCGACCACAGCGACGGACGCTGGGAAATCGAAATCCGCAGAGGCTGTACCGAATACGATGTGGACGTTTCCTCACAAAGCGGCCGCGTCATCAAAGTGGACACCGACAACCACTGCGACGATTAATCGATTCTTGATTAATGGATTCTTATAGGAAGCCGGACTGTATAGTGGATTAACTTTAAACCAGTACGGCGTTGCCTCGCCTTAGCTCAAAGAGAACGATTCTCTAAGGTGCTGAAGCACCAAGTGAATCGGTTCCGTACTATCTGTACTGTCTGCGGCTTCGTCGCCTTGTCCTGATTTAAAGTTAATCCACTATATATCCGGCTTTTCTGTTTTCAGACGACCTCAAGCTTGCCTAAGGTCGTCTGAAAACATTTAATCTGCCGTTTTGTCTGATTCGGAAATTTCAGACGACCGCCCCGTCCCGTTCCAACAATGCCCGATAGCGTTCGGCATCCTGCGGCGAATAGCAACAGAAAATGATTTTTTCGACAGACGGACACTGCGGCAAGGTTTTTTTCAAAATCGTCAAAGCGGTCTCGGCAGCCAAGTCGGCGGGAAAACGGTACACGCCCGTGCTGATACAGGGGAAGGCGATGCTGCGGATGCCGTGTTCTTGCGCCAACAGCAGGGAATTTCGATATGCCTCCGCCAGCTTGACCGCTTCGCTGCGGTGTCCGCCGAACCAAACCGGCCCGACGGTATGAATCACAAATTTCGCCGGCAGCCGGTAGCCTTGGGTGATTTTAGCCTCGCCCGTGCGGCAGCCGTTCAACTTTCTGCACGCTTCCAGCAACTCCCGTCCCGCCGCGCGGTGAATCGCACCGTCCACACCGCCGCCGCCCAACAACGAGGCATTGGCGGCGTTCACGATGGCATCGACTTCAAGTTTCGTAATATCGCCTTCGACTACTTCAAACACTGCCATGATCTGCTCCTAAACTTGGGGAATCTTGTCGTCAGTTCAACAAAACCAAACGTTTCCCTGCCGATATTTTCAGACGGCCTCTGAATCATTCAAAGAAGGGTCGTCTGAAAATTAATCAGTCTGCAAACGGCTTCTACAAAACCGTCCCAACCTCAATCTTATGCCCTGCCGCAAACGCCGCAATCGGCATCCGTTTGCTGCCCGAAGGCTGCAATTCGGTAATCTTCAGCGCGTTCTCGCCACAGGCGACAACCAAGCCATCAGCCGAACAGGACAACACTTCGCCCGCTTTGCCTTGTTGCGCGACCGCTTCCGCCCGCCAGATTTTCATCGGCTTGCCTTGATATTCCACCCACGCAGCGGGAACGGGGTTGAAGGCGCGAATTTTGCGTTCAATCACTGCCGCGCTTTCGCTCCAATTGATACGCGCTTCTTCTTTGCTTAATTTTTGTGCATAAGTCACGCCTTCTTCTGGCTGCTTGACACTTTTCAGACGGTCTTCTGTTTTTAATTGTTGCAAATCAGCAACAATCGCTTCCGCACCGAGATTCATCAGCGCGTCGTGTACCTCATTCGCCGTATCGGTCGGTTGAATGGCGTAACGGTGTTCGCTGACCACATCGCCGGTGTCCAAACCAATGTCCATCTGCATGATGCACACGCCCGTCTCGGCATCGCCCGCTTCAATCGCGCGCTGAATCGGCGCCGCACCACGCCAACGGGGCAGCAGCGAGGTATGGATGTTGAGACAGCCGTGTCTCGGCGTATCCAACACGTCTTGCGGCAGAATCAGTCCGTAGGCGGCAACAACCATCACGTCGGCCTCGACTTCTTTGAGCATTTGCAGGGCTTCGGCATTGTTGCGCAGTTTTTCAGGCTGCGCCACGCGCAAACCCAATTCCAATGCGGCTTGCTTCACGGGAGACGGGGCAAGCTGCATCCCGCGCCCTTTAGGACGGTCGGGCTGGGTCAACACCAGCGGGATTTCAAAACCGGCAGCGGCAATGGCTTTTAAGGCGGCAGCAGCAAAATCGGGCGTACCGGCAAAGATGACTTTCATGGGGAAACTCCTTGGAAATGGGTTTCAGACGACCTATAGTGGATTAACTTTAAACCGGTACGGCGTTGCCTCGCCTTAGCTCAAAGAGAACGATTCTCTAAGGTGCTGAAGCACCAAGTGAATCGGTTCCGTACTATCTGTACTGTCTGCGGCTTCGTCGCCTTGTCCTGATTTAAATTTAATCCACTATATATAGCGCAACGGCAAACATTGCGACAGGTCGTCTGAAAGTTTGAAAAACAACGGCTTGCTGCCGCTTTCCTCTTTCAGACGACCTGTTCGACCGTATCATTCGGCTTTTTAGATGGTGTGTTTCTGACGTTTTTTCAGTTTGGTCTTAATCCGACCCTGTTTGAGCTGCGACAGGCGTTCGACAAAAACGATGCCCATCAGATGATCCAACTCGTGCTGCACGCAAATCGCCAACAGTCCGTCCGCCTCCAGCGTGAATTTCTCGCCTTTCTCGTTCAAAGCCTCGACCTTGACGCGCTCGGCGCGGGTAACGGTGTCGTAAATGCCCGGCACGGACAGGCAGCCTTCTTCGTAAGTGGTTTCGCCGTCTTTTTCAACAATGACGGGGTTGATGAACACGCGCGGCTCGCTGCGGTCTTCGGTCAAATCCATCACAACCACACGCTCATGCACATCGACCTGCGTCGCCGCCAGCCCGATGCCGCGCGCTTCGTACATGGTTTCAAACATATCGGCAACCAGCTTTTGGATGCGCTCATCGACTTGCTCGACAGGCTTCGCCACGGTGTGCAGACGCTCGTCGGGATATTGCAGGATATTCAGTAAAGCCATAATTTTCTCTTCGTTTTTCAATACTCGGGAAGCGCATTCAAACGCGTCCGGCAGCAGATTGTGTGTGTTTTCATACAAATTTTGCGCCTGTCTTCACAATTCCCGTGATGACACTAACATTCAATGATAAAATATGCGTCAATGAATTTCTGTTCAATGCGCACGAAACGCCTATTGACGTTTTTTAAAGGGGGACGGCGGTTTTTTGCAAACTCCCGGCCATTTCATTTTCTCCGTTTATCATTTAAAGACAAACCGAATCAATTTCAAGGGGAACGGTTATGCAACAACGTATTATAACCCTGCTTTGTGTCGCGGGCATGGCAATTTCCGCCCACGCTCAAGCAGCTTCATTAAAAGTGCGCCCCGATGCGCCGCAACGCTACGTCGTGAAAAACGGCGACACACTCTGGGGCATCTCCGGCAAATATCTGTATAGCCCGTGGCAATGGAACCGCCTTTGGGGCGCAAACCGCGGCGAAATCCGCAATCCGCATCTGATTTATCCGGGTCAGGTGTTGGTTTTGCGCTACGTCAACGGCCGCCCGCAACTGGGCTTCGAAAACGACTCCGCAGGCAATGACGGCATTCCGGTCATCAAACTCAGCCCGCGCGTTCGCGAAACGTCTTCAGGCTACGGCATCCAAACCGTCAACGTGAACTTCTACCGCATGTTCATGCAACATCCGCAGTTCATCGACCAAATGAAGACCCAAGACGCACCGCGCCTGATCGACGGCCCTGACAACCGCATCATGTACAGCAAAGGCGAACGCGTGTACGCCTACGGTGTGACCGAACCCGGCCGCTATCTGGTTTACCGCGCCGTCAAAGATCTGACTGATCCCGATACCCGCAAATACCTCGGACAAGAAGTCGTCTTCAGCGGCATCGTCAGCACCCTGCCCTACACCAACAGCGCGCTGGACTCCGCTTCCGACGAAGACCGCAAATACCTGAAAGACGGCGAATACTACACCCGCCTGCACCCGCTGGCGAAAGTGCCGACCCAAACCGCGCAGCCTATGATTGTGGAAGAAGCCGTTTCCGAAATCCGCAAAGGCGATTTCCTGCTGAAAATGGACGGCGAAACCGAGCCTTTCCAAATCATGCCGCACGCGCCGACGCAACACATCGACGGCAAAGTCATCTCCATCCTCGACGGCGTACACGAAGCCGGACAATTCCAAACCGTTACCCTGAACAAAGGTTCCGCTGACGGCTTGGACAAAGGCACGGTCTTGAGCATTTACAAACGCGACCGCCAAGTGAAAGTCGATTTGGAAGAAGGCAAAAAAGGCCGTAAGAACATCGTTAAATATGTTTCCATCCCTGCCGAAGAAACCGCATTGGCTATGGTATACCGCACCGGCGAACATCTCTCGTCCGCCATCATTTTGGAAAACCTGACCAGCATCAACATCGGCGACACCGTATCCGAACCCGGCCGCGACTTGGACAACATGTCTGACGACAAACCGCACGTCCGCAACGAACCGCAAGATTCCCACGATACGGAACACAACCAATACAATATCCACAGCAACATCAATAAATATTGATTGATTGCCGACAACAAAACGTCGTCTGAAAATTTCAGACGACGTTTTTTATATGGGTCATAAAGGTCGTCTGAAAACGACGCCGTTTATGATGAAACGCTTCTCATCGGCAGAAACCGCGTTTCGTTTTCACAAGAGCAAAATCCAATGATGCACCTTCAACAAGCTAACTCAATACAGCATTACGCTGTACAAGTTTGAAGCAAACATTTTTTTCAAACATCGAAGTTCCAGCCAAACCTTTAATTTTCCCAAATATAGTGGATTAAAATTGCAATGATACGGCGTTGCCAACGCCCTTATGTACTACCCGTACACGGCGGGCGTTGTCGCCTTGTCTCATTTTTATTTTAATTCACTATACAGTCCATCAAATTTGCCTCTCAGCAATGTTTCGCCCCACACCAAACACCAAGCCAATCAGCTTTCTACCCCCTGACGAACCGCCGCATGATTACCCATCTGATTTAAAGCAAATCCACACAACCAAAACCTACGGATATAAAAAGGTCGTCTGAAACCTTTTCAGATTTCAGACGACCTCGATATCAGAACCTAAGCAATTAATCGTCGCTGGTGAATGCCAACAAGATGCGCAACAGGCTGCTGAAAATATTGTAAATCGAGATGAAAATGGTCAGAGCCGCGCTGATATGGCTGTCTTCGCCACCGTCAATCACGGTACGCACCTGCCACATAATAACCAGCGAACTGAACACAACGAACGCGCCGGAAATCGCCAGGCTCAGAGCCGGAATTTGCAGAATGAAGTTAGCAACCACTGCAATCATCAGAACCACACCGCCGATTGCCAAGAAGCGTCCGAGCGAGTTCATGTTCATTGTTGTACGGCGCGCCATCGCTGCCATCGTAAAGAATACGCCGGCGGTCATGGCTGCGGCAACACCTACGATTTGAGTACCATTACGGATAGCAAGCGCATATTGCAGCAACGGGCTGATCAACACACCCATACCGAAGGTGAAAATCATCAACAAGACAACGCCCGTATTGCTGTAACGGTTTTTCTCGATAAGGAAAATCATACCGTAGAAGAATGCCAATACAGCTACAAAACCCATCCAGCGTGCGCCGAACATAGCGTACAGGTTTAGGTTCAAAGCGCTGCTGGCGAATGCGCCGGCAATAGCGGGAATGAAAGACAAACCCAGCAGGCGGTAAGTTTTTTGCAAGACAATGTTTTGGGAAACTTGTCCTGCAAGAGGATAGTCGTAAACGTCGTTTCGCATGGCGTTTGCTCCTGAAAAAATGTGTGAAAACAAAAAGAGTCCTGATTCTATCAGCAAATTATTGGCTTGGGCATAAAAATATGCCTACGTCGCCGTTTGAGGATAAGTGGTAGCGTTCAAAGCATTTTAAAGTGCCGCAATCATAAATTTACATAAAAGACTGCTTCTGAAACCGATGCCGAATCTTTGCCCACCCCTTTTACCGTTTGATTTGATTTTCACCGCTTCAAAACCGGATACAACAAACTTCTGCAAGATAATGGATTTTGAAATTTAATGATTTGCCATAGCAAATTTGAACAGAGCCGGTTTCAGGCTGTGTAAACAACATAAGAAATAAAATAACTTCATTGATTATTTATCAACTTTCTATTTATTGTCTGTCGAACCGTTGAATGATAGGATTGCAGCGGTAAGTGTAGTTCAATCGCTCAAAATTTCATAAACGGCTGATTTCAGACGACATCTAATGATGCGCAGAAAGCTGCTGTCTTCGATTTTAGCGATTCGTTATGTTTCACTTCATATCAATGATTACATAAGGAAATACAGTATGAACCGTCGTCAATTCTTGGGTGGTACAGCCGTTTCTTTGGCAGCCGCCGCTTCATTCGCCCGCGCCCACGGACATCATGACCATAAAGGCCATTCCCACGCTGCCCCTGCTGCTGCGTCCAAAACCTATGAAGCAGCCAGAAAAGCGGCTGCCCACTGTGTTGAAGCAGGTCAAATCTGTTTGGCACACTGCATCCGACTGCTGAGCCAAGGCGATACTTCCATGAAAGATTGCGCAACAGGTGTCAACCAAATGCTGGCATTGTGCGGCGCACTGCAAAACCTTGCCGCCCAAAACTCTCCGCTGACCCCATCTTTGGCAAAAGTCTGCATTGAAGCGTGCAAACAATGTTCCGCAGCGTGCAAACAACACGCAGGCCACCACGCAGAATGCAAACAATGCTATGAGTCTTGCCTTGCCTGCATCAAAGAGTGCGAAAAAATCGCTGCTTAATTGACGCGGCCAATAACCGGTCTGCCTGTGAAACAAACTTTGTTTTGCAGGCAGACCGGTTTGTTTAAATGGGAGGACTTTCACAAATTGATTTGAAATGTAAGTTTTGTTTGTATAGTGGATTAACTTTAAACCAGTACGGCGTTGCCTCGCCTTGCCGTACTATCTGTACTGTCTGCGGCTTCGTCGCCTTGTCCTGATTTAAATTTAATCCACTATAGAATGTTGTGTCTTTGCCTACAAAATTTTGCCATAAATTTAAAATTTCACGCGCTGGCGAAAAACGGTATGTTTAGGATTATTAAGTTCTGTAACGCGCCCCGTTCTGAAATGAAGACAACAGGTTGCAAGACTTCAATCTTAACCATTCCAATGGTCTTAAAATTTTTGCCAAACACATGATTTTCACGCTTCTTAACAGACGTTTTCTTGATAAGGTCGTCTGAAAATTGCCCGACACCTTGATAAGCTTTACAATGCAAGTAATTAAAATACATCCCGCCTTATCTTCCCTTTCATGAGTTCCGTACCCTTCATCGAAATGAAAGACGTTGCCTTCGCGTATGGCGACCGTCCGATTCTGAACAATATCAATTTCAGCATTCCCCAAGGAAACTTCGCCGCCGTGATGGGCGGTTCGGGCAGCGGCAAAACCACGCTGATGCGGCTGATTACGGGTCAGATTCATCCGCAGTCGGGTAAGATTTTGATTGAAGGACGTGATTTGGCGGGCTTTTCGGCTGACGAACTGTATGAACACCGCCGCCGTATGGGCGTGTTGTTCCAGCATGGCGCGCTGTTTACCGATTTGTCAGTATTCGACAATATCGCTTTTCCGATGCGAGAACTGACGCGCCTGCCGGAAGCGGTTATCCGCGATTTGGTTTTGTTGAAATTGAACGCGGTCGGTCTGCGCGGCGTGGAAAACCTGATGCCGTCCGAACTCTCCGGCGGGATGTCGCGCCGCGTCGCGCTTGCCCGCACGATCGCGCTCGACCCTGAAATCATGTTGTACGACGAGCCGTTTACCGGCCTCGACCCGATTTCCTTGGGCGTGATTGCCCACTTGATCAGCCGCGTCAACAAGGCTTTGCGTTCGACCAGCATTATGGTGACGCACGACATTGAAAAATCTTTGGAAATCGTCGATCAGGTGATTTTCTTGGCGCACGGCGAAATTATGTTCTCCGGCTCGCCACAGGAAATGCGCGAACTGGATTCGCCTTGGGTGCGCCAGTTTGTCGGCGGGCTGGCAGACGGCCCCGTCGCATACCGCTATCCCGCGCAAACGTCGTTGCAGCAAGATTTGCTTGGGTAGTTTTCAGACGGCCTCGGTTTGCAGACGTCGTCTGAAACGTTTGAACTGTTGTTGACTGAAGCCGAAATCATTTTTCAGACGACCCATTACCATTATCCTACAAGGTCGTCTGAAACCCGTTAATCCGTAATGGAAACCTATGAATTTTATCCGTTCCGTCGGGGCGAAAACCCTCGGCTTTATTCAATCTCTCGGCAGTATTACGCTGTTTCTGCTGAACATTCTGGCGAAATCCGGTACGGCTTTCGTCCGTCCGCGCCTGAGCGTGCGCCAAGTGTATTTTGCCGGCGTGCTGTCGGTGTTGATTGTTGCCGTTTCAGGGCTGTTCGTCGGCATGGTTTTGGGTTTGCAGGGCTATACGCAGTTATCGAAATTCAAATCTGCCGATATTTTGGGCTATATGGTCGCGGCTTCACTGTTGCGCGAACTGGGCCCGGTGTTGGCGGCGATTCTGTTTGCCAGCAGCGCGGGCGGTGCGATGACCAGCGAAATCGGTTTGATGAAAACGACCGAACAGCTCGAAGCGATGAACGTGATGGCGGTCAACCCTGTCGCCCGCGTGGTTGCGCCGCGCTTTTGGGCGGGCGTGTTTTCCATGCCGCTTTTGGCTTCGATTTTCAACGTGGCGGGGATTTACGGCGCGTATTTGGTCGGCGTAACCTGGCTGGGCTTGGACAGCGGCATTTTCTGGTCGCAAATGCAAAACAACATCACGATCCATTACGATGTAATCAACGGTCTGATCAAATCCGCTGCGTTCGGCGTGGCGGTAACGCTGATTGCCGTGCATCAGGGCTTCCACTGCGTCCCGACCTCGGAAGGCATTTTGCGCGCCAGCACGCGTACGGTGGTTTCGTCCGCCCTGACGATTTTGGCGATTGACTTTGTGTTGACCGCATTGATGTTTACGGATTGACAGGTCGTCTGAAAACGAAACAAAGAACATTGGATATTCAAGGAACTTTAATGAAAAAGAATGTATTGGAATTTTGGGTCGGACTGTTTGTCCTGCTCGGCGTGGCAGCGGTCGGTTTTCTCGCTTTCCGCGTGGCGGGCGGCGCGGCATTCGGCAATTCCGGCAAGACTTATACCGTATATGCCGATTTCAGCGACATCGGCGGCCTGAAAGCCAACGCGCCGATCAAATCCGCGGGCGTATTGGTCGGACGCGTCGGTTCCATCGAGCTTGACCCGAAATCCTATCAGGCGAAAGTTCGCCTCGATTTGGACAGCAAATATCAGTTCAGCAGCGACGTTTCCGCGCAAATCCTGACCTCCGGCCTGTTGGGCGAACAATATATCGGCCTGCAACAAGGCGGCGATACTGAACCCCTCGCCGCGGGCGATACCATTTCCGTTACCAGCTCCGCCATGGTTCTGGAAAACCTGATCGGTAAATTCATGACCAGCTTCGCCGAGAAAAACGCGGCAGGCGGCAATGATGCAGCAAAAACCACCGAATAAACGTACACCATCATATTGATACTAGGACACTTAATCATGAAAAAAACCTCTTTCATCAGCGCACTGAGCATCGGCATCTTGAGCATCAGCATGGCGGTTGCCGCCCCTGCCGACGCAGTGAACCAAATCCGTCAAAACGCCACTCAAGTATTAAGCATCTTAAAAAGCGGCGATGCCAACACCGCCCGCCACAAAGCCGAGGCCTATGCGATTCCCTATTTCGATTTCCAACGCATGACCGCGCTGGCAGTCGGCAACCCTTGGCGTACCGCGTCTGACGCGCAAAAACAAGCGTTGACCAAAGAATTTCAAACCCTGCTGATCCGCACCTACTCCGGCACCATGATGAAATTCAAAAACGCCAGCGTCAACGTCAAAGACAATCCCGTTGTCAATAAAGGCGGCAAAGAAATCATCGTCCGCGCCGAAGTCAGCGTACCCGGTCAAAAACCCGTCAACATGGACTTCACCACCTACCAAAGCGGCAACAAATACCGTGCCTACAACGTCGCCATCGAAGGCGCGAGCCTGGTAACCGTGTACCGCAACCAATTCGGCGAAACCATCAAAGCCAAAGGCGTAGACGGACTGATTGCCGAGCTGAAAGCCAAAAACGGCAGCAAATAATGCAAAGACAAGCCATGCCGTCCGTTTTCAGACGACATGGCTTTCGCACACCATGACCTTCAGGTTTTATCATCCAAGATTAAGTTGACAAGACAGCCATGCAAACCGAACTTCGCGACGGTACGCTGCACATCAGTGGCGACGTAACCGTCAAAACCCTGACCGCCGCCGCCTTTACCCGCTTCAGACAGCAATGTCGTCTGAAAGACACCCGCGCGGTCGATTTGAGCGGCGTCGGGCGCGCCGATTCCGCCTGCGTGTCCCTGCTACTTGACGCACTGCGCCGCCCGAACGGAAAAATCAGCCTGCAAGGCATACCCGAATCCGTGCGCACCCTGTCCGAGCTTTACGAAATCAAAGACTGGTTGAACCCATGAAAAAAACCACCGCTTCACTCCTATTCCTCATCGGCCTGACCTCAACCCCCGCATTTGCCGAGAACAACCCCGCCGACCCCTACGAAGGCTACAACCGCGCCGTCTTCAAATTCAACGACAAGGCCGACCAATACGTCCTCGCCCCCGTCGCACGCGGCTACCGCAAAATAACGCCCAAGCCCGTCCGCACCGGCGTGAGCAACTTCTTCAACAACCTGCGCGACGTCGTCAGCTTCGGCAGCAACGTCTTGCGCCTCGATGTCAAACGCGCCAGCGAAGACCTCGTCCGCGTCGGCATCAACACCACCTTCGGACTCGGCGGCCTGATTGACGTCGCAGGCGCAGGCGGCGTTCCCGACAACAAAAACACCCTCGGCGACACCTTCGCCACATGGGGCTGGAAAAACAGCAACTACTTCGTCGTCCCGCTGCTCGGCCCCTCCACCGTCCGCGACACCGCAGGCAACGCCATTACCACCGTCTATCCCGTCAAAAGCGCCGTGTTCCACACCCCTGCAGGCCGCTGGAGCACCACCGGCTTGAACATCGTCAACACCCGCGAAGCCCTGCTTGACCTGACCGACGGTTTGGAAGACGCCGCCATCGACAAATACAGCTACACCCGCGACCTCTACATGAAAGTGCGCAGCCGCCAAACCGGCGGGACATTACCGCAAGGCGAGGATGACAATATCGACATCGATGAATTGGTGGACAGCGATCTGCCTGCCGAAGCCGGGGCAGATGCCTCCAATACCTCTGTCGGCGAAACTGCCGACCTTTATTTATACACCCCTATCCAAACCGGTAACACCAGCCGATGATGCGGCAAACGATAATCCTGTTTCCATGCAAAAGGTCGTCTGAAACCTCATTTCAGGGTTTCAGACGACCTTTTTCTATGCCGTTTTAGAGAATCATAAGTCTGCTTGCGCGACTCACCGCCAAGCCTGCCCCGCAGCATATAGTGGATTAAATTTAAATCAGGACAAGGCAACGAAGCCGCAGACAGTACAGATAGTACGGAACCGATTCACTTGGTGCTTCAGCACCTTAGAGAATCGTTCTCTTTGAGCTAAGGCGAGGCAACGCCGTACTGGTTTAAAGTTAATCCACTATAAAATCAGAATGACCGTCACAAGAAGGTCGTCTGAAAAATCGACTTCAACGGAAATTCCTATTTCCCATCCGTTGGATACCCGTTTTCAGACGACCTCTCAGGGTGGTTCAATCATTCAAAATCAAACAACTATGCAGTCTCTGCACACCCGCCATCCGCGTATTTTCAGTTTTATGGGGCTTAAAAACTTATCCGAATTGAGGCAGATTCCAATCAATCCAAAATATTAATGTGATACGGCTTTTAATTTTCTGATGGCAATTCTTGATCTTCAAATTTCATACTTTCCGGATTTAGCTTCCAAATCGTCTTATCTTTAGAAGATATGGATTTTTTACCCTGATGAAATTCATAGCAGACCCTATCTGTTTTTAATACAAACTCTTTGCCAAGTTCAAATTCCATCACACACTTTCCTTGCGGCTTCAAGGACAAGGTATCTTCTACATGGTAACTTAGTATTCCATCTATTTTTTTAAAATTGAAGGGTGGGCGCAACAATTTTTTATTGTCATAGAATGATTCATATACCAAGTCTATCGAGCCTAAAGTTGGGAGGCCGGTATGGTCTTGACCTATGCTTCCATCCTTTCTATTGACCAGATAGATAACATATTCTTGTTCAACAATGCTATTTCCTTCAGATTCTTCCGACTCTCCATTAATGGCAACAACAAGCCATGCAAATGAATCATTATAGGGAATCACACCCAAAACTTTTGCATGCTCGGGGACACTTGTTGGAACAGCATATATATATTCTTTAACATCCTTTGGTGCCTTAATCTTATTCAAATCCAGAAAGCCATTTGACAGTCTCGGGTAGGATTGAAACCAGGTTTTAGATGAAATAGGCAAGGTTAAACATTCCGCCTCTGCCAAATGCTTCTGTTCCTTAGGATAATTGATGTAGCACTTATCCTTGTCGGTTTTTTGAGACGATACGGCAGGCTCTTTTTTGTTGTTTTTATCCACAAGAGTTTCTTGGGAAGCTGCCGGTTCGACGTGGCAAGCCGCTAAAGCAGTGAGTGAAAACACGAATAAGATTGCGCTGTTGAGTTGAGAAAAAATCATATCTTTCCTTAAATACCCATTCATTTTGGCTCAAGCCCTTTAAGATATGAAGAATGATAACATCCAATATGAATTTTTACCTACTCATCCGCAGAAGTTTCTTCCCTTACCGACATAAGCCTATTTTGCGGCAAAACCCGCTATTCTAAAGTATAGTGGATTAACTTTAAACCAGTACGGCGTTACCTCGCCTTAGCTCAAAGAGAACGATTCTCTAAGGTGCTGAAGCACCAAGTGAATCGGTTCCGTACTATCTATACTATCTGCGGCTTCGTCGCCTTGTCCTGATTTAAAGTTAATCCACTATAACCGCATTTCCCGCCGCTTCGTCCCACAATTCCCGCTTCTTCCCTACCGTCAGTTTTTTTATCGCGATTTCCCGTTTCAGCGCCTCGCTTTTGGAGAGGCCGTCTGAAACGATACGCATCGCCGCGGGTTTGTTCAGCCGCGTATATTTCGCTCCTTTGCCGGCGAGGTGGGCGGCGAACCGCTCTTGCGGGCGGTTGCTGATACCGCAGTAGAGTGCGCCGTTTTCGCACAAAATCAGGTAAACGCGCCAATTTTCTGCGTTCATGTGTCTGCTTCCTTGGCGAAACTTTCCGTGAAGATACGGACGGCGGCTTCGGTTTTGGCGGACTGGACGCGGTAAGGCGTCACCAAATAGAGGCTGACCGGCGGCAGCGTCCATTCGGGCAAAACGGTTTTCAGACGGCCTTGGGCGATTTTTTCCCGAACTTCGCCGCCCACTTGCAAAGACAAACCGAAACCGCTTTCGGTCAGGCTGCACACGGCGGCAAGATGCGTGCAGGCAATGCTGTCGGCAATATCGAGAAAATAGCTTTCGCCGCCGTGTTGCAAGGTCGTGCGGACGGGCAGGAAGTGCAGCCAGCGGTGGGCGTGAAGCTGCGAGGGATGGGTGATGGGCGGATGGCGGTCGAGATAATCGGGCGCGGCGCAAATGCTGTACGGCCAGGTAACGAGATGGCGCGCGACCAGATTGGGATCGTCCAAAGCGCGGTCGCCGCCGCGTATGGCGATGTCGGTCTGATTGTGTTGCAGGTCGTCCAAAGTATCGCTGAAATTGAGGACGGGTCGGATTTTGGGAAACTCGGTTTGCAATCGTGAAAACGCCGTCTGAAAAGCGTGGGAACTAATGACGCTGGACGTTAGGGAGATACGCAATTCGCCGACAGGTTCGGTTTTCAGATTGTCGATAACGGTACGCGTATCGGCGAGGGTAGCGGCGAGGCGGCGGCAGTATTCGCCCAAAGCGCGGCCGGCATCGGTGGGCGCAAGGCTGCGCGTGCTGCGGTTTAACAGCTTGATGCCGTGCAGGGTTTCGAGGCGGTTGATGTGCTGGCTGACGGCAGACGGGGTCATACCCAGCGCGGCAGCGGCGGCGTTCATGCTGCCGTGTTTGAGGACGGCGGCGAAAACGAGCAGGGGTTTGATGTCTTGCATTCTTCTATGATGAGACCGTCTGAAAGTTTGGTTTTAACGAAGTCCAAACACTTTCAGACGGCCTTCTATTTTGATTGTTTAGTTTAACTTCACAATCATAACAGCAAATCAGGGATTATCAAGCGTTTCAGACGACCTTACAATGCATTCATCTAATCAATCACACCCCAACCAGGAGTCAAACATGAAAATCGCAGTCATCGGTGCAACAGGTTATGTCGGCAACGCAGTCGTTCGAGAATTGGCGGGGCACGGGCATGAAGTGACCGCTTTCGCGCGCAACACGGACAAAGTGTTCCAAGCGCAAAATGTTGCTGCCGTCTCCGCAGACGTGAACGCGGCAGATTTTGCCGACAAGCTGGCGGGCTTTGACGCCGTGGTCAGCGCGTTCAATCCCGGCTGGACCAATCCCAATATCGGCGCGGATTTTACACGCGGCGCAAACAGCATCGTCGAAGCGGCAAAAGCGGCGCAAGTGCCGTATCTCTTAATCGTCGGCGGCGCAGGCAGCCTGTATGTCGCGCCTGATTTGCAAGTTGTCGATACGCCCGACTTCCCCAAAGCCATTTACGACGGCGCCAATGCCGCACGCCATCTCTTGACGGCACTCCTGCCGCGCCGCGATGTGAACTGGTCTTTCGTTTCCCCTCCGGCACGACTGGGCGCGGACGGCGGTTTCAACGAAGACAAAACCGGCAAATACCGCTTGGGCAAAGACGATTTGCTGATGGACGGCGAAATTCCGGCAGGCATCAGCGTGGCGGATTTGGCAGTCGCCATCGCCGACGATGTGGAAAACAAAGCGCATTTGTTTGAACGCTTTACCGTTGCCGCCGCTTAACAGCCAAACATAACAAAGGTCGTCTGAAAACTTTGAACTGTCCCCAAAATCTTGGACACTCATAAAAGCCTATTCAGGCGCTCTGTGCAAGCTGGGTTCTGTATGCGACAGGACTCAGCTTTTTCAATTTCAAACTGCAACGCTCCCGGTTGTAGTAATCCATATAGTCATCTATCTGCTTCATCAATTCATCTACCGTCAATTCACCTGCGTTATAGAAACACTCCGTCTTCAACACCGCAAAGAAGCTCTCCATCGGCGCATTGTCCCAACAGTTCGCCTTTCGCGACATGCTTTGAACCATGGAATGCTCCGCAAGCAATTCCCTATACCCCGCCGTACGGTACAGCACACCTTGGTCCGAATGAAGCATCGTTCCTTTATCAGTCAGACGGGGTGTGGCTTTTTCAAGCATTTCCTTCACCATTTCGCTGTCGGCTCTGCGGCTCATGGCGTAGGCGACGATTTCCCGGTTGAACAGGTCCAATATCGGTGAGAGGTACAGTTTGCCGTCCTTCCCTTTGAGTTCGGTAACGTCGGTCAGCCATTTTTCGTTGGGCTTTTCAGCTTTGAATAGGCGTTTGAGGAGGTTTTCCGATATTTCGCCCATAGCGGGATGGCGGTAGGCTTTTTTCGCCCGTATGAGGGCTTT
Organism: Neisseria sicca; assembly: GCF_014054945.1. NCBI lineage: Bacteria > Pseudomonadati > Pseudomonadota > Betaproteobacteria > Neisseriales > Neisseriaceae > Neisseria > Neisseria sicca. Next base: position 2,499,635 of record NZ_CP059566.1, on the reverse strand, counting down.
CAGTTCCAACTGCTTCATCAATCGCGCCGCTTTTTTGCGGTTCCAACCCAATGCTGCGGCAATGCGCCTTTGTCCGTAGCGTCCTTTATGCCGCCGGTAGGTTTCGACAAGGAGGGCTTTGTCGGCTTCGTCGGGGTCGGGTCGGTTTTGGTGGTGGTAGTAAAAGCTGCTTTTAGGCAGGTTTGCGATGTGCAGCAGGTATTTGAGCGGGTGTTGCGCCCTCAGTGTTTGGACGGTTTGGCTTTGTCCTTTGCGGTCTGCTTTTGGCTGAGGGCTTTTAACTCCTTTAGGTAGGCGACCTCTGCGCGCATATAGCACAACTCTTCAATAAGCTCTGCCTGCGTTTTTTCTTGGTCGGGTTTATCTGCGATGAAGGGGTTTTTTCGATGTTGGGGCATGGTTTTGGATTGGGGATGTTCGAGTGCGCCGATGCCGCCTTCTTGATAGGCGCGTATCCATCGTCTCAGGTGGGTTCGGGAAATGCCGTAGTGATCTGCGGTACGCTGTTGGCTGCGTATATGCAGGTAGTGGAGTACGGCTTGGTATTTGAAGTGTAATGTATATTTGCTCATAAAAAAACTGCACCTTGTGAGTTGGAGGGGATGTCCAACTTTTGGGGTGCAGTTCACTTTGGAAATCAGGTTTTCAGACGACCTTTTTGTATTCGCTCTACATCACCCGCTGCAACCGACCGCCCCTTTTTTATCGGAAGCGTTTTTGGGAAAAAGAACGAAGATTTGGGTTTCAGACGACCTTCGTGTCGGTTTACCTGAAGGGAAATCGGTGTTATTGTGTTTGGCAGTCTGTTGAAAATAAAATGATTTATGGAAAGAGACTCTTTAAACAGCCAGCATTTCGTCCGACTGGTGCAACAAGGTGGCGGCAGCGATTATCTGAGCGGCAATTACCGTTTCGATACGCTGCACAGCGGCATTTCCCTGCATGGCGGCTGCGTGACCGCGCAAAAGGATTTCCAAAGCACGCAGCTTGCCGAGCCGTATATTTCGTTCATCCTGCTGCTGGAGGGGCGTTTGGATTTCGCCATCAATCAAAACCGCTATCAGATTGAGGCTGACGGCGGACGGGTGGTGTTGATTGCTGCGGAGGAGGAGATTTTGTTCAGCCGTTATCTCTATCAAGGGGAGAAAACGGCGAAAATCACGTTGAAAGGCATAGAGCAATGGTTGTCGCAACCGCAATACGCGGCGATGCTGCCGGCGGTTTACCGCGAGACGGTGCGGCATTGGCATTTGAGCGATGAATTGCGCGCTTTGGCGGAAAACAGTTTGATGCTGTCGGCGCAAGGCGACGGTCTGGGCGATGTTTTGCAGCGCGAAGCCGATGCTTTGCAGTTGCTCGCAGGATTGTGGCGCGATTTTTGCAGCCGTTATCCGTTGTCGCCATCGTCTGAAAAATCAGGCGGGACGGTTCGCCCGTCGGATGGGGACGGGTTTGTGCATGGTTTGAATCAGGCATTTGACCAAGGCGCGCACCAAGTGGCGGAACTCGCCGCCGCGCTGCACGTCAGCGAACGGACGCTGCAACGCCGTCTGCGGGATTATTTCGGGATTACCGTCAGCGACTGGCTGCGGCACAAACACATGCAATATGCGCTGTATGCGTTGACGACGGGCAAAGAGAGCATCAGCGAAATCGCCTACCGTTGCGGCTATGGACACACATCCAGCTTCACGCAGGCATTCAAGCAATATTTCGACTGCACGCCTGCGGAGGTGCGCAAGCGGGAGGATTGATGTCGGATGGGATGTTTAGAGGTTTAAAGGTCGTCTGAAACGGTTTCAGACGACCTTTGTGTATGCCAAGCATTAGAGATGGAACCTCTCAAGCCGCCCCCTTCACTTTTTCCGTTTCGCCCGCGGATGCCCCTCGTCGTAAACCTTGGCCAGATGGTCGAAATCCAGCTTGGTGTAAATCTGCGTGGTCGAGAGGTTGCTGTGTCCCAACAGTTCTTGCACGGCGCGGATATCGCGCGAGGATTGCAAAAGGTGGCTGGCGTAGCTGTGGCGCATCATGTGCGGGGAAATGTGTTGCCCGCTGCCCTGCTGCACCGCCCATGCCTGAAGGCGTTTTTGGATTTGCCGCTGCCCGAGCCGCGTGCCGTTTTTGCCGGTAAAGAGCGCGGTTTCGCCATCTGCTGCCACGCGTTCGGACAGATAGGCACGCAAGGCTTCGACGCTTTTGCCCGACAGCGGGATTTGCCGCTCTTTCCTGCCTTTACCGGTTACGCTCACCCAGCCTTCGTCCAGCAACACATCGCCCAAATCCAAGCCGTGTATCTCGCTCAGGCGCAGGCCGCTGCCGTACATCAGTTCAAACAAGGCATGGTCGCGCACCGCCAAACTGTCGTCGGCAGGCGCGCTGTCGAGCATATGGTTCAACTCTTCCTGCGGCAGGGCCTTGGGCAGGCGTTCGGGCAGGCGCGAGGCTTTCAGGTTGAAGGTCGGGTCGTTGTCCATCATGCCCGACTGCACGAGCCAGCCACAATATTGCCGCCACGCCGATAATTTGCGCGCCAGCGTCCGTTCGCTCAAGCCTTGTTGCGACAGCCGTTTCAACGCCGCCACAAAATCGCGCCGTTTCAAATCCTGCGCCGTTTCAGACGACCCTTTCGTCAAAAGCCGCACAAGTTCGGTCAAATCGCGCCCGTAGGCAGACAGCGTGTGCGCCGACTTGCCCTGTTGCCCCAACATTTTCAAATAGCCGTCCAAAGACAGTCCGAAATCGCGCGCCAACATTTTTCAGACGACCTCCAACACGGTTTTCAAAGCCTGCGGCAACCGGCAAACCTTTTGGCGCGCATAATCGAAACACACCATACCCGTGCGCGCCTGCGCCAGCATCTTGCCGTCCGCGATACGTGTCAGGCGGAACAGCAGCGCGAATCCGCCCTTGCCGATGTCCTCGACGCCCATTTCCGCCGACAATTCATCGCCGTAAAAGCCTTGTGCCAAATATTGCACCGCCGCGTCCGCCATAATCAGCCCCGCGCCGCCCGCGTCCGTTTCACTCCAGCCCAAACCTGCCAGCCAACGCATCCGCACCTCGTGGCACAAACGCAAAACGGCATCGTTCGCCAGATGGCCGCCGTAATTCACATCGCCCACCTGCACGCACAAGGTCGTCTGAAACAACACCGCATCCACATCCGCCACTGCAAACTTAGCCATCACACACCTCCCGCCGCCGTTTCAGACGACCCCGAAAAAAAACCGTTATTATAAACCATGCCAGAAAAATACCGACCGCACCGTTTGCCCGCCGCAGTTGCCCAAAATCTCATTAATATATAAAACTGATGTAGCCCTGTGTAGTTTTTTAATAAGAAAAACATTATAATTTCCCACATCACCATCCCGCTACCTCACCAAGGAGATTTAAATGGCACTCGTATCCATGCGCCAACTGCTCGACCATGCCGCCGAAAACAGCTACGGCCTGCCCGCATTCAACGTCAACAACCTCGAACAAATGCGCGCCATCATGGAAGCCGCAGACCAAGTCAACGCCCCCGTTATCGTTCAAGCATCCGCCGGCGCGCGCAAATACGCAGGCGCGCCGTTTTTACGCCACCTGATTTTGGCAGCCGTTGAAGAATTCCCGCACATCCCCGTCGTCATGCACCAAGACCACGGCGCATCGCCCGACGTATGCCAACGCTCCATCCAACTGGGCTTCTCCTCCGTTATGATGGACGGCTCGCTGCTCGAAGACGGCAAGACCCCGTCCACCTACGAATACAACGTCAACGCCACCCGTACCGTCGTTAACTTCTCCCACGCCTGCGGCGTATCCGTCGAAGGCGAAATCGGCGTCTTGGGCAACCTCGAAACCGGCGAAGCCGGCGAAGAAGACGGCGTAGGCGCGGCAGGCAAACTCTCCCACGACCAAATGCTCACCAGCGTCGAAGATGCCGTGCGCTTCGTCAAAGACACCGGCGTGGACGCACTCGCCATCGCCGTCGGCACCAGCCACGGCGCATACAAATTCACCCGTCCGCCCACCGGCGACGTATTGCGCATCGACCGCATCAAAGAAATCCACCAAGCCCTGCCCAACACCCACATCGTCATGCACGGCTCCAGCTCCGTTCCGCAAGAATGGCTGAAAGTCATCAACGAATACGGCGGCAAAATCGGCGAAACCTACGGCGTACCCGTAGAAGAAATCGTCGAAGGCATCAAACACGGCGTGCGTAAAGTCAATATCGACACCGACCTGCGCCTCGCCTCCACCGGCGCCATCCGCCGCTTCATGGCAGAAAACCCGTCCGAATTCGACCCGCGCAAATACCTGAGCAAAACCGTCGAAGCCATGAAACAAATCTGTCTCGACCGCTACCTCGCATTCGGCTGCGAAGGTCAGGCAGGCAAAATCAAACCTGTTTCCCTTGAAAAAATGGCAAACCGCTACGCCAAAGGCGAGCTGAACCAAATCATCAAATAAACAACGGGACAATCAAACGGGCGGCCATCCAAGCCGCCCGTTTTGTTTTGAAGGGTATGGGTTAAGTGCAAACCCGTACGGCACTGCACTGCCCGCTCTGATTTAAATTTAATACGCCGGCTTTCCAAACCAGACAAAAGGTCGTCTGAAAACGGCTTCAGGTTGAACACAACCTGCGGCGTTTGTTTTCAGACGACCTTTTTTGCCGAAGAAGCAAACTTATCCCATTTCCCGACTAGCGTGGGATTCGATGACGGGCGGCGATTATTTGTCGCTGCATTGCTTCAAATTAAATTGTGCGGCAGCGGCTTCTCGTTTGTATTCTTCTTCGTAGAGGTAGCTCCGCTGGTAACCCTCCAGCCATTTGTCCATCGGGGCAAGCGCCTTGCGGCATGCCGCTTTGTCTCCGGCATTTTTATAGCTGACGGACAAGTCGTTCAGCGTCCGCATCCATTCGGTCAGATCGAGGAACTTGTCGCATTCGTTGAGATAACGTTGTTTGATAGCGACAGCATCGCGGTAGCGTTTGCCCTGATAGGCGGCCTGAAAACGTTTTTCCATTGCTGCCGCGCCTTTTGCAGAACAGGCGGCAGGCAATTTTTCATAGGTCGCCTCGAAAGATGCATTATGTCCGCAGTATTCTTGGCAGGCTTCGCGGGCTGAATCAGGAATGTTCAGCTTCACGCTGTTGTTGGTAAAGGAAAAATGTACGACGCAGCCATTACGGTTTTTGCTGGTACGGTTTTTGATTGTGCCTTCATAATTACAGACATGGCCGTTTGGATTGACTGTATTGACAGAAACCTGTTTGCCGTTGAGTGTCAATGAGCCGCTGCTGAGACGGTCTTCCGTCAGAAAATAATCTTGTGCGGCAGCGTGCAGGGAAAAGCTTGTCAGCAGGAGGAATGCGAGGGTTTTCATCAATGTGCTTTCTTATGGTTTACGGAAAAAATGAGATTGACTCGGTGCTTCATCTGATGCTCTTATAGTGGATTAAATTTAAATCAGGACAAGGCGACGAAGCCGCAGACAGTGCAGATAGTACGGAACCGATTCACTTGGTGCTTCAGCACCTTAGAGAATCGTTCTCTTTGAGCTAAGGCGAGGCAACGCCGTACTGGTTTAAAGTTAATCCACTATATTATGCAACGAGCAATGTGGATTGTACCGCAATACAAAGGTCGCCTGAAATACCAAACAGCATTTCAGACGACCTTTTAATAACGGACAGAAGGCTTATCAACACCCGCCTGCCGTCGGCTTTGCAGCGTCAGTTGATCGAATAGCCGCGCAGATATTGGGTACGCTCGCGCGTCATGCGGGTATCGCATTGGAGCTTGAGGTATTCGTTTTGCGCCGGACTGTCCGCCCTTGCTGCCGCCTGTTGGCAGTTTTGGTTTTTGGTTTGAATCCAAGCGCGTTGTTCTGCCAGCATTTCCTGTTGGACAGTACGCTCCATGCCGTCCCATACGCCTTTGATTTCCGCCTCTGCCTGATGGTTTTGCGAACGGGCATTATCTAAGTCGCTTTGAGAAAACGAAGGCTGCTCCTGCTTCTCTTCGCCGTCAGGGCGCAGGATTTCGGTTTCAAGGCCCGCGGCAGGCGGTACGCCCGAAGCTTGGCTCGCCGCGTTGTTTTCCAAAATATCTTCTGCTTTGGCGACAGGCGGCTCTTCAGCGGCTTTGCTTTGCAGGATTTTGATCGCCTCTTCTTTGCTGACTGCCTTGCCGTCTATCATCACGATGCTTTTGACACCGTAAGGCAACAGTAAGGAAGACAGGGTTTGCGCGGTCATGTTGACGGTATTGTCTTCCAAAGAAACCGTACCGACTTTCGGATCGGGCGTATAGCGGACGCTGGTTGAAAACGTATTGTTCTCAAAGCTCAGGTTGCTGCCCATGATTTTCTGCTGAAGCATTTCGGTCAAGCCGGTATTGCTGTAAATCAGCGGACTGTTGGCATCGGCGGTACGCAATACTTCGGCAGGGATTTGGATTTTCAAATCGGCGCTGCACAAGGATTTGTTGTCTTCCGTAATTTCTTGCGGATTGTCCAAGACGATATTCAACTCGGAGCCGGCGGCAATGATTTTATCGGCATCGACAAATTGGCGGCTGTCGGCACGGACAAAGGAACGCGCCTCGCGCTTGATGGTTTCTTGGATTTGGTTGCGGATACTTTGAATGGCGGCGGGATTGCCACACTCCAAAGCCTGCTTGGGTTCTTCTTTGCCGCACGCCGCCAACATCAGGGCGATAAGCGGTAAAGCCAGCAGTTTTTTGTGCATAAATAATACTCCTTGATACGGCTCGGAAACCGCATCGTTTTGTCGTTCAGACGACCATCATAACAAAAGCACTTGCAACAAGTAAATGTTGCAAGTGCTTTTTCAACGAAACGTTATAAATGCTTACTTATTTGGTAATGACATTTACGAAACCGGAAAGGATTGCTGCGTTAATCAAGTCCACGAAGAACGCGCCGACCATAGGCACAATCAAGAAGGCTTTGTGCGAAGGACCGAAGGTCTGAGTGATGGACTGCATATTGGCAACGGCGGTCGGCGTGGCGCCCAAACCGAAACCGCAGTGGCCTGCCGCCAAAACCGCCGCATCGTAATCGCGTCCCATAAAGACATAAGTCACGAATGTCGCATACAAAATCATCACGACGGTTTGTACGGCGAGAATGATGGTTACAGGACCCGCCAGACCGGTCAACTCCCACAATTTCAGGTTCAAAAGTGCCATTGCGAGGAAAAGCGACAGGGAGGCATTGCCGAATACGTCGATAGCGCGGTCGAACATATTGACTTTAAACGCGGAAGTCAGAATGTTGCGGATGACGACACCGGCAAACAGACACCATACGAATTTCGGCAAGTCATACAGATATTCTTTGTCGAAGCCGTCCACAATTTCGGCAAATGCCAAACACGCTGCAAACATAGCAAGCGTTTCGACGGCAGATTCGGCGGTAATCAGGCGGGTGCGCTTCGCTTGTTCGAACACGTCGTCGGCATGTTCGTCTGAATTTGCCTTTTGTCCACTTTGATCGATGGGTTTACGTCCCATTTTGTTGATCAGACGGCGCGCAACCGGGCCGCCGATCAGGCCGCCGAATACCAAACCGAACGTGGCGGAAGCCATACCCAATCCGGTAGCACCAACCAAGCCGAATTTGTTTTCAAAGTCCGGACCCCATGCGCCTGCGGTACCGTGTCCGCCGGTCAGGGTAATCGAGCCGGTAATCAGGCCGATAAGCGGATTCAAATCCAAAATCTTCGCCAAGCCGACGCCGACAAAGTTCTGCACGATGATAAACGCCCCTACGACGGCGGTGAAAATCACCAACGGCAGACCGCCTGCTTTCAAGCGGGAGAAATCCGCGCTCAAACCGATAGAAGTGAAGAAAATCAGCATGAATGCGTCTTGCAGCGGTTTTTCAAATTTGAAGCTCACGTCGTAAGCTTGATGCAGTGCAAACAGGATAATCGCAGCAATCAAGCCGCCTGCCACAGGCTCGGGAATGTTGAAATCGCGCAGGAATTTGACTTTGTTTACCAAAACCTTACCAATCAACAAAACCAATGTGGCGGCAATCAACGTGTAGTAACTGTTAAATTCCCATTCCATAATCGTTTTACCTCTCAAAATCTCAAAAATGTTTTTCTTAAATCCGCCGTGCGGAATCAAACTGTTGGATATTAGGGGATGGGTTAAAGATTGTCAAAGAATAGCCTTTTGTTTTTTGAATTTTTTACATATGTCATTTTTAAAACCATCAAAATATTTATACGCATCATGGTATTACATAAAGCTACTTTTTGTTTATTAATTAAATATTTTTAATCCGAATGATATTATTGTTGACAATTCTTTTCGTCAGAATATGGGCTTAATAATGGAAAAAGGTCGTCTGAAAACTTGAAAATCAAGTTTTCAGACGACCTTTTTATCTTTCAGGCTAACTCAACCTTTAGTCCGCTCCAACAGTTCTTCCGCCAAGGCGAGGTAGGCTTTGGTGCCTTTGGCGTTGGCATCGTAGGCGAGCGCGGGCATGCCGTGGCTGGGGGCTTCGGCGAGGCGGACGTTGCGGGGGATGACGGTTTGGAACATCAGGTTGCCGAAATGTTGGAAAAGCTGTTCGCTGACTTCGACGACGAGGCGGCTGCGGCTGTCGTAGAGGGTGCGGACGATGCCGGTGATGTCGAGGCGCGGGTTGATTGCCTGACGGATTTTGCGCACGGTGGCGATGAGGTCGGAGATGCCTTCTAGGGCATAGTATTCGCACAACATGGGTACGATGACGCCGTTGGCGGCGACGAGTCCGTTGAGCGTGAGCAGTGTCAGTGAAGGGGGGCAGTCGATGAGGACGAAGTCGTAGTCGTTTTCGACAGTTTGCAGGGCGTTTTTGAGGCGGATTTCGCGGGCGATTTCTTGCACCAGCTCGATTTCGGCACCGGCAAGCGCGCGGTTGGCGCCGAGTACGTCGTAGCTGCCGTCCCCGCTGCGGACGACGGCGGTTTTGATGTCGGTATCGCCCAATACGACTTGGTACACGCCTTCTTCGAGGCGGGCTTTGTCTATGCCGCTGCCGGTGGTGGCGTTGCCTTGCGGATCGAGGTCGATGACGAGGACGCGTTTGCCTTTGGAGGCGAGCGATGCCGCGAGGTTGACGGTGGTGGTGGTTTTGCCGACGCCGCCTTTTTGGTTGGCGACGGCGAGGATTTGTGCGCTCATGTTTTTGCTGCTGTCGGATAGGTGAATGGCGGAATTTTAACGTTTTTTGCTTGAAATGGGTATAAGGTCGTCTGAAAAGGAGCTTCGGTGGGGAGAGGCATCTTTGTCGCATTTCTGTCTGCGTTTCGGTAAATTCTCTTTAAATCCAGACAAGGCGGGGTAATGCCGGCTGATTTAAAGTGGACTTACTATACAATATGCCGTTTTTTTAACTGTCGTAGAGATATACCATGAAAAAATCTTTCTTTACCCTGTTGCTTGCCGCTGTTTTGCCTGCTGTCAATGCGGCTTCGGTTACCGAACGGGATGTTCAGAGTTCGGCTTTGGCTGCCAAACAGGCTCGGTTGGAATCAGCACAGGCTGAGATGGGAACGGAACTGGCGCGGTTAGCTGCGGATCTGGCACGTATTGAGGCTTTGATTGCCGTACAGGAGGCGCGTTCTGGCATCGGAGAGGATGAGCGGATAGCGGCTTTGGAAGCCCGTATCAGTAAATTGGAAAAACGCCTTGCCAAGTCAAAATAGTACAACCCGAATCGGGTTTATGCGTGCAGCGTCAAGCCGTTCCAGAAGTTGTTTGAGGCTTCGGGGAAAAACGAATGGGAAGCGCGCCGCGCCGTCCGCACCGCCTGCAATGCGGAAACTTCGGCGATGTTCTGCGAAGACTCTGCCATCCGTTGCGAAAAATACGAATAACGGGATTTGAATAACAAGGTCGTCTGAAACGGAATCGGGTTTCAGACGACCTTTTTAACGGTATAGTGGATTAACTAAATCAGGACAAGGCGACGAAGCTGCAGACAGTACAGATAGTACGGAACCGATTCACTTGGTGCTTCAGCACCTTAGAGAATTGTTCTCTTTGAGCTAAGGCGAGGCAACGCCGTACCGGTTTAAAGTTAATCCACTATATTTTGAAGGCAAGTGGCGTTGTGTTCTGCCGATATCGGTATCGTTTCCTTTGAATTTGAACCAAACCAGGCTGTATACTTTATGACTTGCCGCTGCTCATACCACAACAAGGAAATCTATGGATTGCTGGGAAATTCTGCACATTGCGCCTACCGGTGACGAACGGGCCATCAGGCGCGCTTATGCGAAGCTGTTGAAATCGACGCGTCCGGACGATGACGCGGAGGGATATCAGCGGCTGCGCGAGGCATTTGATGAGGCTTTGTCGCGTGCTCCCTACATCGATGAGGAAGAGGACGCAGACGATTGGTCTTGGGATCATGCCGATAACGATGAGGCGGATGTTTCAGACGACCCTGATGAAGCACAGACTGAATATGTTGACGAGGAGGTGGCAGAATATGAATCGATCCAAGCCTATCCGCACGATACATGGAAAGACGCAGAAACAGACCGTATTGAAGAAACTGATGTTTCAGACGACCCCTACGGATATAGCGGCGCGACTGCCGAGACTTATTCATACCATGGATACGATGGCGTAGATGCGGACTATATTTTGGCGGAAATCGGACGCATTCACGATGAAGGGAAAAGTGAAGCGTTGGAACGCTCCTGGCCCGACATCCGCACTTTATTGGACCGGCTGCCTTTGGGCGAATCGGAATATATTGCTTGGGAATTTTTGGATTTTCTGCGCGATCGGTATATTTCGAATATCATCGTATGGGCGCAATGGGCGTCTTATTTCCGCTGGCACGAGAGCCGCGAAGTCCTCCACCGTATGAACACGGACGAGCTGGAGTGGGTTTATGACTGCATCAATGCGGCGGAAGTTTTATCTGACAACGCCAATGGCAAATTCCCGCTCTTGCACAGCTTGAACCGTCTGACCGAGCAAGGGCGCGATATGCGGGCAACGGTGAATGCGTTTCTCCTGAACACGGCTTTACAGGAAGAAATATCGCCATCCGTACGCACGGCGCTGATGAGGCGCAAGACGAAACTGACGTCTGTTTTACAGAAAGCGCAATCATGGCGGCAGATGCGGATTGTGCTGCCGATTGTGGCGATATTCGTCGCCATGTTTACAGCGGCAGCCGATGACGCTTTATCCGCCTATATCGAGGCGTATTATTCGTTGGCCCTCGTCTCCACCCTCACGCTGGCGCTCTTGTGTTTCTTGGTCAATGTCTGCCGAAGCATATTTTTCACATGGCTGCCGTCTCTCTACAAACTCTTCAAGGTGACTTTTGTGTTTAAAAAAGCGGCGATTGTGCGCGCTTTCGTATTGCCTGTCGTGATGACCGCGGTGTGCCTGACCCCGACCGGTTCGGTAATGTTCTTCCTGCTGACCGTACTCGCATGGATATATTCATGGTGTACCTTTTTCTCCTACATCAAAAGCGAACGGAGTATTGTCGGCGGTCTGACGGTCAATCTGTCCTTGATGTCCATGTTTCCGATAATCAATGTGATAAACAAACACTTGGAGCAAACGGCGGGCAACTCGGTATTGCTTATCCTGACGGCTTTGATGATATTGTTGTGGTTCAACGCCAATCTGTATCTACGGTCGTTCCATCCCCATCTGTCAAAAAAACAGGCGCAATTCCTGCTGGCACCTTGTTCGCCCAACGCATCCTTCCCTGTCAGGGCGGCCGCTTCATTCGCCTCCGCACTGGTTTGGATGCTGACGCTGCCGCAGCGATGCGCCGACTATACCGAACGGGATGATATTTGGACGCCTTTGGGTTTCGGCGTACTGGCATGTATGCTGACGCTTATCCTGCCGCTTGGCGGAAATCGGATGCTGTGGTTTTACCCGACCGCATTCGCACTCGGCTGGCTGGTGCTTGTTTTGAAACAAAATGCCTACCGCAGCCTGATGCGGGCATAAGCTAAAGGTCGTCTGAAAAGTTTTCAGACGACCTCAACTATACCGTACAACGCTGTTTTCATTTTTCTGCAACAGATTCATTCCATAAGGAATCCGCATGACTTTACCTGTTTTAGCCGTGACTTCGGGCGAACCTGCCGGCATCGGCCCCGATATCTGCTTGGATTTGGCGTTTGCCGATTTACCGTGCCGCTGCATCGTGCTGGGCGACAAAAATCTGCTGCAAAGCCGTGCCGAACAATTAGGCAAAACCATCACCCTGCAAGATTTCGACCCGCAGGGCGGCAAACCCGAACGCGGCATATTGGAAGTGTTGCACATTCCTTTAGCCGCGCCCTGCCAAGCGGGCAAACTCAATCCCGCCAATGCCGCCTACGTCCTCAAACTGCTGGACGCTGCCTATCAAGGCATTTCAGACGACCTCTTCGACGGCATGGTTACTGCACCGCTGCACAAAGGCGTCATCAACGACGGACACGCCAGCGACCATTTCTTCAGCGGCCACACCGAATACCTCGCCGAAAAAAGCCAAACCGAACAAGTCGTCATGATGCTCGCGGGCGGCGGATTGCGGGTGGCGCTCGTCACTACCCACCTTCCGCTCAAAGATATCGCCGCCGCCATTACCCGCCCGCTGGTCGAATCCGTGACCCGCATCCTTCATGCCGACCTGCGCGACAAATTCGGCATCGCCCGCCCCCGCATCCTAGTGACCGGACTGAATCCGCACGCAGGCGAAAACGGCCATCTCGGCCATGAAGAAATCGACATCATCATCCCCGCGCTCAAGCAGCTGCAAAGCGAAGGCATAGACGCACGCGGCCCCTATCCCGCCGATACGGTGTTCCAGCCCTTTTTACTCAAAGACGCCGATGCCGTTTTGGCGATGTATCACGACCAAGGGCTGCCCACGCTCAAATACGCGGGCTTCGGGCAAGGCGTCAACGTCACGCTCGGGCTGCCCTTTATCCGCACCTCGGTCGATCACGGCACCGCCCTCGACCTTGCCGGAACGGGCAAAGCAGACTCAGGCAGCCTCATGACCGCCGTTGCCACCGCATTGGAAATGGCGCGCCATATCGACCCGCGTTCCTGAAACCGGATTTCGTTTATCACATAAGTTCTTGAAGCCCAAGGTCGTCTGAAAACCAGCAACGCCAGCCGAAACGATATGCGGTTTACCTGACAAACGAATCCACAAACTCGGCACAGCCCTCGCTGCTGCACCTTGTTTTTAAAGTCTTCAGATGTGCAAACAACTGCTGTTTCTCGTTGTCGCTCAGCTTATGCCCTTTGTCATCACTGACTTGGTTGTACTTAGGCGTATTTTTGACATCGAAACCGCGGTTGATAAAGAAAACCGTTTCCTTGCCTGCCGCGTTGCGCACGGTCAGCATCATGCTGCCGCCGTCTGCCGCGATGGCGCATTTATCTTCAACAATGGCGGTGTAGTCGGTGTACATGGCTGATCTCGGTTTGGCTTGGCTGTACGCCGTTTGACTCAATAAAACGGCGACAGCGATCGCGATAAAATGCTTCAACATCATTTGCTCCTTTTGCATTTTCAGAGTGCGCAGCCTGCCTGTGGTACGGCCTCTTCCGATTTCCGGCTTCTATGCCGCATCCGACGATTCTTCCTTTACCGCGTCCAGCAGCGGTATCAGCAGCTCTTCCACCAATCTTTGGAACAACGCTCCTTCTACCGGTTCGGTGTCTTCGTTGCCGAACACTAAGGCGACTTCGGTATAGTCTTTTTGCCCTTTGCTGACTTTGTTGCCGTGATAGCTTTCCCTGGCTTTGTTCAGGGTATCTTCCCAGCTCTGTTTTTTGCCGTAGGCTTCGGCGGCGGCGAGGCTGGTTTTGGCGAAGAAAGGCAGCGGGCGAGTTTGTCCGAGGTTGAAAAACGCCAGCCATTTTTGCAGCATTTCTTGCGCTTGGCTGCTGGGGATTTCGGGATAAAGCGTTGTTTCTTCAGGCTGAACGATATGGGTTTGGCGGGTTTCGGTTTCAGACGACCCTACTGCGCAAAAGATTAAATGTTCGAGCAGGAGGGCGATGCGTTGCGGGGCGTTGGGTTTGCGATCGAGGTAGAACACTTGGCCGCATTGGTAAAGGTTGCCGAGGCTGCCTTGCAGGGTTTGCCCGTCGAACGGAACTTCGTAAGCGAAAGGCGGCAGTTTGGGGCTTTGCAGCAATGCGCCGTCTATGCGTTTGGCTGCGGCTTGGAAATTCTGCTGCCACAATTTACCCAATTCACCGGCGGGCAACAGGCTTTCGGCGTCGAGGCGGACGGCGGTTTCTTGAAAGTCTTGGTTGTGGCGGCGGGCGTCGAGATAGGCGGCGGCGATTTTGTCGGCGCGTTGCGGCTCGAAGGGTTCGGCGGATTCCCATGCTTCGTCGCGGTAGGGTTCACGCCAGCCCAAGGTTTGTTGCAGCCATGCTTTGACGGGATTTTTCCAGAAGCGGATGAAGTCGTCCTGCCAGACGGTCGGGACGGGGGTGTTTTCTTCGAGGGCTTCGCTGAAAAACGGACGCGCCTGTTCGCGCGGGCGGTTGAGGGCTTCGGCGTAGTCCTGCCGCGTGCTGAAGAGGTCGTCTGAAATGTTGTCTGCGATGAAATAGCGGTGGGAGAACGGTTGCAGAGGATGTTGTTCGACCCAGTGTTCCGCCAGCCCTTTGCTGCGCCGTCCGGTCATGGCGGCGATGGTGTCGATGAGTTCGCTGACGAGGGCGGACGGGGCGAGTTCGTCGTCGTTGCGAATGCTGCGGCCGACGTAGGAGAGATAAAGGATGTCGCGCGCGCTGATGATGGCTTCGAGGAAGAGGTAGCGGTCGTCGTCGCGGCGGGCGCGGTCGCCTTTTTGCGGGTGTTTGGCAATCAGGTCGAACACGGCGGCTTTAGTGTTACGCGGGAAATCGCCGTCGTTCAGCCCCAACAGGCAGATAACTTTAAACGGCAGGCTCCTCATCGGCACCATGCTGCAAAAGGTGATGCCGCCGCGCAAAAATCCGGCTTGGCTTTCGCTGCCTAAGAAGCGGCGGATGTGGCGGATGACCGTATGTTGCGGCAAAGTGCCGCTAAAGCCTGCCAACGCGGTTTCTTCCTGCCATTTTGCCAACGCCTGCTCGAACTGCTGCAAGGCGTATTGGTCGTCGGCGTCGGGCAGGAATAATGACTGCACCAAATCGCGGCAGCGTTCCGTCCATTCTTCCGCCGATGCGGGTTTGCGCCACTCGGCGGCAAGACGCGACAGTGTGCGGATGAAAGCTGCAAAGCGGCCGAACACATCGAGGCGGTTGACATCGCCGTGCCACGCGCTGACGTTTTGCCAGAGCGGGCTGCCGTCGTCGGGCAACATCCAACCCAATACGATGCGTTCCAACGCCTGCTGCCAGGTGAACAGATTGTCCGCCGCGCCGCGCATTGTTCCGTCCAACCCCCAATGCACGTTCAATTCGGCAACGGTGTCGTGCAGCAGCGGCAAATCGTCCGCCGTCAGCCCAAAACGGCGCAGCACCAAACCGCTTTCCAACAGCGGCAGCACTTTATCGACTTCAAACCGGCTTTCCAGCAAATCCAGCGTCTGCTCCAGCGCGTAAAGCAGCGACTGGCGGCGGCTGAGTTTCACGTCCGACACCGAATACGGCAAAGCCTGCGCCCCACCCTGCGCCTGCCCGAATACCGCTTCAATAAACGGGCTGTACGGCTCGATGTTCGGCGTCAAAACGGCAATATCGTGCGGCTGCCAGTCGGGATGTTCGTGTAGAATCCGCAACAGCTTGTCTTTCAAAATTTGCAATTCTCGCAAGGGGCTGTGTGCCGAAACGATACGTATGGATCCGTCGCCCAGCAAATCCGCGCGGCTGTGTTCAGACGGCATCCGCAGGTTTTGAATGTCGTTTTGCAGGCAGTGCAGCAGCGTGTCGTCTGAAACTTCTTCAAACACAGGCTGCTCCTCCAAGCCGATTTCTGTCAGAAAATCAAAAAAATCACGCCCCTGCTTGCCCAGCGATGCCAACAGCGGATGCCCCGTCTGCGACAAATCCGCCTCGTCGCCGCCCTTCAAAAGCTGCGCCGCCTCAATCACATTGCCCCAATACTGGCCGCTCGGATTGAGCGCGAACACAAACACATCGCAATGTTCCGAAATTTTCTGCAAAAGCTGCAAATACATCGGCGCCATCGTCGAAATGCCGAACACGAAAAAACGCTCGGGCAGGTGCGCCTTATCCAAAGACGACAGCAGCTTTTCCCACAACGCCACACGGTGCGGCGCGGATTGGTTGCCGTCGTCCAAATACCGCCAAAGCTGCGCCTGCCAGACCTCGTCCTCGCCCAGTCCCAGAAGTTTGCCTTCCTGCCAGGCATCAATCCACTGCGGACGGTACACCAGATACTGGTCGAAAATATCCGCCAACTGCCCCGCCAACTGATAATCCGCCGATTCGCCGCTGCCCAAATAGCTTTGCAAAATGGAGCGGACGTTTTCAAATTCAGAGGTCGTCTGAAAACGCTCGCTGCGGAACAAATCCAACAGCCGCCAGCGCATTACCTCCGGCGAAAACGGACTGAGCGCGGGAATATCGGGAATCAGCTTCTGCATCAACTGCCACGTCAAACCCGCCGGCAGGCTGAATTGCAAATTCGCCGCCACCCCCAGTTCGCGCGCCAGATACACGCTCAAATAACGCCGCATCCCCTGACTCTGCACCACAATCTGTTCCGCCGCCAAAGCAGACTCAAGCGGCCTGACCCTTTGGATTCCGGCAAACAGGGCGGCTAGCGATTCGAGGCGGTTGGATTGGTAGAGGTAGAACATGGCGATTAAAAGCAAAAGGTTAAGAACGCAAGACAGATTATAAAGTCCCTTGATTTCTCTGCAAGCGCAACCATATAGCCGTCAACCCATCATTCAGAAAAACAGAGGAATTTATGCCGCAAACCGACATCAACCATGCCGATATCCGCACGCGTTTCATCTTTGACGATATGCCTGTGCGCGGTCTGCACGT
Source organism: Neisseria sicca (assembly GCF_014054945.1). NCBI lineage: Bacteria > Pseudomonadati > Pseudomonadota > Betaproteobacteria > Neisseriales > Neisseriaceae > Neisseria > Neisseria sicca. Next base: position 2,482,605 of record NZ_CP059566.1, on the reverse strand, counting down.
CCGCCTTGAAAACGTGTGGGAACACATCGCCGGACAAAAACACTACCCTGCCGCCATCCGCCGGGCATTAGGCGAACTCCTCGCTGCAGGTGCGCTTCTCTCCAGCAACCTTAAAAACGAAGGCACGCTCATTGTCCAAGTACAAGGACAAGGTCGTCTGAAAATGCTTGTGGTCGAAGCCACATCAGACAACACCGTTCGCGCTACCGCCCGCTGGGATGAAGCCGCCGACATCCATGATGACGAAAGCCTGACCGACCTTTTGGGCAGCAACAGCGTTTTCGTACTCACACATCAACCCAAAGATGCTGAACCTTGGCAAGGCGTTGTCCCGCTTGAAGGCGACAATATCGCCCAAATGCTCATGAACTATATCAAACGTTCCGAGCAACTCGATACCCACATCGTTCTCGCCGCTTCAGATCATGTCAGCGGAGGATTGCTGGTACAACGTCTGCCCGAAGAAGAACTAGACACCGAATCATGGGAACTCATCAGCACACTGACCCAAACGCTGACACCGAAAGAGCTAACTGCCCTAGACGCACAACACGTTCTTTATCGTCTCTATCATGAAACCCCGCCGCGTGTTTTCGATCCCGAAATTATCGAATTTGCCTGCACCTGCTCACACGGCAAAGTCAGCGATATGCTGCTTATGTTAGGCGGAGAAGAAGTTGGCGGTATTGTTGCAGAGCAAGGCAGTATCCAAATCGATTGCGACTTTTGCCACACTAAATACGTATTTGACGAAACGGATGTCAACGCGCTATTTGGTGGAGACGTAGTCGGCATAGTGCGCCAGCAAGGCAGTCGTTTCCAATAACTAGCCTTCTCACAGCGCACACTAAGGCAGTATTGCAGCCCGACACAAAGGCCGTCCGACTCCGGACTGGATTCGGACGGCCTGAGACCTTTGCAAAATCCCCTAAATTCCCACCAAGACATTTAGGGGATTTTCCATGAGCACCTTCTTCCAGCAAACCGCACAAGCCATGATCGCCAAACACATCGACCGCTTCCCGCTATTGAAGTTGGATCAGGTGATTGATTGGCAGCCTATCGAACAATACCTGAATCGTCAAAGAACCCGTTACCTTAGAGACCACCGCGGCCGTCCCGCCTATCCCCTGCTGTCCATGTTCAAAGCCGTCCTGCTCGGACAATGGCACAGCCTCTCCGATCCCGAACTCGAACACAGCCTCATCACCCGCATCGATTTCAACCTGTTTTGCCGTTTTGACGAACTGAGCATCCCCGATTACAGCACCTTATGCCGCTACCGCAACCGGCTGGCGCAAGACGACACCCTGTCCGAATTGCTGGAACTGATTAACCGACAACTGGCCGAAAAAAACCTAAAAGTAGAGAAGGCATCCGCCGCCGTCGTTGACGCCACCATTATTCAGACCGCCGGCAGCAAACAGCGTCAGGCCATAGAAGTCGATGAAGAAGGACAAGTCAGCGGACAAACCACACCGAGTAAGGACAAAGATGCCCGTGACGGAAGCGCAAACCAAACGCAACCGATATTTGTCGAAGACCCGTTATGTGGTCGAACAAAGCTTCGGTACGCTGCACCGTAAATTCCGCTACGCCCGGGCAGCCTATTTTGGTCTGCTCAAAGTGAGTGCGCAAAGCCATCTGAAGGCGATGTGTTTGAACCTGTTGAAAGCAGCTAACAGGCTAAGTGTGCCTGTTGCCGCCTAAAAGGCGGCCCGGATGCCTGATTATCGGGTATCCGGGGAGGATTAAGGGGGCGTTTGGGTAGAATTAAGGAGTGATTGGGGCGGAAACAGCCGAAAAACTGTGTTGGGATTTCGGTTGTCGGGAGGAGGGCTTTTTTGCAAAGGTCTCCAGTTGTGTGTAGCTCATGGCAATCTTTCTTGCAGGAAAGGCCGTATGCTACCGCATACTGGCCTTTTTCTGTTATGGAAAGTTGCATTTCAAATGCGAATCCGCCGAATACTGAAACATGAACGCACAAAAACACCCGCCTCACTCTATACCACCAAGACATTTAGCAGGCCTACACACAAGGGAAAGCGTTACCTCCCCGGTACGCCGCTACCAAGTCAGCCGTATCACCATCTACAGCGCACTTAAAGAAGGCTGAAAGGGGTAAGTAACAATATTGTAGGAATCGCCGAAACGTTACATTTTCTTTCCCTGCCCTTTGCCACGGTAACAAGATCGGTTCAACAAACAAAAACGCCCACTCCCTTCCGGGATTGGACGTTTTTTAGTTTGGCCATCGTATTCACCTTCAATTCCATGAATACGCAAATAAGGCTATTTTTTAGGTGATGGGACGGCGTTTTTAGCTTTTGGGTTGGCAGGTGCGGGGGTGACGGTTGCCTCCGCCTTCAGTTTGGAGAAGATACCCTCACCGATACCTTTGACGTTTTTCAACTCCTCGACCGATTTGAAGGCACCATGTTGTTGACGGTAGTCCACGATGGCTTTGGCTTTGGCAGGGCCGATACCGGGCAGGGCTTCCAACTCGGACGGGGAAGCGGTATTGATGTTGACGGCGGCCAGCGACAGCGAAGCGGTCAGCAGGGAGAGGGCGGCAAAGAGGAATTTTTTCATAAGAAGATACTCCATAGTTTGTGAATGCGGATGATGCCTGTGTGTGCGGCACCGTAAAATAGTTGGCTATCATATCCGTCTTACCGTTTCCGTTCAAACGATACCTGAAGATTTCTTGGTTTACTATCTCTTTATGTATTGATTCTGCAACATCCCTATTCTACCCGCACCCTCCCTATCCGTCACATTTACCTGCTGCGCTATCGTCGCACCCGCCTATCTCCACTCGTGAGCAGTCAGCCATAGCAAGAAGGCAAGGAACGGCAATGACGAGTTTCAAGTAAAGGTATGAATAAAATATGGGGTAAAAGTAAAAGCCCCCGACATCTGTCAGGGGCTTAGAATAGGTGTTTGGCAGTGACCTACTTTCGCATGGAAGAACCACACTATCATCGGCGCTGAGTCGTTTCACGGTCCTGTTCGGGATGGGAAGGCGTGGGACCAACTCGCTATGGCCGCCAAACTTAAACTGTACAAATCGGCAAAGCCTTAATCAATATATTTGGTGATGACTGAATCAGTCAGTAAGCTTTTTATTTGAAGTTCTTCAAATGATAGAGTCAAGCCTCACGAGCAATTAGTATGGGTTAGCTTCACGCGTTACCGCGCTTCCACACCCCACCTATCAACGTCCTGGTCTCGAACGACTCTTTAGTGCGGTTAAACCGCAAGGGAAGTCTCATCTTCAGGCGAGTTTCGCGCTTAGATGCTTTCAGCGCTTATCTCTTCCGAACTTAGCTACCCGGCTATGCAACTGGCGTTACAACCGGTACACCAGAGGTTCGTCCACTCCGGTCCTCTCGTACTAGGAGCAGCCCCCGTCAAACTTCCAACGCCCACTGCAGATAGGGACCAAACTGTCTCACGACGTTTTAAACCCAGCTCACGTACCACTTTAAATGGCGAACAGCCATACCCTTGGGACCGACTACAGCCCCAGGATGTGATGAGCCGACATCGAGGTGCCAAACTCCGCCGTCGATATGAACTCTTGGGCGGAATCAGCCTGTTATCCCCGGAGTACCTTTTATCCGTTGAGCGATGGCCCTTCCATACAGAACCACCGGATCACTATGTCCTGCTTTCGCACCTGCTCGACTTGTCGGTCTCGCAGTTAAGCTACCTTTTGCCATTGCACTATCAGTCCGATTTCCGACCGGACCTAGGTAACCTTCGAACTCCTCCGTTACTCTTTGGGAGGAGACCGCCCCAGTCAAACTGCCTACCATGCACGGTCTCCGACCCGGATTACGGGTCTGGGTTAGAACCTCAAAGACACCAGGGTGGTATTTCAAGGACGGCTCCACAGAGACTGGCGTCTCTGCTTCAAAGCCTCCCACCTATCCTACACAAGTGACTTCAAAGTCCAATGCAAAGCTACAGTAAAGGTTCACGGGGTCTTTCCGTCTAGCAGCGGGTAGATTGCATCTTCACAACCACTTCAACTTCGCTGAGTCTCGGGAGGAGACAGTGTGGCCATCGTTACGCCATTCGTGCGGGTCGGAACTTACCCGACAAGGAATTTCGCTACCTTAGGACCGTTATAGTTACGGCCGCCGTTTACTGGGGCTTCGATCCGATGCTCTCACATCTTCAATTAACCTTCCAGCACCGGGCAGGCGTCACACCCTATACGTCCACTTTCGTGTTAGCAGAGTGCTGTGTTTTTAATAAACAGTCGCAGCCACCTATTCTCTGCGACCCTCCGAGGCTTACGGAGCAAGTCCTTAACCTTAGAGGGCATACCTTCTCCCGAAGTTACGGTATCAATTTGCCGAGTTCCTTCTCCCGAGTTCTCTCAAGCGCCTTAGAATTCTCATCCTGCCCACCTGTGTCGGTTTGCGGTACGGTTCGATTCAAACTGAAGCTTAGTGGCTTTTCCTGGAAGCGTGGTATCGGTTACTTCATGTCCGTAGACACTCGTCGTCACTTCTCGGTGTTAAGAAGACCCGGATTTGCCTAAGTCTTCCACCTACCGGCTTAAACAAGCTATTCCAACAGCTTGCTAACCTAACCTTCTCCGTCCCCACATCGCATTTGAATCAAGTACAGGAATATTAACCTGTTTCCCATCGACTACGCATTTCTGCCTCGCCTTAGGGGCCGACTCACCCTACGCCGATGAACGTTGCGTAGGAAACCTTGGGCTTTCGGCGAGCGGGCTTTTCACCCGCTTTATCGCTACTCATGTCAACATTCGCACTTCTGATACCTCCAGCACACTTTACAATGCACCTTCATCGGCCTACAGAACGCTCCCCTACCATGCTAGTAAACTAGCATCCGCAGCTTCGGTTATAGATTTGAGCCCCGTTACATCTTCCGCGCAGGACGACTCGACCAGTGAGCTATTACGCTTTCTTTAAATGATGGCTGCTTCTAAGCCAACATCCTGGCTGTCTGGGCCTTCCCACTTCGTTTACCACTTAATCTATCATTTGGGACCTTAGCTGGCGGTCTGGGTTGTTTCCCTCTTGACAACGGACGTTAGCACCCGCTGTCTGTCTCCCGAGGAACCACTTGATGGTATTCTTAGTTTGCCATGGGTTGGTAAGTTGCAATAACCCCCTAGCCATAACAGTGCTTTACCCCCATCAGTGTCTTGCTCGAGGCACTACCTAAATAGTTTTCGGGGAGAACCAGCTATCTCCGAGTTTGTTTAGCCTTTCACCCCTATCCACAGCTCATCCCCGCATTTTGCAACATGCGTGGGTTCGGTCCTCCAGTACCTGTTACGGCACCTTCAACCTGGCCATGGATAGATCACTCGGTTTCGGGTCTACACCCAGCAACTGTTCGCCCTATTAAGACTCGGTTTCCCTACGCCTCCCCTACTCGGTTAAGCTCGCTACTGAATGTAAGTCGTTGACCCATTATACAAAAGGTACGCAGTCACACCACAAGGGTGCTTCCACTGTTTGTATGCATCAGGTTTCAGGTTCTATTTCACTCCCCTCCCGGGGTTCTTTTCGCCTTTCCCTCACGGTACTGGTTCACTATCGGTCGATGATGAGTATTTAGCCTTGGAGGATGGTCCCCCCATATTCAGACAGGATTTCACGTGTCCCGCCCTACTTTTCGTACGCTTAGTACCACCGTTGAGATTTCGAATACGGGACTATCACCCACTATGGTCAAGCTTCCCAGCTTGTTCTTCTATCTCGACAGTTATCACGTACAGGCTCCTCCGCGTTCGCTCGCCACTACTTGCGGAATCTCGGTTGATTTCTTTTCCTCCGGGTACTTAGATGGTTCAGTTCTCCGGGTTCGCTTCTCTAAGTCTATGTATTCAACTTAGGATACTGCACAGAATGCAGTGGGTTTCCCCATTCGGACATCGCGGGATCATAGCTTTATTGCCAGCTCCCCCACGCTTTTCGCAGGCTTACACGTCCTTCGTCGCCTATCATCGCCAAGGCATCCACCTGATGCACTTATTCACTTGACTCTATCATTTCAAGAACTTCTCTGACTTTGCCTGACATTCCGTTGACTAGAACATCAAACTTGAATTTCCTACTCTGATAAAGCTTACTGCTTGTTGTGTCTTAATCCCGCCTTTTGTCTTTCGGGATTAAGTCGATACAATCATCACCCAAATACTGCACCTGTTTTTCTTTTCCTATCCAGGAGACAACTGACCGTTTGCAATCGGTCAATCATCAAAAACAGACACATTGTCTTTGTTTGTTGATTTCGGCTTTCCAATTTGTTAAAGATCGATGCGTTCAATATTGCTATTTACTTCGCAAATCAAAATGAGCTGATTATTATAGCAGCCTTTCTTTTTCCGTCAAACTGATTCGTCAGCAGACTTCTCTTTGGAAAAAAAGAAAGCAGTTACACTGCCTTTTTAACTCGCTTTGATTTGGAAAGTATTGGTGGAGGCAAACGGGATCGAACCGATGACCCCCTGCTTGCAAAGCAGGTGCTCTACCAACTGAGCTATGCCCCCCGTTCTTGGTGGGTCTGGGAGGACTTGAACCTCCGACCCCACGCTTATCAAGCGTGTGCTCTAACCAGCTGAGCTACAAACCCGGATTCTCTTCTTAAGCGAACCTTGTCTTCACTCAAGCATTTTTCCGCATCTTCTACAGTTTACCGATAAGTGTGAATGCAACAACCTCTTCTTTCTCTAGAAAGGAGGTGATCCAGCCGCAGGTTCCCCTACGGCTACCTTGTTACGACTTCACCCCAGTCATGAAGCATACCGTGGTAAGCGGGCTCCTTGCGGTTACCCTACCTACTTCTGGTATCCCCCACTCCCATGGTGTGACGGGCGGTGTGTACAAGACCCGGGAACGTATTCACCGCAGTATGCTGACCTGCGATTACTAGCGATTCCGACTTCATGCACTCGAGTTGCAGAGTGCAATCCGGACTACGATCGGTTTTGTGAGATTGGCTCCACCTCGCGGCTTGGCTACCCTCTGTACCGACCATTGTATGACGTGTGAAGCCCTGGTCATAAGGGCCATGAGGACTTGACGTCATCCCCACCTTCCTCCGGCTTGTCACCGGCAGTCTCATTAGAGTGCCCAACTTAATGATGGCAACTAATGACAAGGGTTGCGCTCGTTGCGGGACTTAACCCAACATCTCACGACACGAGCTGACGACAGCCATGCAGCACCTGTGTTACGGCTCCCGAAGGCACCCCTCCGTCTCTGGAGGGTTCCGTACATGTCAAGACCAGGTAAGGTTCTTCGCGTTGCATCGAATTAATCCACATCATCCACCGCTTGTGCGGGTCCCCGTCAATTCCTTTGAGTTTTAATCTTGCGACCGTACTCCCCAGGCGGTCGATTTCACGCGTTAGCTTCGCTACTAAGCAGTCATGCTGCCCAACAGCTAATCGACATCGTTTAGGGCGTGGACTACCAGGGTATCTAATCCTGTTTGCTACCCACGCTTTCGGGCATGAACGTCAGTGTTATCCCAGGAGGCTGCCTTCGCCATCGGTATTCCTCCACATCTCTACGCATTTCACTGCTACACGTGGAATTCTACCTCCCTCTGACACACTCTAGTCACCCAGTTCAGAACGCAGTTCCCAAGTTGAGCCCGGGGATTTCACATCCTGCTTAAGTAACCGTCTGCGCCCGCTTTACGCCCAGTAATTCCGATTAACGCTCGCACCCTACGTATTACCGCGGCTGCTGGCACGTAGTTAGCCGGTGCTTATTCTTCAGGTACCGTCATCAGACAGGGGTATTAACCCCGCCCTTTTCTTCCCTGACAAAAGTCCTTTACAACCCGAAGGCCTTCTTCAGACACGCGGCATGGCTGGATCAGGCTTGCGCCCATTGTCCAAAATTCCCCACTGCTGCCTCCCGTAGGAGTCTGGGCCGTGTCTCAGTCCCAGTGTGGCGGATCATCCTCTCAGACCCGCTACTGATCGTCGCCTTGGTAGGCCTTTACCCCACCAACTAGCTAATCAGATATCGGCCGCTCAAACAGCGCAAGGCCAAATGGTCCCCTGCTTTCTTCCTCAGAAGATATGCGGTATTAGCTAATCTTTCGATTAGTTATCCCCCACTGCTCGGTACGTTCCGATATGTTACTCACCCGTTCGCCACTCGCCACCCAAGAAGCAAGCTTCTCTGTGCTGCCGTCCGACTTGCATGTGTAAAGCATGCCGCCAGCGTTCAATCTGAGCCAGGATCAAACTCTTATGTTCAATCTCTAACTTTTTAACTTCTGGTCTGCTTCAAAGAAACCAACAGGACAATGTCTAAAACATCATCTTGTCTGTCTTTCAAACAGTGTGAGGCTGTCGCACTCACACTTATCGGTAATCTGTTTTGTTAAAGAGCGAAAACGAATTATAAAGCATTTCATCTCATTGTCAATCAAAACTTTTCTTAAAACCTCGAAAAATCAGACCAACTGTGATATACTTACCTGTTCGTTCAATCACCGCCGAAGCAGCGAAGAACCGAACTATACCCCCCTCCTCAAAAACCGTCAACTCCCAAACAACAAAAAATCCCACAAAACTAAACAACAACCTGAAATACAAAGACTTTTATTTCAAAATATTCTCAAACCAAACTCAATCAACAGCAAAGGTCGTCTGAAATCCCTTTCAGACGACCTTTATTAATCCAAATACACTATTACCCGAATAACTCTCACCTTAACGCTGCAGCAAGATTTCCAATACAAACTTGCTTCCTACATAAGCGAACATTAGGCTGACAAACCCGATGATTGTCCAAACGGCTGCTTTTTTACCCCGCCATGCCGTCATACTGTGCTTAAGCAGTAACGCACCGTAAATTATCCATGAGAGAATGCCGAATACGGTTTTATGGGTAAATGTAACGGGTTTACCGAATACAGCTTCTGCAAAAAATGTCCCGCTGACAACCGAATAGGTTAATAAGATAAAACCTACCCACATCCCCTGGAACATGAGCTTTTCCAAACTCAGTAAAGACGGCAGAAAACCGGACAAACTGGAAACACGTCGCCTATGCAGGTTACGGTTGAGCAGCAAAATCAAAACGGCAAACAAGGTCACAATGCCGAATAAACCGTATGCCAGCAGCGATGTACCAATGTGCGACATAAACGGCAAATCATTGATTTGGTAACCGACATATTTTCCTGGAAACAGCGCGCCCAATAATAAGGTAAACGCTGCACACGGATATAAAAGCAGCTGCAATCCGCGCAGACGATAGAAAAAACTACCAACGAAATACACCAGCAGCATCAACCATACGATCAAACTGATGGAATACCCAAAGCCCATAATCAAAATCTTGTCTTGAATGACAGGCATAAGCAATACAGCACCGTGCATGGTCAGCGCAGCACCCAAAACAGCCAACTCGGCTTTTAGAGGATAATCTTTAATCTCTCGGGTCTTGTGATTGAACCAAACGAATATACCCAATCCGGCATACACCAGTATCAGGCAAATCAGGATAGTCGGCATAACAAACTTTCTTGGCACGCATACATAACCGCACGCGATAGTGTAAAATAATCTCAATTTTATTTTAGCAAAGAATGCCCCGAACAGGGCAGCTATTATCATTACCAAGGACAAGCATGTTAGACAACTTAACCAACCGCTTTAGTAAAGTTTTCAAAAATATCCGCGGTCAAGCAAAACTGACAGAAGACAACATCAAAGAGGCGCTGCGGGAAGTCCGCCTTGCCCTGCTCGAAGCGGACGTAGCCCTGCCCGTTGTAAAAGAATTTGTCAACAACGTCAAAGAAAAAGCCCTCGGACAGGAAGTTGTCGGCAGCCTGACGCCCGACCAAGCCTTTATCGGTGTCGTCAACCAAGCCCTGATCGAATTGATGGGTAAGGAAAATTCCTCTTTGGACTTGGCGGCCGTACCGCCTGCTGTTGTTTTAATGGCAGGTCTGCAAGGTGCGGGTAAAACCACCACCGTCGGCAAACTCGCCCGCCTACTGAAAAACGAACAGAAGAAAAAAGTCTTGGTCGTTTCAGCCGACGTGTACCGCCCCGCCGCGATTGAACAGTTGCGCCTTTTGGCCGAGCAAGTCGGCATTGACTTCTTCCCTTCCGATTCCAATCAGAAACCTGTCGAAATTGCCACTGCTGCGATTGATTATGCAAAAAAACACTTTTACGACGTCTTGATGGTCGATACCGCCGGACGCTTGGCGATTGACGAAGAGATGATGAATGAAATCAAAGCGCTGCACGCAGCCGTCAATCCTGTAGAAACCTTATTCGTCGTTGATGCCATGTTGGGTCAAGACGCTGTAAACACCGCACAAGCATTTAACGAAGCCTTGCCGCTAACCGGCGTCATCCTGACCAAAATGGACGGCGATTCACGCGGCGGTGCGGCATTGTCTGTGCGCCACGTTACCGGAAAACCCATCAAATTTATCGGTATCGGTGAAAAAATCACAGGACTCGAACCCTTCTACCCAGACCGCATCGCCAGCCGTATCCTCGGTATGGGCGACGTGTTGAGCCTGATTGAAGATGTCCAAAAAGGCATAGACGAAGAAGCCGCCGCCAAAATGGCGAAAAAGCTGCAAAAAGGCAAAGGCTTCGACCTCAATGACTTTAAAGAACAAATCCAGCAAATGCGCAATATGGGCGGACTGGAAAGCCTGATGTCAAAAATGCCGGGCGAACTGGGTCAGATTTCCAAACAAATTCCCGAAGGCACGGCAGAAAAAGCCATGGGTAAAGTCGAAGCCATCATCAACTCCATGACACCCAAAGAACGCGCCAACCCAGCCCTGCTCAAAGCCAGCCGCAAACGCCGCATTGCCGCAGGCGCCGGTACCAGCGTAGAGGAAGTTAACAAAATGCTCAAACAGTTCGAACAATCACAACAAGTCATGAAAATGTTCAGCGGAAAAGGACTGGGCAAACTGATGCGTATGGCAAAAGGCATGAAGGGTATGAAAGGAATGTTCCCTGGAATGTAATCAGCAGGAAAACTAAGAGAGGTCGTCTGAAAACTGAAATTGGGTTTTCAGACGACCTCTCTTTATGTATAGGCATCGGGAACTAAGCCTTTTATTTGAAATTCATATACGCTTGAGCAAATCCGCCAGACAAAACAAAAAACCCGCAGCAATAGCTGCGGGCTTTATACCTATTTAACACTAAACCGGTATTACCATTCGTAGTTCACGCCTACGTTGTAAGATGCAGAGCCGCCTGAAGAGGTACCCACTGCAAGACCGGCTTTAGCTGCAAAGTTTTCATTGAAGCGGTAGCCTGCACCCACTGCAACTGCGGTGTCAGATTTGAAACCACCCAAAGCAGCGGTAACGTTGAACTTACCAACGCTGTAAGGTTGGAACAGACCGCTGAGGGCTGCTTGTGCAGCAAGACCTTGGCGGGTCTCTTTGCGCAGATTAGCTACGTTTTTGTCCAAGCTGTCGATACGCGCTGAGTTTTTAGCAATACCGGCAGCGTGTTGATTGCTTGCTGTTTGCAGGGTAGCAATATCGGTAGCGTGTTGGCTGCTTGCTGTTTTCAGTGTAACAATATCGGCTTTGTTAGTTTCAACTTGTGCTGCATTTGCATCAGCAGCCTTTTGTGCAGCTTGAGCAGAACCTGCGGCAGCTTTAGCTGATTTTTCAGCCTCAAGAGCTGCATTTTTAGAAGTTTCCACAGCCGCTTTATCGGCTTTAGTTTCGATTGCTGCCGTGTTGGCTTTTACATCCGCGCTAATGTCGTTAACGACTTGTGCGGTTTTGACCAATGCTTCGCTGTTGTCGTTGACGGTTTCAGTCAAGTCACCCAACGCTTCATCGTGTGCAGCTACAACTTCTTTCAAACCCAATCCGCCAAAGCCGTCAGCTTCAACATCTGCTTTCTGGGCAGTACGGATGACTTTTGAGCCGTCTTCTTTAGTTACAACAATTTGATCGCCTTCTTTAAAACCGTTGAGCTCTTGGGCATTCTCAATTGTTGCCAATGCAGCTTGCGCAGCTGCTTTTTGTGCTGCCTCCACTTCGGATTTATCGGCTTTGGTCTCGATTGCTGCCGTGTTGGCTTTTACATCCGCGCTAATGTCGTTAACGACTTGTGCGGTTTTGACCAATGCTTCGCTGTTGTCGTTGACGGTTTCAGTCAAGTCACCCAACGCTTCATCGTGTGCAGCTACAACTTCTTTCAAACCCAATCCGCCAAAGCCGTCAGCTTCAACATCTGCTTTCTGGGCAGTACGGATGACTTTTGAGCCGTCTTCTTTAGTTACAACAATTTGATCGCCTTCTTTAAAACCGTTGAGCTCTTGGGCATTCTCAATTGTTGCCAATGCAGCTTGCGCAGCTGCTTTTTGTGCTGCCTCCACTTCGGATTTATCGGCTTTGGTCTCGATTGCTGCCGTGTTGGCTTTTACATCCGCGCTAATGTCGTTAACGACTTGTGCGGTTTTGACCAATGCTTCGCTGTTGTCGTTGACGGTTTCAGTCAAGTCACCCAACGCTTCATCGTGTGCAGCTACAACTTCTTTCAAACCCAATCCGCCAAAGCCGTCAGCTTCAACATCTGCTTTCTGGGCAGTACGGATGACTTTTGAGCCGTCTTCTTTAGTTACAACAATTTGATCGCCTTCTTTAAAACCGTTGAGCTCTTGGGCATTCTCAATTGTTGCCAATGCAGCTTGCGCAGCTGCTTTTTGTGCTGCCTCCACTTCGGATTTATCGGCTTTGGTCTCGATTGCTGCCGTGTTGGCTTTTACATCCGCGCTAATGTCGTTAACGACTTGTGCGGTTTTGACCAATGCTTCGCTGTTGTCGTTGACGGTTTCAGTCAAGTCACCCAACGCTTCATCGTGTGCAGCTACAACTTCTTTCAAACCCAATCCGCCAAAGCCGTCAGCTTCAACATCTGCTTTCTGGGCAGTACGGATGACTTTTGAGCCGTCTTCTTTAGTTACAACAATTTGATCGCCTTCTTTAAAACCGTTGAGCTCTTGGGCATTCTCAATTGTTGCCAATGCAGCTTGCGCAGCTGCTTTTTGTGCTGCCTCCACTTCGGATTTATCGGCTTTGGTCTCGATTGCTGCCGTGTTGGCTTTTACATCCGCGCTAATGTCGTTAACGACTTGTGCGGTTTTGACCAATGCTTCACTGTTGTCGTTGACGGTTTCAGTCAAGTCACCCAATGCTTCATCGTGTGCAGCTACAACTTCTTTCAAACCCAATCCGCCAAAGCCGTCAGCATCAACATCTGCTTGTGTAGCTTTTTTAGTGGATTTGACGCCATCATCATCAGTCACAACGATTTCATCGCCATCTTTAAAACCGTTGAGTTCTTGTGCGTTTTCGATTGCTGCAAGCGCTGCTTGTTCAGCGGCTTTTTTGGCTCGTTCAGTCTCAGCGGTCAAATCAGCAAGACTTTGGTCATGTTTCGCTGCAACTTCTTTCAGACCCAGTCCCCCAAAGTCATCAGCATTAACGTCTGCTTGTGTAGCAGTACGGATGACTTTTGAGCCGTCATCTTTAGTTACAACAATTTGATCGCCTTCTTTAAAACCGTTGAATTCTTGAGAATTTTCAATTGTTGCCAATGCAACTTGTGCAGTAGCTTTTTGCGTAGCCTCTAACTCTTTAGCCAAGTCTTCTACGCCTTTGCTTGCTTTGTCAGCTTTTTCGGTAACTGCATCAATTTTAGAAGCTGCATCTACGGCTTTATCGGCAGCATCTTTGGCTTCTTTTACTTTGCCGTCAACGTTGGCAGAAAGCGCGGTTACTTTGTCTTCGGCGGCTTTGGCAACGGCTTTGGCATCTGCTGTGTCTTGCGCCAGGCTGTCCACACGGGTGTTTACTGCGGTTACGTCTCCAGCTACTTTTTCGATGGATTCGGAAAGCTCAGATGAAGCTTTGGAAATTTCATTGTCTACGTCATTAAATTTGCCAGAAATTTCTTCGCCCATTGCTGTCATATCTTCAGCAATCTTTTTATTGTTGCTGGCAATGGTGTTTTTCAGTTCATCCACCAGTTGATCTACGGCTTTATCCTGCTCATCCAAAGCTTCATCTATGTCTTTAGCTAAATTATCCACTCGCGTGTTGACAGCAGTAATACCGCCTGCCAAACCCACACCTTTCATGCTGTCGGCTGCAATATCTGCATTAGTGGCTTCACGAACGGTTTTACTGCCATCTTCATTAGTAGCGACGAAGTTGCTGCCGGCAGCAAAGCCATTAACTGCCTGCTCCAGCTCCATAGTTTTCAACAACAAGGCTGAGCTATCCTTGTCAAAAGTGAATTTCCCAGTATCTTCATCGAATTTGGTGTTTTCACCAAAAACGGTCTGAAATGCCATAGCATTTTGTGCCTTTTCGGGAATTGAACCCAGATCTCTTTCAGCCGCGCCCGCTGCGCTGCTTACCACAGCTGCCGCAACAGCCATACTCAATGCTTTTACGTTGAATTTTTTCATGTTTTTTACCTTTTGTGGTGGGTGTAAGGACGTTATTCAAGCTTCTCTTTTCCCCGTAAACTGAAAAGGGACACCGCATGGTCTTAACGGTGATAGTCACTTGAAGAAAGTTGCACCTGCAATTGTAAAAAAATGAAATTTAAATGCAAGTATTTCGCATAACTTTTTTGCATATTGTGAAAATATGTTGCACAAATACATCATCCGCATAAGACGGGCAAATACTCAGCAAATAATTTAGATAAATCATTTTACCCATTCTTGATGATGACAACATATCGGCGTATAAACCGTTGTTTGTTACGCTACGCAGTATGTCATTGAGTTCCAAATTGACTGTTTTTAGGGTATGAAAACAAAAAAAGACTGCGTATAGCAGTCTTTTTTGTCACAAAGCGGCGATTAGCGTTTGAACAGGTTGCCGAATTTGTTGTTGAATTTATCTACGCGACCGGTAGTGTCGACGATTTTTTGAGTACCGGTGTAGAACGGATGGCACAAAGAGCAAACCTCAATGTTGAAGCTGTCTTTTTCCAGAGCGGATTTAGTGACGAATTTGTTACCGCAGGAGCAGGTAACGTTGATTTCGTGGTAATTAGGGTGGATACCTTGTTTCATGTTGTTTCCTTTCGATTAAGCGGGCATAGGGGATGTGCCTATGCTTCAAACAAGCTGGCGATTATTGATAATTTTTGTTTTTTTGTCAAGAGGATATTACTTTTACTCTGGCTAGAGGCCTAAAATATCGTTATTTTTCAGTATGGCTAGCGAATTTACTGGAATAACGTATTGTTGCTAGGCGTTCGACTGGGCGATATTTGTTATAAATAAGGTTTTTAGTGCTGCCTGCTATCAAGCCGTATATTCGGGCAGCAGATTGGTTTTGAAGCAGTAAGCCGTTGTTCATTCGAATCCACACTCATTCTAACAAATCCATCACAAACAGCATTATGTAGCTTGTGATTGTGAATCAGATTATGCATATACCGAAATTTACCATTTTTCATAAACTTCATCTTACAACGCGTGTCTCATGTGAACCTGTCCTCAAAATGGAAAATTGGATGAGTATTAAAATAAAAATGTGTTCTTGGCTGCTGCGCGGACTGGGCGGAATGTTGCCTCAGTCTTATATGAGGGTTATAGGACCGCCTTCTCAAAAAATCAGATCTTTCCTTGCATCGGGAATTTCCTCGCATATCGGCAAAAACGTCAATATTGAAAAGGGTGCGTATGTCATGCCGGATACGGTGATCGGCGATAACTCGGGGATCGGTGTCAATTGCGAAATATGCTACGGTCTGACGATAGGAAATAATGTCATGATGGGGCCGGAATGTTTGTTTTATTCCAATAATCACAAGTTTAACCGTGAGACTTTGAAATATGAGGGCTATACGGAAATCAATCCGATTGTGATTGAGGATGCTGTTTGGATCGGACGGCGCGCGATTATTATGGGCGGGGTCCGGGTAGGTAAAGGGGCAGTCATCGGCGCAGGGGCTGTGGTAACCAAAGATGTGCCGCCGTATTGCGTCGCCGCTGGGAATCCTGCGGTTATCAAGAAGAACCTGTTAGAAGATTAAGTACACACATCACGATTTCCAACCAAATATATATAAAGGTCGTCTGAAAATGTTTTCAGACGACCTTTTTTCGTATCAAAGCAAATTAGCCGCGCCGCCAAGTTGTACCGCCGGCGTTGTCTTCTAGAATGATTTTGTGTTCGTTCAGAAGGTCGCGGATGCGGTCGGACTCTGCCCAGTTTTTATCGGAGCGAGCCTGTTTCCGCTGGGCGATTAAATCTTCGATTTCTTCGTTGGAGAGGCCATCTGAAACCGCGCCGCCTTGCAGGAACTCGGTCGGATCGCGTTGCAACAGGCCGATGATGCCGCCCAAGGCTTTCAGGCAGCCGGCGAGGTATGCGTCGTTGGTTTTATTCACTTCACCTGCCAGTTCGAACAGTACGGCAACGGCTTCGACCGTACCGAAATCGTCGTTCATGGCGGCGTAGAAGCGGCGGGTGTAGTCATTGGCGTTTTCGGACAATTCAAACTCAGCGGCAGGGGTGTTTTTCAACGTAGTGTACAGACGGGTCAGCGCACCTTTTGCGTCGTCCAAATGCGCGTCGGAGTAATTCAGCGGGCTGCGGTAATGGGCGCGCAGGATGAAGAAGCGCACGACTTCGGGGTCGTATTGTTTCAACACTTCGCGGATGGTGAAGAAGTTGCCCAGCGATTTGGACATTTTTTCGCCGTCCACACGAATAAAGCCGTTGTGCAGCCAGTATTTGACGTGGCTGGCAATACTTTGCCCGTGGTGGGTTTGCGCGTGGTCGTGGCCGCAGGTATGCCCTGTCGCACCGACGCTTTGGGCGATTTCGTTTTCGTGGTGCGGGAATTGCAAATCCGCGCCGCCTCCGTGGATGTCGAAAGTGTCGCCGAACAGGTTTTCACTCATGGCGGAGCATTCGATATGCCAACCCGGACGGCCGTTGCCCCACGGGCTTTCCCATGCCGGCTCGCCTGCTTTGGCCGCTTTCCACAACACAAAATCAAGCGGATCGCGTTTGAAACCATCCACTTCCACACGCTCGCCTGCGCGCAGGTCGTCCAACGATTTGCCTGATAATTGTCCGTAAGCGGCAAACTCGCGCACGGCGTAGTAAACGTCGCCGTTTGCGGCAGGGTATGCCTTGCCGTTTTGAATCAGGGTTTCAATCATGGCAATCATTTGCGGGATATTTTCCGTCGCCTTCGGCTCGATGTCGGGACGCAACACGCCCAAAGCATCGGCATCTTCGTGCATAGCCTGAATGAAACGCGCAGTCAGTTCGCCGATGGTTTCGCCGTTCTCAGCCGCACGGGCAATGATTTTGTCGTCGATGTCGGTGATATTACGCACATAAGTAAGCGGATAACCGCACTCGCACAGCCAACGGGCAATCATGTCGAATACAACCATCACGCGGGCATGGCCTAAATGGCAGTAGTCGTAAACAGTCATACCGCAAACGTACATACGCACGTTTTTAGGGTCGATGGGGGCGAAGGGTTCTTTTTGGCGGGTGAGGGTGTTGTAGAGGTTTAGCATTTTTATAACTTTGGTAAGAATAATTTTCAAGATGACGCTTTTATAATATTTTCTGGATTAATTTTAAATCCAGATTCCGTTAGCCTCTCCGCTAAACGAGAAACAGTTTCTCTAACATGATTATCGAAACCAATATATAAAATGCCATTAGCATCTGACGGGACTTCTAAATCCCCTTTTTTTAGAATAGCAACATGCTTTCTTCCTATAGAAGAAAGTAGCATTCCCATTTCAAGTACAACATTTTGCCTTGCTCGTGGCTGCACTTTATCAGGTGATTTAATTGCATATCCCATATCATCTGGAGTAAGTAAAACTATCCCAAATTTTACTTCTGTAGGAGCTGTCCCAATTTGCTGCTCCAAAGCCTCAATAATAGTTAGACCATTACCCCCAGTATTTTGCAAAACGAAATGTTCAATACCAAGTTTATGTAAAACCAACTCTAACTGTTCACGAGCCATTTCATCATGCCCATGAACCACAAATACTTTGCCTTTCGTTTCAACTGTAGCAGGAACAATTTTTTCTATTGTTTGTAGCTGATGAGTTTTTGCTTGTGATATAGAGGATATTGAAGAAGTATTTGAATCACATAATTCATTAATCATTTTGCTTAATGCCTCATTTGGTTTCCCCTGAATATTAATAGTTCCTGTACTAGGCCAAAAATTTATTATTGATCCATCTTGAAATCTTAAACAAATTTTATTACTGCCATCTATCTCTTCTTTGATTGGATTGAATCCATTCTTTGATAGATGTTGTTTAAGGTTGTCGAGAGTTCCACGAAATTTTATAGTCATAATAATTGCTCCCTTAATAATGGGCTATAAGATAATGTTTAGTAAATTTTCATACCCTATTTGCACTGCAGTAAAAAAAACGCTTTAGGTTTAACGCTCTACATGGCCGACGATCTTTTCCGTGCCATCCGGCCGAAGTTCGACGATATTGCCGTTTTCATCGCCGACATACACCGATGTGTATTTGCGCTTTTCGGCCATCCATGCGCGGTAGAGGCTTTGCAGCGTGTCTTGTTTGCGTTTGAGGCGTTGGATTTGCTCTTGGG
The DNA here is from genome assembly GCF_014054945.1 of Neisseria sicca. Classification (NCBI taxonomy): domain Bacteria; kingdom Pseudomonadati; phylum Pseudomonadota; class Betaproteobacteria; order Neisseriales; family Neisseriaceae; genus Neisseria; species Neisseria sicca. The sequence goes on along the minus strand of NZ_CP059566.1, from coordinate 2,463,939 downwards.
TAATCATGTTACTCCATTATGGCGCGGATTAGGCCGTCTGAAACCTTTTCAGACGGCCTCAATTTGCATTCACTCCGCTTTCAGCACCGAAGTATCGGTTTGCGGCTGTGCGGCAACTTGGGCGGCTTGGGCTTTTTCGGCGGCTTCTGCTTCGGCTTCGATGCGTTTTTTTTCGGTTAGGTATTGGTTGATTTGGTGTACCAACTCCTGCGTGCCTTGGTGGGTCAGCGCGCTGATTTGGAAGAGACGCGGGGTTTCCATGTCGAATTGGAAGCGGTCGTCTGGTTTGGGGTAATCCCAGCCGATGGCTTCGAGGAAGGCGGCAGTGCGCGTTTGGGCTTCTTCTTCGTCAAGCATGTCGAGTTTGTTCAGCACGAGCCAGCGCGGTTTGCCGTAGAGTTCTTCATCGTATTTGCGCAATTCGTTGATGATGGCAAGGGCTTCTTCGGCGGGGTTGACGGTTTCGTCGAAGGGGGCTAAATCGACGACGTGCAGCAGCAGACCGGTGCGCGATAAGTGTTTGAGGAAACGATGGCCGAGGCCTGCGCCTTCTGCCGCGCCTTCAATCAGGCCGGGGATGTCGGCCATGACGAAGCTGTGGTTTTCGTCGATGCGCACGACGCCTAAGTTCGGATGCAGGGTGGTGAAGGGATAGTTGGCGATTTTGGGGCGCGCGGCGGATACGGCGGTAATCAGGGTGGATTTGCCGGCGTTGGGCATGCCTAATAAGCCGACATCGGCGAGGACTTTGAGTTCGAGTTGCAGGGAACGGGTTTCACCTTCTTCGCCAGGCGTGGATTGTTTGGGCGCGCGGTTGATGGACGATTTGAAGTGGATGTTGCCCAAGCCGCCTTTGCCGCCTTTGGCGAGGCAGACGCGCTGGCCGTGGTGGGTGAGGTCGGCGACGATTTCGTCGGTGTCGAGGTCGCGGATGAGGGTGCCGACGGGCATTTTGAGGACGATGTCGTCCGCCCCTGCGCCGTAGCGGTCGGAACCGTGGCCTTTTTCGCCGTTTTTGGCTTGGTAGCGTTTGACGAAGCGGTATTCGACGAGGGTGTTGGTGTTTTCGTCGGCTTCTGCCCAGACGCTGCCGCCTTTGCCGCCGTCGCCGCCGTCGGGGCCGCCGCGCGGTACGAATTTTTCGCGGCGGAAACTGGTTGCGCCATTACCGCCTTTGCCTGCGGCGACTTCGATTTTTGCTTCGTCGATGAATTTCATGGTGTTCTCTTGTATTTTGGGTTTCAGACGACCTTTTGTGTCGGAGGTCGTCTGAAAAAATGGGAATGGGGGATATTATAAGGGATATGGGGGATGTGCGCCCGTTTCTCTGTCCCTCTTGGTTTTTTGCCGGATTTTTTGTGAAAACAGCCGTCCTGAAATCGCAGTTTCGGACGGCTGTTTGCTTTTTGGGATTATTTGGCAGTTTTCTGTTCTTCGCGTACTCTGTCTGCAAGCAGGTCTATGGTTTTCATACCTGATTCCCAGTCGGCAAATTCGACTTTGTATTTACCGCCGACAATGACGGTAGGCGTGCCGTCGATTTTGTAGGTATTGGTCAACTCTGCCATTTTGTCTGCGCGGGTTTGGCTTTCGGGAGATTCATAGGCAGCGAGGACTTTTTTGCCGTCAAAAGCGGTTTGCTCGTTCAACCATTTTTTGAGGGTTTCAGGGTCTTGCAGTTTGACTTTCTGATTAACCATAGCATCAAAGATATGGCTGTTTGCAATGTCTTTGGTGTCTGCGACCGCCATATCGACGGCGGCAGCAAGGCGCGCCAACGGCTTCATCTCATCGCCCCAAACAACGTGTTCAGTACGAAGGTAGGTGTCGTCTTTGAAGGTTTTGACGTGTTTGCTCAAAACGGGCTCGAGGTGGGCGCAGTGCGGACAGAAGTAGCCGAAAAATTCGAGGACTTCGACTTTGCCTGCCTGCTGTTGGGGAATAGGCGTGCTGAGAGTGGTGTAGTTAAGCCCTTCAACCAAAGCGACAGGCGCAGCGGAGGCTGCTGAAGCCGCAGGCGCACTGTCGGCAGGAACGCTGGTTTGGACTTTGTTGTCGCAGGCGGTCAGGGCCAGCAGAGCAGCAGCGAGGGTAAGGGTTTTCAGTTTCATGTTTACTCCGTGATTTTCAGTCTAATATGGGATTCTATTGTATTTTTACAGTTTGATATATGGTTTGATGCGAAAAAGACGGTTTCATATGAAGAAAGGATGATTTCAGACGACCTTTGAAAAATAGGGATTTAGTGCAAATTTACCGTCTGCAGGTACTGGCTTTCAGTATTTTTAAACTGAGAATCTTGATCAAAAGTATCAAACTGCGAATAGTTTGAAGAAATCGGCGGATTCGGATTTGAAGTGCAACACTTGCCGCATACTGACCTTTTTCTGTTATGGAAAGTCGCACTTCAAATCCGAATCCAAGGTCGTCTGAAAATCCGTCCATGCATTGCTACTATTTGAGACCTTTGCAAAAAAGCCCTTCCCTCGACAGCCGACACCCAAACACAGGTTTTCGTCTATTTCCGCCCTCAATCACTCCTGATTCTACCTAAATGCGCCCTTAATCCTCCCCAGATACCTAATAATCAGGCATCCGGGCCGCCTTTTAGGCGGCAACAGGCACACTTAGCCTGTTGGCCGCTTTCAACAGGTTCAAACACATCGCCTTCAGATGGCTTTGCGCACTCACTTTACACAGACCAAAATAGGCTGCCCGGGCGTAGCGGAATTTACGGTGCAGCGTACCGAAGCTTTGTTCGACCACATAACGGGTCTTCGACAAATATCGGTTACGTTTGGTTTGCGCTTCCGTCAGCGGACGGTTGCGGTGGGCTTTGCGCATAATGCCGTCCAACAACCGATGCTCTTCCAGATGTTGCCGGTTTTCCTTACTGTCGTAGCCTTTATCGGCATAGACGGTCGTACCTTCGGCAATGCCTTCCAGCAAAGGCAACAGGTGGTTGCACTCATGGGTATTGGCGGGGGTAATCTGCAGTTTCTCGATATAGCCTTCCTCATCGGTACGGGTATGTTGTTTGTAACCGAGTTTGTAGAGGCCGTTTTTCTTTGTCCAGCGGGCATCGCTGTCTTTACTCGGTGTGGTTTGTCCGCTGACTTGTCCTTCTTCATCGACTTCTATGGCCTGACGCTGTTTGCTGCCGGCGGTCTGAATAATGGTGGCGTCAACGGCGGCGGCGGATGCCTTCTCTACTTTTAGGTTTTTTTCGGCCAGTTGTCGGTTAATCAGTTTGAGTAATTCGGACAGGGTGTCGTCTTGCGCCAGCCAGTTGCGGTAGCGGCATAAGGTGCTGTAGTCGGGGATGTTCAGTTCGTCAAAACGGCAAAACAGGTTGAAATCGATGCGGGTGATGAGGCTGTGTTCGAGTTCGGGATCGGAGAGGCTGTGCCATTGTCCGAGCAGGACGGCTTTGAACATGGACAACAGGGGATAGGCGGGACGCCCTCGGTGGTCTCTAAGGTAACGGGTTCTTTGACGATTCAGGTACTGTTCGATAGGCTGCCAATCAATCACCTGATCCAACTTCAATAATGGGAAGCGGTCGATGTGTTTTGCAATCATGGCTTGTGCGGTTTGCTGGAAGAAGGTGCTCATGGGAAATCCCCTAAATGTCTTGATGGAAATTTAGGGGATTTTGGGGAATTTTGCAAAGGTCTCTATTTGTAAGATGCAACAGGTTTGCGCTTTTATGACAACAATTCAATTCCACGAAACAACTGAATAAAGAAAATATCAATACAATCTACTTTATAAAAAAGCCTGAACATATTTTCGATGTTCAGGCTTTTGATATTTGGCTCCCCGACCTGGGCTCGAACCAGGGACCTGCGGATTAACAGTCCGTCGCTCTACCGACTGAGCTATCGGGGAATTAGAAGGGGAATTATATCTTAAAAAAATAAGAAGTCAAGAATTAATCCCCTATTATCATTAATGATATGATTTATATGCGGTTTTATAAAATTTCCGCAATATGTTTAGCAGCACGTTTAGCATCCAGCAAGATCAAACCCAGCTTACCGCTTTCCTTCGCCATCAGGGCCAATACTGCATTATCACCTGCTTGACTCAACAGAATATAACCTGTTTTACCTTTAACCATCACTTGATCTAACTCACCACATGCCAGCTCATGCACTGAACGGTTGCCCAATGCCAACAATGTTGCAGACATAGCACCAACTCTGTCCGCATTCAAATGTGATGGAAGCATTGTAGCAATTGGCAAACCATCAGTCGATATTACAGCTGAAGCTGTAATATCGGGAGAAGTATTATTTAAATCACTCAACACAGAGATTAATAATTGTTGCATATTTATTCCATTCTCAAATTATAACTTTAGTTATATAGTTTGCTGGCGGCTACCATATCTGTGGTACAACACTTTAACCAGTGTCACAAACGCCTCTTTATTTAAGTCAGGCATACCACCTATAACTAGAATCAGCTTAGTTTCCCCAATATACAATGGGAAAAATGTTAACTCGCTCTGACCAGAAGGATCACAAATCCCCCACGCACTATTATTGATATGCAAATTGTTACGAATCAGCAGACGATGACCATCTTCCATCTTAGCCACCTCGCTTGCCAACAGGCCCAACTCTTCGGCAGCTTCATGATGAAAATTAGCATTGGCAAAATACAGGCCATTCTCATCAGCCAGCAAAGCTTTACCTGAATTAGACAACTGCTCTAACAATTCCGGTAACTGCTCGTCTGTCAAATGAATATCTTCGTTACTAATATTTTCATCACCATATAAAAACTCTAAACGTTGCAAACGGTACAACAAGTTTAAAGCCGTATTGATATCACTGGTATCAGCCCAAGCTAGAATTTTTTCGCTACTAATGACCTCTGACGGGTTTGCACGCAATAAGCTATATAGCAATGTTCTACTTGCGCTTGGTGTATCGCTGGTTACTGCATAATAAGCACCAGCAGGTGTAATTCTGGGATATAAATTTGATTGCAAAGAAAGTGTTGATTCCATTTTATACCTCTAAACCCGGATCAATTGAGAACAACATTGCGCTAACCAATTGTTTGACATCATCTTCTCTACGAGCATCAATCTCAAAAACCGGTACATTAAAATTATTTTGTGCTAAATATTTCTGATATACATCAACGCTTGGCAATGAACGAATATCCATTTTAGTAACGCCTACTACTAATGGCGCTGTTTTCAATAATTCTCGGAATGCTTCCAAGAAGAATTGCAAATCCTTCAATGGGTTTGTTCGTGTATTATCCAAAAGCAATACCAATCCCATACTACCCTGGCTTAGAATTTCCCACATAAAGTTAAAACGTTCTTGCCCCGGTGTACCATATAAATGGACTTTGACTTCTTCATCCAAATGGATCACACCATAATCCATTGCTACGGTGGTATACCCCTTACGAACCAGCGTCATATCTGATGCAGATGCATCTGTCTGTACAGGCGGCTCATCTGATAACGCAGAAATTGCTGTTGTTTTACCTACTCCAACCGGACCGGTAAAGATAATTTTATTTTCTTTCATTACATGTCCTTTTTAGCGTTTTCCCAATAATTTACGCATTAAGCGCTGTAACAAACCGCGTGGCTGCTCTTGCGAAGGACCTGCCACTTTTTCTGCATCCTTAACCATCTGACTATCAGGCACATCACTATTAACACTAACATGTTCAGAAATATTGGCATGCTGATTAGCTTGATTCGGAGCATATTCGCTATCCGTTGCCAAAAAGCCTGTTACAGAGGTTGCCGCCAAATAATTCAAGATATCCGGCATTTCCAAAGGCATAACTTTATAGAGGATATTTAAGTTGACTGATGTTTTAGTTAAAAACGCAGATAACCTCATAGACTCTGGAACCGGAGCAAGCCTGGTCAAATTAGGCCAACGCTTTAAAGTGAAAATCGTTTGAGGAGTCATCGGATAAATCAATCTTCCCTGAGCAGTCCAAATTGCCATCTGCCACAAACAAGACATAATCGTTACTTTGGCTTTTTCTTTCCACTGGGGATTATCCGGCACGACTTTGCATACAACAGATAAATTGTCATTCTTACAAAGCCCTTCTAACTCATGGGCGTTGACTGTCAGCAATACCCTTTGAATACTTGGGAAAACAATTAATACCGGTTTACCCTCATGTAAAACGGCAATATCCTGATGACCTTGACTGGCAAACTTCAAGGCACCAAGCAATCCTTTATTCGGATTAAAGCGACGAATAGTAGCCTTTCTACTTTCGTTACCGTTTTGCGTTCCTTCTTGTACTTCTGCCTTTTGAGCCGAAGCATCAAAAATATTCCCGCCCTGCGCCAAACTTCTTAAAATCGGGAATAAGGTATCGAATTTAACCGGCTTAGCCAAATACGGCGTTGTAACAGATGGCTCTTGCGAACAAAACATCGCAACAGGAATATCAGGGTATTTGATTTTGAGCGTTTTCCAAGTTTCAATGCCCTCAGCAGTATCAGTATCTACCAATACTAAATCTGGTATTTCATCTGAATCTGAGTCAAGAATCTGATAGTTCGTCGTATTGTGCATTTTAAAGGCCATACGGAAAACGGCTTCTTGCTGCTCGCTCATATCGCGCAGCATAATCCGTATGGTTTTGATTTTAGGTAACAGATTATCCATCATGGTACTCTCTAATTATTTTATTTTTTTGAATGTTGATTTACATGTTGCAGCAAACGGCTCATTGCCAATACCACTTCTTCCGGAAGGCTGACAACGCGTTCACGCAATAAGCGCAAGAATTGTTCCAGACGTGCCCAGTCCTCTACTCTTTCGTAAAGATCGAACAGCATCACATACAATTGAGATTCTTGCGGGTACTGTAAAACAGCTTGTTCCAAAGTACCTATGGCCAAATCCAACTGACCGTACATCAGTAAAGATTCAACTTCTTTCAGTGCTTCATCTGCAGGAGAGGCGTTGACGCTAATGATAGAAGAATCTTTTTGTACCAGTTCGCGATATTTAGCTTTCATTTGAAGAGAAGTAGGTCGGATATAACCCCTTTCCAAACCAATTTCTCTGATTTTATTTTCGTTAGGTCCTTTCTCCAAATCATCAAATACTTCATGATAACCGAGGCTATATCCCCAACCCAGCATGCGTTCTTTCACTTGGCGGCCATACTGACCCAATGAGTGGTACAACTTCCACAAGTGTTTAGCAAACTGACTGATTTCTTCATGCTGATAGTCAAGTTTTAATGCATCGATGATAAGGCTTGCCGGCTTAGAAGAGCTTTGAATGGCACGGTTATATTGTTGAACAGCAGTTTCATAACCTACTTTATCTTTCAAGATTTTGGCACTTTGTTCAGGTTTAACAAATCCGATAACGGCTCCCATTTCTTCCGGAGTAATATCGGTAAACTCTTTCTTGCCCAATACGATAGCAGCGCGTTTGGAAACGCCAGGGGCATGATTAGCGCCTGCATTGTCATTAGTCATCGCAGGAGCGGATGCCGAAGCCTCTTCCAAATCAGGTTGCTCTCCGATTTGGCGCTCGATTTCCTGCATGCTCCATCCCAAACGGTTTTCCGCCAATACGCGTAACGGCAAATGCGTCTGATCGGACATCAAGCCGGCTTTAACGTACTCAGCCAGACTTTCTTCAGACAAGACGGAGCCATGACGCTCCAAGGCGTCTGTCAGCATATCGATATTACCAACGCGCAGACTCAACCCGACAAGCTCATGCACTAATTTCTCAGGAGCCCCATCGTTTAGGCCATTCAAATAACCCGCCAAAGATTCGGCAGCCTTACTCTCATAACCAAATTGCTTATATACTTGATATTCCGTCAGTGGGTCGACTTCTTGCGCAGATGACGCACCGCTCTTTACCATAGGAAGGCTGAAATTGCCCAACCCGCAAAATAAATCTGCCACCCTGTCATTAGGCTGTATATCCAACAGGCGCAAAGCCCTGCTGATCATTACAGCATTCAAGTCCGCATTAATCTGCGTAAAATCACCCGGCTGATAAGGCATTTCTACCGAAAATTCAGGCAAACTGTATTTCAATTCGGGCAAATCTTTAGGGTACAGTGCAGTTGACGGCTCGCGCCCATATTGAAACCAGACCTGCCAAACTTGCTTTACCCCACCTGATATCTTATCAAACCATGTCTCAATTTGCTTCAAAGAGTAGCCAGACGGTTTTTTTATGAAACAAATGTTCAAAACAACCAATGCACGGCTATTAAAAAATTCTACAAATCGGACTGCCGCCCCGCCATCAGACAGTGTTTGCAACAACAATTTCACCATAGGTAAAACATCTGAAATATGTTTAGGCAACACCTGACATGTTTCAATATCAACCACTTCATTCGTTTTTTTCGCCTGAAAACCCATTTTCAGACGACCCTTCTTATCGACTGAGACACTCAACCGCGCCCTATCCCGATAATGCCAAGCCGAACCATAAATAGGCGGAAGAATCTGTTCCGATTTGACTCTGCCGATACGCTCGAGCTGTTCTTCCAAAATACGTTGCTTCAATGCAACTTGAGCGGTTGGAGACACATGTTGCAACGAGCAACCGCCACATGTCTCATAATAACCACACGCAGGCCGGACTCGTTCACCCGACTCTTTTAATACTTCTACTGTCTCTGCTTCGCTGAACTGTTTCTTCTCCCTCAGCACCCGAAACGACACTTTCTCAGTAGGCAGCGCACCTTTAATAAAGACAGTTTTGCCGTGTACTCTGGCAACGCCGCGCCCCTCATAATCCAAAGAAAAAACATCAGCCACGCCGTCAAAACATTTCGTATCAGCCATCACTTGTCCACTCGACACCCGGTTTATCTTTTCAGACGACCCCAATCCATACCTGCCGCTCAAACCGGCAAGCAACCGAAAGGGCATATTTTCGCACAAAAAAATACAGATTCAGGTATGATTTCCCAAAATCTTCTTTTCATTTATTACAAGTATTACGACACATGAAAAAAACCATTTTCGGCCTGACCGCTGCCTTCTTAGTTACCGCTGCCTCAGCCAACACACCCATCCCGGACGTCTCTCCCGTTTCCGAAGGTCAGCACGTCGTCATCAATATTCCGCAACAACGCTTATTCTTATATACAGACGGCAAACTGACCAAAATCTATCCTGTCGCCGTCGGCAAGGCCATGACTCAAACCACATTGGGCGAACACAAAATCGGTGCAAAAGCCTTCAATCCGACTTGGCACATCCCTAAATCCATCCAAAAAGAACGTGGCGACGGCGTCAAAAGCGTACCAGCAGGCCCTAACAATCCGCTCGGTCCTGTTTTTGTCCGTCTGGGCGATCCCAAACTCGGTTTAGGCATTCATGGCACTAATGCCCCTGCCAGCGTACCGGGCGTCCGCAGTCACGGCTGCGTCCGCATGAAGTCTCCGGATGCACTGGAATTTGCCAAAACAATTGCCTCCGGCGCTCCCGCCTCCGTCATCTACCAAATGGCCAGCCTCAACGAAGATGCCAACCAAAACCTTTGGCTGGCCGCATACCACGACCCATACGGCAAAAAAAATCTGGATACTGCCGTCTTGAAGAAAAGTATTGCCGCTTGGGCAAAAGCACACGGTAAAACCATTAATCCGGCTAAAGTAGACGCTATTTTAAAAAACCGCACCGGTGCCGCCAACTGTCTGACCTGTGCCAAAGGCGTCAAACTCAAAACCCCGTTGAAATCACTCGCCTGGACGAGCGGCTCCAGCGCTTTCAGCAAACCTAAAATTGCGCCTAAGCCTGCTCCGGTCAAAGATGTGGTTCTGCCTAAAGGTACTGAAATCGAAGTCGAAGCTGACGATACACCCGCTTCCGCACCAAACCAAAGCGTTCGTCCTGAAGCAAATCCGGCAAAACTGTACAACGCCCCCGCCAGCACGCCGAGCTATCCGAAATATGACATCCCGGAAGGCAGCGAGCCGACAGGAGTGTTGTTCTAAAAGCAAAGGAATTTTCCGAATGCAAAGGTCGTCTGAAATTCAGCTCCCTAACAATATAGGAGCTGACAAATTTCAGACGACCTTTTTCATCCAATATCGTTCACATCCTTACAATCAAACCGCCCACACTCCTTTTTTCCCAATAACCGCTTTACCAAACTGAATGCCAACTGCTTTTCAGTATCAGGAAAAACAATCCAGCCCGATACACCGCTATTGTATAGTGGATTAACTTTAAATAAGGACAAGGCGACGAAGCCGCAGACAGTACAGATAGTACGGAACCGATTCACTTGGTGCTTCAGCACCTTAGAGAATCGTTCTCTTTGAGCTAAGGCGAGGCAACACCGTACTGGTTTACAGTTAATCCACTATAAATTAGCGGCTTTCCGCCCATCGTCAGGGCTTTAGAAAATCACCGCGTTGTTAACGCCACGCGGCGACAAACTCATTCCAATGCTGCTTGTCCTGAGCCTGTCCGATCAGGTAATGCTTCAGCCGTTTGACTTCCACTTCATACTCGTCCGCATCCAAAGCGCCGCTCATCAGGCGGAAGCGCAGGAACATCAAATAAGTGTTTGCCGCATCGGTTTCGCAATAATCGCGGATGTCTTTCAGACGACCTGCGTGGAACGCCTCCCAAACTTTACTGCCGTCCATGCCCAGTTTACCGGGGAAACCGCAAAGTTTCGCCATGTCGTCCAGCGGCACATTGGCACGCGGTTGGTACAGGGCGAGCAGATCCATCAGGTCGCAATGGCGGTTGTGGTAGCGGCTGATGTAGTTGTTCCACTTGAAATCGCGGCTGTCGCCGAAATCGCCCTCGCCCATATCCCAATAACGCGCCGCCGCAATACCGTGTATCAGCGCACGGTAATGCAGGACCGGAAGGTCGAAGCCGCCGCCGTTCCAACTGACCAATTGCGGCGTATGGCTTTCGATAAGATCGAAAAACTTGGCGATCATTTCCTCTTCGCTGTCGTGCATTTCGCCTATGGTGCCGACGTGGATTTTGTCCTGCCCCCAGCGCATACAGCAGGAAATGGCGACTACTTGGTGTAAGTGGTGCTGCATAAAGTCAGAGCCGTTTTGGGCGCGGCGTTTCTGCTGGGCAAACAAGACCACCTCGTCGTCCGGCAAAGAGGCAGGCAGGTCGTACAACAGGCGGATGCCGTTCACATCAGGTACGGTTTCAATATCGAAAGCCAAAATCGGGGTCATGGGCGACTCCTCAAATTCAATCAAAACAGATTAAAACAGACAACAGGATAACGGCATTGTGGCATGTTTCCGCATTTATTGACAGTCAAATCACACCGCCGCCCCACCATTCCATCTGCCTGTACACCTACCCAAAACACCGTCAAAACAGTAAAATCCCCCTTTTATCCCAATTCGAACCATAAGCCATGCTCACCTTCCAACAAATCATCTTCAAACTCCAAACATTCTGGGCAGACAAAGGCTGCACCGTCATCCAACCTTTCGACATGGAAGTCGGCGCCGGTACTTCCCACCCCGCCACCTGCCTGCGCGCGCTCGGCCCAGAGCCTTGGTTTGCCGCCTACGTCCAACCCAGCCGCCGCCCCAAAGACGGCCGCTACGGCGACAATCCCAACCGCCTGCAACACTATTACCAATTCCAAGTCGCCCTCAAACCCGCGCCCGCCAATATCCAAGACCTCTATCTCGATTCCCTGCGCGAATTGGGCATCGACCCCAAAGTCCACGACATCCGTTTCGTTGAAGACGACTGGGAAAACCCCACCCTCGGCGCATGGGGCTTGGGCTGGGAAGTCTGGCTCAACGGCATGGAAGTGACCCAGTTCACCTACTTCCAACAAGTCGGCGGCATCGACTGCACGCCTGTACTCGGCGAAATCACCTACGGCATCGAACGCTTGGCGATGTACCTGCAAGGCGTGGAAAACGTCTATGACCTCGTTTGGGCAAAAACGCTCGACGGCAACACCGTCACCTACGGCGACGTGTACCACCAAAACGAAGTCGAACAATCCACCTACAACTTCGAATACAGCGATGCCGACTGGCTGCTGCGCCAGTTCAACGACTACGAAGCGCAAGCCAAACGCCTGCTCGCCGAAGAAAACGCCAGCCTCGCCCTGCCCGCCTACGAGCTGGTCCTCAAAGCCGGACACACCTTCAACCTCTTAGACGCACGCGGCGCCATTTCCGTGACCGAACGCGCCACCTACATCGGCCGCATCCGCGCGCTGAGCCGCACCGTAGCGCAGAAATACGTCGAAAGCCGCGAAGCATTGGGCTTTCCTTTAATTAAATCAAAATCCTAATAGGTGTTGATATGTTCCACAAAACGCTTGCCGCCGCCGCATTGTCCCTCATTTTCTCTGCAAATGTTCAGGCTGCCCCTTTATCGTTTCAATCCAAAACCTTGGAAGCCAAATCCTGTGACGGAAAAAACAGTGAAGGCAAACCCCTTTGCCATCAACTTACCGTCAGCTATCCGATTACCGGCGATAAACATTTGGATGACTGGGTCAGGAAAGAAATGGGCGGCAAACTGCCTACACAGAAATCGGTTCAGACGACCTTGATACGCGACAAAGACGTAAAGGAGACCAATAAGGAAAACCAAAAACTCCGCAAAGCCGGTGAGTATCCTTGTGCTTTGGACTATATAGATACGTTGGAACTGGAAGGCTATACGCCCAATTATGCTGTTTTCGGACAAGAAGACTGGGAATACAATTGTGGCCCGCACGGATACGGCGTGCACACGCTGACGGTATTGAAGCGCGGCATTGCCAATCCGAAGCCGCTTAAATTGAACGACATCCTGTTACCCAATCAAGAAGGAAAACTGACACACCTGCTTGAAGAAGCCTATGTCAAATACCTGAAGGAAAATAGTGGTGACACCGAAGAAGAAGCACGTGATTACATTAGTGGATACAATAGTGACAAATTTTCCGCTACGGAAAACTGGCGTTTCGATAAAAACGGCTTGACTTTCCTGTATCAAAGTTACGAAATCGGGGCATATGTTTTAGGCAGACCTGAGTTTACTATCTCCACTAAGGATTTACAGGGCATCGTGAAACCTGAAATCTTGAAGGAAGCGGAGCATTTCATACAACCTAAAAAATAATTAAGGACCCAGTGTAGATTATCTCCCCTTAGCTTCTGACCGATTCAAGTATAGTGGATTAACTTTAAACCAGTACGGCGTTACCTCGCCTTAGCTCAAAGAGAACGATTCTCTAAGGTGCTGAAGCACCAAGTGAATCGGTTCCGTACTATCTGTACTGTCTGTGGCTTCGTCGCCTTGTCCTGATTTAAAGTTAATCCACTATATTTGCAGTTAATCGTCAAAAAAGGTCGTCTGAAAACCTAATTTGGTTTTCAGACGACCTTTTAGCTTTGGCAAATCAAGCCTGACGGTTTATCGTCTGCCACACGTCGTAAGCGTTTATTTGAACCATCGCGACAACGCCGGAATCCGCGACAGCAAAGCCGTATCCAAGAGCCAAATCACGGCGATAGCGGCGATGGCGGTCGGGAACAATACCGCCACAATCAAAAGCGGCACAGCCATTGCCCACCATACCGGCAGCTCGATTTTTTGCGCCGGAGGAACCAGTCCGCCCGCTTTGGACGGGCGGCGTTTCCACCACATCACGCAGCCGCTGACGCAGATGAAAATAACCGCCAGGCAGAACAAGACGTTCGCCAGCACGCTCCACCAGCCCAGCGTCCCCATGTGCAGTGCGATGCTGGCCGCCATGAATTTGCCGAAGAAATTGTAATCGTCGAAACGGATGTCGGCCAAGATTTTGCCGCTGTATTGGTCGATGTGCACCGTGCGGTCGGCGGTCGGGCTGACCATGTCGTAGCTCATCGAATCCTGCGACAGCGTCCACACGCCCGTTTCGCCTTTGGGCAAGTTGAGCTGGTAGCGGCCTTTGAAACCGATTTCGCGGGCGAAGCGGTCAACCGTTTCCAAAGTCATCGGTTCGCTCGGATTGATGCCGTTTTCGCCCTTCGTCGTACCGGAAACAGGCATGGGCGTGAGTTCCAAAATCCACGGTACTTCTTTGGTTTTGCCGTCGTTCAACACATCACCGTGGGTCGGCACGACGGATACGGGGTTCGGTTCGACCCCCCATTTGCCGGCGGGGAACTGGCTCCAAGACTGAACGAACTTACCGCCCCAAATGCCCGCCCAAGCAACACCCGACAGGCAGAACAACAATAAAATCAAAGAAACCCAAGTGCCGAATGCGCCGTGCATGCTACGCCACCACGAGCGTCCTTTGCCCGTTTGCGGCACAAGCATGGCTTTCAGGCTGCGCTGTTTCGCCCACCACAGATAAATCCCCGTAATCATCATCAAGATAGTCAGCGACGCGGCAGTTTCTATCAGATAATCGCCCGCCGTGCCGAGCATCATATCGCCGTGGATTTCGTCCATCGTGTGATACCAGCCCTCATTGCGCGGCATGGAACTGACGACTTTCGCCGTGTAAGGATCGACGGCGACCATGGTCGCTTTGTCGTCGTTGTTCACGCGGAACACGGCAACCATATCGTCGGCGCGCGGCGCGATATATTGCACCACCGAAGCGGTTTCAGGGTTCACAGACTGCCGCGCCGCTTCCGCCTGCGCCGACAAAGGCTGCACCTGCGCCTGCGGGGTAACGTGTATGCGCTCGCCCTCTTTGCCGGTGATGTTGGCGAATAGAAGCATGCCCAGACCCGTTACGGCAAGCAGGGTCAGAAAGGGCGCGACCAATAGCCCGAAATAAAAATGCCACCGCCACACGGTCAGATAGCGGCGGTTAGCCTGTTGGTCTGGATGGGGAGTAGGTTTGGTTGTGTCCATAAATTCTCTCTTTTGTTTTGAGTGGATGGAGATAAAGCGCCAAGCTCCTGCTTTGCCTGTTTATTTAAATCCACCGAGAAAAACGGCAATCGAAATACGCATCGCTGCCATTTTTTACATAACGGTCTTCAATCAGGCATTGGCAGATTCAGAATAAAAAGTGAATCTACAACAATGGATTATAAACCAAAAGCACTAATACTTTATGAGTATAATCAAATTTTCGGATATTAACAATTTTTGCAAATAAAGCCGTAACAAAAGACGATACCTTGGGAAAAGACAATAAAGAAGAAAAATAGTTCAGCATAAAGGCAGACATGTAACCAACTGTCAGACAGCGAAGTCATCCCCAAAACCTCAAGCATGTTCGAAAAACGCGCTAAATTTCCACCCAGATGCAATAAATACCGCCAAGCCCGTTTTATGACAAAGGTCGTCTGAATAAACTATACTTTCAGACGACCCCTATCTATCACGGAGCTTATCCATGTCCATCCGTCTGACCACGCTGTCTTTAATACTTGCCGCCACAGCCTGCACGTCCACCGCTTCCCCATCGGCAGAAACTTCGCCGACCGTCACCAAATCCGCCATCGATACCGCCTACTGGACTGAACAGCCCTATTGCAGCGGCCGCTATCAATTGCGCCTGCCGTCCAAACGCCGTCATGGCAGTACGCACCTTGATTACAACGGCTGGAGCGTGATGGTCATGTTTAATGATTGGGATAGAAACGTTAGGACTATCAATAGGTTTAAACGTAGTGGTTATGATGGAACGGATATTGTCGTCGATACCCGTACCCTGATTCCGGATCGGGCAATGATGCAGGTAACTCGTAGGGATTTTGAATGGGAGCATATTATCCGGGATCGCGGTATGCCCTACGAAGCCGATTTATATTTCAAGCTGGATAATGATGATGCTTATATCGTGCGTAGTTATTTCCGCATTCCTTCTAATCATGGCAAAGCCCCTGCCAACTGGAAAGCTCAAGAAAAAGAAGCGATAAACACCATAGAGAAAAAATTCCGCCAAGAAATCCTCAGCGGCTTGAAAACCAGACAGGAGTTTGAAGTACCGAACCGACACGGCATCTGTCTGATAGGTGGTTTTATTGCCGATGACGGCAAAAAACCGTTTGAAGTCCATAGCACCGTCGAATTTGCCAAACAACTCGATATGAGTCTGGAAATCATGCACGGCGACGTGTTGAAAGCGGGCGAAGCAACGTTGCTGCAACGTAAGGTAAATCTGGGGAAAGGCGCAATGGTTAAAGCGCTAACCCGCACCATCCGCCAAGGCAAACGCACCATCAACGGTATGTCGGGTGAGGAAAAATTGGTGAAATGGGGCGGCAACAAATATATGTTCTTTTGGGAACGCGACGGCGGCGACCCGCGCATCATGATGCAGTTTGGCACTGAGAAAAAAGACGGAACGAAGCGCAGTGAAGCCGAAGTCCTTGCGATTTGGGATACGGTTTTGCCGACTTTGAAACCTGTGAAGCAATAGCGATGGAAAAGGTCGTCTGAAAACGCAGCTTCCATGGTATTAAACCCTGAACCTAGCTTTCAGACGATCTTTCCTCACACTTTTCTCTCGATAGCCTTTCATCCTTCCAAACAACACAAGACCGTAAGACAAAATTTTCAGACGACCTCCAAACATAATCATTGCCATTCGGACTGGAAAATATCCAACCCGCCCTTCCCTCGCAAACGGTATCAAAACTATTCCACAAACCACATAATGCCAAGCAGCCGGCAAACGAAAGGTCGTCTGAAAACCTGAAACAAGAATTTTCAGACGACCTTTTAATTTGGACTTGTTATAGTGGATTAACTTTAAACCAGTACGGCGTTGCCTCGCCTTAGCTCAAAGAGAACGATTCTCTAAGGTGCTAAAGCACCAAGTGAATCGGTTCCGTACTATCTGTACTGTCTGCGGCTTCGTCGCCTTGTCCTGATTTAAATTTAATCCACTATAGAATGTTCTTCCCTATGTGAACTTATCCCAGCAAATTTTTCATATTTTCCAGTCAATCCAAAAAATAAAAAGCACGGTAATCAACCGTGCTTTTTGTAAAGCAAATCTGCTTATTTGTTTTTGTGCGAACGAAGATAATCCAAGGTTTTGAGCTGGGCAATCGCTGCGGCCAAGGCTTTGTGTGCTTCAGCCAGCGATTTATCGTCTTTGGCTTGAGAAATGCCGGTTTCCGCCGCCTTCTTGGCAGCTTCCGCGCGCTCCCGATCCATCTCGGAACTGCGTACGGCAACATCCGCCAACACAGTAAGTTGGTTGGGCTGCACTTCCAGCACTCCGCCGGACACTGCAACAAGCACTTCTTCGGCTTCGCCCGGCACGGTCAAACGCAATGCACCGGGACGTACCAAACTCATAATCGGCTCGTGTCGCGGATAAATACCGAGCTCACCTTGAACAGTTGGAACCACTACAAAACTGGCTTCGCCTGAATAGATGTTCTGCTCGCTACTTACCACTTCAACTCGCATGATGCTCATGCCAACCTCCTTAGTTTAAGGTTTTCGCTTTCTCGACCGCTTCTTCGATACCGCCTACCATGTAGAAAGCTTGTTCAGGCAGATGATCGTATTCACCGTTCAAGATAGCTTTAAAGCCGGCAATGGTGTCACGCAGCGATACATATTTGCCGGGAGAGCCGGTAAATACTTCGGCAACGTGGAACGGTTGCGACAGGAAGCGTTGGATCTTACGCGCACGCATCACGGTCAGTTTATCTTCGTCTGACAATTCGTCCATACCCAGAATGGCAATAATATCGCGCAATTCTTTGTATTTTTGCAAGGTAGATTGTACGCCGCGGGCTACATCATAGTGTTCTTGACCCAATACCATCGGATCCAGTTGGCGCGAAGTGGAATCGAGCGGGTCAACTGCGGGGTAAATACCCAAAGAGGCGATATCACGGCTCAATACGACAGTGGCGTCCAAGTGGGCAAATGTCGTTGCAGGAGACGGGTCAGTCAAGTCATCCGCAGGTACATATACGGCTTGAATGGAAGTAATGGAGCCTGTTTGGGTAGAGGTAATACGCTCTTGCAAACGACCCATTTCTTCAGCCAATGTCGGTTGGTAACCTACTGCTGAAGGCATACGACCCAACAATGCGGATACTTCGGTACCGGCCAGGGTGTAACGGTAAATATTGTCCACGAAGAACAATACGTCACGGCCTTTGCCGCTTTCGTCTTTTTCATCACGGAAGTATTCGGCCATCGTCAAACCGGTCAAGGCTACACGCAGACGGTTACCCGGGGGTTCGTTCATCTGACCGTAAACCATCGCTACTTTGTCCAATACGTTGGAATCTTTCATCTCGTGGTAGAAGTCATTACCTTCACGGGTACGCTCACCCACACCTGCGAACACGGACAAACCGCTATGCGCTTTGGCGATGTTGTTAATTAATTCCATCATGTTGACGGTTTTGCCTACACCGGCACCACCGAACAGACCTACTTTACCGCCTTTGGCAAACGGACACAGCAAGTCAATCACTTTAATGCCGGTTTCCAGCAGCTCAGTAGTCGCAGACAGTTCATCAAATTTCGGAGCTGTCTGATGGATGGCACGGTGTTTGTCGGTATCAATCGGACCTGCTTCATCAACAGGCGTACCCAATACATCGACAATACGTCCCAAAGTACCTTTACCTACCGGTACTGTAATCGGCGCACCTGTATTGCTTACAGTCATGCCGCGTTTCAAACCATCCGAACTACCCATTGCAATAGTACGAACTACGCCGTCACCCAGAAGCTGTTGCACTTCCAAAGTCAGGCCGTTTGCATCCAATTTCAGGGCGTCGTAAACACGCGGAATGGCATCACGCGGAAACTCCACGTCAACTACCGCACCAATAATTTGTACGATTTTGCCTTGGCTCATTATCGTATCCTAATTTCCTGTTCAGGTTTCAGACGACATTAAACTGCCGCTGCACCTGCTACAATTTCTGACAATTCCGTGGTAATCGCAGCTTGACGCGATTTGTTATATACCAAACGCAACTCTTTAATGGCATTGCCTGCATTGTCGGTGGCTGCTTTCATTGCCACCATACGCGCAGCTTGCTCAGATGCCATATTGTCACTCAATGCTTGGTAAACCACAGACTCTAAATAGCGGCGAACCAGATATTCCAACACTGCGACAGGACTTGGCTCATAACGGTATTCCCAACTGAATGAAGAATAACTCTCCTCGTCTTCTATCACATTTTCGCCGATAGGCAGCAGAACCTCCAATCGTGGTTCTTGACGCATGGTATTCACAAAACACGAATATACTAAATGTATTTTATCTAACTCATGCTTCTCGTAACGTTGGAAGATTTCAGTCAATGGACCAAGCAGCAATTCCATTTTTGGGGTATCACCCAAATTAATCGCACTGGCAATAACGTTCAAACCGATATTTTGACAAGCTGCCAAACCTTTACTACCTAAACAGACGACATCAACTTCAATGCCTTGTTCTTGGTATTCTTGGACTTGCGCTAAGAATTTCTTCAAAACATTCGCGTTCAAACCACCGCAAAGACCTTTATCAGAGGTGATTAAAATGAAACCTACCCGACGTGTTTCACGATGAGGTGCCAACAATTTAATACCGTGATCTTCATGAGTTCGCGCCAAATGACTCATAACTGTCCGCACTTTTTCGGCATACGGACGCGCCAAGCGCATCCGTTCCTGAGTCTTCCGCATTTTAGAGGTTGACACCATCTGCATCGCTTTAGTGATCTTTTGGGTATTTTGAACACTACGGATCTTGGTGAGAATCTCTTTTCCGACTGCCATTTCAGACTCCTTTCATTTCAGCTCTTAGGCTTGGTAAGCATAAGAAGATTTGAAAGAATTCATGGCTTCGGTCAATGCTTTTTCACTTTCATCGGACATCGCACCTGATGCGTTGATTGCTTCTAAAACACCAGGATGCTGAGTGCGTACAAAGCTCAAAAATTCCGCTTCGAAAGCCAATGCCTTGGATACCGGTACATCTTCGTAAGAACCATTATTAATGGCCCACAAGGTCAAAGCCATTTCAGCTGTATCCAAAGTGCTGAATTGTTTTTGCTTCATCAATTCAGTAACCACTTCACCGTGTTGCAGCTGTTTGCGTGTAGCTTCATCCAAATCGGAAGCAAATTGCGAGAAGGCTGCCAACTCACGATATTGGGCAAGTGCCAAACGGATACCGCCACCCAGTTTTTTAATTACTTTGGTTTGCGCAGCACCACCTACGCGCGATACCGAAATACCGGCATTAATCGCAGGACGGATACCGGCGTTAAACAAGTCAGTTTCCAAGAAAATCTGACCGTCGGTAATCGAAATCACGTTTGTCGGTACGAATGCAGAGACGTCGCCGGCTTGCGTTTCAATAATCGGCAATGCAGTCAGAGAGCCTGTTTTGCCCTTCACTTCGCCATTAGTCAGTTTTTCAACCTCGTGCTCATTTACACGGGCAGCACGCTCCAACAAGCGGGAGTGAAGATAGAAAACGTCGCCAGGATATGCTTCACGACCGGGAGGACGGCGCAGCAACAGGGAAATTTGACGGTAAGCAACAGCTTGTTTGGACAAGTCATCATATACAATCAATGCGTCTTCACCGCGGTCGCGGAAAAACTCGCCCATCGTACAACCTGCATAAGGTGCGATATATTGCAAAGCCGCAGCTTCAGAAGCAGTCGCCGCAACCACAATAGTGTGCTCCATTGCGCCATGCTCTTCCAATTTGCGTACTACGTTGGCAATAGAAGATGCTTTTTGACCGATTGCAACATAAATACAGATAACGCCCGTACCTTTTTGGTTGACAATAGCATCCAATGCTACGGCTGTTTTACCTGTTTGACGGTCACCAATGATCAGCTCACGTTGACCGCGACCAATCGGAACCATTGAGTCAATGGCCTTCAGACCGGTTTGCATAGGTTGGTCAACTGATTTACGGGCAATTACACCCGGTGCAATTTTTTCGATTGGCGCTGTGGAAGATGTGTTGATCGGACCTTTGCCATCAATCGGGCGACCCAGCGCATCTACAACGCGACCAACCAACTCACGACCGACAGGTACTTCCAAAATACGACCGGTACAAGTAACTGTGTCGCCTTCTTTAATATGTTCGTATTCACCCAACACTACGGCGCCGACGGAGTCGCGCTCCAAGTTCATCGCCAAACCGAAAGTGTTACCCGGGAATTCGAGCATCTCACCTTGCATTGCGTCTGACAAGCCATGAATACGAACAATACCGTCTGTTACAGAAATAACCGTACCACGGGTACGTACTTCTGTATTTCCAGACAGATTTTCAATTTTAGCTTTAATCAAATCGCTAATTTCAGCAGGATTAAGCTGCATGAAAACTCTCCTAATTTGTCATAGTCGCATACAGGGCATTCAATTTACCCCGCACCGACAAATCCAAGACCTGGTCACCCACTTCAACTTTGACACCGCCAATTAATTCAGGCGCGACTTCAGTTGTAATCTGCAACTTACTGTCGAAGCGTTTTTTCAATATTTCAGCCAACTCAGCCAATTGATCTTCAGTCAATGGATAAGCACTGTAAATCACAGCGGACTTAGTATGATTGAATGACAAGGTTAAAGCTTGATATTGAGCATAGACTTCAGGCAATACAGGCAAACGTTTTTGCTCTGCCAGAACAGTAATGAAATTCTTCAATTCATCACTTTTTAATTCAACGAGTTCGGCAAGTACATTTACCTTTTCAGAAGTATTGATTTCAGGTTGCTCAAGAAAAGAAATTACTTTCTGATTTTGAACAACCGCGGCTAATTCTTCCAGTCCGCCCAACCAAGACTCAATTTGGTTTTTTTCCTGCGCCAGATTAAACAATGCTTTCGCATAAGGTCTGGCAATCGTTGCGAACTCAGCCATAAGATTACAGCTCCTGTTTTAAAGCGCTGAGCAGCTGCGCATGTTTTGAAGTATCTACTTCACTGCGCAAAATAGACTCTGCACCTTTAACCGCCAACGCAGCAACTTGTTCACGCAAAACTTCGCGTGCACGATTCATTTCTTGCTGGGCATCAGCTTTAGCTTGTGCTGTAATCCGCACCGCCTCGACAGTAGCTTGCTCTTTCGCTTCTTCTACGATTTTGGCGGCACGTTTTTCGGCGTTTGCTACCATTTCGGAAACTTGGTTACGCCCTTCAGCCAAGAGTTCTGCAACTTTCTTCTCTGCCTGTTCAAAATCGCTCTTACCGCGCTCGGCAGCAGCCAAGCCTTCGGCAATTTTTGCGGCACGCTCATCCAATGCTTTTGCGATTGGCGGCCACACGAATTTCATGGTAAACCAAACCAAACCGAAAAAGACGATGATTTGAGCGAATAAGGTTGCATTAATATTCACGTTAGTTAACCTTCGTACTAGTGTTAATCAAACAGACCGAAGTCTGTACCTAGACGGATCACGCCGTTTGATTATGCACCAAATGGTTTAACGAAGGCGAACAACAGTGCAATAGCCACACCAATCAGGAATGCGGCATCAATCAGACCAGCAATCAGGAACAATTTAGTTTGCAGCGGACCAATCAATTCAGGTTGACGAGCAGAAGACTCCAGATATTTGGAACCGACCATTGCGATACCGATAGAGGCACCCAATGCACCCAATGCTACGATCAAACCACATGCAATTGCTACCAAACCCATTTTTTACTCCTTGAGAAAACAAAGAAAGTTAATGAAAAACTACCTAATAAATTAATGTGCATCATGAGCTTGTCCGATATAGACAAACGCCAAGGCCATAAAGATAAATGCCTGCAGGGTAATCACCAAGATATGGAAAATCGCCCATGCCAATCCGGCAAGGATGTGGAAACCAAACAGAATCGGATCCAACACTTCAACGCTTCCAGATGTCGCCCAAGCGCCACCCAGCAAAGCAATCAGAAGGAACACCAGCTCGCCGGCATACATGTTACCGAACAACCGCATACCGTGAGAAACTGTTTTAGAGAGGAATTCGACCAGATTCAAAAGGAAGTTGGCGGGAGCAAGTTTGGCGCCGAACGGAGCGCTGAACAACTCATGAATCCAACCACGGATACCTTTGATTTTGATATTGTAAAAAATACAAATCACCAAGACGCCGATAGCCAACGCTAATGTAGTATTCAAATCTGCGGTCGGTACGATACGCAACAATGCATGATGGTTACCGGTAATAATGTTTTGCCACAGCCACGGGAACAAATCGACCGGCAGCATATCCATGGCATTCATCAGGAAAATCCATACAAACAGCGTCAAGCCTAACGGAGCAATGGCTTTTCGAGATTGCTCGTTGTGAATAATGCTTTTACACATATCATCCACAAACTCAAACAAAATCTCGACGGCAGCCTGAAAACGCCCGGGCACACCCGCCGTCGCCTTCCTGGCCCCACGCAAAAGTAGGAAACTTCCGATTACACCCAACAATACAGAGAAAAATATTGCATCAATATTAATAAAAGAAAAATCAGCAATATTATCCAAGCCTTGTCCTTTAGCGACATCGGAAAGGCTGGTCAAACTTTGCAAGTGGTGCGTGATGTAATCAGTAGCAGTAATTTTGTCACCTGCCATAATGCTTCACTCTCAACAATACTAAAAAAACCAAATGGCTGACACCGAGCAATCCGAACAAGAACGGAAAGAATATCAAAGACTGATGCCAAACTGCGAATACGGCAAGCATCATTACCAGCGACAGCACTACTTTTAAAACTTCCCCAATAATGAACGCTTTACCATGATACAAAGGGTTACACTTGGAAAGTTTTAAAAGTAAAACTGCGAAAGCGGAGGGAATAAGATAGGAAAACCCGCCTGCGACAGCAGACCAAAATCCTGCCAAACCTGAAAATGCGGCGCTAATCAGCGCAACCGCTGCCAAAACCAGAATTTGTAAGATGAGAATCTGCTTCATAAAAACGGGAAATCCCGACAGTAATGCGAGGCTAAATATAATCAAGAAGCCTATGAACGTCAAGCAATATGTTAATCTTTGTGAGTTCATATCCAACTTTGCCTTAACGTAAGGCAAAGAGTTCGCATTATATCACGCATTACATACAATTACAGACATTAGATTGCAGAATTTTCAATATCTTCATCTTAATTCTAAAAGCAGGTCGTCTGAACGTTTCAGACGACCTTCACCATCAGGCTTTATGAGGGTTTCTGTTTTATTTCGTTTAAAATAAAACGATATAAATCAGGCAAGTCTTTGGCAGATTTTCTTTTCGCAGAATATTCTGTGATTCAGGACATAACCCACGTTAATACCATCATCATTCAACAACCACCCTTCCCTCTTTTTTCAGACGACCCCCACCTTCAAACGTCGTCTGAAACCCGTTTCCACTCCAATGCCAAATCATACAAGGCTTTTTTGCCTTCGCCGGTAATTTTGGCGGCAAGTTCGGCGGCCTGCTTGGTAGGCAGTTCGGCAGCGAGGATTTTCATAACGTTTTGGGCGGCATCGGGCAAGGTATCGTGTTTTTCACAGGGCGCAGGATGGAGGATGAGCACCATTTCGCCGCGCGCCTGATTGCCGTCGTTTTTCAGGGTCGTCTGAATTTCAGCGACCGTGCCGCTAAGGAAGGTTTCGAAGGTTTTGGTGATTTCTCGGGCCAGGGTCAGGCTGCGTTCGGGGAAGAGGGCTGCCATGTCGGCAAGGGTGGCTTCGATGCGGTGCGGGGTTTCAAACATCACGACGGGGAAATCAGCCTGCGCCCATTTGGCAAGCAGCTTCTGCCGTTCGCCGGATTTTGGCGGCAGAAAGCCGTTGAAGTAGAAATTGGGTTCGATAACGCCTGCGACGCTCAATGCACCCATGACCGCGCTCGCGCCGACAACGGGGACGACCTTGAACCCTGCCTCGCGCACGCGGCGGGCAAGTTTCGCACCCGGATCGCAGACGGCGGGCGTACCTGCGTCGGAAACTTGTGCGACAGTGAGGTCGTCTGAAAGATGGTTGATGATTTTGTCCGCCATCTGCTGTTCGTTATGCTCGCGCACGCTGACGAGCTTGCCCTGTATGCCGTATGCGCTCAGAAGCTGTGCGGTAACGCGCGTATCTTCGGCGCAGATGATGTCGGCTTTTTGCAGGACGGAGAGCGCGCGCAGGGTGATGTCCGCCAAATTGCCGATGGGCGTGGCGACAACGTATAATGTCCGTTTTTCAATACTGTCGGCGGCTTTTTGAAGGTGTTTTTGAAACATGGCTTTATCAGGTCGTCTGAAAACAATATAACGATATTATACGGGGTAAACTTCCATGCGTCTGAATCACAAACAAGGGGTGGCGGGCGAAGATGCCGCGCTGGCGTTTCTTCTTTCGCAAGGCTGCAAACTCGTGGCGCGCAACTGGCACTGCGCTTACGGCGAAATCGATTTGATTGTCAAAAACGGTAACATGATTCTGTTTGTTGAAGTAAAATACCGCAAAAATCAGGGTTTCGGCGGTGCCGCATACAGTATTTCGCCATCTAAGTTATTGAAACTGCAACGGTCTGCGGAGTATTATCTGCAACAAAACGGCATGACGGATAGCGCGTGCCGCATCGATGCGGTGCTGATAGAAGGAAACCGCCCACCCGAATGGATAAAGAATATTACAGGTTGACGATATGACGACATTACAAGAGCGCGTTGCCGCCCATTTCGCCGAAAGCATCCTTGCCAAGCAGGAAGCCGAAAAAGTATTGGTCGAGCCGACTGCTCAAGCAGCGGAATTGATGCTGCAATGCCTGATGAATGACGGCAAAATTTTAGCCTGCGGCAACGGCGGTTCGGCTGCCGACGCGCAGCACTTCGCCGCCGAAATGACCGGACGCTTTGAAAAAGAGCGGATGGAACTTGCTGCCGTCGCGCTGACGACGGACACGTCCGCGCTGACCGCCATCGGCAACGACTACGGCTTTGACCATGTGTTCAGCAAACAAGTGCGCGCGCTCGGACGCGCCGGCGACGTTTTGGTCGGCATCTCCACCTCCGGCAACTCTGCCAACGTTATCGAAGCCATTAAAGCGGCACACGAACGCGATATGCACATCATCGCCATGACCGGCCGCGACGGAGGTAAAATCGCCGCCATGCTCAAAGACACCGATGTACTGCTCAACGTCCCCTACCCGCGCACCGCCCGCATTCAGGAAAACCATATCCTGCTGATACACGCCATGTGCGACTGCATCGACTCCATGTTGCTTGAAGGAATGTAAGCCTTTTTTCAGACGACCTCTTTTAAAGGTCGTCTGAAACATATCCGCCGAACCCATCATCAAGGAAAAAATATGAACATCAAACGTCATACCGCACCCGTTCTGACCGCCCTCCTCCTCAGCCTGACACTCAGCGGCTGTGTCGGCGTACTCCTCGGCGGCGCGGCAGTCGGCACCAAATCCGCCGTCGACCGCCGCACCACAGGCGCGCAAACCGACGACAACGTAATGGCGGTACGCGTCGAAACTACCGCCCGCTCCTACCTGCGCCAAAACAACCAAGCGCAGGGTTACACCCCCAAACTCAACGTCGTCGGCTACAACCGCCACCTGCTGCTGCTCGGACAAGTCGCCACTGAAGGCGAAAAACAATTCGTCGAACAAATCGCCCGCGCCGAGCAGGCCGCCGAAGGCGTGTACAACTACATCACCGTCGCCCCCCAAGGACGCACCTTCGGCGACGTAACCAACGACACATGGGGCACATCCAAAGTCCGCACCGCCCTTTTGGGCCTCAAACCCACCACGCAGGCGCGCGTCAAAATCGTGACCTACGGCAACGTGACCTATGTGATGGGTATCCTGACGCCTGAAGAACAGGAAAAAGTGACCCAACGCGTCAGCACCACCGTGGGCGTACAAAAAGTCGTTACCCTGTATCAAAACTACACCCAACAGCCATAGGATTGCCCCTTGACTGACAGGTCGTCTGAAACCTGATTTTGTTTCAGACGACCTATTACGATACAATCCGCCCGATTGATTTCATTTTTACCGATTTATCATGTCCAAAACCCCTAAATCCTCATTCCAACTCAAACCCAAACATTTAATCGGAGCCTTTTTCGGCGTCTGCATCATTGCTGTTGCCGCCTTGGTCATCGGCGTCATCAGCACCATCAAAAGCCACGATTCCCAAGAACGCGAAGCCATTAAAAACAAACCCGTTCCCAAAGACACCCCTGTCGAAGTCTGGCGCCCCATCGGCGCTCCCGAAGAGGACAGAACCAAGCCTGCCGCCAAAGCCGAGCTTGACGACGACGAAAAAACCGATTCCAGAAATCCCGTCATCCCGCCCAAAAACAAATCAAACGGCAAAAACAGCAACACCGCCCCGACTGAGGACGAAGCCTCAGAAGACAAACCCGCCAATAACAAAGCAAACGCCAAACCTGCTGTAACCGAAACGCCCGATATCGAAGAAAAAACGCCGCGCAGCACACCCGCCGCAGCAGGCAACAGACGTACGCCGTCGGAACAGCCGACCGAATCCAAACCCGCGGCAAAACCCGAACAGCGTCAACCCGAAGCAGCCAAACCGGCACCTAAGCCGACACCGAAACCTAAGGCTCCTTCCAAATCCAAAGAAGTCATCGACAATCTATTCTAGTGCGGACTGGCATTCGGCTTTAATTTGAACTTCAGGCATCAGTCGCGAATCCAAAACAGCCGAAACGTCCGCACACCTCGTTGCAGTGTTCCAAAAGCAAGCTGCCGACTCATCCCCTTCCCTTTCAGACGACCTTTGTGCCGCAACAAGGTCGTCTGAAACCATCAAGGAAACAACATGAACGAAATCATCATCAAAACCCCCGAAGAAATCGAGAAAATGCGCGAACTGGGCAAACTCGTTGCCGAAGCCCTCGACTACATCGGACAATTCGTCAAACCCGGCGTAACCACCAACGAAATCGACAAACTCGTTTACGACTACCACGTCAACGTCCAAGGCGGCTATCCCGCCCCCCTGCACTACGGCAACCCGCCCTACCCCAAATCCTGCTGCACCTCCGTCAACCACGTCATCTGCCACGGCATTCCCGACGACAAGCCGCTCAAAGAAGGCGACATCATCAACATCGACCTGACCATCAAAAAAGACGGCTTCCACGGCGACTCCAGCCGCATGTTTACCGTCGGCAAAGTCTCCCCCATCGCCCAACGCCTGATCGACATCACCCACGAATCCATGATGGCAGGCATCGCCGCCGTCAAACCCGGCGCGACCTTGGGCGACATCGGCTACGCCTGCCAACAAGTTGCCGAAAACGCAGGCTACTCCGTCGTACAGGAATTTTGCGGCCACGGCATCGGACGCGGTTTCCACGAAGCCCCGCAAGTCCTGCACTACGGTCGGAAAGGACAAGGCGTCGTCCTGAAGCCCGGCATGATTTTCACCATCGAACCGATGATCAACCAAGGCAAACGCCACCTGCGCATCCTAAACGACGGCTGGACGGTCGTAACCAAAGACCGCTCCCTCTCCGCCCAATGGGAACATGAAGTTTTAGTGACAGAAACCGGCTACGAAATCCTGACCATCAGCCCTGCCACCGGCAAACCCTAATCTGTCAAACCATCCCGCTTTCAAAGCAAAAAGGTCGTCTGAAATATAAACAAGGTTGTTGGCGAAACCCACAAACCTCGTTTTCAGACGACCTTTTTAAATTGCCTCTATCAAAACCATTCCCGACCACCCAATCCAGATCTAAACATCGGACTGAGATATAGACAAATTTGCCCATCTCCACTGTACTTTCTCCATAATTTCATGCAAAACAATTATGTATAATAAATAATGTCAAACGCAACATTCCCGAAACGACTGTTTATTTGTGTAAAATATTACCGATACCCAATTGCTATCCTATTGTTTTAAATGTTTTTTCTTCTATAAAATATTTAACTTGGAAATATTTAGCCAATTTATGAAGAATTCTACAAAACTTCTTTCGAATATACTGTCTAACAATTCAGTATAGATAGTTTTCTATGTCGCAATTAATGATTTCCCCTGTAAGGAACTTTGCCGTCGAAAACTAATTTGCACTTTCCCAATGTGAAGAAGCAGAATTGCTTATCAACAAACAATACAGAAGAAAAAGGAATTTTCATGAAGTCGTTTGAGAAAATTGACAACATCCGCGATATCCGCAAAAAACTCGGTTTGAACCAAATGGACTTTTGGAGCCGTATCGGCGTAACTCAGTCCGGTGGTTCACGTTACGAATCTGGCCGCAATATGCCCAAACCTGTACGCGAGCTGCTGCGCTTGGTACACATCGAACGCGTTGACTTGGCAAAAGTAAACCGCGACGATTTGGCGATTGCCTCCCTGCTGAAAAACCGCGACCCTGAGTTGTACGCTTCCTTGAAAAAAGAAGCCAAATCCGACAAAGGCAAATAAGCCCGTTTCGATTTGTTTCAAAAAGGTCGTCTGAAACGATATTCCGTTTCAGACGACCTTTTTGCGCTATAATCCGCAATTATTTTTTAAACAGACGTTTGCCCGCAAACCCTTTTACAGACAGCATTTTTTACCATGTTAGACAAATACAATCCCGCCGAAATCGAATCCAAACACTATCAAAACTGGGAAACCCAAGGTTATTTCCAGCCCGATATGGATTTGACCAAACCGTCTTTTTCCATCCAACTGCCGCCGCCCAACGTAACCGGTACGCTGCATATGGGCCATGCCTTCAACCAAACCATTATGGACGGCCTGACCCGCTACTACCGCATGAAAGGCTGCAACACCGCCTGGATTCCCGGCACCGACCACGCCGGCATCGCCACGCAAATCGTGGTCGAGCGTCAGCTTGCCGCGCAAAATGTGTCCCGTCATGACTTGGGCCGCGAGAAATTCTTGGAAAAAGTGTGGGAATGGAAAGAAGTTTCCGGCGGCACGATTACCCAACAAATGCGCCGCGTGGGCTGCTCTGCCGACTGGACGCGCGAGTATTTCACGATGGACGACGTGCGCGCCGAAACCGTGACCGAAGTGTTCGTACGCCTGTATGAACAGGGCTTGATTTACCGCGGCAAACGCTTGGTGAACTGGGATCCGGTATTGGGCACGGCGGTATCGGATTTGGAAGTGGAAAGCGTGGAAGAACAAGGCTCTATGTGGCACATCCGCTATCCGTTGGCCGACAATCCCGCCGAAGCCGTTATCGTGGCGACCACCCGTCCCGAAACGCTGCTGGGCGACGTTGCCGTTGCCGTCAATCCTGAAGACGAACGTTATACCCATTTGATCGGCAAAGAATTAATCCTGCCGCTGACCGGCCGCACCATCCCCGTGATTGCCGACGAATACGTCGAAAAAGACTTCGGTACCGGCTGTGTGAAAATCACGCCTGCGCACGACTTCAACGACTACGAAGTCGGCAAACGCCACGACACGCGCTTGGTTAATGTGTTCGACTTGGAAGCCAAAGTGCTGGCAAACGCCGAAGTGTTCAACTTCAAAGGCGAAGCGCAACAAGGCTTTGCCCTGCCTGAAAAATACGCAGGCTTAGACCGCTTTGCCGCGCGCAAACAAATGGTTGCCGATTTGCAGGAACAAGGCTTGTTGGTCGAAATCAAAGCGCACACGCTGATGACACCGAAAGGCGACCGCACAGGTTCGGTGATTGAACCGATGCTGACCAGCCAATGGTTTGTCGCCATGTCTGCCACACCAAACGGCGGCGAGCCTGACAGCGAATTCAAAGGCTTAAGCCTCGCCGACAAAGCCAAAAAAGCCGTTGATAGCGGCGCAGTGCGCTTCATCCCTGAAAACTGGGTCAACACCTACAACCAATGGATGAACAATATCCAAGACTGGTGTATCTCGCGCCAACTGTGGTGGGGCCATCAAATCCCCGCGTGGTACGACGAAGCAGGCAATGTTTACGTCGCCCGCAATCAGGAAGAAGCCGAAAAACAAGCCGGCAAAACAGGCTTGACCCGCGAAGAAGACGTATTGGACACATGGTTCTCCTCCGCGCTCGTGCCGTTCTCCACGCTCGGCTGGCCGTCTGAAACCGACGAACTCAAAGCCTTCCTGCCGTCCAACGTCTTGGTTACCGGCTACGAAATTATCTTCTTCTGGGTGGCGCGCATGATTATGATGACCACCCACTTCACCGGCAAAGTACCGTTTAAAGACGTGTACATCCACGGCATCGTGCGCGACCACGAAGGCAAAAAAATGTCCAAATCCGAAGGCAACGTCATCGACCCCGTCGATTTGATTGACGGCATCGACTTGGACAAGCTGCTGGTGAAACGCACGACCGGTCTGCGCAAACCCGAAACCGCGCCGAAAGTGGAAGAAGCCACGAAAAAACTCTTCCCCGAAGGCATCCCCAGCATGGGCGCGGACGCTTTGCGCTTCACCATGGCGAGCTACGCCAGCTTGGGTCGTTCGGTCAACTTCGACTTCAAACGCGCCGAAGGCTACCGCAACTTCTGCAACAAAATCTGGAACGCCACCAACTTCGTCTTGATGAACACCGAAAACCAAGACTGCGGCTACGGCGCAACCGCCGCCGAACCGCGCGGCTACTCCTTCCCCGATATGTGGATCATAGGCCGTCTGAATCAGACCATCGAGCAAGTAACGCAAGCCTATGAAACCTACCGCTTTGATTTGGCGGCGGAAACCCTGTACAGCTTCGTATGGAACGACTATTGCGACTGGTATCTGGAACTTGCCAAAGTACAGCTCCAAACCGGCTGCGCCAGCCGCCAGCGCGCCACACGCCATACCTTGTTACGCGTACTCGAAGCAGCCCTGCGCCTGCTGCATCCGATTATCCCGTTCATCACCGAAGAACTGTGGCAAACCGTCGCCCCCATGTGCGACGCGAAAACCGCCGACAGCATCATGCTTGCCCGCTTCCCCGAAGCCGACCGCGAACAAATCGTTCAGACGACCTTCGAGCAAATGACCGTGTTGCAGGATTTAATCGGCGCCGTCCGCAACCTGCGTGGCGAAATGGGTATCCAGCCCAACGTGAAAGCCCCCCTGTTTGTCGAAAGCGCGGACGACTTGGCGGACTACCTCAAATACCTGCCGATGATGACCCGCCTGACCGAAGCACAGCAAGTCGCCGCCCTTCCCGAAAGCGAAGACGCGCCCGTCGCCGTCTGCAACGGCGCACGCCTGATGCTGAAAGTCGAAATCGACAAAGCCGCCGAAGCCGCCCGTTTGAGCAAAGAAGCCGAGAAGCTGCAAAAAGCCTTGGACAAACTCAATGCCAAACTCTCCAAACCCGGCTACACCGAAAAAGCCCCCGCGCATCTGGTGGAAAAAGACAAAGCCGATTTGGCGGAGTTGGAAGATAAGATGGCGAAAGTGCAAAATCAGTTGGCGAAGTTGAAAGACTGATTGTTGGTTGAATAAGAAAAGACCGTTTGAAACTTAAATTTCAGACGGTCTTAATCAATGGGACAATAGAACTATGCCTGATGTTACTATGACTGAAATTGCACCTATATTACTCGTTGTTGCCATTGTGGTATTTCATATTCATACATGCTTTACTGAAGCCACCCATCTTAACAGATGGCAACCATGGCTGATTATCTTCCTGATGGTTATTTTCGGCACTTTACCCATCTACTTTGTTAGTCGTACTGCATTGTTTAAATTATGTATTCAACTGCTGTTAATCGCGCTGTTTTTTATTATTTGATTGCGCTTTTTCGTAATTGTAGATGGTTCAAGACTCAACGAAACTTTTTTATTTCAAAATGTTGTTGAGTTTGTCAGTTCAGTTTACTTTTTTTGTTTTTGATGCTGCACCTATCGTCAGCCATGTCAAAACTAAGCAGGTTGACTATACAATCAGAACTTTGCCCGCTTTTAGATTTAAGGAAAAGAAAGGTCGTCTGAAAACCAAAAATGGTTTTTCGGGTAGCCTTTGTTTCGTTTGGATTTACCTATTCTGCCGCAGCCTTCAACTCCATCGCTCGGGTATAAAACGCGTGGGCATCCATTCCCGCCTCTGCAAAAGCGGCAATCGGAATAAAATAGGCGATGTTACGGTCGATATAAAACAGCAGGAATGCTTGGTCTTCGATGATACGCTCCACGCCTGCCCAATGATGAAAATGCCTGTTGCGCCCTGCTTCCTCCTGTGTAAGGCCTTCGGCTGAAAGGATAATGGAGAAACGCCGCCCATCCAGAGGATGGCTGACTATGCGGGTAAAGCTGCGATATGTCCAACGCTGATCGAAATACATCACCATGGTGGTGGCGTAGATGAGACCTGCCATTATCCATAGGGAGCTGCCGTCGTCCCCAGCTTTATACAGACAGTACTCCAAACTGTCAGTTTGCGAATCGGCAAACAGATAGCAGTTTTGAACATAGGTATTGTTGATGCCGTTAAACAACCAACAAGCAAAGACGAATAGACTGCCCCACACCAGCAGGAATGCAGCCGAACCAAACCAATATTTGCGCCGCCAAGCAGGCTCTATATAACGCAAAAGCCGCCTTCCCACATAGCGTCTGTCTTGATCGGTAGGAGAGAAGGATATTTGCAGGTGGTCAGTTTGCTGGAGGTCTGTGTCCATAGCGTATCCCAAGATTGCTGGTTATTCAGGCAACCCCATTTTATGTGAAATAAGCCGCGTGGGGCAGTTTTATCGATGCAAAACCGACCTTTCCTAAGGCTTAAACCTTCTTGAAAAGGTAGTCTGAAACTTGGTTTCCATATCTTTTATCACTTTTAGCGAACTGTCCCACTACGACCGGTGCGCTTTGCTGCATACGCCGCAATCGGGATTTTTGTGGACGCGGAATGTCTGCCATTTGGCGGTAAGGGCGTTGTAGGCCGTCAGTTTGCCGTGTGCCGGTTCGCCTGCGCCGGTGAGGATTTTGAGGGCTTCGGCAGCTTGGGTGGCGCCGATGATGCCGACCAACGGGGAAAATACGCCGAACAGTGCGCAGGCGCCGTCGTCGGCGGTGTCGCCGTCAAACAGGCAGGCGTAGCAAGGGCTGTCAGTCAAGTCGGGGCGGTACACGGCGATTTGTCCTTCAAAACGCACGGCGGCGCCGGAAACCAGCGGGGTACGGGTAGCGACGGCGGCGCGGTTGATGGCTTGGCGGGTGGGGTAGTTGTCGGTGCAGTCGAGGACGATGTCGGCGGCGCGCATGAGTTCGGTCAGGCGGGCTTCGTCCAGCTTTTCAGTCAAGGCGGTAATGTCGCACGCGCTGTTGACGGCTTTCAGACGACCTGCCATCACTTGCGCTTTGGCTTGTCCGATATCGGCTTCGGTGAAAGTGGTTTGGCGTTGGAGGTTGGTATCGTCTATGGTGTCGTGGTCGGCGATGATGAGTTTGCCGACGCCTGATGCGGCAAGATACGGGAGGGCTGCCGCGCCCAGTCCGCCGCAGCCGACGGCGAGGACGCTGGCGGCGAGCATTTTTTCCTGCCCTTCGATACCGATTTCGTCGAGAAGGATGTGGCGGCTGTAACGGAGCAGTTGTTGGTCGTTCATAATGGGTCGTCTGAATACTTGGATCGCGGATGGAGTCGGCAAAACGGGAACGCCATATCGACGTTTGCCCTCTGTTGTATCCATCTGTATGCCTCATGCCAAAGGTCGTCTGAAACCTCAAACTGGCTTTCAGACGACCTTGTTTTGTTCAATCAGAATTCGATGTTTTCGTAGGCATCGTCGAATACGAACGGGCCGCGTTCGCCGCCGCTTTCGGATTCGAGGTGGATGCGGGTCATCATCATGGACTGGTCGACTTCTTTCATCATGTCGTAGATGGATATGAGGGCGATGTTGACGCCGGTGACGGCTTCGGTCGTGATGCTTTTGCCGACTTCCGAGGAAACGGTTACGGTGGCTTTGACGTAGGCGAGTTCGACATCGACATCGAAATCGACGCGGACGTGTTGCAGGGGGAGTGGCTGGTAAAGCGGGACAAGCAGTCCGACCTGCTTGATGCCTTGGACGGCGGCGATACGGGCGACGTTGAGGATGCCTGCGTTTTGGGTGGCGTTTTCCGCCAAAACTTTGATGGCGGAGGTGCTCATGTTGATGGAGCCGCTTGCCACGGCGGTGCGGACGGTGGGTTGGCGTTTGTCGTTTTCTCGTACGGAATTGAAGTTGAACATACTGTGCCTGCGTGAAAATAGGATTTTATGTCGTAGTATAGTGGATTAAATTTAAATCAGGACAAGGCGACGAAGCCGCAGACAGTACAGATAGTACGGAACCGATTCACTTGGTGCTTCAGCACCTTAGAGAATCGTTCTCTTTGAGCTAAGGCGAGGCAACGCCGTACTGGTTTAAAGTTAATCCACTATATTTTACGGGATTTCTACACTTCGGACTATGCTGCGGATACGAACGGCAGAATAATCGGACTGAAATGCACGGGCGGTTTTGTTAAGGAATTAACGGCTCGGCTTGCGCGGATGCGGGTTACATCAAGTTTCAGTGTTTTGCAACACCTTTTCCGATGGCGGTTTCAGACGACCTGCTATACAATGTTTTACGTTTGTTTTTAAGATAAATAAAGAGAGAAAATCATGCAACTGCATATCCTGAACAATCCCAAAGACGCGGCTCTGGCGGCAGACGCGGAATTTTTGAAACAATCTTTGTACAAACTCCTGCACGAAGAAGCCTCGCCTTTGGTGGTGGAAACGGTCAAACTGTTGTCCACTTCGGACGACAGCGCGGCTTTGATTGAGAAGGTTTTGCCGCAACTGGACGAACAACAAACCCACGACCTTACGCTTGCCTGCGGCCTGTTTGCGCAGATTCTGAATATCGCCGAAGACGTACACCACGAACGCCGCCGCCAAATCCACGAAGAGGCGGGACACGGCGGCGCGGAAGGCAGCCTGGCGGAAACGGTACGCAAACTCAAAGCGGCGAAAATCGGCGGCAAGGCGGTTCAAAAACAATTAAATACGACCAATGTTACCGCCGTTCTGACCGCGCACCCGACCGAAGTGCAACGCCAAACCGTGTTGAACTTCAACCGCCGCATCCGCGCCCTCCTGCCCCGCCGCGAACGCTGCACCCATGCCGACGCGCTGGCGGAATTGCGCCGCGAAATCGACACTATCTTATTGGGCTTATGGCAAACCAGCGAAACGCGCCACCACAAACTCAGCGTCAACGATGAAATCAACAACGGCGTATCCATCTTCCCGATGAGTTTCTTCGAGGCGCTGCCCAAACTCTACCGCAGCATGGAACGCGAGTTTCAGACGACCTATCCTGATGTGGACGTGCCCGACATCTTAAAAATCGGCGGCTGGATAGGCGGCGACCGCGACGGCAATCCGTTTGTCTCCGCCGAAACCCTGCGTTTTGCTTTCCGCCGCCATGCCGACGCCGTGTTCCGTTTTTACCGTGGCGAACTCGACAAACTCTACCGCGAGCTGCCGCTTTCCGTCCGCCGCGTCAAAGTCAACGACGACGTAATGGCGTTGTCCGACGAATCGCCCGACGAAGAAATCGCCCGCACCGAAGAGCCGTACCGCCGCGCCATCGCCTACATCATGGCGCGCGTGATGGGCAAAGCCCGCTCGCTCGGCTTGGGTATGGGCTGCAAATTCGGCTTCATGATGCCTTACGCCTCCGCGCAAGAGTTTTCAGACGACCTCCACAAGCTGCAACGCTCCCTGCGCGACAACGGCAGCGCGCTTTTGGGCGAAGGCAGGCTCGCCGACCTGATCCGCTCCGTGTCCGTGTTCGGCTTCCACATGATGCCGCTCGACTTGCGCCAACACGCGGAAAAACACGCCGATGTCGTCGCTGAACTCTTCAAACACGCCGGTTTGGAAGACTACGGCAGCCTTTCCGAAACGGAAAAACAAACCGTCCTGCTGCGCGAGCTGAAACACCAGCGGCCGCTGTCCAGCCCGTTCATCACTTACAGCGAACACACCCGCCGCGAAATGGCGATTTTCAACGAAGCGCGCAACATCAAAGACGAATTCGGTGAAAACGCCGTTACCCAAAGCATCATCTCCAACTGCGAACAGCCCAGCGACCTGCTCGCCCTCGCGCTGCTGCTTAAAGAAAGCGGTCTGTTGACAGTTGAAAACGGCAAACCGCAAAGCCGCATCAACATCGTCCCCCTCTTCGAAACCATCGAAGCCCTCGAAAACGCCTGCCCCGTCATGGAAACCATGTTCAGCAACGAATGGTACCGCGACCTGCTGCAAAGCCGCGACAACATTCAGGAAATCATGCTCGGCTATTCCGATTCCAATAAAGATGGCGGCTACGTGACCAGCTCTTGGTGTCTCTATCAGGCGGAATTGGGTTTGGTCGAACTCTTCAAAAAATACGATGTCCGTATGCGCCTCTTCCACGGCCGCGGCGGCAGCGTCGGACGCGGCGGCGGCCCGTCTTACCAAGCCATCCTCGCCCAACCGGCGGGCAGCGTTGCCGGACAAATCCGCATCACCGAGCAAGGCGAAGTCATCACCGCAAAATACGCCGACCCCGGCAACGCCGTGCGCAACCTCGAAACCCTCGTCGCCGCCACGCTCGAAGCCAGCCTGCTGCCCGATCAAAAAGACCCCGAACCCGCGCTCATGCAGGCATTGTCGGACGTATCGTTCAAATACTACCGCGAGCTGATTACCCACCCCGACTTCATCGACTATTTCCTGCAAACCAGCCCCATACAGGAAATCGCCACCCTCAACCTCGGCAGCCGCCCCGCCAGCCGCAAAACTTTGGCGCGGATACAGGATTTGCGCGCGATACCGTGGGTGTTCTCATGGATGCAAAACCGCCTGATGCTGCCCGCGTGGTACGGCTTCGGCAGCGCAGTGGAAAGCCTGTGCGAAGGCAAACCCGAAACCCTCGCCGCCCTGCGGGAACACGCGCAGCACAACCCCTTCTTCCAAGCCATGCTCTCCAATATGGAACAAGTCATGGCGAAAACCGACATCACCCTCGCCGAAAACTACGCCGGCTTGAGCGAATCGCCCGAAAAAGCCGCCGTCATCTTCGGCATGATTAAGGAAGAATACCAACGCAGCCGCAAAGCCCTGCTTGACCTTTTGCAAACCGACGAACTCTTGCGCGACAACCGCAGCCTCGCCCGTTCGCTCGCCCTGCGGATTCCGTACCTGAACGCGCTCAACGGCCTGCAAGTCGCCATGCTCAAACGCCTGCGCAAAGACCCGCACGACCCGCACACCCTCCTGATGGTGCACCTGACCATCAACGGCGTGGCACAAGGTTTGCGCAATACAGGTTAAGGCAGCACGAAAAAAGATAGTGTTTTGACCTGTCTATAATTTTTACAATTTCTTTACATTTTAATCAGGCGCAAATATCCCAACATACTGATTTTTCAGTATGTTGGTATTTTGCCGTCTCTCTACAAATAGCGTTTTTCTTCGAAATCGCTACCTGTCTTTATCAGGTGGTAGGCAATGACGGCCAGTTTCCGCATCAGGGCGACAATGATTTGTTTCGGCCTTTTGCCGTTGGTTTTGAGCCTGTTCACGAACGCGGCAAAGGTGCTGCTGCGGTATGCCTGCATTGCCGGCATATACAGGGCGGTTCTTATGTGGACGCTGCCGACCTTTGAAATCCGCTCTCTGCCGTTGACGCTTGTTCCCGACTGGTGGGTCTTGGGGTCTAATCCTAGATAGGCCGTCAACTGCTTTGCACTCTTAAACCGTTGGTGTGCGGCCAGCACGGCAAGCAGTGCATCGGCGGCGGCTTCGCCTACGCCCGTGATGGTTTGCAGCCGTCTGCGGTTCTGTTTATGGATCGGGTGGTCTTGGTAGAACTGTTTGATTTGGCCGTTTACTAATCTGATTTGGTCTTGCAGGTGTTCAATGTGTGCCTTCACGAGTTGGACAAGGTATTCAGGAACGGTCTGTATTTTAGTCTGCTCTGCGGCTTTCTGCCGCTTTAGCCGCTGGCGGTATTGGTTGAGTTCTTTCAGTTTGGTTTGTGCTTGGTCGGGCTGCTGCCACGGTCGGGGCTTCATGTCGCGGCAGTATCCTGCTATCAGCCTTGCGTCCAGTCGGTCGGTCTTCGACCTTTGCAGCTTGGCCGTGCCGTAGCCTTTTATCTTGCGCGGGTTCTCTACGCTTACGGTGTAGCTTTCGGCCAAAAACTCCGCTGCCGCCTGATAGTATTTGCCCGTTGCTTCGCAACAGCAATGTAGTGTTTCGTCTGCTTCGTGTTCTTGCAGCCATTCTTTCAGCTTCTGAAAGCCGTCTTGGCCGTTGTCAAACTTCCTTTCAAAAAAAAGGCTGTCTGAAATCAGACAGCAATCTAGTGTGCGTTTTGATACGTCTATGCCGAGATACATTTGTTTTGCCTTATGGATACGGGCTTGCCGCCCTAGATAGTGTACAAATTCGGTCGGTGAATCGCCCGCGCTTCAGTCTTTTTTGCGGTTTTTGCCGTGTCGTGCTTGGGAAGTCGCGGGCGGCGGTGCGGTTCATGAGGTCGCACCCTGCATTGTTCTGCCTTTAAAACAATCGGGGGTATGGCCTCAACGTGTTGAACGCTGTCCAAACCTGCTCTCCGAGGGCGTTCGCCACGTGGCAGGGGGTGGGGTAAAAAACACCCCACCCCTTTGCCTTAGCGTTTTTGGGTGGGTTAGCGTCAAGGGGTATCCATAAATAATTGTAAAGACGATAAAGCCATCTTTACAATTATTTACGGACATCCGCCCCTTGACTTGTGGGGAGGTGGGTGAGGGGTTAGGGGTTTTGGGTTAGTATGAATATCCAAAGCGCGATGATGGAGACAAGGGCTATTTTGAAAGGCCAACGCATACCTATTAAACCTTTCCAGCCTTTACGCTCATAAGTGGTTGCGACAAGAATACCCAAAAAGAATGATAATAAACAATTCATATCCCAACTTTCGCGCCCTGATTAGTCAGGGCTTTTTCGCTATATCCGTCATACATTAGATTTTGCTGACTTTCTCCGCCCATCGTCAGCACTTGGCCGCTTTCGGATTCGGCCTGCTTCGGCTCTTCCGCCGCCGTCTGCGTTTGTGCCGGTGCTTTATACGGATTGTATATGCCGTTTTTGACAAACTCAAGACATTGGGTTTTACTGAAACCTTTTATAGGTGTCCCCTGCTCGGTGTAGCAAGTACAGCGGTTTTCATTTTTGACGCAAGCAACTGGATAGGGCATGGTTTTAACTGCTTTGTTGAATTGGTCGTATATCGGCGCTGTATGGGGTTGGCCGTCTATGACGGGCTTGTAGTCTTGTTCGCTCAAGTGTGGCCGCTGCTGCTGCGTATTAGCCGCCTGCGCCTGCTGTTGCGGCTGGGGCGGGTATTGCCCCGCTGCTGCGCCCGCGTCCGCCGTCGGGGCGGCTGCCGCGTCCGCCGCTGCGGGTCTTGCCGCTTGCGCGGCAACGGGTGGCTTTTGCGGCTTTTCCGCCGTCATGTTCCGCCAGAAACTGTAAGCCGTCCACAAACCGCCGATGATGACGGCGAGTGCAATCGGGAAGACGTAAACGGTACGGCTCAACTTTGTGCGGATTTTTGTATGTTCTTCTGCGCTTTTGTAAACGCCGTAGGCTTTTTTGTCCAGCGTATAGACGCTTGTAACTGCGCCTGCTACGTCTGCTTTAGTTGTTGGATCGGCACACCGCTCCCATTCAAGCATTCTGCGGAAACCCATGTTTGTTTTGCTTATGTGGCAATGGTGGCCGACTAGGGCGCGGACGTTGCTGTCAAGCAAGCGGGGATGCTGCGTCAACAGAAAAATATCTATACCTTTGTGTCGGTGGGTTTCCAATTCTGATACGTGTTCGGGGACTTTAGAACCACTTGGGCGCGGCCTAAAAACGCGCTGGCATTCGTCTATCACAAGAATGGCCGACGGAGGTGCCCACTTGTACCAAGTTTGCATAGTTTCGCCGTCGGGTATGGGTAGGTTTGGGATGATTTCGCCTTTGACTTCGGGGATGCCGTCAAGATACAGCGGCCGACCTTGCAGGTCTTTGCGATTCATCAGGTCGGAAATCATTTTAAGGGTCTTGCCCGAACCTGGTACACCTGTAATCAGATAAATCATGGTTGTTCACTTTCTTTATTTTTTTGCGATGCCCGCCGAAAGTTTTGAAAAGGCTTTTATTGATTGGATAAATACGAATGTACCAAAAATCCAATTGAGCATTACGCCTATACCTAGGATATATGCAAGCTGCAAGGCGGTGTCAGGTATGCCCCCGATTTGATTTTGTACGGCTCTCATCAGATAGCCTTGCAACTCGTTAAGGCCTACGTAGGTTACAAACGACAAACCTAGGGCTGCTATGATGCGGCCTGCCACTGTCATTAATACGGCTGTTATCAGGTTTCCCCACATCTCAAAGTTCCTTTATCGCGTTATATGCAAACCAGCCGCACATTATGATTGTTCCGATTATTAAAATTGGTCGAATCATTCTTAAAGTTTGGCACAATCCGTCATAACTAAATTCAAGCGTTCCCATTGCGCCCATCTGCACCTGTACGGGGGCGGGGCATACGCCATCATTTTGGAATACGTCCAGCGGCTTCAGGCCGTTAAGGTCTATGGATTGTTCTGGTATACCGAGGTCTTCATATGCGGTATTTTCGCCCGTGCATTGGGGGGCGGCTGGGTTCTTTGTGCATAGGTCTTGGTTCTGCTGCTCGCCGCTTGGGTTTTGCGGTGTGGTCGGAGCGGTCGGGCTTGTAGGGCTGGTCGGCTCTGTCGGTGCGGCGGGTGTGGTCGGCGTTGTAGGGCTTGTTGGTGTTGTAGGCGTGGTCGGTGTGCTTGGTTTGTTGGGTATCAAAGCGGTTCGCGTTGGTGCTTGCGGGCTGTTCGGCACGAGGTCGGGACGGGGTATTACCGTTGTCGTAATGCTGCCGTCTCGGTTTATCGTGATTTGGGTCTGCTGCGGCATGTTCGAGCCTGTGGGAGTATAGGGGGCAGTGGTAGCCGTGGCTGGCGTGAACTCGGTCGATGTTGTAGAGTCCGGTACGACGTTCCCCATTTTTGCTAGCTGGTTCATCAGTTCTGCATGGTTGGTCTGTTGGTTTTCGAGCATACGCTTCAAAATGTCTTTAATGTCATTTTGATTTAGCGTCATTTCTTTAATTATCTTGTCTTGTTCAGCAGGGGTCTGACCTGTAACTTTTGCACGAGCAACCTGTAATTGTGCGTCATTTGTTATCGGGGTATAGACGTATCCTGCAACTTTGTCATAACCTTCAGGAAGGCTACCTTTATACCAACCATTACAATTTCCACCTGTACAATATCCCCAATTATATGAACCATTATATTTATCTATTACCCAAGCATAGCCTTCTATATTAAGTCTTGGTCTAACATTAGAACCTGAACCAATATCGACACGTCTCAAATATAGTTGGGAATAGCTACCGTCTTTGTTCTTCGAGGCTTCAGCAAGCATTTTCCCTGATGTCGTCCACCCTTCCGCCTGTTTTGCTGCGGAGGCCGCGCCTTCGGCGGCTTTTTTGGCGGCTGCGGCTGCAATTGCTCGTCCTAGGTCTCCGCTTTGTTCTGCTTGGGCTTGGGCGGTAGCGGCTTGTTGGGCGGCTTGTGCAAGTTGGCCTGATGAAGAATTAGGGCGTATACTTGTTTTATCCAAAAAATTATTAACTCCACTGCCAAAACCCGTAAAATCAAGTTTTGACAAACCTTCCAAAACTGCCCCAAATCCCTCTCTAGCCGCTCCACCCCAGTCTCCATTTTTGGCTTGTTTATAAGCTCTTGCGGCAAAATCTGAACCAATCGCACCACCTGCGGCAGTTAAACCTGCCAGCGTACCACCTGCTATAGATTCAATTTTGCCAGTACTAACCCGCTGCGTTACTTGCGTGTTAATCGTTGCTTTGTTTCCGTGCGCGTCCGTTACGGTTACACGCTGGTTTTGCGTTCCGGTGATTTGGCCGCCGCCGCTGCTTACGGTCGGTTTGCCCGTGGGGCGGCTCTCTACTTTCCAAATGCCTGTTTTTGGGTCGTATCCTTTCTGTCTCAATGCCTGCTCACTCGGAAAGCCCGCGTTTTGGTGTTGGGCGGGCGGTGGCAACGTGGCTTCTGCTAACGACGGAACAGGATTAAATGCAGCAATAATGCCAACAACATATAGGGTAACACTGCGATTAAAAATTCTGCTTCGGGTGTCATTTCTCATTTTCCTATCCTACGTCTTTGATTGCTCTTAAAATTACTGTTACCACCATTGCCGCCGCAACTGATGCGACTATAAAACCACCCATCATTCGGCCTGCTTCTGCGTATTCTCCAAATCGGCATTGCGGGAACGTGGGTTTTACGGGCTGCTCCTGATATGTCCACTTCGTGCCGTCAAAAACGGGGTGATGAAGCACCCCGTCTTTGTCTATCGTCGGCACGACTTGGGTCATCAGGACGTTTTGTGCTTCCTGTTCGGTCGCATAGCAGATTCTGCCTACCTGATAACCCATCGTCTTAGCTCGCCGAACGTGCGCCGCGTTTTGAAATGGCGATTGTGGCGAACGCTACGGCGATACCGATAGCAATCGCGCCGATGGCCAATACGCCCGCTTTCAAGCCAGACAATTCTTCTTTGGCGGTGTCCATCAAAGTTCCCTCAGCCAGTACCGGAGAGGACAGTACGGCAACGGTTGTTGCGGCCAGAGCGTATTTAGCTTTGTTTTTCAGTTTCATGAGATTCATGATTTTTTCCTTTAAGTGAGTTAAAAAAATGTTGTGGCCGTTTTTCGGGGTCTGATTCAGGGGAAACGGCCAAACCCTGAATTTCTGTTTTCTGTACGGCTGGCATTGCAAGCCGACGCCCCTGCGGTGCGGCGGCTTGCGGCTTCGCCTACCGTTCGTCAGAATAATAAACGTTGTCTTTGAATGCGCGTGGATATACTTCAAGGGTAACGATTTGGTCGCGCTTCCACGTCTGATATTTTTCAGGTTTCTTTGTGCGGACTTCGCAAAGCTGCGTGCCGTCTTCGTTTCGGACTAGCAGGCCAATATAGTGGACTTTGTTATATGTACCGTCTGCGTTTTTGCGCTCTTTGACAAAGGCTCGGTCAAATGACGCGGTTACAAAAAAGCCTTGTTTCGGGGTTTGATTTTCATTCATGCTGGTTACTCCATGTTTACGATGATTTCACGGTTTTTAAACGCCCATTTCGGGCTTAGGACAGACGACAATACGGTGT
This sequence comes from Neisseria sicca, assembly GCF_014054945.1. Lineage (NCBI taxonomy): Bacteria > Pseudomonadati > Pseudomonadota > Betaproteobacteria > Neisseriales > Neisseriaceae > Neisseria > Neisseria sicca. The sequence goes on along the minus strand of NZ_CP059566.1, from coordinate 2,419,805 downwards.
TGTAATTGTCTTGGGTAATGCTGGGCAGGGCTGGGCGGTGTTTCCATTCGGCCACGCGGTTAAGGTAGTCTTCTACCTGCTCAACCCACTTTTTTAGCTTGCGTCTCCACTCTTTCGAACCTTTTGATACAAAGGCAAAATTGCTGTTTGCGATTTTCCACATTGACTTTTTGTCCATGCTGGTACGCACGAGCCGATAGCCTTTGTCTTCCGGCAGGCGGCTGTTGATATGTTTGCTAATATACTTTGAAACATAGCGCGCCAATCCTTTGCTGTTGGTCTTGACGGGCAAAAGTTCTGTACGGCCAAAGCCATATTTGTGAACGTTTTCGCGGAGCAATGCCCACAGTTTGCGCAATGCGGGATTGGCGGAACTGTAACGGCCTGCGGCAATTTCGCGGAAATTCAGGCCGCGCCGTATATCGACACGGGTGTTTACAATCAGGTGGAAATGGATACGGCCTTTTTTTGTGCGTTCGTAAACGCAAACGTATTCTGGAAAGTGGCGTTTGAGAAAGTTTGTTCTCAAACTATGAAAACGGCGTTGCGCTTCTTTAGGGTCGGTTACGTCATCGGCAAAGGTCAGGGTTAAAAAGCCTACTTTGTTCAGGCCAAAGGCTTCAATGAACGCTTTGACGTTCATTTCTAGTGCGGTAGTGGATTTTTTGTAAGAAGTGGAAAACTCGTTCAGCGTGTCCGCTTTACGGTTTTCATGTTTTACATGCAACTGCTTAATTTCGCCGCTTTCAGCGGTCTCAATGCAGTTATTACTATATAGACAAGGAAGGTCGCGCTTCGCGCTCCCTTTAGCCGAACGGTTCATTGTTGCACCTCATTTCTCATAAGGTCGGCAACAACGAGTTTGCCGTAAATTTCGGCTTCGTCTGCTGCAATTTTGTATTTTTTGGAATTACGTACGGGGAAAACCTTTGTTTCAAGGCATTTGGTTTGCGTCTCTTCGTCTTCGGAAAAGACTTTCAGAATATAGGCGACAACTTGGCCTTTGAAATATTGCGGCGTTGTCGTGTAGAAATAGAAGTTTGACATTTTAGACCCCTCTCAAATATCGGTTAAAAATATTTGTCAAGGGGTTTCAAAGGATTTTTACACCGCCTTAACGGGGTGCAATATATAAGGTCGTCTGAAAACCGTTTCAGACGACCTTTAGACCAAGTGCAAAACCATAGCGCGTGCTTTATTTGCGAAAGCCCATACTGTTCTGCTGCATCACTGTGTTTACCGGGATATGGCAGCCGCTTCGGCGTTGCGGATGATCGACGTACTGACACACCTTAGCGCGGTATAGTGGATTAAATTTAAATCAGGACAAGGCGACGAAGCCGCAGACAGTACAGATAGTACGGAACCGATTCACTTGGTGCTTCAGCACCTTAGAGAATCGTTCTCTTTGAGCTAAGGCGAGGCAACGCCGTACTGGTTTAAAGTTAATTCACTATACTGCCCCATATCGCCGCACCATAACATTTCAGACGACCCCAATGTCGTCTGAAACACAAAAACAGCTTACGTCAAGGGAGTCATCATTATGTCTGACATTGTCTTTATATTGTTATTCGGCAGGCTTCAACCCCACAGGACAACCGACTCATCCGACTCGCCCGTCCCCTTTTGGCATTCGGCGGCAGGCTCGGCTTTGATTTATTTATGCATACGCATAGTGACAATCATCGTTCATGATTCGATTACCAAAGCCATTGACAGCCTCCCTTTCATTCTGTTTCAAACCATCTGCATGTTCGGCTGCTTGCTTTTGTATTTCAAAATGTTGCGTACCACACCCGACCCGAAACGCCGCCGGTTTATCTATTGGGGACTGGGCATTCTTTCAGGTATAGCCTTAACCCTACTGACCGAAAAATTGTTTTATTGGGCAAACTTATTTATTATGCATTGACTGGAGGGGCAACAGGCTGCCCCCCTCTTTTTTCAGACGACCCCGAGGTCGTCTGAAAACAAAAACATCTTACTCACAAGGAAATTATTTTATGATGTTACTCTTTGCATCCATCTTTTTTGACATTGCTTTGATATTGGCATTCGGCAGATTTCAAGCTGTGGGGACGCTGGATTCCCCCGACAAGCTCTATCCCATCTGGAAATGGGCGGTAGGCGCGGGCGTGCTTTACACACTGAAACCTGCAATAATCGCCTACGCCTCTTATTCATCTGTCTCCCTCTTCGGCTGTTTACTGATTTTCGCCATCTCATCCGCCACGTTCGCACTCTATTTCAAACTGCTGCGTGCCACCACTGACAAACCTACGCAGCACCGATCTATTTACTGGGGTGTCGGCATCGCTTCTGCATTTTTACTGTCTTTCGGTTTAGGCTATCTTGGCGCATTGATAAACCGCCTTCCGCAATAACCCTTTTCAGACGACCTTTTCCACACTTCCGCATACCATGCCGACCAAACCGCCCGCCTACCACATCACGCACAAAATCCGCCAAACCCGCCGCATTTCGCGTAAAAGCATTGCTTTTCTGTTCCTGCTGGCAGGTTCAGCACTGGTTGCGCTGACTGCCCTCCTGTTTGCCTGGATGGCGGATTTCGCGTTGGAAACGAATGCGGAGCTGGTGCAAAAATATCCTTGGTTTGCCTGGGTCGCCCTGCCCTTCGGGCTGCCGCTCATCGTCTGGATCACCCGCCGTTTCGCCCCCTACACCTCCGGCAGCGGCATCCCGCAAGTGCTCGCCAGCCTCGCCCTGCCCTACGGCGCCAACAAAACCCGCCTGATCCGCCTCCGCGAAACCCTCCTCAAAATCCCGCTGACTTTCCTCGCCATGTGCGCAGGCGCATCCGTCGGGCGTGAAGGGCCGTCCGTCCAAGTCGGCGCGGCAGTCATGAGCGCGTGGGGCGCATGGTGCAAAAAACACGGCTTCGCCTTTCGCGGCATGCAGGAAAACGATCTTATCGCCGCAGGCGCGGCAGGCGGTCTAGCCGCCGCGTTCAACGCCCCGCTGGCAGGCGTGATTTTCGCCATCGAAGAACTCGGGCGCGAAGTCATGCTGCGTTGGGAGCGGCAAATCCTGCTCGGCGTCCTCGCCGCCGGTTTCATCCAAGTCGCCATACAAGGCAACAACCCCTATTTCTCAGGCTTCAGCGGCGGCGCGCTCGACAATATGCTCGGCTGGGTATTGGGCTGCGGACTCGCGTGCGGCATCGCAGGCGGACTGTTCGGGCGCACCCTGTATCTCGGCGCCACCGCCTTCGCCCCCGCCAAATGGCGCGAACACATCCGCCGCCACCCCCTGATTACCGCCGCCCTCATCGGCATCCTGCTCGCCGCCATCGGCACACTTTACCAAGGCAAAACCTACGGCACAGGTTACCACGAAGCCGCCCAAGCCCTGCGCGGCATCCACGAAGCCCCCGCCGGACTCGCCGTCGCCAAATGGTTCTCCACCGTCCTGAGCTACTGGGCAGGCACGCCCGGCGGCATCTTCACCCCCTCCCTGACCATAGGCGCAGTCTTGGGCGAACGCATCGCCGTCCTCACCGGACTCGCCCAAGGCACCCACGTCCTCGTCCTCCTCTGCATGGCAGCCTTCCTTGCCGGCGCCACCCAATCCCCGCTCACCTCCGCCGTCGTCGTGATGGAAATGACCGGCGGACAAAACCTCCTCTTTTGGCTGCTCATCGCCTGCATCTTCGCCTCACAAGTCTCCCGCCAATTCTCCCCCCGCCCCTTCTACCACGCCGCAGGCACACGCTTCAAACGACAGGTGGAACAAAGCGGACAGAAGTGAAGCCTGATATTGCCGATGTGGGAAGGTGTAGGAAAGGTCGTCTGAAATGTTTAGCGATTCGTGGGCGAAGCCCACGCTACAAAGTTTGTTGGCAACACAATTGCCGTAGCGTGGACTCTGTCCACGAAAATGATTGAAAACAAAAGTCGTCTGAAAACCCGAACATCAAGTTTTCAGACGACCTTCTTAAGGTATAGGGATTCACTTACCCCGGCAATCAAGCCAAGAAAAAACCCTCGGTAGAACCGAGGGTTTGAAAATTTGGTTGCGGGAGCAGGATTCGAACCTACGACCTTCGGGTTATGAGCCCGACGAGCTACCATGCTGCTCCATCCCGCGTCAGAAAGTAGAACTATACAGACACTTGGAAACGCTGTCAAGCTATTTGTCACCCAATTTTAGCAATTCATTAACCATTCAAATTCAAAACGGTAAAATCAATTCCAACAACCTTATGATTTCAAATAGTTTAAACCAAAATTCGACCCATCAGTGTTAATCAAAACCCCATCGTAAACCGTCCAATCTCAAAAAGCCTTCAAACATGGTTGCCCCCGTTTTTTGTCTTTTCAATGCTGATACGAAACTTATCTCATAATACCTAACGGATTGTAAAACACACTGAAATAGAGATCTTCAAAGATATCCTGATCGTTTGAGTTTTGCTGATACTGCCCAAGCCCTATTAAGCCGGCAGCCCATATCAGACAAACCATGATTGCCAACCTGACAATCAGACGCTGTTTGTGCGGCATAAGGCTACACAGCCAATCTGCACATAAAAGCATACCCGACATCACCCAAACCACATATCCCCAACCAAATACACCGGGTAACACAAATATCGACCCCGGTATCATCAAGATTAACATTAAACAGGGGAACAAATATAAGGTTTCTTTATCATCCTTCAATCTGATATATAAAACAAAAAAAATCACATTGGCAAATGTAGGCCAGCTCGCCGGATACCAAAAAACAGTCAAACCTGTCATCCAAATTACCAAACCTATCGCTCCGCCTACAGCGGGCAAACACAAGGATAAAATGAACAGTATGAGCGCCACCCTTCTTAAAGATTTTCTCAAACCTATGTGATAGTCGAGTGGCAGTAGCTTGCCCTGCATATTATTTCCTTATACGATAAATGGCACTAATCAAAGGTCGTCTGAAACCTTGTTTTAGAGTTTCAGTCGACCTTTTGCCTTTACTTCAATCCAATGATTTTATTTCTTGGCTCTAAAGCCCAGCAGATGTTGCGTGGTGGCAAGCCATGCGCCGAAGACGCCTAGGGCGATGACGAAGCCAAACACCAGCGAAACTTCACTGAAATGGAAGAAACGCCAGCCGATATTGAGTCCGTAGGGTTTGAAGATGGCATCGACCAACGGGCGCACGGCGGAGAGCAGCCAACCGCACAGCCCCAAGCTGACGGCGGCGGAGAAGATACTCTGCCACATGGCTTGATAGAGGAAGGGGCGGCGGATGAACGATGCGGGCGCGCCGAGCAGCTTGGTGATTTCGATTTCTTCTTTGCGGCTGAGGATTTGCAGACGGATGGTGTTGTGCGCGACAAGGACGAACGCCATGCCCAGCGTCAGTGAAAGAAACCATAAAATTTTGCGGATGAACTCGTTGATTTGATACAGCGTTTGCACCCATTCGGTGTCCATGGTGGCGGATTCGACCATGGGCAGCTTGACCATATCCTGATAAATCGCCTGCATTTGTGCGGGCGGTGTAGCGGGATCGGGCGTTACGATAAATGCGTCGGGCAAGGGGTTGCCGTCGAGCATGGAAACGAGGTTTTGATCGAGGTTGGATTGCAGCTCTTCCAAGCCTTCCTGCTTGCTGATGAAACGGATTTTGTTGAGGCGGGCATCACGTTCCAACAGATTGCGGACGGTATCGCTGTCAGCTTTGGAGGCGTCGGTTTCCATATAGAGCGTGATTTGCGGCGACTCGTTGAGCTTGCCTAAAACGCTTTGCCCGCTTTGGATGGCCAAATACATGAAAAGCGGCAGGGTCATGGCGACGGCGAGCATCAGCAGGGTGAGCAGCGTGCCGACGGGCTGGCGCAGGAGCTGTTTGAGCGCAGTGCGCGCAGATTCGACGTGCAGCGAGACGTAGTGAATGATGCTCATGCGAGTCGTCCTTTCGAGAGGCGCAGGATGCGGTGGCCGTAGTCTGCCATGAGGGTTTCGTCATGGGCGGCGACGATGACGGTGGTTCCTGCTTCGTGGAAGGTTTTGAACAATTCCATGATGTCGAGCGCGTAGGCGCGGTCGAGGTTGGCGGAGGGTTCGTCGGCAATCAGGAGGCTGGGTTGGTGGACGACGGCGCGGGCGATACACAAGCGTTGCTGTTCGCCGCCTGAGAGGGTCACGGGATCGTCCAATTCGCGGCCTTTCAAGCCGACTTTTTCAATGGCGATGCGGGCGCGTTCTTCGGCTTTGCGCGGCTGATAACCGATAATCCGCAGCGGCAGGATGACGTTTTGCAGGACGTTGCGGTCATAGAGGATTTTGTGGTCTTGGAACACGATGCCGATATGTTGGCGCATGAAGCCGATTTGGTTGTCGCTCAATTCGCCCAAGTCTTGGTTGTTGAACCACACTTTGCCTTTGCTGGGTTTGGTAATACCGGAAATCAGCTTGAGGATAGTGGACTTGCCGGAGCCGGAATGGCCGGCGATAAATATCATTTCGCCTTTTTTGATTTGGAAGCTGACGTTTTTCAGGGCTTCAAAACCGCCGGGATAGGTTTTGGAAACTTGTTCGAAACGGATCATAAGGTATTCCTGGAAAGGGGTCAGAACAAACTTATCCACAACTAATCCACAAAAGGATGCGCTATCGGAGATAGGTCGTCTGAAAAATAGGATATGTGCCGAATTATAAAGATTTCGGCGTTTTTTTGATAGTTTGCTCAGATATGGACGGCGGTAGGCAAAGCGTCGGACTGACGGCTTTACAACACAATATTACAGGCGTGATTGTCGCCACCATTTTATAGTGAATTAACTTTAAACCAGTACGGCGTTGCCTCGCCTTAGCTCAAAGAGAACGATTCTCTAAGGTGCTGAAGCACCAAGTGAATCGGTTCCGTACTATCTTGTACTGTCTGCGGCTTCGTCGCCTTGTCCTGATTTAAAGTTAATCCACTATATTCAACCGTATTTATCCACAAATCCCCTAAAACAGAGAGGTCGTCTGAAAATTTTCAGACGACCCCTGCACACAACGAACGCCAAAAACCGCGTATCCGACTGAATGGCAGATACGCGGTTTGAGATTTGAAACACATCTTCGGGGCTTGCTTCCTAACCGTTCAGACAATGCAAAGTGCAAGCTTAATTGATGTCCAAACGTTCCATACGGTAGCGCATGGAGCGGAAGCTGATGCCCAAAAGCTTGGCTGCCTGAGTGCGGTTGTAACGGGTTTGCTGCAACGCTTGTTCGATAATGCCGCGCTCGATTTGGTCAAGGTAATCTTGAATCTGCATGGTGCGCGGGTCAAACGGAGGAAGCGGTTGGTGATCCAACGTTTCACCTTTTCGTGTTTCGGAATCGGCGATGTCGTCAAGACCGAGGTTTGGATGGTCGTTTTTGGGGGCCGTCGTGTTTTGGATTTGTAAATCATCCAACTGGATAACTTGTCCGACAGTCAGGGCGACGGCGCGTTCGAGGATGTTTTCGAGTTCGCGGAAGTTGCCGGGATAGCTGTAATGCAGCAGGGCTTCTTGCGCTTTGGGACTGAGTTTGTAGGTTTGCGTACCGTGGCGGTGTTTATAGAGCAGGTACAGAATCAGCGCCCCCAAGTCTTCACGCATTTCGCGCAGGGGCGGCATATGCAGGGTAACGACGTTGAGGCGGTAATATAAGTCTTGACGGAATGCACCGCTGTCAACAAGGGCTTCGAGGTTTTTGTGGGTGGCGCAGATGATGCGGACATCGACGAAAGTTTCGCGGGCATCACCGATGCGGCGCACAGCTTTTTCTTGGATGGCGCGCAGGAGTTTGACTTGCATGGCTAGCGGCAAGTCGGCAACTTCGTCGAGGAACAGCGTGCCGCCGTCGGCATGCTGGAAGAAGCCGAGACGGTCTTGGTCGGCGCCGGTAAAGCTGCCTTTCTTGTAGCCGAAGAATTCGCTTTCCATCAGGTTTTCAGGAATTGCGCCGCAGTTGACGGCGATAAAGGGCTTGTCGGCGCGATCGGACAATTCGTGGATGGTACGCGCAGCCTGTTCTTTACCGGTACCCGATTCGCCGGAAATATAAACGGGCACGCCGCTGCGGGCGAGGCGGCGGATCAGGTGGCGGACTTCGACCATTTGGGGCGAACTGCCGAGCAGCCGCGGCATATCTTCTTCGCCGCCCAATTCGGGCACGTCTTCGTTCGCACGCATGGCGATTTCGCCGGTGGCAAAGCGTTCTTTCATGGAACGCAGGCTTTCGGGCACGGAGACAGAACCGCTCAAGTCGCGTTTGGGCGGTTTGGGCGGGGTTTTAGGCTTGTTGAATGCGGCTGCGACGGGCGCGGACGGTTTTTCAGTCGGCGGCTGGGCAATTTCATCGGTGCTGTTGGAAACAGAGACGGCGGATTTAACCAACGAGCGAAGTTGGGAAAGGGTAATCGGCTTTTGCAGGTAGTCGAACGCGCCCGCATTAAGGGCTTCGACCGCCTGATCGGCATTACCGAAGGCGGTAATGACGGCGACAGGGGTGTCGAGCATGAGTTCGTCTATGTATTGGACGACTTCGAGGCCGGAGCCGTCGGGCATCCGCATATCGGTCAAGACGAGGGAATAGTCGTTGTTGTCGAGCTTGTCTTTGGCATCTTCTACGCCGACGGCGGTCTGCACGCGCAACCCCATCTTCATCAGCGTCATTTCCATCAAGTCACGGATGTCGGCCTCGTCGTCGACGACCAATACTGGGTCTTGCAGCTTACTCATTGTGTTCTCTCGGTAAAATCAGTTCGAATCCGTTCATTTCGGGGTGGTAATGGAGTTGACCCATATTGGCGTGTGCCAGTTCGCGGGCAACGTACAATCCCAATCCCGTACCCTGTTTTTCAGTGGTGTAGAACGGCTCAAAGAGATGGTTGCGGACTTCGGGCGAAATGCCTTTGCCGTTATCGGCAACGACGATGGAAATGTGCATTCTGCCGCTGGGACGGATCAGGACGGTAATCGCATTCTCGTCCTGACGGCTGTGCCTCCATGCGTTATTGCAGAGGTTCCACATGATTTGTTGGATGTGCATCACATCAGCGAGGACGGTAAGGTTGTTGCCGTCCATGTTCATGCGCAGGCAGCCGATGGCTTCGGAATTGTTGAGTGTGAACTCTTGTTTGAAGTCGAGCCAGAATTTCATCAGGTTAATCGGCTCGCGGCTGATGTTGTCGCGTTTGTTGAGCAGGGAGATGTCTTCCAACATTTTGTCGATGCGCTGGATGTTGCTGTCGATGATGCCGCAAAGCTTGGCCTTAACGGGATCGGGTTCAGCATCGTCATCACTTTCTTGCAGCAAATCGCTGGCGTGACGGATGGCGGACATCGGATTGCGGATTTCGTGGGCGAGGTTCGCGGTAAGCTGTCCGAGCGAAGTGAGCTTGGTAGACATAGCCTCTGCCGCGACTTCGCGCAGCGAACGGACATACAGCATGAGCAGTTCCGTCTGTTCCTGAATCAGCGGGACGGCGCGGACGTGCATGGCGTGTTGGAAGATGTGGATATCGGTTTCAAACGGTTTGTCGGGATGATATTGCCAGCGTGTAACCAATTCGCCGAACACGACTTCCTGCTGGTCAACCACCAAACCGGGGAAATAGGTTTTTGCCTGTTTGTTGAAAAGCCAGACGCGCTGGGTACTGTCGATGACGATAACGGCTTCCTGCACGCGGTTGAGAACGAGGCGGTTCAACCCGCTGATGCGGCGGTAGGCAAGCTGATGGCGGCTGGCAGATTCGGTCGCCTGCTCCAGATAGCGGGCAGCGAACGAAGTCAGCATGGCGACAAGGTAACACGCGCCGCAGAGCAGGACCGTAGTAATCAGGGGTTGTGTATCCCAATCAAACGGATGCAGGCGGATGCTGCCGTCGAGCAGCAGATTGAAGAAGAACAGCATAGACGCGTAGCCCGCGTACAGCATGGGATAATGCCCGTAGCTGAGGAGGCAGGACGTCGCGACGAAAGGAAGGACAAGGATGCCGAAGCCCGAATCGACTCCGCCAGCGATATACACCAGTATCATCATCATCGAAATATCGACGACTGCGCTGGCATTGGGCAAATCCAAAGTCTGCCATTGCCAGTCCGGACGGGCGACGGATAACAAGATGAGGAAAGAATACAGCGCTGCCCAGCTGTAAAATTCGACGGGGGGGAATGACATGCCGATATGGGTGCCATTACTGTAAACGCCGAAAGCATGCATGACCAACAGCGGCAGCACGATGGCAATGCGGGCAATATTGATTAAACCGGGTATCCGCTCGCTCAGGTTTCCCAGTTCCTGAAAGCCGGACTTACTCATATCCGCAACCCTTTTTGTTTATTTTTATCATTATTAGTACCTGTTTTTGAAATCGTTCTGCAATATTTCCGCAGACGGTCGTAAATATTTTTTTAATTTTGTCAGCATAACATAAAACGACCGTGTTTTCTAGGTTTTCAATGTGTTATCGTTTCCTCTGTTGCTTATTCGGAAGCTGCGGATAAGGTTTTCAGACGACCTGAGATGTCCAAAACCTTCCCTTTTTTGCCGCGTTTGCCCTCGATATCGCAAATGCGCAATTTTTCCTGATGCGCCGCACCGCGCTTGCCGACGGTTTCAACGATGAATTCCGCAGCCGTGGTTACGAGAACGTGTTCCAGCGATGCGCCTTCGGTCAGCGACATCAACTGCAAACCGCGCCCTTTGGGCATGACTTTGAGTTCGCCGATGGAAAACGCCAAGAGGCGGTGGTCACTGCTGGCCAGTACGATTTTGCAGTCGGGGTTGATGAGCGAGGAGGCATAAACCGCAATCGGCGGCAGGACGGTTTCGCCGCTGTCCACAGTCATCACCACTTTGCCCGCTTTCACGCGTCCGACCATATCGCCCAGCTTGGTGATAAAGCCGTAGCCGCCGCTGCCTGAGAGCAGGTAGTGCTGTTCGGGCTGTCCGGTGAGCATGGCGACGGGTTTCGCGCCGTTTTGCAGCTCGATTAACGATGAAACCGGCACGCCGTCGCCGCGTCCGCCTGGGATTTCGGCGGCATCGAGCGTGTAGGTTCTGCCCAATGAATCGAGGATGACAACGGGTAAAACAGTGCGGCCTTCAAGGGTTTGCTTGAGGCGGTCGCCTTCTTTGAATGCGGTTTGGCTCAAATCAAGGTTGTGTCCGGCCCGGCTGCGTATCCACCCTTTTTCCGACAGAATCAGCGTGATGGGTTCGTCGGCGGTGGTTTGCGTCAGCACGGCGCGTCCGGCTTCTTCCACCAGCGTGCGGCGCGCGTCGCCGAACTGCTTCATGTCCGCCTGCATCTCTTTGATAATCAGCTTGCGTTTTTCGTTTTCATCGCCCAAAAGGATATTCAGACGACCTTGTTCTTCGCGCAATTCGTTCAATTCTTTTTCGAGTTTGAAACCTTCCAAACGCGCCAACTGGCGCAGGCGGATTTCCAAAATATCTTCGGCCTGGATTTCGGTCAGCCCGAACGCCGCCATCAAATCGGTTTTCGGGTCGTCTGATTCGCGGATGACTTTAATCACTTCGTCAATGTGCAGAAAGACTTTCAAACGACCTTCAAGGATGTGCAGCCGTTTTTCCACTTGGTTCAAACGGAATTTCAGACGACGTGTTACGGTCACGACGCGGAAATCCAGCCATTCCTGCAAAATCGTTTTCAGGTTTTTCTGCGCGGGGCGGTTGTCCAGTCCCATCATCACCAAGTTCATGGACACATTGCCTTCCAGCGAAGTCTGCGCCATCAGGGTGTTGATGAAGGTATCCGTATCGATGCGGCTGGATTTCGGCTCGAACACCAGGCGCACGGGATGTTCGCCGTCGGACTCGTCGCGCACGCGGTCGATTAAATCCAACATCAGCTTTTTGGTGTTGAGCTGGTCTTGGTTGAGCTGCTTTTTGCCCGCTTTCGGTTTCGGGTTGGTTTGTTCTTCGATTTCGGCAAGGATTTTGGCGGAATTGGCGTTCGGCGGCAGCTCGGTCACAATCACGCGCCATTGTCCGCGCGCCAGCTTCTCGATTTCGTAACGCGCACGCACGCGCACGCTGCCCTTGCCGGTTTCGTAAATCCGGCGCAATTCGTCCGCCGGCGTGATGATTTGACCGCCGCCGGCAAAATCAGGCGCGGGGATGTATTGCATCAGGTCGGCAGTTTCCAGCGTCGGCTTCTTCAACAGCGCAATCGCCGCCTGCGTGACTTCGTTCAAATTGTGCGACGGAATTTCAGTCGCCATGCCCACCGCGATGCCTGACGCACCGTTGAGCAATACCATAGGCAGGCGGGCGGGTAGGTGCAGCGGTTCGTCAAACGCGCCGTCGTAGTTCGGCACGAAATCCACCGTTCCCTGATTGATTTCGGACAACAGCAATTCCGCAATCGGCGTGAGCCGCGCTTCGGTGTAACGCATCGCCGCCGCCCCGTCGCCGTCGCGCGAACCGAAGTTGCCGATGCCGTCGATTAAGGGGTAGCGCAAAGTAAAATCCTGCGCCATCCGCACCATCGCTTCATAGGCGGAACTGTCGCCGTGCGGGTGGTATTTACCCAAAATCTCGCCGACCACGCGCGCCGATTTCACCGGCTTCGCCCCCGCCGTCAACCCCATATCGCGCATGGCAAACAAAATGCGCCGCTGCACGGGCTTCTGGCCGTCTGAAACTTCAGGCAGCGCGCGGCCTTTGACCACGCTCATAGCGTATTCGAGATAGGCGCGTTCGGCGTACTGACCCAAAAGAAGGTAGTCTTCGCCGACGGGGGATGGGACGGAAACGTGTTCGTTCATAAGGAAGCTGGAATGAAAGATAAAGGAAGGTATTGTAAAGGATAGCGAATGAAAATAAAAATGTCGGGGCATGGTTTCGCCGCGTATCTTTTTATAGTGGATTAAATTTAAATCAGGACAAGGCGACGAAGCCGCAGACAGTACTGATAGTACGGAACCGATTCACTTGGTGCTTCAGCACCTTAGAGAATCGTTCTCTTTGAGCTAAGACGAGGCAACGCCGTATTGGTTTAAAGTTAAGCCACTATATTTTGAATGGAATTGCTGACAATCTAAATGGATTTGAGGTCGTCTGAAATGTTTTCAGACGACCTCTATAAACATCATGCTACATTTCAAAAGCGGACATCAAGTCTTTTCACGTTCGTCCAGCAGCAAAAACACCATCAGCGACAGCAGCATTAAAACCGTCGTCAACACCATTGCCCGCGCATAATTGTCCTCCCCTGCCCTACCCAGATACGAATAAATCAAAGTGGTCAGCGTCTGCCATTCGGGGCGCGACAAAAACAGCGTGGCGGCAAATTCGCCGATACAGGTTGCCGCCGCCAAAGTCAGACCGCGTCGCAAAGCAGGTTTCAATAATGGAGCGGTCACATACAAGGTCGTCTGAAAAGCATTTGCCCCCATGCCGCGCGCAGCCGACACATAATCTTCAGGCAAATCGTCCCAAGCCGCCAGCACATCTTTTGCCACAAACGGATACGCCAGCAGCGCATAAGTGGCAACCAACAAAGGCAGCGATGCCGTCCATTGCGGATAAAGCAGCAATATACCGGCGGCAATACAGACAGGCGAAACCATAAACGGCAAAAACACCAAACCGCGTACCCACGCCACCCGTCGCGCAACTGCCGCATACATCACCCCCAGTACAACCGCCGTCAAAACCGCCATTCCCGAAAACCGCAGCGTATTCCATCCCGCCGCCAAGGTTTCCTGTTCCAACAACACACCCCAAGACCCGCCTGCCGATGCCGCCAGAAAAATCACCGCCGCCAAAGGCAACAGGCAACACAACAGCAAGACCATTAAAGAAAAACCCAGCAAAACACGTTCGCCGAAAGATTGCGGGCGATGCGGCAGCAAAGCACGAACCGCCTTATCAGAAGCCGTTTGCCGGCTCAAATACGCATACAGCAGCCCCGCCAATGCTGTCACGCCCAACACCATCCACACCAAAACCGACGCCTGAGCCATATCCAGCTCATACATCACCAACTGATAAATCTCCACCTCAACTGTCGTATAACGGCTGCCACCCAGCAACAACGCCAGTCCGAAACCCGAAAAACAATACAAAAATACCAAACAAGCCCCACCCGCCAGCCAAGGGCGCAACACCGGCCATTCCACAAAACAAAACCGCTGCCAAGCCCCCGCACCCAGCGTCTGCGCCGACTGCAACCTCGCCTGCGGCACCTGCAAAAAACCCTGATACGCCGCGCGTACCAACACAGGCAAGTTGAAAAACACATTGCCGTAAAGCAACAAATACGGCGTATCCTGCCAGCCCGCCCACAACACACCGTTTGCCCCGAACAAAGCCAACACCCCGACCCCGACCACCAAAGTCGGCATCACAAACGGCAGCATCAAAAGCCGCAAAATCATCTCACGCCCGCGAAACGACAACCTCGCCAACGACCACCCCACCGAAATACCGAGCAGCAAAACCAGCACACAAGTGACCGCCGCCTGAACCACCGTCCAAACCAAACGATGCTGCATATAATCATCAGCCAATACCAACGACCAAGCCGACCCGTCATAAGCCGCCATCGCCACCAATGGCGCAACCACCATCACCGCCAAGAAACCCAAAGGCAGCAGCGCAAGCAAAACAGTGGCAGGAAACAAACGAAACAGAGTTTTCATGGAACGGATAGGCAGGGTTGAAAACAGATATTGTAACGGATACGAAGCAAAGGTCGTCTGAAAGGTTTTTCAGACGACCTTTTATCAAATGCCCCAGCCTTTTCTCAATAAATCCCTTGTTGTTAAAATCTCCGGTTCTTTCATTTGCCTTACAATGTCAAAATTAATGAATAAATCTGCCTTAAGAATTGCATCCAGCGTCTGACTGTCGCTGATAAAAGGATATGGGGCAAAGGTAAACATCTCATTTTCTGCCAGCGGACCCCATAATTCGACACAGCGTTGAAAGAGCGGATTGCCATCATTGTCTTGTGTATCCAACTCTTCATATACCTGGAAACCGAAGAAACCATCAATCACTTCTCCGTCTCTTCCGTCCTGAATCCAATCGCTGAAATCAGTATCCCTTTTAAATATCCACCCTCTAATTGGATCAAGCTCATATTGGGTTCCTAAATTGCTGTTCCACACAAACAGCTCCCCAAATCCTGAACGGGCAATCACATAATGTTTTTTCTTTTTCAATTCATCTTCCGGCAACCATTCTGCCAAAATGTCCTCGTAGTCTTCCGGATTGGTCAGCCAAAATATTCCGTCCTTAAATCCGCAGAAACCAAATTCCTGCCAATATTCCAGCAAACGGTCAGGCAATTTACCGCGATATTTGGCCAAGGTTTCAGTTGAAACCGGCGTGGAAGCAAATGGCATTCCAAATTTTTCAAAAAAATATTCTGATCCTTCAGTTTGTTTGAATAGATTCATATGTTTACTCCTTCTATGTCGGACAACGGTTAAATTCTGCATTCATATTGGCATTTCCACCATACTTTTTCTTCATTTCATTGGCGTAATCATCAAGCTGCTTCAAGCGGGTTCTGTAGTCTCCGGCCTCCTTGCTATCCGGAGCTTTTTGATTCCAGTTTCCGCCAATGGATCGATTGACATCACTACGGCCTAAACGTTCAGTGACATCTTTACCTCCGGCAATCATATCGGGGTTATGCAGTGCATCCGCTCTTTCATAATCGCCTTGGTTCTTGCATTAGCAAGTGTTCTGGCTTCTTCTACGGACTTACCCTGTTTTTGATATGATTCTCTGAGAGATGTCGATATCTTATAAAGCCGCAAAATCATCTCACGCCCGCGAAACGACAACCTCGCCAACGACCACCCCACCGGAATACCGAGCAGCAAAACCAGCACACAAGTGCCCGCCGCCTGAACCACCGTCCAAACCAAGCGATGCTGCATATAATCGTCAGTCACCACCAGCGACCAAGCCGACCCGTCATAAGCCGCCATCGCCACCAATGGCGCAACCACCATCACCGCTAAGAAACCCAAAGGCAGCAGCGCAAGCAAAACAGTGGCAGGAAACAAACGAAACGGAGTTTTCATGGAACGGATAGGCAGGGTTTAAAACAGATATTGTAACGGATACGAAGCAAAGGTCGTCTGAAAAGGCAGACATGATTAGTCCATGCCGCTTCGTAAATGGCGATTTTAGATTACAGCAGATTTGATGTGTGATGAAATATCTTCAAAAGATAACAACAGCCGAAGCACTCATGCAGGATGAACGCCATTAATAAAGAGGTCGTCTGAAAACTTTTCAGACGACCTTGATAGATGTTTGATTCTTAGCCCAATCTACGCTTCTTTTTTCCCGTTTCAATCAGCGTGAACCGTCGCGCGGGAGTTCTACTAGGGGTGGTATGGGCGGGTCTTGATAGCTTTCGTCGATCTCAAAGCCTTCTGCGCGGGCTTTGTCTTCCATTTTTTTCCTTTCCTTTGCCAGTAAGCGGAACTGTTTATCCAAGGCTTCGCGGTAGCTTGGTTTGCCAAATTCTTCTTGTGCATATGACCGGAGGAAATCCCAATATGCACTTATAGTAATTCGCAGAGCATACTGACCGTTGCCGTATTGGTCTCGATATTGTTCTGAGTCATCCTTGCCAAGCATAAACTCCACAAGCACACCCTCCGCATATAGTCTTCCTATCTGAGCCAAGTTGGGCAGTTTCTTCCATTCTTCAGGGGTCAGTTCAATAGTGGTGGGAACACTGGCTATCGTTTTTTCTTTGTTCCAACCGTCTTCTAATTCAAAAAAAGCAGCGGCATTTTTACGATCGCGCTTAATCCTTGGGTCGCTGAGGTAAATCAAATCTGTCCAACCGGCTTGATGCATCTGCCTGATCAGATTATAGAAATTCTGTCTTGCTTCTTCATCACTGATGTTGCTGCTTTTGCCGAGGCCAGAAAACATGTCAAACTCATCAACGCCTAAGAACGGGTTATGACTTCCATCTTCATATGCAGTAATACTGCTTACATGAGGTATTTTAAAAGTATGTTTGCCGTGTTCAAAAACAACGGTTTTTTTCTGATTAAAGTCTATTTCATATTGATTGACATTAAAAAATTCTGAGTCGTCAGAAGGTCCTGCATAATTTTCGGGGAATCTGTTAACAAAATGTTTGCTGGATTCCGGCAGGGTAATGGACACCGTGTCGGGCAGGTTGTCTTTTGGCGTTTGCTGTGTCATGGGGTTACAGCCTCCTGATAATAAAATGATAGTAACAAATGAAAGTATTGAGATTGCCAAATGTTTAAGCATGGTCTCCCACTCCCGCCCGTTTTCTTGCAGCCAAAATGCGCAGTTGGTTCTCGATAAACTGTTTATCTGAAGGACGGCTCATTCTCTTATGGTATATAGTTGCCGCTTTTGTAATCCAATTCATTCGTTGTTCTAAATTCTCCAGCTCAATACCTCTCGGTGCTTTTGATTGAAAGCGTTCCTGTCCTTTTTTAATTTTACAGGTAGCAACCAGGTTCAGTTCATTTTGAGGGAGTTGCGCATACAATCCTGGAAGTTTATCTTCCAGCATCCGAGACATTGATAAGTAAGCTGGGAAAACTCTCCCCTCATACATAATCTTTTGCAGGATAATTTCCTGTTCGTGGTAGGCGATATAAAAAAGGTGAAGAATTTTTTTTTCAGCAATTTTCCGTGATTCTTCAAGTTTTAGTGCCTCATCTAAAGCAGAAAAAGCTTTTTGAATATATTGTTTGCCAGAATCAGCAAAATTCATATTTCGATCTTCTATTGTATCTTCAAAGCCGTCCACTTTTCCCAAATCTTCCTTTATGACTGTAGGCAATGCATCAAATTTTCTTTTGGATAGACATTGTCTAAAGACGGCAGGATTTTGGGCATAAACATAGTGCCAAGGCATAACATCTAGAAAAAGCCACACATTGCCTTTTGCCAACTGTGTACTCAGCTGAGGCATTAAATCAATAATGTAGGTATTATTATGGATGCCATGTGAAGGGGGAAGGAATGGCGTTAAATTTCTTAATAGGCCAGTATATTGTCTAACCATCCCACCCGGGTCTTTTACCCATGGATTGTCCAATGCGCAGCCTACAGTTTTACTTGCAAAAGCTGCCAGCCCCATCCAGTAAAACAGTCCGGAATTATTCTTTAATACAGGGAATTCTTTAAACTCACCCGAACCTAAATACATTTTAGCGTAGACCGCCGCTATATCATATGCGCGTTGTGCGTAATTTTGGTTAACTTGATAAACCGTATACCCTCTTCTTTGCACACGGGTGCCGTTTTGAAACAAGATATTATAGGATTTAAACATCCCACTTTTTACTCGAAATAGAGCCGCATACTGCCCTTTAGCCCAAACATTTGTACAATCGTAACAGACTTCCTGTTTAGAGTTTGGTTGTGTATTGGTTTTGCATGTAGTCATAAGTTAATTTTCCGTGTTTGAATAATCGTTTCACAAAGAATCTCCAAAAACCTCGAATATTTCCAATTCTTCTGGGTTCGGAGTATGGATTCTAGCCGTTCGCCCTTTGGTGTCAGTAATACCGAAATACTCATTACCCGCTTTATCGGTAATCACATACTGCGTTTTCTTTTTGACTTGACCAGACACAGTGTATAGTACAAACTGCTCATCATATTTTTCAACTGCAGGCATACCTTTCATATTTACCCCTGCACTATTCGGTCCCGTCACCTCCAACGGCGCCTTCACCCTAACCAGCTTCGGACTCCCGATCTCAATTTCTCCATTCGAGAATTTGATGTATGCGCCTTTACAGGTAATTAAAACTTCCTCTTGCGCTGCAATATTTACTCTGCCCGCACTGCTGGTCAGCACCGCATCCTTCAACGCATTCAGCTGCAACTCGTCATTCTGTGCCTGCACTTCCACTTTGCCCTGATTGGCCTGCACCTTAATACCGCTGCTTTGCGCAAACAGGTTGAGGCTTTCTACCGCATGGGCGGTCAGGCTTTGGCCGGCGCTGATGTCGGTATGGTTGCCGCTGACTAGGTGAATGTTTTCATTGGCGGTGTGCAGTTGGCTTTGTTGGGTTGCGGTAGCGATGCCGGCAGGGGCGGTTTGGATCAAACCGGCCTCTTTCAGGTCTTTGAGGGCGTCTTTCAGACGACCCCTTTGGGTTTCTTCATCGGTGTGGTGGTTGTTGGCGGTTTGGGCGGCTTTGTTCAGGCTTTTGGCGAGGGAGAGTGCCTGTTCGAGTTGGGAAATGGCATCGTCCATATCCAGCACTTTGCCGTTGGCGTCTTGGTTTTGTGCGCTGACGAGTATGCCTTTACCTGCCCGTACCGCACCCCAGCCGTCGGTTCTGAGTTCGAAGCCTTCACCGTTCTCTCCGCGTTTTTCCCGACTTGAGTCGACGATGTGGCCGAGGTTGAGTTGGGATTTCTGATAGTCGGTGGCGAGTTTGATGTGTTCCTGACCTTTTTGGTCTTCCATCCTGAGTTTGTTGTTCGCCCAGGTACGGATGACGTTCCTTGTGTTCCAGTCGGCAGGGATGTGGTCGGGATGGGCGCTGTCGTGCATGACGCCGGAGATATACGGGCGGTCGGGATTGCCTTGGACGAAGGACAGCATGACTTCGGTGCCTTCGTGTAAGGGGAAGTGGATGCCGTATTCGGGACCGGCATAGGGTTTGGCCAGTCGGACGGGACGGCTTTCGCCGCCGGGACTCCATTCGTCCAAATCAAACGGGAGTTTGACGCGGTAGCGGCCCATGTCGTCGATGTAGGCGTAGGTGCAGTTCTCCGCCGCGGTCACCCGTGCGGGCAGTGTGCCGGCGATATGGGGGCGCGGTGTGGTGCGTTCGGGACGGAAGGCGAGTTGGGCGGGAACGGCGGTAAAGGTGTGGCTGTAAGCGGTATCGCGGCTGCCGCTGTGTTCCATGCTGAGTACCAGCCAGCCGTCGGGTGCTTCGGGGAAGGCGGTATCGGTTTGGAACACTTTCATCGGCGCCATGGAAACGACGTTGCCGCTGCCGTTGGCGACGGTTTGGCGGCAGAGGACGGCTTCGTTCAACAGGGTCGTCTGAACTTTGGCTTCGTCGGGGGTTTTGGGATGGAGGCCCCAGTTTTGCTGTTTGCCCAATAAGACGGTATTGTCGGCAGATTCTTCGGATTGTTTGTTGTCGGTTTCGGCGAAGAGGTCGGTATCGGCAGTGCGGTAGTTGTAGTCGGCACAGCGTATGCCTTCGACGATGGGGTTGTGGCGGATGCTGAGGTTGAAGAGTGCTTCGGTACCGGTGCTTTCCAGCCCGGCATGGGGACGGTAGGAAACGGGCAGGCTTTGGTCGCGGAAGTAATGTTCGGGACTGTCGCCGAAGACGACCACGTCGCCATGTTGTTCATGCTGTTCGAAGGCATACCAAATGCCTTCTTCTTCACACAGACGGTTGATAAAAGCGAAGTCGCTTTCGAGATACTGGGTCACATACTCGCGGACGGTGTAGCTGCGGCTTTTTTGGAAACGGTAGTCGACACCGGAGAAGCCGTGGTGTTTGAAGACGGCGGCAACGATGTCGGGGACGGTTTGGTTTTGAAACAGTCGGGAGGATTGGAAATGTTTTAAAGCCGCGAAACGCGGCTCTAAAACAAAGCGGTAAACGGTTTCATCCTTGGAGACGGACAGCTTCTCGCATGAAGTCACAATGCCCTGCCATTGTTTCGCCGGAGGGTCGTCTGAAGCAGACCCGAATGCACTGACTACTTCGGACAATACGGCCTCCTGCGGACGGATTTCAAATGCTGCGCGCTGGTTGAGGTAGGAAGACAGCGGCAGGGAGGAATCGGCGGAGGTGGCGGTGATTTCGACGCGGTAGGCGGTGTTGGCGGCTTCGGAGGCGGTGAAGGATTTGACGGAGAGTGAGGGGGAGAAACGGGCGAAGGTGAGGTGGTAGGATTGGCGGGCAGTCATGGCGATCTGGATGATTTATGATGAAAGTTTAAACATAAATCAAAAAGGCAGGCAAGACAAATGATTAATGACAAGTGGCAGAAATGTCGTATGGATGGTTTTTGAAAGTGATGGGTGAATAGATTTGGAACGAAAGAAGGTCGTCTGAAAACTTTCAGACGACCTTGATAGATGCTTGGTTTTTAGCCTAATCTATACTTGTATAATCTAAGATAACAGAATCATGATAGTAAGCTTTTTAGCCACTCAATGAACCGATCAAACCAACTTCCTTTATTTTCCTTTAAAGATTTCTGTTCAGATTGGTTAGGAACCCTATCTACACATTCACCTCTAATATAATCTTGAACCCTAAAATGACCATTTTGATCTTTTTTAAGGCAAATTGTATCTCCAAAACCAGTGAAATTCGGCTCTATCCTTAATTGTTCATTTTTATTTGGATCAGGATGTAGATCAATTGCATAAATTTGTTTGTCTTCTAATTTTATACCTGGAAAATTTGAAGAATCCAGCATAATACATTTTTCTTTATTTGGATAATTTTCTTCAAATGTTGTCTTATAAAATATACTATGAGAATTCCTTGTATCCCCTTGAGATATATTGGATATATTTATGAAATACGCGCCAATCAAGTCAGGTCTGTCAATATAAAGACACGGAGTATTATCTATCATCCTGATGCTAACTACACCATCTGCATCAGGGGCTTTGGAAAAAGCATTGCAATTAACTGTAAATAACAAAATTGACAATGCAGAAAATAGTTTTATGTACATAGAAATTCCAAGTAAGCAAAACAGCTATTGTAACGAATACGAAGCAAAGGTCGTCTGAAAACTTTCAGACGACCTTTGTGAAAGTTGGGTTTCCAATTCAATCTACACCTGTTATGTAAACAATGCGGTGTTTTCTTACATCTTTTTTCTTTAGTATTTTTATCCTGATTTAAACCGAAACCAATATATCCGCTAGTCGTAGTCGAAAGGTTCGAATTCTTCGTCCAGCCGTTCGCATGAGATGAACTGTTGTTCGGCGGCGCTGGTTTCTTCATCGCTCAACATGAACAATCCGCCCCATCGGTCTTTTTGATAGGGTTTTTGATAGGTTTGCCGGAGGAATTCATATTGTTCGGCGGAGAGGTAGGGGCGGTGGCTTTCCAATTGGGCAAACAGTTGCCTGCGGTAGTCTTCGGGGGAAGTATCTTCTTCGGGGAAATAGTCCGCTTGGGCTTGCAGCAGTCTGCGGAAGATGAAGTCTGCTAAGTTTGCGGCTTCTACTACGCTGAAGTCGTCGTCGTGATACAGACGTGTGATACATGGCCCGCCTTCTTGTCGGTAATCGAATGCGTAGTAATCGCCGTTGCCCGCTCCGGCAAAGGCGATGAGTTTGCCACGGTATTCGGGTTTCAAACTCATCCATTCACTGTCGTCGCATAGCTGTTCGTTGATTCCCTGCAATTCGTCGGCGTGAGGCAGTTCAAATTCCGAGCCGACCAGCAGTAAGGGCGGATGCTCGAGCAACTTGGGGAAAGTGTCGCTATACCAGTTTCTGCCAGCCTCTCCCCAGTCCAACATACCATCGGCAGCGAGGCGTTTGTATAGGTTGGGCAGGGAGATGCCGTATTGTGTTTCGGTTTGGCTGATGAAATCCTGATAATTCATGATGTTTCCTTTGCTAGATTTTGGTTTTGAACTTCATTGAAGCCGCGTTTTCAGACGACCTTTTTCCTTTCCCATTTTATAGTGGATTAAATTTAAATCAGGACAAGGCGACGAAGCCGCAGACAGTACAGATAGTACGGAACCGATTCACTTGGTGCTTCAGCACCTTAGAGAATCGTTCTCTTTGAGCTAAGGCGAGGCAACGCCGTACTGGTTTAAAGTTAATCCACTTTACCGTCCGCCGTTTAAATAAGGCCTTGCCTGAAGGATGACGAGTTTGCCGTCTGCGAAAGCCCATTCGATGTCTTGTTCGCCGTTGCCGAAAAGCTGTTTGATTTGCTGTCCGGCTTGGTCGAGGCGGCGGATTTGGTCGTGGTTCATGACGTTGCCGCCAGTTATCGGTACTTCCCTGACGCCGCCGTTTTCATCCAGTTGCAGCGCGGTGGTTTCGTTGGAGGAGCTGAGGCGTTGTACGGCGTCGTTGCGACGGTTGTAAACGGCTTGTTCCGCCACCCGTTTTCCTTCGACCACGCGAATGCCCAGCCCGCGTTTGGCGGCGATGTAGGAAGTGTTTTTCTGCGCGGTATCGTAGGGATTGACGGTAACGAGTACGCCGGAGAGGTCGGCATTGATGCTTTGTTGGACGAAGACGCTCATTTTCACGCTGTCGTGCGGCAGTCCGGCGATGCGGCGGGCTTCGTACGCGCTGTAATTGAAGACGGAAGCCCAAGACTGTTTCACTGCTTCCGCCAGCGCGTTTTCGCCGGTTACGTTCGGCACGGTGGTGTACAGCCCTGCGCCGCTGAAATTCGGCAGATCTTCGGAATTGGACGAGCTGCGGACGAACACGCCTTTGCTGTTTAATTGGCTGCGCCATTGTTCCGCCCAGGTGCGTTTCCATTCGGACGGGATTGCGGCATCGGTGATTTTTTTCTGCAAGGCGAGCAGGGCGGTACGGCGTTTGCGGTTGTCGCCACCGCTTTGCGTTTCGATTTGCGCCAGTGTTACCGCGTTGATGCCGAGTTTGTCCATCATGGCGCGGTAGTAGGCGAAGGGGATGCAGAATCCGTCGGGGACGTTGCTGCCTGCGATATGGGCGCGGATATGGCCGAGGTTGGCGGCTTTGCTGCCGCAGTAACGGCTGTCTTCACGGCGCAAGTTGGCAAGCGGCCGCAGGCTGTAATCGGCAGTGTCGGGCTGCGGTAGGGAGAGGTCGTCTGAAAAGGTCTTGGCGGCTGTGTTTCGGTTGGTTTGGGCGACCCGATATTGTTTCGCGTCGGCGGCCAATTCGATACGGCGACCAATATAGGGCGCGAGGATTTTTTCCGCGTCTTTGAGGTAGATGTTGGGAATGCCCCAGCCGCGCGCCAAGACGTTCACATGCGACAGCGCGGTGGACGGTTTTTCGCTGATGATGCCTGCTACGGGCGGCAACACCAGCGGCACTTCTTTCAAGATGATGATGTCGTCCGCACCGACATCGTAAAGGTCGTCTTCCTGAGTGATGACGCGCAATGTGCCTACCGCTTTCCCCCTATGCAACGGCAGATAAGGGAAATTCTGTATCAGGCTTTCTTGGGTTACGAAGGGGACTTTGCTTTGCGCAGCAACAGTTTCCTGCCACAGGGAATTGGTTTTGTAGCGCAGCGGGGCGAAGAAACTGTCTTTCAGACGACCTTCTGCCAATTTCAGCAATTCGGGCGTGATTTTGTCGCCTTCCCAAAATTCGTAAACGTATTCTTGAGTGCTGTTCTGCCAACTGATGGTGCCGAACAGGAAGCGGCGGTTCGGGCTGCGGTATTGTTCGAACAATTCTTTGCGCGTCGGCATCGGCTTCAAAATCTCGGCGAGATAGGTTTCGTGCAGGCGGTATTTCGGCGTGTTGATGTAGTCGGTGCGGTTGTTGTCTTCGCGGTCGATAAGGAAGAGGATATGCGGGATTTCGTATTCGCTGTCTTGTTCGTAAACGCGCGAAAGCAGATCGAAATCGGCGCGGCTGCGGATGGCGGGCAGCGCGGGTGTTTGCGTTTTGACCGGCGTGGCGGCTTGGCGTTTGTCGGACTCAAAATAAGAAGGTTTGCGCGCGATCGGCGCGGCGGTATCGGCGACTTCGGCATTGGGATGGCAGGCGGCGAGCAGGAACAATAGGGAGAGGCAGACGCTGGTTTTCATGATAATGGCAACGATAAAAAACGGATTGTAGCAAGAAAAGGTCGTCTGAAAACCCTGTTCGAGGTGTTTCAGACGACCTTTTTCTTGACCCAACCCTTTCAAACCATCGCTTGATACAACGCAATCATCAGCGGCATGGTAATGACGCACAGCAGCGTCGTGATGCCGTAAATCACGCTGGCTTTACGGGCGTTCTGACCATAAACCATCGCCATTTGGGTAACGGTGGATGCGGCGGGGCTGACGGTGGCGAGGAAGCTGATGAGGACGACGGTATCGCTGTGTCCGCCCAAATGGGCAATGCCCGAAATTTTGACAAACACTAGCAGAATCAGCGGGATAAGCATCAGACGCAGGAAGGCGACGAGGTAAATCCGTTTGGAGAGGATGATTTCTTTAAGCGGCAGCGAGGCAATCAGCATTCCGGCAACGAGCATGGCGACCGGACCTATCATGCCGCCGACGGTCGCAAGCGTGTTGTCGATGATGTGCGGCAGTTTGATTTGAAAGGCAAACATGAACACGCCGATAAAAATGGATAGGATGTTGATGTTGGTGAGTACGGTTTTCCACGCAAGATTGCCGCGCCCGCAAAGCAGCAGGCGCAAGTGCGTCCAGAAAAGGAACATTTGGACGATGATGAAGCCGCTGGTGTAAATCACCCATTGCGGTCCGAAAATAGACATCACCAGCGGGATGATGAGGTTGCCGGAATTGGTGTAAACCATGGCGGCGTGTTCGAGCGTGTCGAGCTTGAACAGGATTTTGAAAAGCCTGCCCAGCACAATCAGCAGGATATGGAACACGACCGCCAAGGCGACCGAGAGTTTCAGCCCGTCAATGATGTCGGGCGTGTTCTCGATTTGGAAGGCGTGAATCATTACCGACGGGCTGATGAGGTAGAGCGCGATGACGGAGAGCGTGCGGCTGTGTTCGGAATTCAGAAGCTTGGATTTCACCAACGCCATGCCCATCAGGACAATCAGGGTCAGCTCGGTGATTTTGCCGGCGAGGAGCAGGGCGGTTTCCATGAGTGTGGCACATTTTGGGAAAACGGAAATTTTACGCTTGCGCGCCAGTGCGGACAATGTATTCGGAACACGGTTTCAGACGACCTTTCCGTGTTTGCCGCCGTATTCAAAGGGCAAAGGTCGTCTGAAAACGCCGCTCGGATTTTCAGACGACCTCACGCTCTGCCCTGTTCTCATTTAAAGTTAATCCACTATACGCACAGACACAGCGGGAATGGCAACGCATTGCCCAAGTGGAATGTTGACAATTTTTCACCCGACAACAAGGCGTTTTCAGTATAATACCGCCCGCAAATTTTCCTTTTTTTTGAAAAGCATAAATCATGACTACTTCAAATCAAAATGTGCTGGAGCGCATATTCAATTTAAGCGCAAACGGCACGAATGTGCGCACTGAGCTGATGGCAGGTCTGACCACCTTCCTCGCCATGTGTTACATCATCATTGTCAATCCGCTGATTCTCGGCGAAACGGGCATGGATATGGGCGCGGTATTCGTCGCCACCTGTATCGCTTCCGCCATCGGCTGCTTCGTGATGGGCTTCGTCGGCAACTATCCGATTGCGCTCGCTCCGGGCATGGGTTTGAACGCCTACTTTACTTTCGCCGTCGTCAAAGGCATGGGCGTTCCCTGGCAGGTGGCTTTGGGCGCGGTATTCGTTTCCGGCATCATTTTCATTTTATTCAGCTTTTTCAAAGTGCGTGAAATGCTGGTGAACGCGCTGCCTATGGGTTTGAAAATGTCGATTGCCGCCGGTATCGGGCTGTTTTTGTCGCTGATTGCGCTCAAAGGTTCCGGCATTATCGTTGCCAGCGATGCGACTTTGGTGAAACTAGGCGACATCCACCAACCTGCCGCACTCTTGGTATTGGCGGGCTTCGCCATGGTGGTGGCTTTGGGGCATTTCCGCGTCAAAGGGGCGATTATCCTGACCATTCTGGCAATCACAGCCATTTCCACCCCGCTGGGCTTGAGCGATTTTAAAGGCGTGGTCGGCGAAATTCCGAGCATCGCGCCGACTTTCATGCAGATGGATTTCAACGGTCTCTTTAAAATTAGCATGATCAGCGTGATTTTCGTCTTTTTCCTGGTTGATTTGTTTGACTCCACCGGCACGCTGGTCGGCGTTTCCCACCGTGCGGGCCTGCTGGAAGACGGCAAACTGCCTCGTCTGAAACGTGCCCTGTTCGCCGACTCGACCGCGATTGTCGCCGGTGCCGCACTGGGTACGTCTTCAACCACGCCGTATGTCGAAAGCGCGGCGGGCGTGTCCGCAGGCGGCCGCACCGGTCTGACCGCCGTAACCGTCGGCGTATTGATGTTGGCGTGTCTGATTTTCTCGCCGCTGGTGCAGAGCATCCCCGGCTTCGCCACCGCGCCCGCGCTGCTCTACGTCGGTGCACAAATGCTGCGCAGCGCGCGTGAAATCGACTGGGACGACATGACCGAAGCCGCCCCCGCTTTCCTGACCATCGTGTTCATGCCGTTCACCTATTCGATTGCCGACGGCATCGCCTTCGGCTTCATCAGCTACGCCGTGATTAAACTTTTATGCAACCGCATCAAAGACGTGCCGCCTATGGTGTGGATAGTCGCCGTATTGTGGGCGTTGAAATTCTGGTTTATGGGCGGCTGATACCGTTTTCAGGTTAGCCGTTTCATTCCCCGCAATAGCAAAAGGTCGTCTGGAAATTTTCAGACGACCTTTTTTGGTTTTTAAGATGAAATGAATATTTGAAACTTCGCGCTATCGTTCCGCTCAATATTCAAAGACATCAGCCAATGCTTAAAACCACTCTTTCTTGCCGACAACATAAACTTGTTCAAATTCTTCCGGCGTACATTTCAGGTATTTAACGATGTCGATGATACAGAAAACAAAAACAATCATCGGGCCAACGATAATAAACGAACCCAAAATACAAATCAACAGGTAGATGATACCGACTTTGTTTACGCCCAAATAAAATTTATGCACCCCGAAGCAACCTAAAAAGAACGCCAAAACAGAGGCAACAAGTCGTTTGTCATCGGTAATACGAGAGGATTGCAGAGGTGTATTTTCGGACATTTTTTTCTCCAAACGGATAGTCAATATTAAGAAAGTGTTTTTAAGTATAGCAGAATAATGATATTAATTTCACACAGATTTTATTTTTACTGCCCGCCTGAAACGCATCCTGTTTGCCAACTCGACCGCCATCGTCGCCGATGGCGGCATGTCTGATTTTCTCGCCGCCGGTGCAGAGCATCCCCAACTTCGCCACCGCCACCGCCCCCGCGCTGCGTTACGGCGGCTGATGCCGTTTCCAGAGTTGATTCCACAATCGTTTATATTCGTCTCCGCAATAACAAAAAGGTCGTCTGAAAATTTTCAGACGACCTTTTTTTGGTTTTTAAGATGAAATGAATATTTGAAACTTCGCGCTATCGTTCCGCTCAATATTCAAAAGCATCAGCCAATGCTTAAAACCATTCTTTCTTACCGACAACATAAACTCGTTCAAATTCTTCCGGCGTAGATGTCAGGTATTTAAAGACGTCGAAGAGAGATAAAACGATAACAGCTATCAAAGCAGGATAGACAAACATACCCACCACGCCAAGCACCAAATAGATGATACCGGCTTTGTTTAAGCCCAAATAGAATTTATGCGCTCCGAAGCAACCTAAAAAGAACGCCAAAGCTGCGGCGATGATGCGTTTGTTGGTAGTAGGAAGGGATTGCAGAGGTGAATTTTCGGACATTTTTTCTCCAAACGGATAGTCAATATTAAGAAAGTGTTTTTAAGTATAGCAGAATAATGATATTAATTTCACATAGATTCTATTTTTATTGAATAATAAACCTATAAAATTTCGTAAATTTATGTTACAAAAAGCCTAATTTTCAGTTTAAATATGCGATTTCCTATACATTTTTAGCATATTATACTTACTACCTTTATTTATCTTTTCGATTTATCCGCATTTCTTAGCCAATCCGCCCCGCTTAAAGTTTCAGACGACCTCGACACTGCTTTTGACTCTGCCGCGCCTGTCTAGTTCAGATTTAAAAATGAAACAACACCAAACTCAGCGCAATCACCGCCATGCCGGACGTCAACCCGTAAACGGTTTCGTGTCCGTCGGAATAACGCTTGGCGGCGGGCAGCAATTCGTCCAACGCAAGAAACACCATCACGCCAGCAATCACGCCGAACACTGCGCCGAACACGAAAGGCGATAAAAACGGCTTGAGCATGGTGTAGCCCAAAACCGCGCCCAAAGGTTCGGCAAGCCCTGAAGCGAGGCAGGCGAGGACCGTTTTTTTGCGGTTGCGGGTGGCGAAATAAACGGGCGCGGCAATGGAAATGCCTTCGGGAATATTGTGTATCGCAATCGCAAGCGCCAGCGGCATCCCGACGGCGGGATTTTCCAGCGTGGCGAAAAACGTTGCCAAACCTTCGGGAAAGTTGTGCGCGGTAATCGCAAACGCCGCCATCATGCCGACGCGGGCGATGTGGCGGCGTTTGTTTTCCTGAAAGGCGGGGTCGTGCGGGTCGAGCGTTTCATGCGGGTTCGGCACAAGGCGGTCAATCAGCGCAATCGCCACCATGCCTGCCAGAAAAGCCAGCGTCGCGGCGGCGAAGGCTTTGTCTTTGTCGTAAACCTGCCCGAAGGCTTCGCTGGATTTGTTGAAAATCTCCGTCAGCGACACATACACCATCGCCCCGCCCGCGAACGCCAAACCGAATGACAAGACACGCGGGTTGGGCGTTTTGGAAAACATCACCAGCCCGCTGCCCAATACGGTAAACAATCCGGCGGCAAGGGCGATGCTGAAGGCGGTGATGAGGTTGGTTGAGCTGATATCAGGCATCGTCTTAAGTCGTTAACACAATAAAGAAATCAGCCTAACATATTTTCCCTAATTAGAGAATAATTATTATTTTTATTTATATTGACAAGAACAATGTCGGATTAGAAACGTCGGGCAAATACACAACCCATTTTACGATAAAAATCATTCCACCCCTTTTCCCTTCCCCCAAACGGCAACGCAGCCCGCCATCCGCCAGTCTGAAACGCCGCCGGATTTTCCATATAAATGGAAGAAATGTTATGATTTTGCAATCTTCCCTCTTTCAGACGACCCAGTGCGGATGATGTGAAAGGTCGTCTGAAACACATTCAACCCCCTCCGAAACGAGACATTCATGACCCTGCAAATCGGTATCGACTTAGGCACGACCAACAGCCTGATTGCCCAGTTCCACAACGGCGAAACCCGCCTGATTCCCAACCAACACGGCCATTTTCTGACACCGTCGGTGATCAGCGTCGCCGAAGACGGCAGCATCCTGACCGGCATCGCCGCACGCGAACGCCTCTCCACTGCCCCGACGCTGACCGCCTCGGCGTTCAAGCGATTTATGGGAACGGATAAAACTTTCCATTTGGGCAAGCGCACGTTCCGTGCCGAAGAGTTGTCCGCGCTGATTTTGAAAAGCCTGAAAGAAGATGCGGAAGCCTTTTTGGGAGAACCGGTATGCGATGTCGTTCTGACCGTTCCCGCCTATTTCAACGCCATCCAACGTCAGGCAACGAAAAACGCGGCACAGATGGCAGGTTTGAACGTCCTTCGTTTGCTCAACGAACCGACTGCCGCCGGCCTTGCTTACGGTTTGCAGGAAAAACCCGACGACACGCGCTTTTTGATTTACGACTTGGGTGGCGGGACGTTTGACGTATCCGTACTCGATTATTTCGACGGCGTCGTCCAAGTATCCGCCAGCGCGGGCGACAACCATTTGGGCGGCGAAGATTTCGTCAACGTGCTGCGCCAGTGTTTCCTGAAAAAATGCACGACGCTGACGTCGTCTGAAAGCGACAAACTGGCGCAAAACAGCGAATTGTGGCAGGTATTGGAAACCGCCAAACGCAAACTGGGCGAAGAAATGCAGACGGAAATCCGTTTCCATTACGGCGACACGGTTCACTCCGCCGTCATCAGCCGCGAAGAATTCCAAGAAGCCGCCACGCCATTAATGGGCCGCCTGCGCCAACCGCTGGAGCGCGCATTGCGCGATGCCAAGCTGCACCCTTCGCAAATCGACGGCATCATCTTGGTCGGCGGCGCGACACGGATGCCGATGATTCGGCATTCCATTGCCCAACTGTTCCGCCGTATCCCGCTTGTTTCGGTCAATCCCGACGAAGCCATCGCACGCGGCGCGGCGGTGCAGGCGGCGCTGATTGCGCGCAACGAAAGCGTGGAAGAAGTCGTCCTTACCGACGTAATGCCCTTCTCGCTCGGTACGGAAGCCGGCATGGACCTTGGCAACCAATACGTTACCGGACGGTTTATCCCGATTATTGAGCGCAATATGCCCGTTCCCGTTTCGCGCGTCGAAACTTTCATCACTTCCCACGACGGGCAGAAAGTGATTTTGGTCGATGTTTTGCAAGGCGAGTCCATGCTTGCCAAAGAAAACCTGAAACTGGGCGAACTGTCGGTCAACGTCCCGCCCAAGCCGAAAGGTCAGGTATCGATAGACGTCCGCTTCAGCTACGACGTCAACGGGCTTTTGGAAGTCGACATCAGCAACAAAAACCTGAATCTGCACATCAATCAGGTTTTCCGTCAAAACAGCCAAAGCCTGACGCCTGAAGAAATCAAGGCTTCCCTGATCAAACTCGCCGCCTTGAAAATCCATCCGCGCGATCAGCAGCACAATATCTATCTGTTGGAAAAAGCCAAACGCCTGTATGAAGAATTCCTCGGTGACAACCGGCACATCATCGCCGCAGAAGTAGCGCGTTTTGAAGCCGTATTGGAAACGCAGGACCCGATCGTCATCCATAGGGCGCAACAGCAATTTAGCGAATTTTTAAACCGTTTCGACGGCGGCTGGCTGCTGTAAGCGCATCGCTTTTCATCGGACACGCCGAACAATAAAAGATAAAATCCATTGAAAACAAAAAATTATGCAATACTGGCAAAAATAAGTTGACACCTTCCCGACGCATCCATATAATGCACGGCTTATCGGGTCGTTAGCTCAGTCGGTAGAGCAGCGGACTTTTAATCCGTTGGTCGAGCGTTCGAATCGCTCACGACCCACCAAATTTAAAAAGCTGAGTTGAAAAACTCAGCTTTTTTATTATCTTTCAGATACACGCAAAAGCCATACGGAAACGCCGTACCGGTTTAAAACTAACCCGCCAAACAATCAAGGTTATCTGAAACGCCGCAATCATACAAAACCGCGTTTTCAGACGACCCCGCCAACGCCACTCGGAATCCACATGATCAGCAGACTGACCGGCAAGCTTATTGAGAAAAACCCGCCGCAAATCGTCATCGACGTCAACGGCGTCGGCTACGAAGCCGACGTATCCATGCAGACTTTCTACAACCTGCCCGCCTTGGGCGAAACCGTGCAGCTTTACACCCAGCTTGTCGTCCGTGAAGATGCGCATTTGTTGTTCGGCTTCGCGACTGCCGACGAGCGGGCGACGTTCCGCCAGTTGGTCAAAGTCAGCGGCATCGGCGCAAAAACCGCACTGGGCATACTCTCCGCCATGTCCGCCGACGAACTTGCCCGCGCGGTTGCCGACGAAGACATCAAACGCCTGTCCTCCGCCCCGGGCATCGGTAAAAAAACCGCCGAACGCATGGTTTTGGAACTGCGCGGCAAACTGGTTTCCCATGCCGCTGCCGACGGGCTTTTCGCCGCCGCACCCGCCGCCGACGAAACGGACGACATCGTCAACACCCTGATTGCGCTGGGTTACAACGAACGCGAGGCAAAAGCCGCCATCAAAGGCATCCCAAAAGGCACGGAAGTCGGCGAAGGCGTACGCTTGGCTTTGAAAAACCTGTTGAAATAAAACATACCCCGCCTTGCCGTCAAAACGCGGCAACCATACAAAGAGGTCGTCTGAAAACCCCAAAATAGGTTTTCAGACGACCTCTTTTTTACGTCAAACCGCTTACGCGCCGCGTTTTTCCAAAGCGGCTACGGCAGGCAACTCTTTGCCTTCCAAGAATTCGAGGAACGCGCCGCCGCCGGTGGAGATGTAGCCGATTTGGTCGGTAACGCCAAATTTGGCAATCGCCGCCAGCGTATCGCCGCCGCCCGCAATCGAGAACGCTTTGCTTTGGGCGATGGCTTCGGCAAGGGCTTTCGTGCCGCCCGCGAACTGGTCAAACTCGAACACACCGACCGGACCGTTCCACACCACCGTGCCTGCGGCTTTGAGCAGTTCGGCAAGCGCGGCGGCGGATTTCGGGCCGATGTCTAGAATCATGTCGTCTTCGGCAACGTCGGCAATGTCTTTTACAACCGCTTCGGC
Organism: Neisseria sicca; assembly: GCF_014054945.1. Taxonomy (NCBI): domain Bacteria; kingdom Pseudomonadati; phylum Pseudomonadota; class Betaproteobacteria; order Neisseriales; family Neisseriaceae; genus Neisseria; species Neisseria sicca. The sequence goes on along the minus strand of NZ_CP059566.1, from coordinate 2,386,653 downwards.
ATCGGCGGCAAAGGCTTTGGCAACGACGACATCGGTCGGCAGCGGAACGGAGCCGCCTTTGGCCGCCATTTTCGCCATGATTTTTTTGGATTCTTCCACCAAATCATGTTCCGCCAGCGATTTGCCGATGGCTTTGCCTTCCGCCAACAGGAAGGTGTTGGCGATGCCGCCGCCGACGATGAGTTGGTCGACTTTGTCCGCCAGAGATTCGAGGATAGTCAGTTTGGTGGACACTTTGCTGCCGGCGACAATTGCCACCATCGGGCGCGCGGGCTGTTTCAGGGCTTTGCCCAAAGCGTCGAGTTCGCCCGCCATCAATACGCCGGCACAGGCAACGGGCGCGGCTTGGGCGACGGCTTCGGTCGAGGCTTGGGCGCGGTGGGCGGTGCCGAATGCGTCGTTGACGAACACGTCGCACAAGGCGGCATAGGCTTTGCCCAGTTCCAAATCGTTTTTCTTCTCGCCTTTGTTGATGCGCACGTTTTGCAGCATGACGACATCGCCCGCGTTCAGGGCAGGTTTGTTTTCACGCCAGTCGTTCAATACTTTCACGTCTTTGCCCAACAGGCCGCCCAAGTGTGCGGCAACGGGCGCAACGTCGTCTTCGGGATGGAACTCGCCTTCGGTCGGGCGGCCCAAGTGGGTCATCACGATAACGGACGCGCCGTTGTCCAGGCAGTATTTGATGGACGCGAGCGAGGCGCGGATACGGGTGTCGTCGCTGATATTGCCGTCTTTGAACGGCACGTTCATATCGGCGCGGATGAGGACGGTTTTGCCCTGCACGTTTTGTTCGGTCAGTTTCAGAAATGCCATGATGTATCCTTTGTGAAGGTTGGAAACGGAAATGGGAATGTTCTCAATTATCCGCGAACGGGGCGCATCGGTAAAGGCGGGATTTGCCTGCACTTGATTTGCGTCAGCGGTAGGGTCGATATGAGGTCGTCTGAAAACGTGGTTTGAATGAAGCAAAAACCCAAATCCTTCCTTTCAGACGACCTCCCGCCGAATCTTTGCTAAACTACACGAGAATACGTTCAACATCCTCAAAGCTATGCTCACTTACACCCCGCCCGATCCGCGACAACCTGCCAAAACCCATGAAAAACCCTGGCTTTTGCTGCTGATGGCATTTGCCTGGCTGTGGCCGGGCGTGTTTTCGCACGACTTGTGGAACCCCGCCGAACCGACCGTCTTTACCGCCGTCGAAGCCTTAGACGCAGGCGCGACGCCGTTGGTCGCCCATGTGTTGGGGCAGCCGGATTTTCAGATTCCGCCCATCTATTTGTGGGTGGCGGCGGCGTTCAAACACCTGTTGTCGCCTTGGGCGGCGGACGCTTATGATGCCGCGCGTTTTGCGGGCGTTTTCTTTACGATTATCGGGCTGACCGCTTGCGGTTTTGCCGGATTCAACTTTTTGGGCAGGCACCACGGGCGCAGCGTCGTCCTCATCCTGATCGGCAGCATCGGGCTGCTCTCGGTCGCGCACTTCCTCAACCCCGCTTCGGTCGCCTTTGCCGCATCGGGCATGATATTGTGCGGCTTTTCGTTGGCGCAACGCCGCGTCATTACCGCCTCCCTGTTGCTGGGCTTCGGCTGGGCGTTGCTGTCGCTTTCATCGGGCTATCTGATGACCGCCGCGCTGATGTTTTTAGCACCCGCCCTGCTGCTCGATGAGAAATGGCGCGTCAAACGCTATTACCTGACGCTGGTCGGCGCGTTCGCCATCGGACTGCCGCTGCTGACGGTTTATCCGCTCATTTTCTCCAGAACGCAGCCCGAACTGTTTTCCGTCTGGCTGCAACACCACTCGCTCGGCGCATTCGGCGGTTTGGGTGGTTTTCAGACGACCTTCAGCCTGTTCTACTACCTGAAAAACCTGCTCTGGTTTACCCTGCCCGCATGGCCGCTCGCCGCATGGACGTTAAGCCGCCCCCGCATACGCGAAAAAAACTGGAGCGTATTGTGCATTTCGTGGTTCCTCATCGTCCTCAGCATACTCGCCGTCAGCCCGCAACGCCTCCAAGACAACCTCGTCTGGCTGCTGCCCCCGCTCGCCCTGCTCGGCGCGGCGCAACTGGACGGACTTCGGCGCGGCGCGGCAGCGTTTATCAACTGGTTCGGCGTTATGGCGTTCGGATTGTTCGCCATTTTCCTGTGGACAGGCTTCTTCGCCATGAACTACGGCTGGCCTGCCAAACTCGCCGAACGCGCCGCCTATTTCAGCCCGTATTACACGCCCGACATCGACCCGATACCGATGGCGGTCTCCCTGCTGTTTACCCCGCTGTGGCTGTGGGCGATTACCCGCAAAAACATCCGCGGCAGACAGGCAGTGACCAACTGGGCGGCAGGCGTTACGCTGGCGTGGGCATTGCTGATGACCCTGTTCCTGCCTTGGCTCGACGCCGCCAAAAGCCACGCGCCCGTCGTCCTCCAAATGGAAGCCGCCCTCTCCCCCGAACTGAAACAACGGCTTTCAGACGACCTCGAATGTATCAGCATCGCCAACGAAGACCACCGCGCCCGCATCGCTTGGGCGCAATACAGCGACTTGACACTCCATATCGACGACGCTGCCTGCCGCTACCTTCTGGTGCAGCAGCCTAAAAATACCGACGCGCCGCCGGGCTGGACGAAAATCTGGCAGGGCGCACGCCCGAGAAACAAAGTGGAAGGCTTCGCCTTGCTGGAGAAAGCGGAATGAATCCGCTAGGGGCGTGAATGGCAAACGTCGTCTGAAAATCGGTTTCAGACGACGTTTTTTCATGAGGGCTTGGATATTCAAAACATCGTTTGCAAGAATGCGTCTGACAGGCGTTTGATAACACAAAGGTCGTCTGAAAACCCATATTTAGATTTTCAGACGACCTTTTATGCTTCAAATCCCATATTATTGCAGGCTGTGTTCCAATGACACGCCTGCCGCCCAGCCGGTTTTGGGGGCTTTGCTTTCTTTAACTACGCCTGAGTTGAACGAGAGGGTCGTGCGTTTGGAGAATTTGTATTCGGTGTTAAACGCGAGCTGTTTGTAGTTCTTGCCGGTATCGGAGCGGCCGTAGGCGACGCCGAGTTTGGGGGTGATGTTGCCCATGGTGTAGCCGGCGGTAACTTGGAAATCGCGGGTGTTGGTATTGGTTTTGGTTTCGTCTTCCCAGTGGAATTTGTCGGCGACATTGCGGGCGTACATCATACCGGCGGCGAGGTAAAGGTTGTCTTTGTCGTAGCCGACTTTCATGGAATGAACCTGTCTGTCTTTGGTATCGTCAGGCGAGCCGTTGCGGGCGTATTCGAGGGCGTAGTGGGCGTTGAAGCCGTTGGTCGGGTGTTTGTAGTGCAAGCCTAATCCCGCCATCCAGTCGCCGTTGCGTTTCCTGTCTTTGTATTTGTTGGCACCGGGCGCGATTTGGACGCGGTAGTTGAAGCCGTTATCAAAGGTTTTGGATTCGTAGTTCAGGGCGATTTCACGGCCGCCGAAACGGGTCATGCGCCCCATGGTTTGGGTGTGGTTGTTGCCGTTGAATGCGTCTTGTTCGCCGGTCAGGTAGTGCATGGGGGTACTGAGCCAGCCGGCGCGGACAGTACCGAAATCGCCGCGCAGACCGATGTAGGAATCGTCCGTACTCCAGCCGTTGTAGTCGAAGGCAACGAATGAATTGACGCCGTAGATGAGCTTGAGGTCTTTGTCGAGTTTTTCACTGCCCATAATCCAGATGCGGCTGTTGTTGTCGGATATATCGGTAGCGGATTGCCCTTTGCCGTTGCGTTCGTGTTCGATAGAAGTAAATATCCGTCCGCCGATTTTGGCTTCGTTATCGGATGCCAATGCGGGGACAGCAAGCGGGACGGCAACCGCAATCATTAATAACTTCTTCATTTTATTCTCCTTTTACTTGATTTTTCTGAGGCTGCGTTTAAACAGGGTTTTATACTATTTGAGGCGTGCAAAAAAATCAATATTTTTGTAATCACTTGTAACTTTTATTTCAAAAAATGTTTTTTACGGCGTTTTTTTGTGTTATCTTGCAAACCGATTTCCAAAACAGGCGGATTTTTTCAAATATCCATAGAGAATAAATCTTTTTATCCGCAAAAAATCAGAATATTTCCCTACCATGTAGTCATATGTAGTTTTTTATTTTTTGCAAAACGCAGGATGGAGGGAGAGATAGCGAGAAGAGGAGAAAAAACGTGCTGCCGAACAAACCTTATTCCATATCGGCTTTATCGCTTGCCATAGTGCTTACGCTGTCGGCGTGTCATCGCGAAGTCAAGCCCGCGCCCGAATTCAAGCGCAGCGAATACAATAAAATCGTCATCAGCAACGCGGTCGAACCGAGTACGCTCGACCCGCAAAAAAGCTCGGATATGGCGGCGGGCGCGATTATCCGTCAGATGATGGACGGCTTGGTCGGTACGGATGCCGAAGGCAAAACCATTCCCGCTTTGGCGTTGAAATGGGAGCCGTCAGACGAAGGGCGCGTTTGGACGTTCCACCTGCGCGATGCAAATTGGAGCAACGGCGACCCGATTACCGCCGAAGATTTCGTTTACAGCTTCCGCCGCCTCGCCGATCCTGCAACCGCCGCGCCTAACAGCAGCTATTTGGAAGACGCGAAAATACAGGGTGCGGCGGAAATCCTGCAAGGCAAGGCGAAGCCGGATACTTTGGGCGTCAAGGCTTTGGACAAGAAAACGCTGCAATTCACGCTCACCGCGCCCGTGCCGTATTTCCCCGATATGCTGATTCAGCAGTTCACCTACCCCGTCCACCGCGCCACGGTCGAAAAATTCGGCGAAAAATGGACGCAGCCGGGCAATTATGTTTCCAGCGGCGCATACATCCTCAAAGAATGGCGTGTCAACAGCCACATCACCATGGATAAAAACCCTACTTATTACGACAGCAAAAAAGTATCCATCCCGCAGGCGGTGTTCCTCGCCATCGGCAAAGAATACGACCGCTACCGTGCCGACGAAGTGGACGTTACCTACGGCATCCCTTCCGACCAGATTAAGATTGCCGAGAAAGAATTTCCCGGACAGGTTCGGCGCGCGACTTTGCTGTGTTCTTGGTTTTTAGAGCCGAACTTGGAATCTGCCGAATTTAAAAATCCCAAAGTCCGCCGCGCGCTCAACCTGCTGACCGACCGCGCCATCATTACCAAGGTTGCTGCACGCGGCGACAAGGAAGCGTTCCAGCTTACTCCGCCGAATATGCAGGGCGGCGGCGAATCTGCCCCCGTGTGGAAGCCGCTCAAGCGCGAAGCGCGTATCGCCGAAGCAGAAAAACTCTTGCGTGAAGCGGGTTATAGCGAAGAGAAACCGTTCGAGTTCCAAATCGTCTATACCACCAGCGAGGCCGCCAAAAAACAAATCACCGCGCTGCAATCCATTTGGAAGGCGACCGTGCCGTTCGTTCGCCCCACGCTGATGAACGAAGAATGGAAAACCTTTTTGGATAAGCGCCTGCAAGGCAATTTCAGCATGGCGTTCGCCGGCTGGTGTTCCGACTACAACGACCCTGCAGGCATGCTCAATATTTTCAAATCCAACAATCCGAACAACGCCTTCCATTACAAGAATCCCGAATTCGACAAGCTGATGAACAGCACGCTCGAAGCGGGCATTTCCGCCGAAGAGCGCGCCCGCCGCTACGTCAGCGCCGAGGCGATGCTGCAACGCGACGACGCCTTTATCCCGCTGTATCACCAAGTCAGCATCAATCTGGTGAAACCCGACATCCAAGGCTACTCCGACCGCGACCCGCTGAAAAACTACACCATCAAAAATTGGTCGTTTGCACCCAAGAAGTGATTTGATAACATAGACACGTTTTTCAGACGACCTCTCTGTACATCAAGTTAATCCGCTATAAAAAGGTCGTCTGAAACCGCGAAACCCTATTGGAGAATCCCGTTCATGAATACCGTATCGAATTACCTGTCCGCATTGCGCGAAGCCATGAAGGCGCAAGGCTTGGACGCACTCGTCATCCCCTCCGCCGACCCCCATCTTTCCGAATACCTGCCCGCACACTGGCAGGCGCGCCGCGAGTTGTCGGGCTTTACCGGCTCGGTCGGCACATTCGTCGTTACCGCCGATGAAGCGGGCGTGTGGGTGGACAGCCGCTATTGGGAACAAGCCACCAAACAGCTTGCAGGCAGCGGCATCGAGCTGCAAAAAAGCGGACAAGTTCCGCCGTATAACGAATGGCTCGCGGCAAACCTGCCCGAGAACGCCGCCGTCGGCATCCCTTCCGATATGGTGTCGCTCACCGGCAAACGCACTTTGGCGCAATCCCTAGCCGCCAAAAACATCCGCATCGAACACCCCGACGACCTGCTTGACCGCGTATGGGGCAGCCGCCCAGCCATCCCTGCCGAAACCGTGTTCATCCACGACCCCGCCTACGTCTCCGAAACCGCCGCCGAGAAACTCGCCCGCGTGCGTGCCGTCATGGCGGAAAAAGGCGCGGATTACCACTTGGTTTCCTCGCTTGACGACATCGCTTGGCTGACCAACCTGCGCGGCAGCGACGTGTCTTTCAATCCCGTTTTCGTGTCCTTCCTGCTTATCGGCAAAGACAACGCCGTCCTGTTTACCGACCAAGGTCGTCTGAACGCCGAAGCCGCCGCCGCGCTGCAAACCGCAGGCATCACGGTCGAACCTTACGCCCAAGTTGCCGACAAACTCGCGCAAATCGGCGGCACGCTGCTTATCGAACCGAACAAAACCGCCGTCAGCACCCTCGTGCGCCTGCCCGAAAGCGTGCGCCTGATCGAAGGCATCAACCCGTCCACCTTCTTCAAATCCGTCAAATCCGAAGCCGACATCGCCCACATCCGCGAAGCGATGGAACAAGACGGCGCGGCGTTGTGCGGCTTCTTCGCCGAGTTTGAAGACATCATCGACAACGGCGGCAGCCTGACCGAAATCGACGTGGACACCATGCTCCACCGCCACCGCAGCGCACGTCCGGGCTTCATCTCATTGAGTTTCGACACCATCGCGGGCTTCAACGCCAATGCCGCCCTGCCGCATTACAGCGCAACGCCCGAAAGCCACAGCACCATCAGCGGCAACGGCCTCCTGCTCATCGACTCCGGCGCGCAATACAAAGGCGGCACGACCGACATCACCCGCGTCGTCCCCGTCGGCACACCGAGTGCCGAACAAAAACGCGACAACACCCTCGTCCTCAAAGCCCATATCGCGCTTGCCGAAGCCGTGTTCCCCGAAAACATCCTCTCGCCGATGATAGACGCCATCTGCCGCAAACCCCTGTGGCAGGCGCAATGCGACTACGGCCACGGCACAGGCCACGGCGTAGGCTATTTCCTGAACGTCCACGAAGGCCCGCAGGTCATCGCCTGCGCCGCCGTTCCCGGTCCGCAGCACGCCATGAAAAAAGGCATGGTGACCTCCATCGAACCCGGACTCTACCGTCCCGGCAAATGGGGCATCCGCATTGAGAACCTCGCCGCCAACCAAGCCGTCGCCAACCCGCAGGAAACCGAGTTCGGCAGCTTCCTCTACTTCGAAACCCTGACCCTCTGCCCCATCGACACCCGCCTGATGGACACCGCCCTCATGACCGACGGCGAAATCGACTGGGTCAACCGCTACCACGCCGAAGTCCGCCGCCGCCTCGAGCCGCTGACCGAAGGCGCGGCAAAAGCATGGCTGATCAAACGCACCGAACCGCTGGCGCGCTGACGGCAAAGGTCGTCTGAAAACGACCGTGGCGCGGGTTCTAATCACGAACCCGCACCAACCCAAAAGGTCGTCTGAAAAACAACCGTAGCGTGGGCTTTGCCCACGAAAAACACCAGCAAAAAGGTCGTCTGAAACCCAAAATCCCGTTTCAGACGACCTCCGAAACAAACCCATAACGCAGGCTGCCACCCGCAACCGCCGCAATAAAAAACCGTCCGAAACCCCATCCAAAGTGTTCAGACAACCATAAAAGCCGTAGCGTGGGCTTTGCCCACGAAAAACATCAGCAAAAAGGTCGTCTGAAACCCAAAATCCCCTTTCAGACAACCATAAAAGCAAAAGCCCGCACACCCCAAAAACCAAGGGCCTGACTACAAAGAAGAGAAAACCACCCCAAGCGTCCGAACCCCATTCAGACGACCTTCCCGTATTCAGGCATATTCCGACCCACCAAGCCCCGAGCAGGTACGATATGCTGAAATTCATCATCCGCCGCATACTTTCCGCCATCCCCACCATGCTGGTACTGATTACCGTCTCATTCTTCATGATGCGGCTCGCACCCGGCAGCCCCTTCACCGGCGACAAAAACGTACCGCCCGCCGTACTGGCCAACATCGAGGCCAAATACCACCTGAACGACCCGATGTACCTGCAATACTTCAACTATCTCAAACAACTCGCCCACGGCGACCTCGGCCCCTCGTTCAAATACAAAGACTACAACGTCAACGAGCTGCTCGCCCAAGCTCTGCCCGTCTCCGTCGAACTGGGCGTGTACGCCTTCATCGTCTCCACCGTTTTGGGCGTACTCATGGGCACCATCGCCGCGCTCAGGCGCAACACATGGGCGGACTACACCATCATGACCGCCGCCATGACCGGCATCGTCGTCCCCAGCTTCGTCAAAGCCCCCATCATGATTTTCATCTTCGCCATCACCCTCAAATGGCTGCCCGCCGGCGGCTGGAATGACGGCTCGTTGACCAGCCTCATCATGCCCGTCGCCGCCCTCTCCATAGGCTATGTCGCAGGCCTCGCCCGCATCACGCGCGGCGCGATGATAGAAGTGTTGAACAGCCCCTACATCCGCACTGCCCGCGCCAAAGGGCTGTCCATGAACAGCATCGTCCTGCGCCACGCCCTGCGTCCCGCCATGCTGCCCATCCTCTCCTATCTCGTTCCCGCCTTCGTCGGCATCATCACCGGCGCCATCGTCATCGAAAGCGTCTTCGGCTTGCCCGGCATCGGACAACTCTTCGTCAACGGCGCGCTCAACCGCGACTACGGCATGATCTTGGGACTGACCATCCTCGTCGGCGTACTGACCATCGTCTTCAACGCCGTACTCGACATCCTCTACGCCCTGATCGACCCCAAAATCCGCTATTAAAAGCAAAAAAGGTCGTCTGAAAACCGGTTTTGCCGTTTTCAGACGACCCCCGAACAAAAAACGGAGAACACCATGCTATTCAACAAGAAAAATTCCCGCGCCATAGCAGACGCAGCCGAACAGGCACAAGTACACGGACGCAGCCTGTGGCAGGACGCGTGGCGGCGTTTCAGCAACAACAAAGCCGCCCTGTGCAGCATCTTCATCCTTGCCGCCATTATCCTCTTCGTTATCGCCGTCCCCTGGGTCAGCGCCTACACCTACGACCACACCGACTGGGACAACATGCAAATCCCGCCTTCCTTCGCCACCCGCCACTACTTCGGCACCGACCTGCTCGGACGCGACCTCTTTACCCGAGCCGCCGCCGGCGGACGCATTTCCCTGCTCATCGGCATCGCAGGCGCACTCGTCGCCGTCGTCATCGGCACGCTCTACGGCGCACTCGCAGGCTTTTTCGGCGGCAAACTCGACTCCGTCATGATGCGCCTGCTCGAAATCCTCAACGCCTTTCCGTTTATGTTTTTCGTCATCCTGTTGACCACCTTCTTCGGACGCAACCTCTTACTCATCTTCGTCGCCATCGGACTCGTCTCATGGCTGGACGTCGCCCGCATCGTCCGCGGCCAAACCCTCAGCCTCAGACACAAAGAATTCGTCGAAGCCGCCCGCATCACAGGCGTATCCCGCCGCCGCATCGTTACCCGCCACATCATCCCCAACGTACTCGGCGTCGTCATGGTTTACGCCTCCCTGCTCGTCCCCGGCATGATCATGTTCGAATCCTTCCTCAGCTTCCTCGGATTGGGCGTACAAGAACCCAAAACCAGTTGGGGTTCCATGCTCCAAGAGGGCGCAGCCTCCATGGAAGCCGCCCCGTGGCAGCTCCTCGTCCCCTGCTTCTTCCTCGTCGCCACCCTCTTCTGCTTCAACTTCATCGGCGACGGCCTGCGCGACGCACTCGACCCCAAAGACCGCTGACACACACCACGAGGACACACCCATGAACACCCCGTTACTCACCGTCGAAAACCTCGACATCCGCTTCCAACTCCACGACAAAACCGTCCACGCCGTGCGCAACATCAGCTTCCAAGTCGCCAAAGGCGAAACCCTCGCCCTCGTCGGCGAATCCGGTTCCGGCAAATCCGTTACCGCCATGTCCCTCATGCGCCTCCTGCCCGAAAACACCACCCGCTACGGACAAGACTCACGCATCACCTTCGACGGCACATCCATCCTCGACGCAGACGAAAAAACCCTCCGCAGCCTGCGCGGCGGACGCATCAGCTTCATCTTCCAAGAGCCCATGACCTCGCTGAACCCCTTCATGAAAATCGGCACCCAGCTCATGGAAGCCCTGCGCGTCCACAACAAAACCATCACCCGCAAAGCCGCCTGCGAACGCATCCTCGACCTCCTCAACCGCGTCGGCATCCGCGAAGCAGAACGTCGTCTGAAACAATACCCCCACGAATTCTCAGGCGGCCAGCTCCAGCGCATCATGATCGCCATGGCGCTGCTCAACGAGCCCGCCCTGCTCATCGCCGACGAACCCACCACCGCCCTCGACGTCACCATCCAGGCAGAAATCCTCGACCTCCTCCACGACCTCCAAAAACAAATGGGCATGGCGATAATCTTCATCACCCACGACCTCGGACTCGCCGAACACTACTCCGAAACCGTCTGCGTCATGAAAGACGGCGAAATCGTCGAGCGCGGCAAAATCAAACAAGTTTTCGCCAACCCCACCCACCCCTACACCGCCCAACTCATCCACTCCGTCCCCAAAGGCATGAAAGAACCCGTAGAAGGCAACCCGCCCGAGCTCATCCGCGCCGACGGCATCAACGTCCACTTCACCCTCAAACACAACTTCTTCGGCAAACCCCTCAAAACCTTCCACGCCGTCAAAAACATCAGCCTCGCCATCCGCCAAGGCGAAACCCTCGGCATCGTCGGCGAATCCGGTTCCGGCAAATCCACACTCGGCAAAGCCATCATGCAAATGCTCCCCTACCAAGGCAGCATACACTTCGACGGCAGCGACCTCGCCGCCCTCAGCCCCGAGCGCGCGCGCCAACTCAAAGCCGAACGCCAAATCGTCTTCCAAGACCCCTACGGCTCACTCTCCCCCCGCCTCACCGTCGGTGAAATCATAGGCGAAGGCCTCACCGTCCACCGCCCCGAAATGACCAAAGCCCAACGCACCGAACTCGTCCTCAAAGTCCTGGACGAAGTCTCCCTGCCCGCCGACGCCCTCAACCGCTACCCGCACGAATTCTCAGGCGGACAACGCCAACGCATCGCCATCGCCCGCGCACTCATCCTGCGGCCCAAGTTCATCCTCCTCGACGAACCCACCTCCGCCCTCGACCGCTCCGTACAAATCAAAGTCGTCGAACTGCTGCGCGGACTCCAAACCAAATACGGACTGACCTACATCTTCATCAGCCACGACCTCTCCGTCGTCCGCGCTGTCAGCGACAACGTCGCCGTCATGCAGCACGGAGAACTCGTCGAATACGGCAGCGCAGACCAAATCTTCCACCACCCGCAGAAAGACTACACCAAACGCCTCATCAACGCCGCCTTCGACCTCTGACCCAAGGTTGCCTGAAACCCAACGTAGCGTGGGCTCCGCCCACGAATCCTGCCAACCTCAGAAGGTCGTCTAAAAACCCAGTGTAGCGTGGGCTTCGCACACGAATCCCACCAACCCCAAAGGTCGTCTGAAACTGAAAAATACAGTTTCAGACGACCTTTTCATGCTCCGAACAACCATTATCCGTGGGCAAAGCCCACGCTACCGCTCCCGCATTGCTAAACCAATTCCAATATTTCAAAAATATAACGAATGCAAACGCCCCCATATCTCCATTCTCCGCTGAAACCACACAACCCGTAGCGTGGGCTTCGCCCACGAACTACACAAATACCAAAAGGTCGTCTGAAAACCCACTTTCAGACGACCTTTCATCCCCCTTCCCTCCCAAACCACCCATACAACATCTTTACCTCTTATCATCCGTTGTTTATCCTATCTGTCATTTTGACTTATATTCAGACTTTCATCATAAACCTCATGGCTGACCGCCAATCCTACCCCGTTCTTTCGCCGCCATCGAAACCGCCAACACCCAAGAACATTACCCAACCAACAGCCGCAACCATGATAAGCATGATATTTACGCAAAAACTATTCGAAAAAAGACAAACCTGCTTTTGCCATCTTATCCAGAGGAGTTAAAAAGTGTCGAAAGGTAAATATTTAATTTTTATCGCAGTTCTATTTCTAACTTCATGTATCGTTTCTTTTAATGGTTATGAACTGCAACCTAAAAATTATGTGATCAACAAAGAATTTGATGAAGTTGTATTTGATATGGATTTTATCAATACAAAACAAAAAATGATAAATAATTTAAGAAAAGCAAATGCATACCACGCTAATTGTGAAAGCAGCGAACGAACATATGTTGTAGATTTATTGGGTTTTGTTGATTCAGAATTTAGTGATATAAAAAATAGTCAGATTGATAGGTTGACAGGAAGTGTACGATTATGCAGCAACGATGACCGATTTAATTGTATACAGGAAAAATTTAAACAAAAAAGATATACATTTAAATGTATAGCTGTCTTCTATGAAGGAATGGATCGCGGTTATCGATCCAAGCCTTTTCTCATCGATTTTGATACACGGACGCTTAAAAAAGAGCTGTAAGTCTAGATTGGGCTGAGCCCAATATTTTTAGCGATTTGAAGGTGTCATTGAGCCTCGCCCAACCTACTTGTCCATTTACTTACCCTCTTTCTTAAAGGTTACATCATGAAATCTTTGATCATATCTATAATCCTATTTTTTTCATCCGGCTTTTGCATCGCCCAGGAAATTCAGTCTATAAAAAATGAAGATAAATCATGTGATGATCAGAATTACAAATTAAGCCTCTTCAAAACGAATGATGCTTTATTTTCGGCATCACACTGTATCACCATTCATCATGAAGAAATAGACGAAATCAACGGAATAGATGGAATAGAAGAAATAATCTATAACAGTATAGTGGTTAATGGAAAAAAATATGAATTAAAAAATTTTAGAAAAGAGAATAGTCCAAGTAGGAAAATCAACTTAGAAGCAGTGAGCGTATATAAGGATAATCGCCATCCCCCATTGCTTATTATTCTATTTTCAGAGGAATTTTGTTGCTATCCTCAACTGGATGGCAAAGATTATACGATTTATTTATATAAAATTTATCAAAACAAAGAAAATGGTGAGTTAAAACTAATACTTTCAAATCATATCTTAGGTGAGAACGCATCAGGATTTAATGGTATATCTGATCATAAAATAGAATTTAAATTAAAAAATATCAGAGAAATAAAAAAATATTTAAATAAGAAGAAAGCTCTTCTTAATTAATCCATTGAGCAAGTACAGATTGAGTTGAAACCCGGAATTTATAAAGGTCGTCTGAGACTTTTCAGACGACCTTCTTTTGAATTGGAATTAAAATAGACAAGTGGAATCATGTTTAAAAAATTTGCCCTAATAACCATTTTGTTAACTATAATTTTTTCTTATTTTTATTTTAGATATAGCGCATATTGCCATTATAAAGAAAAGACTTTACCTAGTTATCAAGTTCCTAGTGATGGAGACCAATGTGCAAGGTTTAGCGTAAGTGAAAATAAAAAAATTGTTGTTTGTCTTGATAGTATAGGAAATTTTTTAAGCATAGACGGCCTCAACTCCGGTATCTATTTATATGATGACCAAGGTAAATTGCTGTCTTTTTATTATCTCTATAATGAAGTTTGGCTAGGAATGCCATTAGACTTGAACTTAGATGAAGAGGGTATATTCGATTTAGGTCTATATGCTCAAGCAGAATCTTTTTCTATAAACCCATCTATTTTCCATAGGATAGAAGCAAAATTTATTGATAACCTATGCCATAAATAAAAATTTAATCTATATTATTTTATATGATTCAATTATTTAAAAGCCGTGTGGAAATCTGCCGGTATTTTTATCCTTAAATAATATTGTTTCAATCCCCAATTGAAGTAGTTTTAAAATAATAGGCAAAGTTTATGAAAAAGAAAAAAATAGTGAAATGGTTTGGTTTCTTTATATTGATATTTGGGTTGGTTGAGTATTGGCGAATAACGGGGATGGGAGAAGAGATAAGAAATCTCTCTGTGAATTGCCAGATGCAAGAAAAAGGCATACTTGTTTAGAAAGTAAAAATAAGTTATAGATTATGAATAAAAAAATTTTAATGGTTTTATGTATCTTTTTATTATGTTTTTTTTATAAAAATCTCCACCCTAAGGTAACATATTTTTACTATAATGAAGGTAAGCGCACTAGTATCACCTTAATTAGGAGTGATGGTAGTAAGGAATACTTGCGTCCTTTTTTTACTAATAATGTAACTTTTTATTTTCCATTCGATTGGTCATCTGAGCCAGATGGTATTATTTTAATATCAAAACATGAAACAACTATCTTTTTAAAAGAAGATATAACCTTTTGTACCATGGAAATTTACCTGGATGAAAATCAGAAAATTTCCGATGTTAAACAATATGATGGACTTTGTATTAAACCGTAGATATTCAATATTTGTAAAGTGTATTGAAAGACGAATTTTTCGGTACGGTTGCTGGCTGCACATTAGCTGCTGCCATCGGAAAATACCGCATGCCTGGAAATAAATTAATTGTAGAAAGCGTTTATCTCTATATCCGAGATACATTTGATTTTCTTAACGATAATGGCGGAGATCAATACCTAGGGCATTGGAATCATACAGGATTTGATGTGTTTTATAGCCATCAGCTTTCAGATAAGAAAAATGAGATTATAGCAGCCTCAGCCTATATAGCAGCGCCCCCTCCTCTTTTCGATTCTAAGCCGGAAGACCGTTTCTACCCTGTTAGGAACAGCCATTTCAACAAATGGCGAAATTTAAACAGACTAGGCGGGGATCTGCTGATATTTTCATCTTTGAAAGAATATCGTTGTAACCCTCCAATTGAAGTAGTTTTGAAATAATAGGCAAAGTTTATGAAAAAGAAAAAAATAGTGAAATGGTTTGGTTTCTTTATATTGATATTTGGATTAGTTGAGTATTGGCGAATCAAGGACATTGGAAAGGAAATTAATAAGCTGGATATAAATAGCGAATGCTATCAGAATAATGATTTTATTGAATATAACAATTATTCTTGTGGCTTTTATTTTATAAACAAAATCTCAAAAGGATTATCTGATGATAAGGAATATGAGTTTTGTGAAACCAGACATAGCAGAGAGAAAGAAAAAGTTGAAGAGATAATTAGATTTAAAAATAAATTATTACAAGATCAAAAGACATTACAAAATAGAAAAATCTTTGCCTGTACAGGATGGAATGGCTTTAGGACAGCAATCTTTATTGCCGATGAAAAAGATAATTTGCTCTACTATTATCGAGATACATCCCCATTTGGCACCGAATGGGTTCCTGAAAATTTTGCAAGACCCTCTATCGATGACGAATATATCGGCTGGAGTGGCGGACCTGACGGCGGTCCTGTTGCCCCACTGCACCCCAACCTCCTTCAACGGATAGATGCAAAAATTATTCAGTGGCTGGTTGAATTGTTTTATTGAACAAATTTAAGCCGGAATCAAACCTAAAATTTTTGATAATTTGAAAGCTTCATTGAGCTACGCCCAACCTGCTTACCCATTTACTTACCCTCTTTTTTAAAGGTTACATCATGAGGTCTTTTATCATATCACTGTTTTGTTTATCCGGCTTTTGCATCGCCCAGGAAATTCAGTCTATCAAAAATGAAGATAAATCATGTGATGATCAGAATTACAAATTAAGCCTTTTCAAAACGAATGATGCGTTATTTTCGGCATCACACTGTATTACCATCCATAATGAAGAAATAGACGAAATCAACGGAATAGATGGAATAGAAGAAATAATCCATAACAGTATATTGGTTAATGGAAAAAAATATGAATTAAAAAGTTTTAGAAAGGAGAATAGTCCAAGTAGGAAAATCAACTTGGAAGCAGTGAGCGTGTATAAGGATAATCGCCATCCCCCATTGCTTATTATGCTATTTTCAGAGGAATTTTGTTGTTACCCTCAACCTGAGGGCAAAGATTATACGATTCATTTATATAAAATTTATAAAGGCGAAGAAAATAGTGAACTGCAACTTACATCTGTAGATCATATTCTAGGTAAAAACGTTTCAGGATATGATGGTGGTACTGATGTAAAAACAAAATTTAAATTGAAAAATATCAGGGAAATAAAAAAATATTTAAATAAGAAGAAAGCTCTTCTTAATTAATGTATTGAGTAAGTACAGATTGAGTTGAAACCTGTAATTTATATTTATAAAGGTCGTCTGAAACCGTATTTGGTTTTCAGACGACCTTTTTGTTTATTTAGGATCGCAGCGGAAATGGTATGCGCAGATTTCGAAGCCGTTTTTGAAATACAGGCGGTGCGCATCGACGCGGTCGTGGTTGACGTGGACGTTGAGGTGGATTTTGGTTACGCCCGTTTCCGCGCCGATTTTACGGACTTCTGCCAACAGACGGGAGGCGTAGCCTTTGCGGCGGCTTTGTGGCAGGGTAACGATGTCGTCGATGTGGATATGGCGGCCGCTGGCGAGGTTGCAGGATTCGCGGAAGCCGCAGACGGCGACGGCGTTGTGTTTGCCTTCTTCGAAAATACCCAAGAGGCGGTAGCCGGCGGGGCGTTGGACGGTGTTGATTTGTTCGGTGAATTTGCTGATGTCGGTCAATGAAGAACGCAGGACGCTGAGGGCGGCGAAGGCGGTGGATGTGTCTTCGGGCGGGATTTCGCGCAAAATGTAGTCGGCAGCGGCGGCTTGGACCGGCGCTTTTTCAGCGGCGTGTTTTTCTTCGATGGCTTGCGCCAGCGGGACGCGTTCGGCAGGTTCGCCTTGTGCTTTGGCTTCCTGTTCTTTCAAAAGCTCTTTGCAGTCGATGATGCGCAAATCGTTGTCGGCGGCAAAGTCCATCAGGAAACGGAACATCTGCGGATTGTCTTCTTCGAGTTTCTTATCGACGGCGACGCAGCGGACGTTGTCCACCAACATGGGGCGCACCCAGTTGGAGTAGGACAGCCGGTTGTCTTTGGTGAATGAGGACAATATGCCGCACAGGCGTTCTGCCCAGTCGCTGGGACGGAAAATCTTGCCTTTGTTGGTTGTGCCGTGAATCACGACTTCGTAAGGGTTGCAGACTAACATGGCGGTTTCCTGTGTAGAGTTTGAAATTAGGGTGAAACCTTTCAAAAACTGCTTTTCGTCTTTGTTTTTTATTGATTTCACAAAAGAATATATTTCGCAATTATACCCTACTGTCCGTGCTTCGTGGCGCTTGGGGCCGGAGTCAGATTTTTTGTTTTTTGAAAAACGACAAGGGTCGTCTGAAAATGGAACGTTAAATTTCAGACGACCTTTGAGCCGTAGCGGCAATATGATGTGTGATGAGTTTGGGATGAAACGGCGGATTACCTGTATTACAAGCATCGGCGCCAAGGCGGATGATTGCCGTCCGGCAAAGGCGGCATCGTTTTATTTCAGCCCGGCTGCATCCCCATTCCCCGCCTGCGGACACACGCCGCCGCACAAACAAAAAACACCAACTGCGCCAGATTAAACGTCGCCCCGCCAAGCGCGGCGGCAACAGGCGATTGCGGAAACAGGCTGCACGAAACCGCGATAACCGTTCCTACCAACAACGGATTGCACCATGCAGCGACACGCGGAAGCAGCGTCCTACGGCGCAGCGTCTGTACCAGCAACAGCAGCCATCCCGCCGCAATCGAACCGACCGAAGCCATCCAGTGCACCTCCAGCATCCGGTAAAAATGGCGGAACAGCGCCAGTAGCGGAGGATAATCGTCCGGCACGGCATTCAGCAGCACCTTGGCAACCATGCCCGTAAAATAAAAACCGGCATGCCCCAAAGGCGACAGCGCATATCCGAAAAACAGCACGGCAAAACCGACCTTGGCCGTGCGCCCGGGCCGCATCAGCCGGTAAACGCCGAATGCCGCCGCCAGATACAGCGCCGCAGAAAACGTCGCCGGCAATACACCCCACAGCAGCCGCTCGGGCGAGCCGGCCTGCATCAGCACGGCAAAATCCGCTGCCTCGCCCAACTGCGGCGCCAGCGTCTGCGAAAGCAGGGGATAACGTTCCGGCGTCTGCACGAATCCGACCAGCAGCATATCGGCAACAGTCCAGCACACCGCCGCTGCAATTCCCACCCAAAGCAGCAGAGAAAGTCGGGAAACAGCGGTTTCAGACGACCCACACCTAACGGATGCTTCATTTTGATTTTGCATATCATAGAATCCTGTCGGGGTATTCTCGACAATAAAATAGACTATTAAACAGGAAGATAAGTTCTCAAATTATCGGTACGCCCTATGATGTTTTCACAAAATTTCCGGCAACTGCTTAAATTCATAGGGAATAACATAAGACCGTCTGAAACTATAGTGGATTAAATTTAAATCAGGACAAGGCGACGAAGCCGCAGACAGTACAGATAGTACGGCAAGGCGAGGCAACACCGTACTGGTTTAAATTTAATCCACTATAAAATTCAGACGACCTGCGTCTGATGTTCGTCGCCGCTTCGCCCGCGGATAATGCCCAAACGGTAAACGGTTTCGCCTTCTCTCTTTTTCACGCCTGAAATCCTGCCGGCTTCGTGTTGTTGCCACCACAGAATACTTCATGTAAATTCCCGCCTGCTCCAACAACCTCTATTCCAAAGAAATCTCCATGAACAGACAAAAATATACCGCAACCCTCCTGCTCGCCGCCACATTCTCTGTTGTACACGCCGAACCGCAAGAAGCATCCTTCCAAGATCAATGCGCCCTGGTCGGACTGATGGCTCAAACCGCTATGGGCGAACGTTTGTCCGGTACGGGCATCGGACAAACCGTCGAGAAAATGAACGAACGCTTTATGGTTGTTGCCAAAAACGATTACAGCCGCTCCTTCATTCAAGGGCTAACCGAACGCGTGGCGCAAGAAATCTACCACTTTCCGCAATCGGCTTTGAACGCCGTCCCCAAATCCGACTACGCCATCTTCGCCCGAGATACGGGCAAGGCGGAATATCAGCTTTGTATGAAAGCCCTGACGGGCAAAACCGAATAAAGCAGGTCGTCTGAAAAGGATGAAATCCCATTTTTCAGACGACCCCTTTTCACGAAAATCCGAAACCCCACCCCGTCAAATATGCGATAATACCGCCACCTCAAACTGATTTCAGACGACCCATGCGCCTTAACGCCCGCCCCGCCCGTTTTGCCCGTACCGCACGCCGCGGCGCGTCCGTCGTTGTTTCGTAAAACCCCGCCTTAGCGGGGTTTTTGCCGAATTGAAGAAAGGAAGCCGAATGCCCAACCCGCTTTACCGACAACACGTCATCTCCATTTCCGACCTGACGACCGAACAGCTCGAGCTGCTCCTGCAAACCGCCCTCAAGCTCAAAGCCGACCCGCGCGACGACCTGCTCGAAGGCAAACTCATCGGCTCATGCTTTTTCGAACCCTCCACCCGCACGCGCCTGTCGTTTGAAACCGCCGTGCAACGCTTGGGCGGCAAAGTCATCGGCTTTTCCGACGGCGCCAACACCAGCGCGAAAAAAGGCGAAACCCTCGCCGACACCGCCCGCATCATCTCCAGCTACACCGACGCCATCATCCAACGCCACCCCAAAGACGGCGCGGCGCGCGTGTCCGCCGAGTTTTCCAAAGTCCCCGTCATCAACGCCGGCGACGGCACCAACCAACACCCCAGCCAAACCCTGCTCGACCTCGTGACCATCTACGAAACCCAAGGTCGTCTGAACAAGCTCAAAATCGCCATGGCGGGCGACCTCAAATACGGCCGCACCGTCCATTCCCTCTGCCAAGCCCTCAAACGCTGGGACTGCGAATTCGCCTTCGTCTCCCCGCCCAGCCTCGCCATGCCCGAATACATCACCGAAGAACTCGAAGCCGCAGGCTGCCGCTACCAAATCCTGCCCGACCTCGAAGCCGCCGTCGAATGGGCGGACATCCTATACATGACCCGCGTCCAACGCGAACGCTTCGACGAACAAGAGTTCGCCAAAATCCAAGGCAAATTCAACCTCAACGCCGCCATGCTCGCCAACGCCCGCCCCAACCTGCGCGTGTTGCACCCCCTGCCGCGCGTTGATGAAATCCACCCCGACGTCGATGCCACGCCGCACGCCTACTATTTCGAGCAGGCGACCAACGGCGTTTACGCCCGCATGGCGATTTTGTCGCTGGTGTTGAACGAAGAAGTATAAGGAGCAAATATGGAAACCCCCAAACTCAGCGTCGAAGCCATCGAAAAAGGCACCGTCATCGACCACATCCCTGCCGGCAAAGGCCTGATTATCCTGCGCCAATTCAAACTGCTGCATTACGGCAGCGCCGTCACCGTCGGCTTCAACCTGCCCAGCAAAACCCAAGGCAGCAAAGACATCATCAAAATCACCGGCGTCTGGCTGGACGACAATGCCGCCAACCGCCTCGCCCTCTTCGCGCCCGAAGCCGTCGTCAACACCATCGACCACTTCAAAGTCATCAACAAACGCCGGCTCACCCTGCCCGACGAAATCGCCGAAGTGTTCCGCTGCCCGAACACCAACTGTGCCAGCCACGGCGAGCCGGTGAAAAGCCGCTTCTACGTCCGCAAACAAAGCGGTCAAACCAAGCTCAAATGCCACTACTGCGAAAAAACCTTCAGCCGCGATTCTGTGGCGGAGGCTTAGTTTTCGCTAAGGCTGGACCGGCATGAATGCAAAAGGTCGTCTGAAAACTTGAAATCAGGTTTTCAGACGACCTTTTTATAGTGAAAAAGAAATGGGCTACTCGAACTCTCATGCCATGTATCCGAAATCCTATCCACAACATCCTCGACAGACGAGAGCAGACTTAAAGAGGTCGTCTGAAACCCCATTTCAGGATTTTCAGACGACCTTTTCCGTCATCAAGAATGGCACAGAGCCATCGGTCTTTTAAAACGTAAACCCGGTTTCCAATTCATCATCGCCGACCAGTTCGACCAACAGCGCATAAAGCGGAGCAAGCTCGGTGTAGCGGCGGGAGGTGCGGCGCAGGTAGTTGAGGAAGCGCGGGATTTCGGGGCGGTATTTGTCTTTGCCGTCGCGGTAGTACAGGCGGGCGAAGATGCCGGCGACTTTCAGATGGCGTTGTACGCCCATCCATTCGAACCAACGGTAAAACTCGTCAAACGCGGCGGGTACGGGCAATCCGGCGGTGCGGGCTTTTTCCCAGTAACGGATGACCAAGTCCAAGACGAATTCTTCTTCCCATTCGATGAAGGCGTCGCGCAGGAGGGAAACCAAGTCGTAGGAAATCGGGCCGTAGAGTGCGTCTTGGAAATCGAGTACGCCGGGGCGGCCGGTGGTGAGCATGAGGTTGCGGACGATGAAGTCGCGGTGGACGTATACCTGCGGCTGGGCAAGCAGCGGCGGCAGCAGGGTGTCTATGGTTTGCTGCCAAAGCTGGCGTTGTTTGAAGTTGAGTTCGCGTCCGAGCTCTTTGGCGACGAACCATTCGGGGAAAAGGTTGATTTCGCGCAGCATGATGTCGCGGTCGTACTCGGGCAATTCGCCCGCGCGGCTGGCTTTTTGCAGCTCGACCAGTTCGTCTATGGCTTCAAGCAGCAGGACTTTGTGTGCATCTGCGCCTTGCTCTTGCTGCATGGCGGTCAGGAAAGTGGTGCTGCCCAAGTCGTTGAGCACCATAAATCCCTGCGCTTCGTCCACATGCAATACTTGGGGAACGTTAAGCATATTGAAAAGTTTTTGCACTTTTAGGTAAGGAGCGACGCTCATTTTGTCGGGCGGGGCATCCATGCAGATGACGGTCTTGCCGTCGGCAAAAGCAGCGCGGAAGTAGCGTCGGAAGTCGGCATCGGCGGCGGCGAAGCTCAATTCGAAGTTTTGTTCGGGATAGACGGCACGAAGCCAATTTTGTAATTCGGTTTGTCGTTGCATAGCGGTGTCGCGGATTTTCAGGTTAAAATAACCGCTATTCTAACTGGCAAACCGATTTAAGGGGCGATTTTGGCTCGTTTATTTTCACTCAAACCATTGGTTTTGGCGTTAAGCGTCGGCTTCGGCGCGGGAGGGGCATATGCGCAAAATGCATCTTTGCCGCAACCTGCCGATTACGAGCCGGTAAGGGTCACCCCGCCTGCGGTTCAGAGCGGGGAAAACCGTCGTCCTGCCGATCAGGATAAATTGTCCTTGGGCGATACCTGCCTGTTTTGCCAGCATCAGGCTTCCGAAGCAAACAAGCAGCCTGAAATCAAACGCAGCGGCGAAGAACCCCTGCCGCAGGACTACACCCGCGTGATTGCGGACAAGGTTGCCGGACAGTCTAAAGTCGCCGTCCGCGCCGAAGGCGATGTCATCATCGAGCGCAATCAGGAAGTGTTGAACGCCGATTGGGCGGATTACGACCAAACCAGCGATACTGTCAGGGCGGGCGACCGCTTTACGCTGTATCAAGACGGCTCGACCGTCAGCGGCGATACTTTGGTGTACAACCTGAAAGACAATACCGGCTCGAGCGAATACGTCCGCGTCGATGCCGAAAAAGACGGTCGCCGCCTCCAAAGCGTCAGCGAAAAGGCGGAAATGAAAGGCAAAGGGCTGTACAAGCTCATCAATACCAAATTCAATACCTGTTCGCCCGGCGATGCGAGTTGGTTCATCAAAGCGAAAAGCATCGAAACCGATCAGGAAACGGGCATAGGCGTGGCAAAAGACGCGTCGCTGGTGTTCGGCGGCGTTCCGGTGCTTTATACGCCTTGGGCGGATTTCCCGCTCAATGGCCATCGCAAGAGCGGTCTGCTGGTTCCGACGCTGGCAACCGGTTCGGACGGTTTGGAACTCGCCCTTCCCTATTATTTCAACCTCGCCCCCAACTTGGACGCTACCTTCCGCCCCGGCATCATCAGCTCGCGCGGCGTGCAGCTCGGCGGACAGATCCGCTATCTCGAGCCGAAATTTAACGGCGTCATTGACGGCGATTGGATGCCGCACGATAAAAAACGCCACGAAAACAACCGCTATCAAATCAAATTTGACCACAACCACCAACTGACCGACAAACTCAGCGGCGGCATCAACTTCAATCAGGTTTCAGACGACAATTACTACCGCGATTTCTACGGACGCGAGGATATTGCCAGCAACGTCAACCTCAACCGCCAACTGTGGCTGAACTACGGCGACAATATCTGGGGCGGCTCTTTTGACGGTGCGTTGAACGTACAGAAATACCAAACCCTTGCCAACCAAAACGGTTACAAAGACGAACCCTACGCCATCATGCCGCGCCTGACCGGACGTTGGCAGAAAACCATAGGCAAGGCGAATATCAACGTATTCAGCCAGTTCACCCGTTTCGTACACGACAGCAAACAAGACGGCAGCCGTACCGTGCTGTATCCGAGCGTCCGTTGGGATTTCAACAACCAATGGGGCTATATCCGTCCGAAAATCGGCGTACACGCGACTTATTACGACTTAGGCTCGTTCGGCAACCAATCCAGCCGCCGCGTCAGCCGCGTATTGCCGATATTCAACGTCGATACCGGCATGACCTTCGAGCGCAACGCCAATGTGTTCGGCAAAGCCTATCTGCAAACCCTCGAACCGCGCCTGTTCTACAACTACATCCCGACCAAGTCCCAAAACGACTTACCCAATTTCGACACCTCGGAAAACAGCTTCTCTTACAACCAACTTTTCCGTGAAAACCTGTACGTCGGCAACGACCGCATCAACTCCGCCAACAGCCTGACCGCCGCCGCGCAAACCCGATTCCTCAATCCGAACAACGGTGCCGAACTGTTCCGTGCCGGCATCGGACAGAAGTTTTATTTCAAAAACGACAACGTATTGCTGGACGGCAGCGTCGGCCGTTATGAACGCAGCCAATCCGACTGGGTCGGCTTCGCGCACGGCAAACTGAGCGACAGCATCCATGCCGGCTTCGATATCCACTACAACCAAAACGAAAGCCGCGCCGAAAGCTACGCCGCAACCGTCCGCTACAATCCCGAGCCGGGCAAAGTATTGAGCGCGCGTTACAAATACGGCCGCAACGAACGCATTTACCTGCAATCGGACGGCAACTATTTCTACGATAAAATCCGCCAAATCGATTTGGCGGCGCAATGGCCCATCCGTAAAAACCTTTACGCCGTCACACGTTACAACTACGAAATCCAAGCCAAGAAACCGCTTGAAATCTTGGTTGGCGCGGAATACAAAAGCGATTGCGGTTGCTGGAGCGCGAGCCTCGTCGGACAACGCTACGTGACCGGCGAAAACAGCCGCAAAAACGCCGTATTCTTCAATCTCCAACTCAAAGACCTGAGCAATCTCGGCAACAACCCATTTGAAAAACTGCGCTTGGCCATTCCCGGCTACAGCAAAACCAACGAGGTAGTTACCCCATGAACGTCAAACCCCTGATTCTTGCCGCCGCACTCGGTCTGGCATTGAACGCACACGCCGCGCCCAAAGCCGCATCCAAAGGCAAGCCGGTCAAAACGCAGAAAGCGGCAAAACAGGCAGCGGCAGCCACGCCTGCCGATTCGGGCGCCGTACGCCTTTCCGACGGCATCGCCGCCATTGCCGACAACGAAGTCATTACCCAGCGCCAGCTGGCACATGCCATTGCCGAAGCGCGCCAACACCTTCCCAAAGGCACGCAAATCAGCGAAGACGAACTCCGCCAGCAGGTCCTGGCGCAACTGGTCAACCAATCCCTGATTATTCAAGCAGGCAAACGCCGCAACATTCAAGCGACCGATGCCGAAATCGATGCCGTCATCGCCCAAACGCCGTCGCTGAAAAATCCGTCCGCACAGACCCGTCGCGAAATCGCCGACACCATCATTATGGAAAAAGTGCGCCAGCAGGCCGTGATGCAAAACAGCCGCGTCAGCGATGCAGAAGTCAACAGCTTCATCGAGCGCGCGCGCCAACAAGGTGTCGCCCTGCCCGAAGGCGAACCGATGCGCCAATACAGCGCGCAGCACATCTTGATTAAAGCCGACAATGACAACGCGGCGGCAGGCGCGGAAAGCACCATCCGCAAAATCTATGCACAAGCCCGCAGCGGTGCGGACTTCGCCGGTTTGGCGCGCCAATATTCGCAAGACGGTAGCGCGAACAGCGGCGGTGATTTGGGTTGGTTCGCCGACGGCATGATGGTCGCGCCGTTTGAAGAAGCCGTCCACAAGCTCAAACCCGGTCAAATCAGCCCGCCCGTACGCACACAATTCGGCTGGCACATCATCAAGCTGAACGACGTCCGTGACGCCGGTACGCCCGAAGAGCGCCAACGCAACGCCGTACGCCAATACATGTCCGGACAAAAAGCCCAACAAGCCACAGCAAACCTGCTGCGCGACCTGCACTCGGGCGCGTACGTCAACATCCGCTAAGATGTTGTTGAAAAAAGGTCGTCTGAAACTTTTCAGACGACCTTTTTTTGTTTGAGGACAACTTCCCTCTGACACACCAGCCTAATCGCAAATCGAATATCCATCGGGACAAAACGACGTAACCACGGGCAATTTGGCGGACAGCATCATTCCGCTCGCGCCGATTGATTCCAAATATAGTGGATTAACTAAATCAGGACAAGGCGACGAAGCCGCAGACAGTAAGATAGTGGCAAAGTGAGGCAACGCCGTACTGATTTAAAGTTAACCCACTATACATCTTAACCAAAAATAAATATTCTTATCTCATTAAGACACTCCCTAAAACATCCGCTAATTCTCCTCTAACACTCCCCCTCTAGAATGATGTTCAGAAAAAAGAAAAACAAGTCTCCTCACATAACGATAGTCTGCTCACACTGACACGGACGGAACATCATTTTCCCCACCATCGTTTTTCCCCTAAGGAGCGTATCATGAAACTGAATCTGCAAAAAACCACCGCTGCTGTTTTGGCTGTTTTGTTCAGCGCAGGCGTATTTGCCGCCAACAATGCCTACAATCCATTTGATTACGGTTACCAAAACCACAAATACGGCAAAAAATGGGGCAAACCCGCATCTGAAGCCGAAGGCGAAAAAGTGATGAAACACGCTGCCTACCGTTCGGGCGTGCACTACACCAACGTCAACCGCATGCCCGGCAATGTAGACCGCAACGGCGTGAAAACCGTACAGGTTAACGACGCATACACCCGTCAAAACCTCGGCCGCTATGCGTTCAACACCATCAAGAGCGGCGGCTCTGAAGTGTACTACGGCGAGTGGGTCGGCAAAGAATACGCCAAAGGCACCAACCGCGGTGTTTTCTACTCTGGCGACAAACGCGCTACCTCTATGCCGGTATCCGGCGTAGCCAACTACGCCGTCAAAGGTATCAACAACTACACCGGCAACAACCCGATGGTCGGTACTTTGCGCGCGGACTTCGGTCAACGCGTCTTGGCAGGTTCTATGAAAAACAACGCTGTACAGATGGACATCCATTCCCGCATCAAACCGTCCAGCGCATCGTTTGAAGGCTACGCCCGCGCCAACGGCCACTTCGGTAAAACCGAAGGCCACTTCTTCGGTCATAACGCAAGCGCGCTGGCCGGTGTTGCCAAATTTAAAACCGACCGCAACTTGGATACGGCATTCGGCGGTGTGAAACGCTAAAATCCGTAGTTAAGTAAAATAAAGCCTGCTTCACGCAGGCTTTTTTAAACACCAGCCCGCCAACCTTCTCAAGGTCGTCTGAAAACCGCCGACCGGAAAGCCGACACCATGTACAAACCGTCTGCCTGCCTTATCCTCTTTCTCGCCGCCCCCGTCCTTGCCGCGCCACGTTCTGACTTTTCAGACGACCGTACCGCGCAACGCCTGTGGCAGGATACCCGCCAAACCATGCAGGAACAGGAACAAAAAGTGCGCGAATACCGCCTCGACATTCCCGCCGAAAACATCGGGCAGACAGCCGAAACCGACCCCGAAGCCGACCAAGGCGAAGCCTTGTTTAACGCCGTCAACCGCAGCGACTGGCAAACCGTGCGCCCGCTGCTCGAGCGTTATACCCAGCAAACCGAATACGACCCCGACATCGCCCTCTTTGCCCGCGCCTCGCTCGCCCGTGGCGAAGGCAGGTGGAAAGATGCCAAACAAGACTACGAAACCCTGCTGCAACGCCATCCCGACTTCACGCGCGGACGGCTCGATTACGCCCGCCTGCTCTTTGAAGGTCGTCTGAACCGCGAAGCCACTTCCGAATTTATGCGCCTGCAAAACGAAGACCTGCCCGAAGCCGTCAAAGAAAACATCGGCCATTTCCGCGATTCCTTAAACCAACGCCAAAGCTGGCAGGGCAGCCTTTCCGTCGGCGCCGTCCACAACAGCAACATCAACGAAGCCAGCGGCAAAGTGTGGTGTAAAACCGAAATCGACGGCGAATGCTGGGAAGAATTTTCCGGCGACCTGCCCATTTCCGCCAACGGCATCAAATACGAAGCCGCCGCCGTCCGCCGCTGGCAGATTAAAGGACACCACGGCATCGCCGCCCGCGCGCTCGGCTACAGCCGCTTCTACCGCGACCATAAAGACTTCAACGAACACACGCTCAACCTCAGCGCAGGCTACCAGTTTGAAAACCACCGCCACACCTTCGCCCTCGCCCCGCTCGTCGAATGGAACGGCAGCGGCGGCAAAACCCTCAACCGCGCCTACGGCGTGCGCAGCGAGTGGAACCTCGACAAAGGCAGCTGGACGTGGAACACCGAAGCCGAGTGGAAACACCTCTCCTATTCCGACAAAACCCGCCTGCTCGACGGCAGCCTCTTCTCCGTTTACAACACCCTGTCCTACTTCCCGCGCAACGACCTCATGCTCTACGGCGGCATAGACTGGCAGCAGCGCAAAGCCAAAGAACCCGTGGACAGCTACCGCCTCATCTCCGCACGGCTGGGCGCAGCAAAAATGTTTGAAGCCGGCTTCGACGCCTCCGCCTCCGCCACCTTCGGCATCCGCAGCCACCGCGAAGAAAACGCCGTACTCGAACAACGCCGCCGCGACAAAGAACAAACCTACCGCCTCAGCATAGGCGCGGACCGCTGGAAATTCGCCGGCCTCAAGCCCGTCCTCAGCTACAAACACCGCCGCGTCAAAGGCAACACCGACTGGCTATACAGCTACAAACAAAACGAAGTCGGTCTGTCGCTGGTGAAATCGTTCTAACGCAGGACGCAGAAACGCAAAGGTCGTCTGAAATTCAGTTTTCAGACGACCTTTGCGTTTTATAGTGGATTAAATTTAAATCAGGACAAGGCGACGAAGCCGCAGACAGTACAGATAGTACGGCAAGGCGAGGTAACGCCGTACTGGTTTAAAGTTAATCCACTATAAATTATTCCCCGTCTTTAACTGGATAATCAGGCAAGTACACGTCGAAGCGGGTGCTTTTGCCCGTGTATTGGTAGGCGGGTTTTTCGCCGTTGAGAAACTCGCCGAGGCGCGGGCGTTTGACGACGACGCGCTTTTTGGCGACAGCGCGGGCGGCGGCAAGCAGCTCGGCTTCTTCTTGGGCGGCACCGACGACGCTGTGGAAATACGCCATTTCTTTTTTGACGGCGGCGGATTTTTGGCGTTCGGGGTACATGGGGTCGAGGTACACGATGTCGGGGCGCGATTGGGCGGCGAGTTCCCGCATCAATTCGACGGCGTTGCCATAATGGAAAGTCATGCGGCGGGCGATGTCTTGAATTTCAGGCTCTTGCAGCGCGCGTTCGAGGCCGTCGGCGAGCAGGCAGGCGACGGCGGGATGCTGCTCGAAAGTGTGGACGTTCAAACCAAGCGAGGCGAGGACGAAACTGTCGCGCCCGAGTCCGCCGGTGCCGTCCCAGACGGTCGGTTTGGTTGTGTGGTTGACCGCCTTGGCAATCAGCTCGCCGCCGCCTTTGGTGCGCCGGTATTGGGCTGCACCGCCGCCGAAATCAACGCGGACGCGCCCCTTCTCCCCCGCGCGGCACAAGCTGACGCCTTCCGCATCGGCAAGCAGGTATTCGCCGCTGTCGGGCAGGTCGGACAAAATCGGAAGCTGGAATTGCTGCGCCAAACGGCGGGCGTGTTCGGTGGCGGTGTCGTCGAGATAAATGGGCGTCATGGCGGTTGCGGGTCGGGGTCGTCTGAAAAAGGCGGATTATATAGTGGATTAAAATAAAAATGAGACAAGGCGGCAACGCCGTATCATTGCAATTTTAATCCACTATATCGGGAATCCGCTTGAAGCCGATATGGCTTCATCAATACGGATTTTATCCGTTCTCGGGGCAAAGGTCGTCTGAAAATCGAATTTTGGGTTTTCAGACGACCTTTGCCGTTCTTTACGCACTGAATTTCCGTCCGCGTTCCATGTCCTGCCTTGCAGGTAAAGGGAAACGGTCAATGCGGCGCGGATAGAGGTTTTGGCTATATCCAAAGTATCAGGAGTTATTTAGCCTGCGTCAGCCCGTTTGTTAAAATCCGTCATTCTGCCGTTTGATTGAACGGCATTTTCCAATAGAAACAAACAATAACCATGACCCACACACAGCAAAAATCCCCCAACCTTTGGCTGGTGACCGCCGCTGCCGCCGCCATCCTGCTGATTACCATCGGCATGCGCATGACTTTGGGACTGTTTGTCCGCCCCGTTGTCGACTCTACCGAGCTGAGTATCCAAGAGTTCAGCCTGATTATTGCCGTTTTCCAGTTGATGTGGGGCGTGTCCCAGCCGCTTTCCGGCGCGCTTGCCGACCGCTTCGGCGCGTTTAAGGTTTTGGGCGGCGGCGCGTTGCTGTTGGTTTGTGCCTGCCTGATGGTGCCGCAGATGCCGACTTATTGGGGGCTGATGCTGGCAATCGGGCTGCTTTTTGCATTCGGAACGGGCGCGGGCGGTTTCTCCATCATCATGGGACAGGTCGCGGCGAAAGTGCCGCCGCACAAACGCGGTTTGGCTTCGGGGCTGGTCAACGCGGGCGGTTCGGCGGGGCAGTTTCTGTTTGCGCCGCTGGTGCAGGGTTTGCTGGTGTTGCCCGCCGTCGGCTGGACGGGGACGTTTTATGTTTGGGGCGGGATTGCGCTTTTGATCCTGCCGATTTCGTGGTGGCTGGCGGGCGGCAAAAACGCTGTCTCCACGCACCACACGTCGTCTGAAAACGGGCAATCGCTGGGGCAGGCAGTCAAAGCGGCGTTTAAAGACCGCAGCTACATCCTGCTGCACTTAGGCTTTTTTACCTGCGGTTTCCACATTGCGTTTTTGGTGACCCACCTGCCCAACGAAATCGCGCTCTGCGGCCTGCCCGCTTCGGTCGCTTCGACTTCGATTGCGATTATCGGTTTGGCGAACATCGCGGGCTGCATTTTTTCGGGCTGGTGTACGGGGCGGTTTTTGGGCAAATACGTTTTGTTCGGACTCTACGCCTCGCGCGTGGCGATGGTGCTGATATACCTTGCCGCACCGAGAACCGACGTCAATTTCTACATTTTCGCCGCCGCGCTGGGCTTCACTTGGCTCGCCACCGTCGCCCCAACTGCCGCGATTACGGGCAAACTGTTCGGCACGCGCTATCTGGCGACGCTGTTCGGACTGACGATGTTGAGCCACCAAATCGGCGGCTTTTTAGGCTCGTATATCGGCGGCATCGTGATTTACCGGTTCAACGATTACGGCTGGATGTGGTATGCCGACGCGGTGTTGGCGGGGACGGCGGCTTTGCTGAACCTGCCGATACGCGAAAAGAAAGCGGCGTAAACTGCTGCGACGCAACCAAGACAGGTCGTCTGAAAATCGGATTTCGGGTTTTCAGACGACCTTTTTCCGCCGTTACATCAAGTCAGTTCAAAAGAGGCGTGGGCGAAGCGGCAAAATCGGCTAGAATAGGCTCGGGAAACCGGAGGTTCGGCGACAGGCTGTTTGAAACCGTCAACCGCCTACATTCCGCCCCGCCGCGCACCGTCCGCCACCCCGTCCGTACCGTTTTCGAGTGGAATACATGAATCGTTGGTTTTACACGCAATTATGGCGCATCGCGCCGCCGCTTATCCGCCACTATCTCAAAAAGCGCGCCGTCAAATCGCCTGCCTATCTCTACCATTGGGGCGAGCGTTTCGGCGAACCGTTTGACCGGCCTGTTCAGCATCCGATTTGGGTGCATGCCGTATCAGTCGGCGAAACCCGTGCCGCGCAGCCCTTGGTGGAGGCGCTGCGCCGCCATTTCCCCGACGCGCCGCTGCTCATGACCCAAATGACGCCGACTGGACGCGCCGCCGCGAAAGAACTGTTCCCCGACGCGCAATGCCGTTACCTGCCTTACGACAAACCCGAATGGGTCGCCCAATTCCTGAAGGAACACCGCCCCCTGTTCGGCGTACTGATGGAAACGGAAATCTGGCCCAACCTCATGCACGCCTGCGCCGACGCGCACGTCCCTTTGTTTCTCGCCAACGCCCGCCTGTCTGAAAAATCGCAGCGCGGCTATTTGAAAATCCGCAACCTGTTCGAGCCTGCGCTGCAAACCTTAAGCGGCTGTTTCGCGCAAACCGCCGAAGACGCGGAGCGGCTGCACTTGATCGGCGCGTCCAACGTCCATGTCTGTGGCAACACCAAATACGATATTTCCCCGCCCGAACGGATGCGCGCGCTGGCGGCAGCCTTCCGCGAACGCATAGGCACGCGCCCCGTCGCCGTCTGCGCCAGCACCCGTTTTTACAAAGACCAAGACGAAGCGGCGCTCTTGCTCGAAGCGTGGAAAAAATATGCCGGCGATGCCTTGCTGGTCGTCGTTCCGCGCCATCCGGAGCGTTTTCAGACGACCTTTGAAACGGCGCAGGCATTGGGTTATACCGTTCAAAAACGCAGCGACAACCTGCCGGTTTCCCGACAAACCCAAGTCTGGGTGGGCGACAGCATGGGCGAACTCTTTGCCTACTACCTCAGTTCGGATGTCGCCTTTGTCGGCGGCAGCCTCGTGGACAGCGGCTGTCAAAACATCATCGAGCCGATAGCCTGCGGCATTCCGACCGTGTTCGGCTTTTCCACCTACAACTTTGCCGCTGCCTGCCGCAGCGCGCTGGAAGCCCAAGCGGCGGTGCAGGTGCAGAATGCGGACGAATGGCGCACCTTCGTCTCAGCCTGTTTGGAAAATCCGAGCGAGCGCAGCCATTTCGCCCAACAGGCGGCACGCTTTGTCGCCGGCCATCAAGGCGCCAGCCGTCGGATGGCGGACGAAATCGCCGCGTCCGTGCGCCATCTGACGTGCAAAGAGGCTTAAGGGCAAACCTGCCTTCCCCCAAACGAAAGGTCGTCTGAAAACCCGAATTTAGGTTTTCAGACGACCTTTTTGTCTTGTGGACGGATTAAATATGAATCAGGCAGCGTTGCCCGCACTGCCCTGACGGCAAGCCATTCCGCCTTATAGTGGATTAAAATTGCAATGATACGGCGTTGCCAACGTCCTTATGTACTAACCGTACACGGCGGGCGTTGCCGCCTTGTCTCATTTTTATTTTAATCCACTATATTTCGCCATTTCCGCGAACACTTGATGCGCGGTGGCGATGGTTTCGTCAATCAGCTCGGGCGTGTGCGCGGCGGAGACGAAGCCTGCTTCATAGGCGGACGGGCCGAAGGCGGTGTTGCGGTCGAGCATGCCGTGGAAGAAGCGTTTGAAGGCATCGATATTGGAACGCGCCATGTCGCCGTAGTTTTGCGGGGCATGGGCGGCGAAATACAGGCCGAACATACCGCCCACGCTGTCGGCGGTAAACTCGATGCCGTGCGCTTTGGCGGCGGCGGCAAGCCCGTCGGCGAGGCGGCGGGTCAAGGCGGTCAGGTTTTCGTAGAAGCCTTCGCGCTGGATGATTTCAAGCGTTTTCAAACCGGCGGCGACGGCAATCGGGTTGCCCGACAAAGTGCCTGCCTGATACACGCCGCCCAGTGGGGAAATACATTCCATGATGTCTTTGCGTCCGCCGAACGCGGCAAGCGGCATACCGCCGCCAATGACTTTGCCCATCGTGGTCAGGTCGGGCGTGATGCCGTGCAGCGACTGCGCGCCGCCGAGCGCGACGCGGAAGCCGGTCATCACTTCGTCGTAAATCAACACGGCGCCGTGTTTTTCGGTCAATTCGCGCAGGGCTTTGACGAAGGCTTCGGTCGGGCGGACCAGGTTCATATTGCCGACGAAGGGTTCGAGGATGACGCAGGCGATTTCGTCGCCGTTGCGGGCGAACGCTTCTTCGAGTTGGGCGGTGTTGTTGTATTCGAGGACTAAGGTGTGTTTGGTAAAGTCGGCGGGAACGCCTGCGGAAGACGGGTTGCCGAAGGTGAGCAGGCCGCTGCCGGCTTTGACGAGCAGGCTGTCGGAATGGCCGTGGTAGCAGCCTTCGAACTTGATGATTTTGTCGCGTCCGGTGAAGCCACGTGCGAGGCGGATGGCGGTCATGGTCGCTTCGGTGCCGGAGCTGACGAGGCGCAGCCTTTCGACGGACGGCATGATTTTGGCGATTTCTTCGGCGATGACGATTTCGCCTTCAGTGGGCGCACCGAACGACAAACCGCCCAACGCGGCTTCGCGCACGGCTTCGATGACTTCGGGGTGCGCGTGTCCGACAATCGCAGGCCCCCACGAACCGACGTAATCGGTGTAGCGCGTGCCGTTTTCGTCCCAAACATACGCGCCTTCGGCTTTTTTGATGAAGCGCGGCACGCCGCCGACGCTGCCGAATGCGCGGACGGGGGAATTCACGCCGCCGGGGATGATGGCTTTGGCGCGGTCAAACAGGATTTCGTTACGGTTCATAGCGGGTTCTTTCTGAGGTCGTCTGAAAAATAAGCGGTATTTTATCATCAGATTGCCCGCGCCAGCCGTTTCAGACGACCCCGAAAGCCCAAACGGCCACGGCGCAACGCCATATCTGAAAATGAAAATTGTTCTGTAAAAACAATCACTCTGTTCATATTTGAAGCGTTTGTGCTATAATCCGCACCCATTTATACCATAAAGAAAACATCATGTTACGCGGATTCATTTTAATGCTTACCCTTTTGGTTTCCACCGTCTCCTACGCCGCCCAGCGCAAGCTGCCGAGCGATATGGACGCGGCGGTTTTGAAACAGGTCGAACTGCCTTATCTGAAAGTGAGCCGTGGCGGCTTCTCATGGACGCGCCTCTTGACGCTGGGCCTTGCCGACGGCAATTCCGCCAAGCTGCAGATTACCCGTTTCACCAAAATCCACGACGAAAACGACCGCTTCATCCCGATGGGGCGGCTGGCGGGGAAAACCGGCAAAACCATCGCCTTCAAACACAACGACACCAACGCTCTCGTGCGCGAAGTATGGGTTTTGACCGACGACGAAGCCTCCCGTTTTACCGCGCAAAAAGAAGTCCGCGACGAGATTAAGCAAGACGCGCAATAAGCCGCCGCCTGCCCGTTTCAGACGACCCAAACACACACCGCGTGGTTGGCTGTTGCAGCCGCAGCAGCGCAACCGCGCATTTTTGCGCCCTGACGAATCAGTGTTTCAGACGACCCGCCAA
This sequence comes from Neisseria sicca, assembly GCF_014054945.1. NCBI lineage: Bacteria > Pseudomonadati > Pseudomonadota > Betaproteobacteria > Neisseriales > Neisseriaceae > Neisseria > Neisseria sicca. The sequence goes on along the minus strand of NZ_CP059566.1, from coordinate 2,351,839 downwards.
GCCTTCCACAAGGTCGTCTGAAACCGAGATTTCCATAACAATCAGCCCCGCAATTACGGGCTACCTGAGAAAGACACAAACCATGAAAAAAGTATTTATCCGCACCTTCGGCTGCCAAATGAACGAATACGACAGCGAAAAAATGCTCGCCGTACTCGCCGAAGAAAACGGCGGCATCGAACAAGTGACCGAAGCCGACGAAGCCGACATCATCCTCTTCAACACCTGCTCCGTGCGCGAAAAAGCGCAGGAAAAAGTGTTCTCCGACTTAGGCCGCGTACGCCCGCTCAAAGAAAAAAATCCCGACCTCATCATCGGCGTGGCCGGCTGCGTCGCCTCCCAAGAAGGCGAAAACATCATCAAACGCGCGCCTTATGTGGACGTCGTCTTCGGCCCGCAAACGCTGCACCGACTGCCCAAAATGATTGTGGATAAAGAAACCAGCGGCCTGTCGCAAGTCGATATTTCCTTCCCCGAAATCGAAAAATTCGACCACCTGCCGCCCGCCCGCGTCGAAGGCGGCGCAGCATTCGTGTCCATCATGGAAGGCTGTTCCAAATACTGCTCGTTCTGCGTCGTCCCCTACACCCGCGGCGAAGAGTTCTCCCGCCCGTTGAACGACGTTTTGACCGAAATCGCTAACCTTGCCCAGCAAGGCGTGAAAGAAATCAACCTCTTGGGACAAAACGTCAACGCCTATCGCGGCGAAATGGAAGACGGCGAAATCTGCGACTTCGCCACCCTGCTGCGCATCGTCCACGAAATCCCCGGCATCGAGCGTATGCGCTTCACCACCAGCCACCCGCGCGAGTTTACCGACTCGATTATCGAGTGCTACCGCGACCTGCCCAAGCTGGTGTCGCACCTGCACCTGCCGATTCAAAGCGGTTCCGACCGCGTATTGAGCGCGATGAAGCGCGGCTACACCGCCTTGGAATACAAATCCATCATCCGCAAACTGCGCGCCATCCGCCCCGACTTGTGCCTGAGCAGCGACTTCATCGTCGGCTTCCCCGGCGAAACCGAGCGCGAGTTCGAGCAAACCCTGAAGCTGGTGAAAGACATCGCCTTCGATTTGAGCTTCGTCTTCATTTACAGCCCGCGCCCCGGCACACCCGCCGCCAACCTGCCGGACGACACCCCGCACGCCGAAAAAGTGCGCCGCCTCGAAGCCCTGAACGAAGTCATCGAAGCCGAAACCGCCCGCATCAACCAAACCATGATAGGTACCGTACAACGCTGTCTGGTCGAAGGCATCTCCAAAAAAGACCCCGACCAGCTCCAAGCCCGTACCGCCAACAACCGCGTGGTCAACTTCACCGGCACGCCCGATATGATCAACCAAATGATCGATTTGGAAATCACCGAAGCCTACACCTTCTCCCTGCGCGGCAAACCGGTCGAAGCGTAAAGCCGTTCCGCCATAGCAAAGGTCGTCTGAAAACCTGTATCTTGGTTTTCAGACGACCTTTTTGTATCGTGCCAGCATTGTCATTCTGCTCACCGAATCCCGTCTGTCTTTTAGCAATTTCACGATACCGCGTATTGACAGCCCCATAGGGGTCGTCTGAAAATCAGTTTTCGCGCTTTCAGACGACCTTTTTACGTTTAACAACCCGTCCGAAGCCGCCCTATATCCTCCGCGAGAAAAACCATGTCCCTGCAAAACCTCTCCAATACCCGCACCCTTGTCGTCAAAGTCGGCTCCAGCCTCGTTACCGCGGGCGGCAAAGGCATAGACCAAGCCGCACTCGACCGCTGGGCGGCACAAATCGCCGAACTGGGCAAACAAGGCGTGCAAACCGTCCTCGTTTCCAGCGGCGCCATCGCCGAAGGCATCAAACGGCTGGGCTGGAGCAAACGCCCCACCGCCATCAACGAGCTGCAAGCCGCCGCCGCCGTCGGGCAAACCGGCATTGCCCAAGCCTACGAAACCGCGTTCGCACCGTACGGCATCCGCACCGCCCAAATCCTGCTCACCCACGACGACCTGAGCAACCGCACCCGCTACCTCAACGCCCGCAGCACCCTGCAAACCCTGTTGTCCAAAGGCATCGTCCCCGTCATCAACGAAAACGACACCGTGACCACCGACGAAATCAAGCTCGGCGACAACGACACCCTCGGCGCACTCGTGACCAACCTCATCGAAGCCGACGCACTCGTCCTCCTGACCGACCAAAAAGGCCTGTACGACAGCGACCCGCGCAAAAATCCGCAAGCCAAACTGATTCCGACCATCGCAGCCGACCATCCCGACCTCGAAAGCATGGCGGGCGGCGCGGGTAGCAGCGTCGGCACCGGCGGCATGTACACCAAAGTGACCGCCGCCAAACGCGCCGCACTCAGCGGAGCCGCCACCGTCGTCGCATGGGGCGGCGAACCTGACGTCCTCGTCCGCCTCAAACAAGGCGAAAGCATAGGCACGCTCTTCACCAGCGCACACAGCCGCGTCGCCGCCCGCAAACAATGGCTGCTCGGACACGTCCAAACCGCCGGCAGCCTGACTGTCGATAGCGGCGCGGCAAAAGCCCTGACCGAACAGCACGCCAGCCTGCTGCCCGTCGGCTGCATCCGCGCGGACGGACATTTCCACCGCGGCGAACTCGTTGCCATCCTCGATACCGACGGCAAAGAAATTGCCCGTGGCCTGACCAATTACAGTAGCGGCGAAACCGCCAAAATCCTGCAAACCCCGTCCGAGCGCATCGCCGAAAAATTAGGCTACGCCCACGAAGACGAACTTATCCACCGCGACAATATGGCGTCGCATTGGTAAAAAAGGTCGCCTGAAACCTTATAGTGGATTAACAAAAATCAGGACAAGGCGACGAAGCCGCAGACAGTACAGATAGTACGGAACCGATTCACTTAGTGCTTCAGCACCTTAGAGAATCGTTCTCTTTGAGCCAAGGAGAGGCAACGCCGTACTGGTTTAAAGTTAATCCACTATATTATTGGGTTTCAGACGACCTCCCCTCCCATCCAACCAAAGGAAACCAGCATGAAAAAATTCATCTTCCTCACCACCGCCCTCCTGCTCCTCAACGCCTGCGCCTCCCAATCCGGACAAGGCAGTTCTGCACAAGTCTATGGCGAAATCAAAGGCGGCGTAGAAAGCAGCCACGTCCACTAAGCGGGCGGAACGGCAGGCATTGCCCACGCAGAAGATGCCGCCCCATTCCCCTAAAATCCGCATGACGAACATCGTGCCATAAAATCAAAAGGTCGTCTGAAACTCGGTTTACCCGGTTTCAGACGACCTTTTCTATTGGTCTGAAGACGAATGTTTGGACGGCAGTCATTCCCGCGCCAAACAGGGAAAGGACAAGGCTGATGTTGCGACAACGTCGTCTGAAACGGTTTGCGGACAGCACCCAGTTTCTATTCAAACCTTTTCGCCGCTACGGCTTTCAGCCCTTAATCCTGCCTGTCGGTACGGTTTCTCCCAATCAGCGGATAATTCCGCGCGTGGATTGGGCGAAGAAGTCTTTAAACACCGCCAACTCGGCTTGCGTTTCGGCGCGGCGGAGGATGTCGGCTTTGGCTTCTTCAAACGGGATGCCACGGTGGTAGATGGTTTTATACACATCTTTGACGGCGGCGATTTGCTCGGCGGTGAAGCCGTTGCGGCGCATGCCTTCGCTGTTGATGCCTGCGGGTTCGGCGCGGTAGCCTGCCGCCATGAAATAAGGCGGTACGTCTTTGTGTACGCCTGCGGCGAAGGCGGTCATGGCGTAGTCGCCGATTTGGCAGAACTGGAACACCAGCGTGTAGCCGCCCAAGACGACGTAGTCGCCGATGGTAACGTGTCCGGCGAGGGAGGCGTTGTTGGCGAAGATGGTGTGGTTGCCGATGACGCAGTCGTGCGCGAGGTGGCAGTACGCCATAATCCAGTTGTCGTCGCCGACGCGGGTTTCGCCGATGCCGGTTACCGTGCCGAGGTTGAAGGTGGTGAATTCGCGGATGGTGTTGCCGTTGCCGATAATCAGCTTGGTCGGCTCGTCGCGGTATTTTTTGTCCTGCGGGATTTCGCCGAGGCTGGCAAATTGGAAAATGCGGTTGTTTTCGCCGATGGTGGTGTGGCCGTTGATGACGGTATGCGGGCCGATTTCGGTGTTCGCGCCGATTTGGACGTTGGGGCCGATGACGGTGTACGCACCGACTTTGACGCTGGAGTCGAGTTCGGCTTTGGGGTTAATGACGGCGGTCGGGTGGATGAGGGTCATGTTTTTCCTTTCCTGTCGTGTTGCCGCGAAGATGCGCGACGGCAACAGGTCGTCTGAAAACTTTCAGACGACCTTTTTCTGAACACTCAAACCACGCGTTTGGCACACATGATGATGGCTTCGACGGCGACTTGTCCGTCCACTTTGGCGACGGCGCTGAATTTGCCGATGCCGCGTTTGTTGGTCAGCAGCTCGACTTCGAAAACAAGCTGGTCGCCGGGGATGACTTGGCGTTTGAAGCGGGCTTCGTCTATGCCGGCGAAGAAGAAGAATTCGTTTTCTTTGCGGCCGCCTTCGCTGAGGATGGCGAGTGTGCCGCAGGCTTGCGCCATGGCTTCGATGATGAGTACGCCGGGCATGACGGGCAGGTCGGGGAAATGGCCTTGGAACTGCGGCTCGTTCATGGTGACGTTTTTAATCGCGGTCAGGGTTTTCATGGACTCGAAGGCGGTGATGCGGTCGAGTTGCAAAAACGGGTAGCGGTGGGGAATGAGTTTTTGGATGTCTTTGGCTTCGATGGGGAGTTGTACGTCCATGTTCGTCGTATTCCTTGGTATTTCAGGTTGGCTGGGCGGTTTCATCGCGGGGGCTTTAAAACGGCAGGCTTTGCCGCTTTGTTGGGATTTAAAGCGCATCCGCCATGTAAACCGATTGTGGGGTTATTCGTCTTTTTCGCTGTCGCTCAGACGGTTTTCCAATGTTTTGAGGCGTTTGTTCATTTCGCTTAAGCGGTGGATGTAAACGGCGTTGCGCGCCCATTCTTTATGGGTGGACATCGGGAAGATGCCGGCGAGGTGTTTGCCGCTTTCGGTAATGCTGTGGGTCACGGACGTGCCGCCGCCGATGGTGGTTTTATCGGCGATTTCAATGTGGCCGACCGTGCCGACGCCGCCGCCGATGATGCAGTAGCTGCCGATGGTAACGCTGCCTGAGATGCCGGTTTTGGCGGCGATGACGGTGTGCGAACCGATTTTGCAGTTGTGTCCGATTTGGACTTGGTTGTCGATTTTGGTGCCGTTGCCGACGGTAGTGTCGCTCATCGCGCCGCGGTCGATGTTGGTGTTCGAACCGATTTCTACGTCGTCGCCCAGCGTTACCGCGCCGGTTTGCGGGATTTTAAACCATGAATCGCCGGCGAAGGCGAGCCCGAATCCGTCCGCACCGATGACTGCGCCGCTGTGGATTTCGACGCGGTTGCCCAGTGTGCAGCCGTAATAAACGACGGCGTTGGGATGCAGGACGACTTCGTCGCCCAGTGTGCAATCGTGCTGGACAACGGCGTTTGCCAAGATGCGGCAGCCTTCCCCGAGTACGGTGTTCGCGCCGATGTAGGCGTTTGCGCCGATTTCGCAGCTGGCGGGAACGGTGGCACCCTCTTCGACGACAGCGGTCGGATGGATGCCGCCGCGCGCTTTGACGATGGGTGAAAACAGGCGGGCGACTTTGGCAAAATAGAGATAGGGGTCGTCGGCGACAATCAGGTTGCGCCCTTCAAATTCGTTTACTGCTTTGGCGGAAACGATGACTGCACCCGCGCTGCTGTCGTGGACTTCGGCTTTGTATTTCGGATTGGCGAGGAAGCTGATGTGTTCCGCCTGCGCGTCTGCGAGCGGGCGCACGGCGGCGACGGAAATGTCCTTGCCGCGCCATTCGCCGCCAAGCTGCGCTGTGATTTGGGACAGGGTGTAGGTTTTTGAAGTCATGATGTTTCGTAAGCTTTGGGATGAGGTCGTCTGAAAGGGACGGCGGGAGCAGTCGGACAGAACGGTTTGCCTAAAACGTATGCCGGCAGGAGTGATAAGACAGGTATAGTGGATTAACTTTAAACCAGTACGGCGTTGCCTCGCCTTGCCGTACTATCTGTACTGTCTGCGGCTTCGTCGCCTTGTCCTGATTTAAAGTTAATCCACTATAATTATATCGTTTATTGGATTTTCAGACGACCCTTCGCTTGAAAGAGGTCGTCTGAAAACAGGTTTGCTGTATCTCGTTCAGCCTTCCGATTAACGTGTATTCAGGGCTTTAATCACGCTGTCGGTAATGTCGTAACGCGCGTTGACGTAAATCACGTCCTGCAAAATGACATCGTAGCCTTCGCGTTTGGCAAGATCGACGATGATGCGGTTGGCGTTTTGCTGGAGGGCGGCAAATTCTTCGTTGCGGCGCAGGTTGTAGTCTTCTGCCAGCTCCGCCTGTTTCTTGCGGAACTGCTGAACCAGCTCGCCCCAGCGTTTTGCCGCAGCTTCACGCTCTTTGCCCTGCAATTTGCCTTCGGACAGGGATTTTTCGAGCTTTTCACCTTCTTGCTGCAATTTCTGCAAAGCGTCCTGACGGCCGCGGAATTCCTTTTCCAAGGTCGTCTGAATGCGTTGCGCCTGCTTGGACTCAAGATAAACGCGCTCGGTATTGATAAAGCCGATTTTCTGTACGGCTTCCGCCGCCGCAGCTTGGTTCATCAACCCGAAGCCCAATAAAGCCGCGCCGCCGAGGCGGAAGGCGTTGGCAATGATGTTCATCTGGATTTCCTTGATTTTGTATCCCGCCAATCAGCGGGATGACGGTTTGTTTTTAAAAAGAGGCAGAACGCCCTGCCCCTTTTCCTTCAGGTCGTCTGAAAAAGTTTATCTGCATAGGGATTTCGATTTTCAGACGACCTTGTTCTGCCTACGTCAGAATGTGGTACCCAATTGGAACTGGAAGCGTTGGATTTCGTCGCTGTCTTTTTTCTTGATCGGGTAGGCGTAGCTGAACTTCATCGGACCCAGCGGCGAGAGCCAGGTTACTGCCGCACCGGCGGAGTAGCGCAACTCTTCCTTGAAGGTCGATTTGTGGGTCTTGCCTAAGCCGTATGGGTTTTGAGCGGCATTGTTGGTGTAGTAGGTATTGCTGCTGCTGTCGTTATAAGTTTTACCGTCCCATACGCTGCCCGCGTCGGCAAACAGACTCAGACGGACGGAGCGGGAGTCTTTGATGCCCGGCATCGGGAACAGCAACTCGGCGGAAACGTTGGCTTTTTTGTTGCCGCCATAGCTGATTTTCTCGCCGTATTCGTCATAGACTTTCGGACCCAGCGTACCGCTCTCGTAACCGCGTACGGAGCCTAAGCCACCGCCGTAGAAGTTTTCAAAGAACGGCATGGTTTTGGTTTTGCCGTAACCGTTGCCGACGCCGACTTCGCCGCCGAGCATCAGGGTGAAGTCTTTGGTCAGCGGGAAGAACCAGGTTTGGTTGTGGGTCAGTGTGTAGTATTGCAGGTCGCTGCCCGGCAGGGCGATTTCACCGTTGATGCCGGTCATGTAACCGCGGGTCGGCCACAAGGCGCTGTCGGTTTTATTGCGTCCCCAACCGATCGTACCTTTGTACAGCCAGCCTTTGAAGCTGCCCACGCCGTCCGTGCCTTTACCATATTGGTTGATAAAGTCGGCATAACGTTTAGGCGCGCCTTTGTAGGTATTCACGGTCAGGTGTTCCGCCGCCAGACCCAAATTGACGCGGTCGTATTCGGTCACGGGGATGCCCATGCGCACGCCTGCGCCTGCGGTGGTGGTTTTATATTGTTTCGCGCTGGAAGAGGCTTTACGCGGGTCGTAAGACTTGCCGTAAATATCGTAACCGAGGCTCACGCCGTCGGGTGTGAAATACGGATCGGTAAACGACAACGAGCCGTTCAGCGTGGTTTTACTGCGTGAGGCGCGCAGGGAAACGGATTTACCCGTACCGAACAGGTTGTCTTGGGAAACGCCTACGGACATGACCAAGCCGGTATCCTGAACCCAGCCCGCGCTCATATCCAGCGAACCGGTAGAACGCTCGTTCACGCTCATGTTCAAATCGACTTGGTCGGGCGTATTGGCAACCGGTACGGCATCGAATTGTACGTTGTCGAAGTAGCCCAGCAGCTCGACGCGCTCTTTGGAACGTTGCAGCTTGGAAGTGTCGTAAGGCGCGGATTCCATCTGACGCAATTCGCGGCGCACGACTTCGTCACGGGTTTTGTTGTTGCCGGTGATGTTGATTTCGTTCACATAGATTTTGCGGCCGGGTTCGACGTTCAGGACGAAATCGACAGTTTGGGTCTCGGCATTGGGCACTGGCTGAACGTTGACTTCGCTGAACGCGTAGCCTGCCGTACCCATGCGGTTTTGAATGGCTTCGAGCGATTTGACCATTTGGGCGCGTTCGTACCATTTGCCCTTTTTCATGGTCAGCAGTTTTTGCAGCTCTTCTTTCGGCACTTCGCGGGTATCGCCTTCTATGCGCACGTCGCCCCAACGGAAGCGTTCGCCCTCGTCAACCGTGATTTTGATGGTTTGCTTGGTTTTGTCTTCGTTGGTCTGGATGTCGGTATCCAGAATGCGGAAATTGAAATAGCCGTTGTTTTGGTAGAACTCGCTGACGCGCTCCATGTCTTGCGAGAATTTCTGCTCGTTAAACTGGTTGCTCTTAGTCAGCCAAGTCCACATGCCGCCTTCGCTCAAAGACATTTGTTTCATGAGCTTGCGGTCGGAATAGACTTTGTTGCCTTCAAATTCGATGTCGGTAATCTTGGTGGTTTTACCCTCATCGATGGCGATGTCGATGGAAACGCGGTTACGCGCGAGTTTGGTGACGGTCGGCGTGATTTGGACCGACTGTTTGCCGCGGCTTTTGTATTCTTCCTTCAGGCTGGCGACAGACTGGCTCAGCGTGGCCGGATTGAAGTATTGGGATTGCGCCAAACCGAAGGATTCAAGGTTTTTCTTGATTACATCGTTTTGCAGCATTTTCGCGCCGGTGATGTTCAGCGTGCTGATGGTCGGGCGTTCGATAACGGTCAGCAAGACCTGATTACCCATGGTCTCTACGCGGACATCGTCAAAAAAACCGGTCGCATACAGACTTTTGATGATTTCTTCGCTGCGTGCGTCGCTGAATTGGTCGCCGACTTTGACGGGCAGGTAGTTGAAGACCGTACTCGGTTCGGTGCGCTGCAAACCTTCGACGCGGATGTCTTGAATGGTGAAGTCGGCAAACGCCAAAGGCGACATGCCCAATACCATCAAAGCAGAAGCAATCTGTTTCAATTTCATAAAATTATCCAAACAAACGGTTGATGTCATTAAAGAAAGCCAGTGCCATCATTAAGAGCATGGCAGCCAGTCCGAGGCGCAGGCCGATTGCCTGTATGTGCTCGCTCAAGGGCTTTCCGCGTATCCATTCGGCAGTGTAGAACACCAAATGCCCGCCGTCCAATACGGGGATGGGCAACAAGTTCAACACGCCTAAACTAATGCTGACCAACGCGAGGAATTCCAAATAGCTTTGAAATCCCAGCTGTGCCGTTTTTCCGGCGACGTCGGCAATGGTCAGCGGGCCTGAAATATGGTTCAGGGAGGCATTGCCTGTAATCAGTTTTCCGAAGAATTTTACCGTCATCCAAGCATTGTTGACGGTTTTGTCCCAGCCCATCGCAAATGCTTCTGCGACAGACGGTTTATATTCGCGCTTGATTTCTTTTGTCCACGCTTCGTCGCCCTGAGAATCGAAGCCTACCCTGCCGACCAGCGTTCTGTCGGGTTGCTGGATACTGTTGGGGCGGATGGTCGTCTGAAAAGTTTTACCGTCGCGCTCGTAGCTCAATTCGATTTTCTTGCCCGGGCTTTGGCGTACGATTTCCACCCATTGCTGCCAAGACTCGATGTCTTGTCCGTCGGCACTGATCAGCTTGTCACCTTTTTTCAAACCGGCTTTTTCAGCCGGGCTGTTTTCTTCCATTTTGCCGACACGGGTGGTGATTTTAAAAGGCGACAACCCGATATAGCCTTGGTTTTTCGCAATTTTACCTGCTTCGGGCGTGCCGGCGGCATCGATAATCCGCATGGTTTTTTGCCCCGAGCTCGTCTGAACGGCAACATTTACCTTGCCTGACTCGATGTTCAACACGATTTCTTGCTGGGCTTTTTCCCACTCGCCGACGTTAACGCCGTTAACCGAAATAATTTTGTCTCCGGGCTGAAATCTGGCTTTGGCGGCAATGGTATTTTGCTCGACCATGCCGACATAAGGGCGGATTTCGGTAACGCCGAAGGAAAAACTCAAGCCGTAAAGCAAAACCGCCAGCGCGAGATTGGTCAGCGGGCCTGCGGCAACGATGGCGATGCGTTTGGCGGGATGCTGTTTGTCGAAGGCGTAAGGCAGGTCTGCCTGCGCCACTTCGCCCTCGCGCGTATCGACCATTTTGACATAGCCGCCCAACGGGATGGGTGCCAAACACCATTCGGTATCGCCGCGCTTTCTGCTGAAAAACGGTTTGCCGAAGCCGACGGAAAAGCGAACGACTTTGACGCCGCACAATCTGGCGACGATGTAGTGTCCGAACTCGTGCAGGCTGACCAAAATCAGGATGGCGAAAATAAAAGCTAGAAGGGTTTGCAAAAGAATCTCTCTGGTTGGGTATGGGTTGACGTTGTCGATTTTTCAGACGACGTATCAAGGTAGGGGTCGTCTGAAAGCATTCGCAATGTGTAGAAAATATTATTGGCGTTATTTTGCCGATTATAAAGTCAGTCTGCCGTTTTGTCCGCCACACATGACGGGTGGGCGGGTTTTCAGACGACCTGTCATTTTTTATCGTTGCGGCACGGTTTATCCCAATGCGGCGATAAATTCCTGCGCCTGCCTGCGGGTAACGGCGTCTTGCGCCAGCAGGTTTTCGATGTTGCCGAGGTCGTCTGAAAAGTCTTGTGCGAGACAATGGGCGACGGTTTTGGCAATGTCGGTAAACTTAATCTGCCCATCTAAGAAGGCGGCGACAGCGGCTTCGTTGGCGGCGTTCAAGACGCAGGGCGCGGCTCCGCCCGCGTTCATGGCTTCATAGGCGAGCTTCAGGCAGGGGAAGCGGTCAAAGTCGGGCTTTTGGAAGGTCAACGCAGACAATGCGTCGAAATCCAGATCTCCAACACCCGAATCGATGCGTTCCGGCAAGCCCAAACAATAAGCGATGGGCGTACGCATATCGGGATTGCCCAGTTGCGCCAGCACGGAACCGTCGCGGTAGCGTACCATGCTGTGTATCACGGACTGCGGATGGATGACGACTTCGAGTTTATCAGGCGGGCAGTTGAACAGCCAATGCGCTTCAATCAGCTCCAAACCTTTGTTCATCATGGTGGCGGAATCGACGGAGATTTTGCGCCCCATGCTCCAATTGGGGTGTTTGACCGCTTGCGCGGGCGTAATGCTGTCGAACGTGCCTAAATCGGCCGTCAGAAACGGGCCGCCGGAAGCGGTCAGGATAATCGAGCGGATGCCGTGTTCGTTCAGACGACCTGTGTAATCGCGCGGCAAAACTTGGAAAATGGCGTTGTGTTCGCTGTCGATGGGCAACACTGCCGCGCCGTTTGCGCGGGCGGTTTCCATAAACAACGCGCCGGAAACCACCAGCGTCTCTTTGTTCGCCAAATAAATAGTTTTGCCTTTTTGCGCCGCCACCAGCGCGGAGGGCAGCCCCGCCGCACCGACGATGGCGCACATGACACCGCTGACTTCGTCGGCAGACGCAACGTCAACCAATGCCTGTGCGCCGTGTAAAACCTGCGTCGCCGCGCCGTCGCGTTTCAACAGGGCTTCAAGCCGGGCGGCGTGTTCCGCATCGGCAACGACGGCATATTCGGGGCGGAACGTCCGGCATTGCGCCGCAAGCTTCTCAACCTGCTTATGCCCCGCCAACGCGAATACGCGGAATTTTTCGGGATGGCGCGAAACAACGTCCAGCGTGCTTTCGCCTATGCTGCCGGTACTGCCTAATATGGTCAGGACTTGTGGTGTCATGGTGTGTTCTTTATGTACTGCTTTCGGATTTCAGACGACCTTTTGGGCTTGAGGTCGGAAAGGTCGTCTGAAAACGCTTATTCGATATTGTGTTTGATGTGTTCCAACGATTTTTATAGTGGATTAACTTTAAACCAGTACGGCGTTGCCTCGCCTTAGCTCAAAGAGAACGATTCTCTAAGGTGCTGAAGCACCAAGTGAATCGGTTCCGTACTATCTGTACTGTCTGCGGCTTCGTCGCCTTGTCCTGATTTAAATTTAATCCACTATAACCGCTTCAGAACAAGCTTTCAAAGGCGGCATAGACGCTGATGACGGCAATCAGGCTGTCCACGCGGTCAAACACGCCGCCGTGTCCGGGCAGCAGATTGCTGCTGTCTTTGATGCCCGCCGCGCGTTTGAGCCAGCTTTCCAACAGGTCGCCGCATACGCTGACAACGGTCAACACCAAACCGATTAACACGGTATTGAACCAGCCTGCGTCAAACGTGAGCCAACCAGCCCACCACACCACAATCATGTACACTGCCACGCAAATCGCACCGCCGATTGCGCCTTCCCAGCTCTTGCCGGGGCTGACGGTCGGTGCGATTTTGTGTTTGCCGAACGCTTTACCGCTGAAATACGCGCAAACATCGGCAACCCACACCAAACCCATCACGGCGAGCAGCGACAAGGCATAATCGGGATGCGGACGCAGGGACATGAGTGCGAACCAAAACGGCATGACCAAAAGCCAGCCGACGGTATAAGCCTGCCAGCCGCCATTCAATTTCCATTTGAATTTCAGCCACAAAGGCATAACGACCAGCCAAAACGCCAAAACGGCGTACCAGACGATATCCGGCAGCGTCCAACCGCCTGCGTAGGCGATGACGCCGAACACCAGCGTTGCGGCAAGATAATGATTGGTTTTCAGTTTTTCCAATCCGCTCATACGGGCGTATTCCCACAGCGTAACCAGGGAAATCAATCCGCAAAATGCCGCCCACAGCCATTGCGGCGCGTAAAACAGCATACCGAGCATCAACGGCAGCATCCACAGCGCCGTGATAATCCGTTGTTTCAACATTTTTAACCCCTTTGCTGCTCTACCGGCAGCTGTTCCGAAGTGCGGCCGAAGCGCCGTTCGCGTTTTTGGAACGAGGCGACAGCATCGTCCAAGGCTTTGCTGTCAAAATCGGGCCACAGGGTATCGGTAAAATAAAGTTCGGCATACGCCATCTGCCAAAGCAGGAAATTGCTGATGCGCGTTTCGCCGCCGGTGCGGATGAACAAATCCGGCTCCGGCGCATCGCCCAGCATCAAGTGTTTCGCCAGCGCGTCTTCCGTAATCTCAGATACGCCTTCGGCAATCAGTTTGTTTGCCGCCTGCAAAATATCCCAGCGGCCGCCGTAATCCGCGGCAATGCTCAGGGTCAGGCCGGTATTGTTCGCCGTCAACGCTTCCGCCTCTTCGATGCCTTGCAGAATCTGCCGGTTGAAGCGTTCGCGGCTGCCCAACACCTTCAGGCGCATATTGTTTTCGTGCAGACGGCGCACCTGTTTTTGCAAAGCCTGCAAAAACAGCCCCATCAGGAACGACACTTCGTCTTCGGGACGGCGCCAGTTTTCAGTCGAAAAGGCAAACACGGTCAGATATTGCACACCCAGTTTGGCGCAATGCTTCACCATATTTTCCAACGCGTCCAAGCCGCGTTTGTGCCCCATCACGCGGGGAAGGAAACGCTTTTTCGCCCAACGGCCGTTGCCGTCCATAATCACGGCGATATGCTTCGGAACTGAAGTATGTTCCAAAATGGTCTGCGTGCTGCTCTTCATCTCTGCCTTTCGCAGCGCGGCGGTTCAAAGGTCGTCTGAAACGCCGCGGACAAGGGTTTAAATCGCCATCAAATCTTCTTCTTTGGCAGCCAGCGTTTTGTCGGCTTCGGCGATGTATTTGTCGGTCAGTTTTTGAACCGCTTCTTCGCCGCGACGTGCTTCGTCTTCAGAAATTTCTTTGTCTTTCAAGAGTTTTTTGATGTGATCGTTTGCATCGCGGCGCACGTTGCGGATGGACACGCGTCCTTCTTCCGCTTCGCTGCGTACGACTTTAATCAAATCTTTACGGCGCTCTTCGGTCAACATAGGCATAGGTACGCGGATCAAATCGCCGACGGCTGCCGGGTTCAGACCCAAGTTTGAATCGCGGATGGCTTTCTCGACTTTGGCTGCCATATTGCTTTCAAAAGGTTTCACACCGATGGTGCGCGCGTCCAGAAGCGTCACGTTGGCAACCTGGCTGACCGGAACCATGCTGCCCCAATATTCGACTTCCACTTGGTCCAACAGACCGGTATGCGCACGGCCGGTACGCACTTTCGCCAAATTCTCTTTCAGCACTTCTACCGAGCGCTGCATTTTGCTTTCCGCTGTTTTTTGAATATCGTTAATCATTTTCTGCTTTCAAATAAGATACTGAATTTAAAACCTCGCCCGGACGCATGACCATCCGAACGGCAAATCAAGCTGTTAACTGCGCATAGTACCGTCATTCGGCGATTCCGACAAGGCAGAGGCGGTTTTGGGCCTTGTTTCTTAACTGATATTTAAATGCCGTTGCACATGAGTTTGAGGCGGAAAAGCATGGACGGCCTCGATACAGCCGAATTCATTTGCGTATAGACAAAAAGGTCGTCTGAAAACCTTGTCAACCGGTTTTCAGACGACCTTTATCCTATCCCGCCTCCAACCTCTCTATGGCGAAAGGCAGGATGCAAAACAGAAAATACGCTCCTGTTACGATGCAATCACGAACCAAAGACCTCGAAGAAGCAGGTATATCAATAATGTGATGGTGATGTTGTTGTATCGCCATTTCATTTGGTTGATGGAAAAAACCAGCAGCATGAGGAGAAAGAATGGTGTTATGTATGACCATACCATTTCTGCTGACACCAATGCGGCACAAATCAATCCCAAAGGCAAAAGAATCATCCAAGCAGGCAACGAAGCAATCGCCCACTTCGACTTTCTATTGCGCGCACGGACAAATTCTCCAATAGAAGAAAAGGTCGTCTGCTTCTGCGTAATCAAAGACAAAATACTTATACCGCCATAAGCTACAGCGCAAATATACAGCGCTTGTTGATAGTTGCTTACTAAACTGATTGAAGCTAAAGGCGTAAGAAGTCCAAGGACGATAAAAGTCAATCGGGAAGAGCGCAGGTGCAGGCGTTCTGCCATAGCCGCACGGGCGGCAACGCTGCATAAGATAACAGAAATAATGGAAGCAATAATTGGGGATACTGGGGACACATTGTCACGCAAACCCGGAATATCTTCCAAAGCGGTCAACATACTGGTGACGAACATGACCATGACGACAAACAGCAATAGGAGTTGTAATAGAGACCCTTCCCATTGATCGTTGCCACGTTTGAACTGCAAAGCATTGACCAATATCATGCAGGCGAGTGCCCATGAGTTGAGCGGCATAGTCAACCATATGATGAAAACATCGCTGTCTTCATGGTTGAAATGAAACATCGTTAGGCCGATCAGTATCCAGCCGACAAGGAAAATAACCCAACCGGTCAAAGGCGCGACAACAATCCTCGCCCAAGCCATCTGCCACGGAGACAAAGAGGACATGCGCAACTGGTCAAATGCATTGCTGGAAACGTCTTGGCGCAGACTGCGCTCAATCTGCAGATAAAGGGCGATATTTGAAATGCCGGTACCGAACGCACCGACGCTGGCAATATATTCCACCAGGTTTTCAGAATTGGCATTGGCAAAAACAAACAGGCAGTAGAGTATGATGATGCCTGCAATCATGCCCCAGCTCATGTTGAGCCACATCAGCCTTTGAAATTCGGCGTTAACCCGGATTTTGGGGATATTCAATTTATTGTCCATCTGCTTGCTCCTGTTGCTCTTGTTGCTCCTGCTCGTGGAGATTGAGGCTGTTTTGATAACTGTTTAGCAGCGACGCCTTAATGACGGCAGCTTCGCTCAAAGGCAGGTTTTGTTCAAACAGCTTGCGCAACAAGGCTGCACGTGCTTCTTCTCCCGCATCCAATATGACGGTAACGGCATGATTGTTCCATTCTGCCTGCTTCACGCCTTCCGTATTGCGGACCCGCTCGAATATGGATTCATCCAAACCGACAAATTGCAGCGAAACAGTCTGATCTTCGTTAACATCATCATTAACAGATTGAAATGCCTGAACACGTCCGCCTTTGATAACCAGCATATGCGAACAATATTCGTCCAGCTCGGAAAGAATATGGCTCGACACCAAAATGCTCATGCCTTCATCTTTGAGCTTCAGCAGCAACAAAGACAATTCATGTCGTGCCTCAGGGTCAAGACCGCTGGCAGGTTCATCCAAAAGCAAGAACTTAGGACGATGGATGATGACTTGCCCGATACCGACACGCTGTTTCTGACCGCGGGAAAGGTCGCTGACTTTGGCATACAGTTTATGTTCCAAATTAAGCAGGCGAACGGTTTCCAGCAGCAAATCGGGAAGTCGCGCATCAGGAATACCGCGGGATTTGGCGGCATACGTTAAGCACTGGATCACGCTCAAACCATCCGGCAACCCAAAAAAATCAGGCAGGTAGCCGAGTTTGGAAAAGCTATCGCGCGGATTATCAAGAATAGGCAGGCCGTCAAGCAAGACATCGCCGGATGTCGGGATTTCCAATCCTGCCATACAACGCATCAAAGTGGATTTGCCGGCACCATTAGGTCCGATTAATCCGGTAATACTGCCCTGCGGAAGTTCAACCGAGACATCGTACAATGCCTGCGTATTGCCGTAGTAAAAATCTAGATGTTGGACATTAATCATAATATTTATAAGATATGAAGGGGTTGGATGCAAAAATCGGGGGCGCTAACGCCGACTGATAAACTTTTATCACACGGATGAAATGACAAAATGGCTTTTCAGACGACCTCAAACATTTCTTGGCATTTCATGATAAACATTCAGCCTCAGCCGCTCCGATCTTGAGCCTTCGTATTATCAACAAAAAACTGTTTGACATACAAAAAACTGCTTCTGCGGTCGCTTTAATAGAAAGACGGATAACTTTACCCTATATTAGTGGACTTAAAAAAGCGGCAAGGACACCTTCCAAGCCGCTTTTTTGTCATTGGTTTGTTACCTTCCAACCTATAAATGGCATATGGAACATCATCAAACATCTCAAGAGATACGTTTTCAGACGACCCCACACTTACCTGGGGCGGCAACAAACGAATAATAGACAAATCCTGTTACCATATTTTCGACAGTTTTTCTTTAACTTTAGTCTCCATTTCAGCACTCAAATGGCGACCCAATATTTTGCCGAAATCTTCTTCAGGCGTATAGTTCACCAGCTCAGGGACTTTGACGACATCTCTAGCGACACTATATACGCTGCCGAAATCATCAATCAATCCCACTTCTTTAGCCTCCGAACCGGTATAGATACGGCCGCTGAAAACATCAGAATACTGCTGATCTTTCAAACGCTTTCCGCGTCCGAGTTTAACCGATTTAATAAATTCCTTATGGATATCGGTCAGCATTTTTTCCCAAATCTGAGTTTGTGCGGGCGTTTCAGGAGAAAACGGATCGCCCATACCCTTATTGCTGCCCGCGATTTTCAGACGACGTTTGATACCGATTTTATCCATCAGCCCCGTCGCATCAAACCCTCCGCCAATCACACCGATACTGCCGACCACGCTGGACGGGTCCGCATAAATCTTGTCAGCCGCCGCCGCAATGTAATAACAGCCCGATGCACACATATCTTCCGCCACCACATACACAGGAATGTCTTTATGCTCCGATTTCATACGGCGGATTTCATTAAACGCAATATTGGAAACCACAGGCGATCCGCCCGGACTATTGGCGCGGATGATAATCGCTTTAGCATTGGGGTTATTGTAAACCGCCTCCATACCGGTGCGCAGCATCTCAACCTGATCATCAAGTTCATTGCCGATTTCACCTTTCAAATCGATCACTGCCGTATGCTCCCCGCTGCTTTGCACTGCATCGGTATCGTCTCCAAACAGTGACGCAATAAACATGAGAAATAAAATCACACCGATAACACGCCAAATATTGCGCCAAATACGTGCGCTACGCTGCTCTTTATAAGAAGCCAGCAATACTTCGCGCAATACTTCGCGCTCCCAAAACGAGCCGGAATGAGATGAGGGATTATTCCCCTCACGAGAATAAGGTTCCTGCATGATCGGTACTTTCATTGTTCAAATTTTGACACTCGGAACCACAAATCAGGTAGCTCCAACATTTTAGAGGATGTCTCCTATCCAATAACCCCGCATTCTACCGTCCTAAAAGATAAAATTTCAATCATCAGCAAATATTTGAACAAAGTTTTCATTTTATAACGAAATTTTTGGTTTCCTCATTAGAGGGAATCCAAAGAAAACAGCGTCAAAAAATGATATGGGATATTATGCGCAGCGATAAAAGCTTGAAGGGAGATTTATGATAACTATTTTGAGTAATCGGACTATTCCTATCATAATGCTGTGTTGTTCGGCAGTGTGTCACAGCCAGTAGAGTTTATCTCCGGCAAAAATACCGATACCGTCGATATAAACATTAAAAGCGCAGACGCCTATTCCGGAAAACGCTTTTTTCAAAACATCCGTAGGAGTGTAGCAAGCGTAGATTGGGGCGGAAATCCAACCTCTATCAAGGTCGTCTGAAAGTTTTCAGACGACCTCTTTACCAATAGCAGTCGTCCTGTTCAATTGTTCATATGGCTGTGATACACCACCATCACAAACCTGCCGACCACATTTTCTAGGTAAAGAATCGATTGTTTTATTCCCTGAAAGCGCAGGCAGACTATGAAAATGCAAAAAACGTCAGGAAAATGCAGAAACTAGCCACAGACGATTTAAATAACTTACTTGTCTATTTAAAGGACTAAAATGACCAATCAAGTTAAATATGATCGCAATAAAGACCGTCAGGGATTGTTTAAAGAAGATTTTTTTAAAACCAGTTATTCTGAAAATCTACAACTGCTGCAAGAGTGGATAGAAGAAAGTAAGAGTGACTCAACTATTCCTTCAGACGCACTGCCTCAACAACTTTATTTAACAATGCTTACAGAATACACCGCAGGATTTCCGATAGAAGACATCAAGAAGCGTATGGAGCAGATAGTTTATTACTGTAAGCAATGCCTGGATATACACAGGCAATACGGGCAAAAGGAAGACATCATGTTTATTTGGGGGCCGGAGGAGTGGGCGGGAGAAGAGCAACCCAACATTATCGGACTTTGCCTATTGTTCGAACGGATGGATTGGCTGGAAACCATTAAAGACAGCCTCAATCCCTATAACGATGACGAAATGTATTACGACCCTTCGTTCAGGGCTTTGATGAATATGGCACTACCCACGAAATTTGATCCCAGCGCCAAATTTGCCAAAGGCGGGCACAACTTCCGCAAACCCCTGCTACAAGCAATCATGGCAGAAAGCAAGGAAGAATCCCTGAAATATCTCAACACCTACCTCTCCGGTTGGTACGAAGGCAACCGAAAAATCGGTAATCTCCTGATTGACACACATTTGAACCAAGATCCCGAATATGGGGGCTATATCGGCTACTGGAGCTTTGAATCCGCCGCAGTCGCCTATTTAAAAGACTTGGACGACACCTCCCTGCGGCAGTATCTGTACTACCCCAAAGACATCGTGGACTGGGCGCGGGAGCAGAAGCTTAAGCACGAGTAGGAGTAATACGGCAAGGGTGGATTGATATGAAGAGAATCGTTTTATTATTCTTTATTTATAGTAGTTTCGCTATGGCAGAACAAAATATTTTTCCTGTTCATGAAGTGCAAAATTTGTTGGGTTATGGGCAGTTAGAGTTTTTAAAGCCAAATAAAAAAAATATTTTTATGCGCTATACAATGAAAAATAAAGGAATAAAAACATATTCCTTACAAGATGGCTGTTATCAAAAAGATAAAGTAGATAATTGTGTATCTGAAATGGTTTATCTGGAATCTTCGCCTGATGGCAAGTATTCGATATTTATGCATATAGAAGGAGGCATGGTAGAGGATTTGGAAGAAAATTCTTCGCATTACCATGAAACTAATAATATTTTGATTTTAAATCATAAAAGCGGGTGTTTGGTTATGGCGCCTTCTAAATACTACGTTAATTGGAAAGGAAAACATACCTTAAGTGATGGGGATGGAGATAGAGATATTGATTTAAATAAATATTTTAGAGGAATACCTATATTTTATAGAAATAATAAATTGGATGCGGAAAATTATTATGGCGTAGATAATGTAAATAGTTGCCGTAAATTTCAATTGTAAAAATTACCTTCTTATTGGTGCTATCCAGCAAGCGTAGATTGAATTGAAAGTCTGTTATTGAGGTCGTCTGAAAAATTGAGGATTTTTATTTTCAGACGACCCTTCGTCAAGTGGATACAGATTCAGGATAAACCGACCCGTAGCGTGGGCTTCACCCACGACCTTCTGCCCAAACATCCGAATCTAATCATCTCTGTTCATTCGTGGGTAGAACCCACGCTACGGGCGGCTGGCTCTCCCGTCTGGAGGGAGAGAGCAGCTCTACGGTTTGCACGAATTTGATTTTACCTAAAACCATAAAGCCACTCCCATCCTAACCTTCCCCCGCCGGACGGGGGAAGGGACAAGTTGCCGTTGCAGTAACCCATAGCGTGGGCTTCGCCCGCGATCTTCCGTCCAAACATCCGAATCTAATCATCTCTGTTTATTCGTGGGTAGAACCCACGCTACGGGCGGCTGGCTCTCCCGTCTAGCAGGAGAGAGCAGCTCTACGGTTTGCACGAATTTGATTTTACCTAGAACCATAAAGCCACTCCCATCCTAACCTTCCCCCGCCGGACGGGGGAAGGGACAAGTTGCCGTTTCAGAAAATCGTAGCGTGGGCTTCGCCCGCGATCTTCCCGCCCAAACATCCGAATCCAATCATCTCTGTTTATTCGTGGGTAGAACTCACGCTACGGGCGGCTGGCTCTCCCGTCTAGCAGGAGAGAGCAGCCCTACGGTTTGCACGAATTTGATTTTACCTAGAACCATAAAGCCACTCCCATCCTAACCTTCCCCCGCCGGACGGGGGAAGGGACAAGTTGCCGTTTCAGAAAATCGTAGCGTGGGCTTCGCCCGCGATCTTCCCGCCCAAACATCCGAATCCAATCATCTCTGTTTATTCGTGGGTAGAACTCACGCTACGGGCGGCTGGCTCTCCCGTCTGGCTGGAGAGAGCAGCCCTACGGTTTGCACGAATTTGATTTTACCTAAAACCATAAAGCCACCCCCATCCTAACCTTCCCCCGTCGGACGGGGGAAGGAACAAGTTGCCGTTGCAGCAAATCGTAGCGTGGGCTTCGCCCACGACCTTCTGCCCGAACATCCGAATCAAATTATTTATGTTCATTCGTGGGCAAAGCCCACGCTACGGCTGCTAAAAATATAGTGGGAGACCTTTGCAAAAAAGCCCTTCCTCCGACAACCGAAACCCCAACACAGGTTTTCGGCTGTTTTCGTTTCAAATATCCACTGATTCTACCCAAACACCCCCTTAATCCTCCCCGGACGCCCCATAATCAGGCATCCGGGCCGCCTTTTAGGCGGCAACAGGCACACTTAGCCTGTTAGCCGCTTTCAACAGGTTCAAACACATCGCCTTTAGATGGCTTTGCGCACTCACTTTGAGCAGACCAAAATAGGCTGCCCGGGCGTAGCGGAATTTACGGTGCAGCGTACCGAAGCTTTGTTCGACCACATAACGGGTCTTCGACAAATATCGGTTGCGTTTGGTTTGCACTTCCGTCAGCGGACGATTGCGGTGGGCTTTGCGCATAATGCCGTCTAACAACTGATGCTCTTCCAGATGTTGCCGGTTTTCCTTACTGTCGTAGCCTTTATCGGCATAGACGGTCGTACCTTCGGCAATGCCTTCCAGCAAAGGCAACAGGTGGTTGCACTCATGGGTATTGGCGGGGGTAATCTGCAGTTTCTCGATATAGCCTTCCTCATCGGTGCGGGTATGTTGTTTGTAACCGAGTCTGTATAAACCGTTTTTCTTTGTCCAACGGGCATCTTTGTCCTTACTCGGTGTGGTTTGTCCGCTGACTTGTCCTTCTTCATCGACTTCTATGGCCTGACGCTGTTTGCTGCCGGCGGTCTGAATAATGGTGGCGTCAACGACGGCGGCGGATGCCTTCTCTACTTTTAGGTTTTTTTCGGCCAGTTGTCGGTTAATCAGTTCCAGCAATTCGGACAGGGTGTCGTCTTGCGCCAGCCGGTTGCGGTAGCGGCATAAGGTGCTGTAATCGGGGATGTTCAGTTCGTCAAAACGGCAAAACAGGTTGAAATCGATGCGGGTGATGAGGCTGTGTTCGAGTTCGGGATCGGAGAGGCTGTGCCATTGTCCGAGCAGGACGGCTTTGAACATGGACAACAGGGGATAGGCAGGACGCCCTCGGTGGTCTCTAAGGTAACGGGTTCTTTGACGATTCAGGTATTGTTCGATCGGCTGCCAATCAATCACCTGATCCAACTTCAATAGCGGGAAGCGGTCGATGTGTTTGGCAATCATGGCTTGTGCGGTTTGCTGGAAGAAGGTGCTCATGGAAAATCCCCTAAATGTCTTGGTGGGAATTTAGGGGATTTTGGGGAATTTTGCAAAGGTCTCAGTGGATTAACTTTAAACCAGTACGGCGTTGCCTCGCCTTGCCGTACTATCTGTACTGTCTGCGGCTTCGTCGCCTTGTCCTGATTTAAAGTTAATCCACTATAAGTGGGGCACAATATAAAAAACAGAGGTCGTCTGAAAACCCGAAATGTGGTTTTCAGACGACCTTTTCTTGCGCTTTATGGTTTACGCGAACCTTATTCGCCGTAATAGGCTTTGGTCAGTATTTCTTCCATGTCGGCGACCAATGCCAGACGCGGGTTGGCGGGGGTACATTGGTCTTCAAAGGACAGCATTGCCAGCTCTTTGCGGCCGTCGATGAAGGTTTTTTCGTCGAGACCTTGTTCTTTGAACGACATTTTGATGCCGACGTTGACCGCCAGTTCATGACAAGCGCGGGCAAAGGATTCTACGCCTTCGGCGGGGGTGGCGCACGGCAGGCCTAAGGTACGGGCGATTTCCTGATATTTCAGGTCGGCTTTGTAGTAGTTGTACTTCGGCCAGGTGGCGGTTTTCTGCGGGCGTGTGCCGTTGTAGCGGATGACGTGCGGCAGCAGGATGGCGTTGGCGCGGCCGTGCGGAACATGGTATTTGCCGCCGATTTTGTGCGCCATTGAGTGGTTGATGCCGAGGAATGCGTTGGAGAACGCCATGCCTGCGATGGTGGAGGCGTTGTGCATGTGTTCGCGTGCTTCGGGGTCGGACGCGCCGTGTTTGTAGGAGCGTTCGAGGTATTGGAACACGAGCTTGATGGCTTGCAGGGCGAGGCCGTCGGTAAAGTCGTTGGCGAGCACGGAAACGTATGCTTCTACGGCGTGGGTCAGTACGTCCAGACCGGTGTCGGCGGTTACGCCGGCGGGAACGGTCATGGTAAACGCGGGATCGACGATGGCGATGGTCGGGGTCAGCGAGTAGTCGGCGATGGGGTATTTTTTGTCGCCGTCGCTGATGACGGTAAACGGCGTAACTTCGGAGCCGGTGCCCGATGTGGTGGGGATGCCGATGAATTTGGCTTTGCGGCCCAACTCGGGGAAGCGGAAGGCGCGTTTGCGGATGTCCATGAATTTTTGGACGAGGTCTTCAAAATCGACTTGGGGCTGTTCGTAGAAGAGCCACATGGCTTTTGCCGCGTCCATCGGCGAGCCGCCGCCCAGCGCGATGATGGTGTCGGGCTGGAAGCTGCGCATCAAATCGGTGCCTTTATAGACGGTTTGGACGCTCGGATCGGCCTCGACGTCGGTGAAAAGCTGGATGGTTACTTTGTTCTTGCGTTGGTGGAGCTGGTGGGTCACTTTATCGACGAAGCCCAAATCGACCATCGAACGGTCGGTCACAATCATGACTTTTTCACAGTCTTTCATGTCTTGCAGGTATTGGATGGAATCGCGCTCGAAATAGATTTTGGCGGGTACTTTGAACCATTGCATGTTGTTTCTCCGACGGCCTACTTTTTTGATGTTTAACAGATTGACTGCGCTGACGTTGCCGCCGACGGAGTTTTTGCCGTAAGAGCCGCAGCCCAAGGTCAGGGACGGCAGGAAGGCGTTGTAAACGTCGCCGATGCCGCCGAAGGTGGAGGGCGAGTTCCAAATCACGCGCAGGGCTTTGACGCGGGTGCCGAAGGTTTTTGCCAATTCATGATCGGCGGTATGGATGGCGGCGGAGTGTCCCAAGCCGTCGAAGGCGACCATTTGTTCGGCAAACTGCAAACCTTGTTCGGTGGAATCCGCTTTGAGCATTGCCAGTACGGGCGAGAGTTTTTCGCGGGTCAGCGGCTCGTTGGGGCCGACTTCGCGGCATTCGGCGATGATGATGTTGGTTTTTTCAGGGACTTTAAACCCAGCCTGTTCGGCAATCCACGCCGCCGGTTTGCCCACAACGGCGGAATTGAGCTTCGCGCCGCCGCAGTTGGCGCAGTTTGCCGTAACGCCGAAGATGAAGTCTTCGAGCATGGCTTTTTCTTTTTTGTTGGCGAAGTACACGCCGTAGGATTTGAACTCTTCGACCAGCTCTTTATAAATCTCTTTGTCGGCAATGACGGCTTGTTCGCTGGCGCAAATCATGCCGTTGTCGAACGCCTTGGACATCACGATGTCGTGTGCCGCCTGCTGGATGTTTGCCGTTTTTTCGACATAGGCAGGCACGTTGCCCGCCCCGACGCCGAGCGCGGGTTTGCCGCAGGAATAAGCGGCTTCCACCATCGCATTGCCGCCGGTCGCCAAAATCGTCGCTACGCCCGGATGTTTCATCAGCGCGGAAGTGCCTTCCATAGACGGTTTTTCAATCCACTGGATGCAGTTTTCCGGCGCGCCGGCGGCAATCGCGGCATCGCGCACGATTTGGGCGGCGTGGGCGGAACACTGCTGGGCGGAAGGGTGGAACGAGAAAATAATCGGATTGCGGGTTTTCAGCGCAATCAGGGATTTGAAAATGGTGGTGGAAGTCGGATTGGTGGTCGGCACGATACCGCAGACGACCCCGACCGGATCGGCGATTTCGGTAATGCCGGTTACATCGTCTTCGCTGATGACGCCCACGGTTTTCAAATCGCGCAGGCGGCGCACGACGTTTTCGCAGGCAAACAGGTTTTTGGTCGCCTTATCTTCAAATACACCGCGTCCCGTTTCTTCGACCGCGTGCATGGCGAGTACACCATGTTTGTCCAGCGCGGCAATGGAGGCTTTGGCAACGATATAATCAATCTGCTCCTGATTCAGCTTGCGAAACTCGTCCAACGAGCGCAAACCCTTTTCAACCAAACTGTTGACCTCGGCTACGGCGGGGCTGACGACATTGTCGGCTGATGCGTTCATGGTGTATCTCCTTGATATAAGGTGGCAATAAAGTCGATAAATTTTCACTACGATTACTATAAGTAATTTTGTTACATTTCTCTTTGACTTACATCACAAACCATGCATGCTGTTTTCAGACGACCTCTTTCAGGATTTTTCTGTTTTTAATACATTGAAATAAAATAATTTTAACGAGTTTGATAAAAGTGGCTGCCGAGTCTTCCCCCTTTACCATATCGCTATTGTTTTGCCCGCCGCAATTCATATGAAAATGAAATTTTTTGAATTTTGTATCGAAATTACAAATCAACCTTTCAAACAAAATTTGCATATATAGTGGATTAACTTTAAACCAGTACGGCGTTGCCTCGCCTTGTCGTACTATCTGTACTGTCTGCGGCTTCGTCGCCTTGTCCTGATTTAAAGTTAATCCACTATAAAAAGACAAGGTCGTCTGAAAACCAAATTAAAGTTTTCAGACGACCTTGTCGCATATTCACAAGAGATTGTCGGGAAAACGATAGTTTTTTTCTACAATTTCAGATATTAAACTTATAAAATACAACCATTCTCATTTGTACAATGAACGGAGAAATTGATGTTCCGACCCAATCTGACCGCTGCTGCCGTTGTGGCCGCTTTATCTTCCACTGTATTTGCCGCCGAAACGGTCGAGCTGGATACCGTCCATGTGAAAGGACAGCGTTCGTATAACGCGATTGCCACCGAGAAAAACGGCGATTACAGCTCGTTTGCCGCCACCGTCGGCACAAAAATTCCCGCTTCTTTACGCGAAATTCCGCAATCCGTCAGCATCATCACCAACCAGCAGGTAAAAGACCGCAACGTTGATACCTTTGACCAATTGGCGCGCAAAACGCCGGGTCTGCGCGTGTTGAGTAATGACGACGGCCGCTCATCGGTTTATGCGCGCGGCTACGAATACAGCGAATACAACATCGACGGCCTGCCCGCGCAGATGCAGAGTATCAATGGTACGCTGCCCAACCTGTTCGCCTTCGACCGCGTCGAAGTGATGCGCGGCCCGAGCGGCTTGTTCGACAGCAGCGGCGAGATGGGCGGTATTGTGAATTTGGTGCGCAAACGCTCGACCAAAGAGTTCCAAGGCCATGCGGCAGCAGGGTTCGGTACGCACAAACAATATAAAGCTGAAGCCGATGTTTCAGGTCCTCTGAACGCCGACGGCAGCGTGCGCGGTCGTGTGATGGCGCAGACTTCGGGCGCGTCTCCCCGTCCTGCCGAGAAAAACAACCACCACGAAACCTTCTATGCGGCGGCGGATTGGGACATCAACCCCGACACGACTTTGGGCGTAGGCTATCTCTACCAGCAACGCCACCTCGCGCCGTACAACGGTCTGCCCGTCGGCAGCAGCGGCAATTTGCTGTCCCTGCCCAACCACACTTTCGTCGGCGCGGATTGGAACAAATTTAAAATGAACAGCCATGACGTGTTCGCCGATTTGAAACATTATTTTGACGACGGCGGCTACGGCAAAATCGGTATGCGCTATTCCGACCGCGATGCCGACTCTAACTACACCTTCGCCGCCAACAAACTTTCTGCCGACAATAAGGCAAACGTCGTCGGCTTAGGCACGGAAATCAAACAAAAAGCCTTCGCGGTTGACGCAAGCTACAGCCGTCCGTTTGCCTTGGGCAACACCGCAAACGAACTCGTCGTCGGCGCGGACTACAACCGCCTACGCAGCACCAACGAGCAAGGCCGTGCAGCCGTTGCGCGTAATGTTGCCTTGGGCGATTTCCACTCCGTTCCCTATGTCAACCTGATGCAGAACGCCCGTGCCGGCGCGCGCGGTTACAGCCATACCGTCGCTACCGAAAACCTTGACGAATTCGGTGTTTACGGCAAATCCGTCTTCCATCCGGTCGACAGGCTGTCGCTCATCGGCGGCTGGCGTTTGGGACACTACAAAATCGAAGCGGGCGAAGGCGACGAGTTGCACAAAGCCAGCAAAACCAAGTTCACCGGCTACGCAGGCGCAGTTTACGACTTGAACGACAACAACAGCCTCTACGCCAGCTTCTCCCAACTCTACACGCCGCAAACCAGCCTCGGCACCGACGGCAACCTGCTCAAACCGCGCGAAGGCAACCAGTTTGAAGTCGGCTACAAAGGCAGCTACATGGACGACCGCCTCAACACCCGCGTCTCCCTCTACCGCCTGAAAGACAAAAACGCCGCCGCACCGCTGAACCCGAACAACCGCAACACCCGTTACGCCGCCTTGGGCAAACGCGTGATGGAAGGCGTTGAGACCGAAATCAGCGGCGCGATTACACCGAAATGGCAAATCCACGCAGGTTACAGCTATCTGCACAGCCAAATCAAAACCGCCGCCAACTCGCGCGACGACGGCATCTTCCTGCTGATGCCCAAACACAGCGCAAACCTGTGGACGACTTACGAAGTTACGCCCAAGCTGACCCTCGGCGGCGGCGTGAACGCGATGAGCAGCATCTCCTCTGCGGCAGGGCTGCGTGCAGGCGGCTACGCCACCTTCGACGCCATGGCGGCATACCGCTTCACGCCTAAGCTGAAGCTGCAAATCAATGCCGACAACATCTTCAACCGCCACTACTACGCCCGCGTCGGCAGCGCGAACACCTTCAACATTCCCGGCTCGGAGCGCAGCCTGATGGCAAACCTCCGCTACGACTTCTAAAAACGGGAAAAGCAAAAGGAAAACAAATCACCGCCAAAAACCAGAAGACCAACACATTACGGAAACAGACCGGACAGGCAGGGAACACCACCTGTCCGGTTTTATCATTTATGTCCATGTATTCAAATATAGTGGATTAACTAAATCAGGACAAGGCGACGAAGCCGCAGACAGTACAGATAGTACGGAACCGATTCACTTGGTGCTTCAGCACCTTAGAGAATCGTTCTCTTTGAGCTAAGGCGAGGCAACACCGTACTGGTTTACAGTTAATCCACTATAGAAAAAACAGCAGATATAGCCCAAAGGTCGTCTGAAACATCCGCCAACCCGATAACACACACAACACACCCCACCAACACAACCGACAACCCCGCCATGACCTCACGCACCGCACACTGGCAAGCCGCCCGCCTGCTGCAAGCCGAAGAAACCCACATCCGTTCCGAGCACACCGGCCGCAGCTACCGCATCCAAACCGCCGCCATCGGCGACCCGCCCCCACAAGGCTATCCCGTCCTCCATATCCTCGACGGTGACGCCTTCTTTCCCGCCGCCCTCAGCATGGCACAATCCCTGCTCATCAACCCCATGACCCGAAGCCGCGCCGCCTGCCTCATCGTCAGCATCGGCTACCCCAACGGCGAAGTCCGCGACCTGACCCAACGCGCCCTCGACTACACCCCGCCCCTGCCCGAAACCGCCACCGAAGCAGACCGCCGCCAATACGGACAAGCAGACCGCTTCGCCGTCTTCCTCGACCACGAACTCGCCCCGACCCTTGCCTCCAAATACCCCGTCAACCTCAAAGAACAAGCCCTGTTCGGACACTCCTTCGGCGCATTGTTCGGACTCTATTCCCTCTTCACCGCCCCCGACCGCTTCAAACACAACCTGCTCGCCTCCCCCTCCGTCTGGTGGCACAACCGCCGTGTCCTCGACTTCCTTCCGTCCGCCCTTCCCGCCGACACCGCCGTCCGCATCAGCGTCGGCGAACACGAAGGCCGCAGCAACCGCCCCGAACAAATCGGCAGGGAAATGGTTGCCCAAGCCAAACTGCTTGCCGGCACCCTCCAACACCTCGGCGCAGACGCACAATTTACCCTTTACCCCAACGCCAACCACGGCAACACCCCCTTCTACGCCCTCCCCGACCACATCGAATACCTCCGCCAAGCGTGGCAGAAGAAATAAACCGGCAGAAACGAAAAGCCGTATTCCAAACAAAGAGGAATACGGCTTGAGTGATGGCGGTTGGGAATTTTCAGACGACCTTGGATTCATTTTTTATACAATCAACGCAGGTTTTATTCAATTAAATTGGAAATCCAACCCGTAGCGTGGGCTACGCCCACGAAATCTGCCACCTAATAATCTGAATCAGTTATCTTTGTCCGTGTATTCACCTCATGAGCAAAACCTACGCTACTTATTGCCGCAACGACAACTTGTCCCTTCCCCCGTCCGGCGGGGGAAGGTTAGGATAGGGGTGGCTTTTGAGGTTTAGGTCAAATAAATTCGTACAACCCGTAGAGCCACCCTCTCCCCAGCCCTCTCCCGCCGGACGGGAGAGGGGGCGGATTACCAGTCGAAATGGGGTCGTCTGAAAACTTTGAGATTCGGGTTTTAAAGAAACTCGTTTACGCTTTTTTTCAGACGACCTTTTATTCAATCTCTGCAGATTTGGGATAACCCAAGTAGCGTGGGCTTTGCCCACGAAACCTACTATCTAAATCCAAATCAGACAACAGCCAAATGGGCATCCATTTTGGCTTTCATCTCATGAGCAAAGCCCACGCTACGGGAGACCTTTGCAAAAATCATCGTCAATCCGGATTTATTCTGTCTGAATCTTTTTTCTAAAAATCTTAGTGATTAACCATCCCAGTAAAAACCACCAAATTGCATTCAGAAAGATAAATACCCAATTGGCTAACGGGCCATTTACATAATTGGAAACGAATAAGGACAAAATGGAAAAGGGAAAGGCTAAGACGAAGAGAAGAAAACCTCCCCAGCTCCCCTCTGTACTATCATCCAAAATAACCATTGATGCGATTAGATAGATTAATGCCAACAAGATGCCTAATTTATTTTTAAAGAAAGACATATATCATTTCCTCTTGTTTTCTATAA
The DNA here is from genome assembly GCF_014054945.1 of Neisseria sicca. Lineage (NCBI taxonomy): Bacteria > Pseudomonadati > Pseudomonadota > Betaproteobacteria > Neisseriales > Neisseriaceae > Neisseria > Neisseria sicca. Next base: position 2,321,414 of record NZ_CP059566.1, on the reverse strand, counting down.
GAATAAAGCATAAATCAAAACGTTCACCAAATCGGGCGCTGCGTTCCATATGGGCGGACGCTTCCGCGGCATCTCCGGTAAAGGGCTGCAATCGGTTTATAGTGGATTAACTTTAAACCAGTACGGCGTTGCCTCGCCTTGCCGTACTATCTGTACTGTCTGCGGCTTCGTCGCCTTGTCCTGATTTAAAGTTAATCCACTATATGTTCAGGAAAAGCGATATCTGTCCGACGGCAGGCTGCGCATTACCCGCAAACCCCTGATTGGCGGCAAATGAAAACCTCCGGCACCACTAATCGACAAGCTCGGAAGAGACCCAATCCGTAGCGTGGGCTTTGTCCGCGAACCTGCTGTCCGACAATCCGAATCGGGCGGTTGTCTTTATCTTCATTTCGTGGCAAAGCCCACGCTACGGGTCGTCTGAAAACCTGTTTTCAATTTTCAGACGACCTTTTTGCAACGTCCACCTTGCCTGTGCTCAAACCGTCCTAACGCTCGATGCTGCCGCACAACCGTTCGACGATTTCCGCCGCGCTGCCGGGGCGGCACAGTCCTGCGTTTTGCCCTGCCCAAAATGGGGAAAAGTCGTAGCAGCCTTGTTTTTCGGCGGCGGCTTTCAATGCGCCGGCGGCTGCGCCTGCCAAGGGAAATGGGAGCGCTGCGTCATTCATCGGACCAGCTTCGCGTATGAAGCGGTTGTAAAGCCCGCGCGCCGCGCCGCCGCTGAACAAGTTGGTTACCACGGTATCTTCAGGACGGGCGGTTTGGATGGCGGCGCGGTGGGCAGGTTTGGTCAGGGCTTCGTCTGCGAGCAGGAAGGCGGTTCCGACCTGTACTGCGGACGCGCCCAATCCCAACGCGGCGCGGACGGCGGCGGCATCGGAAACGCCGCCTGCGGCTATGACGGGCAGGCGCACGGCCTTGCGGACGGCGGGCAACAGGGCGAACAAGCCGCTTTGGCTGTCGGGATTGCGGTTTAAAAACCATCCCCGATGACCGCCCGCCTCCCACGCTTGGGCAATCACGACATCTGCGCCGTTTTGTTCCAGCCAGACGGCTTCTTCGACCGTCGTCGCGCTGCTCCACACTTCCGCACCCGTCGCTTTGACGCGCTGCAAGTATTCGGGCACGGGCAAGCCGAAGTGGAAGCTAACCACAGGCGGGCGGTAACGTTCCACACATGCCAAAGCATCGGCATCAAACGGCTGCCGCCCGCCGCCGCTGGGAATGTCGTTTTCCGTCAGCCCGTAAGCTTCGAAATACGGACGCAACACGGCAGACCATGCCTCGTATTGCGTGCGATCGGCAGACGGCGTGCGGTGGGCGAAAAAGTTGAGGTTGTACGGACGGCCGCCGCCTTCCTGCTTCATCCGTGCCAACGCTTTTTCCAAACCCGCGGCGTCATACATCGCCCCTGCCAACGAACCCAAAGCGCCGGTTTTGCCGACAGCCAGAGGCAGCTCTGTGTCATGCGCAAACGCCATCGGCGCTTGAATCAGCGGATAGCGCAGTGAGGATAAAATGCGGCTCATGTCTGTTTCTCCTTGTAATCTGTTTAGTCAGCCGGCTTGAAATTTCTTCAGTTTAAATACGCGGACTGACCATGTGGAACATGGCTGAATTTTGCCACAAAAAATAGTCGGGCATGGCTGCAAGGTCGTCTGAAAACAAATCTTAGCGTTTTGTGTTAAGCGAGTGTTTGCGAAACTGAGCATATTGGAACCCTCCCTCCCATGCAATCCGATATAGAAAAAGGTCGTCTGAAAACCCTGTTTCGGGTTTTCAGACGACCTTTGCTTTGCCTTCAAACAGGCTTTAGGTCAGGATTACCATTGGTAGCCGACACCTGCGGTCGCGCCGTAGTGGCCGCGTGAGTTTCCGGTAGCGGTACCTTTGATGATCCAGTTGCCGCCGTCGGAGATGCTGGAGAAGCCGACTGCGTAGCCGCTTTCACCGCGGTAAACGCCGCCTGCAACCGCCATCATGCTCTTACCCGGCAGGTAGGCTTGCGGCAGACCGGCGACCGCCATGGCTGCTGCGGTACCGGCTTTGGAATCGCTTTCCACATTGTCGATACGTTGGTTGATTTGGTTGCCCATGTTCACCACGTAATTGCCGATGTTGGTCACGTTTTGGTTAATCGCCTGATTGGTGTAATACAACTGGCTGCCGTTGATCGCATCGGTCGAATCCGCAGATACCACGCCTGCCGCCACACCTTGTACCTGACGGGTCTCGTCCGTACCGTTGCCGACGGTAACAACACCGGCGACTTTGTTCGCGGCGGCAGCCGAACCTGCTTTGCCTGCCACGGCTTTGTCGTTCAGGCCGCCGTAGGTATAGGCTTCGCCTTTGGCCGCATCAGCCGTATGGATGCCTTGGGTTTGGGCGCGGTCGCCGAGGTAGACGGAGTCGTTGACCGTGGCTTTGATGTTGCTGCCCAATGCGTAGGCGTTGTCGGCGGATACGTTGTTGTTGTTACCGATGGAGTAAGAGCTGTTGCCGCTTACTACGGTCGGGTCACCGATGGCGCCGGAGTTTTTGCCGCTGACGATGTTGCCGGTACCGATGGCGATGGTGTTCTCGGCGTTGGCTTTGGCGCCTTTACCGATGGCGATGGCGTTGGTGCCTTTGGAGGCGGCTTGGAAGCCGACTGCCGTGGCGTATGCGCCGCTCGCGCTGGAGTCTTCGCTGTTGCGTGCCTGTACGTCGGGGTTCACTTCGCCGTCGTTGGTATGGAAGAACTTGATACCTTGTTCGTTCATACGGCCTACGGCTTCGATGACGTTGTTGGTCACGTACATGCCTTGGTCTTCGACGTTGTAGGTCACGAGGCTGTAACCGTTGGACTGGGCAATCTTGGTCTCGTTCGTGACGTTGGTCACGTTCGGGTTGTTGCTGTTGTCCACCAGGGTAATGTTTTTGATATTACCCAAGCCTGCTTTGCCGTCTGCTTCGACTGACGGCGGTGCGGTGTTGACGTTGCCGCCGTTGCTGCCGATCAGTTCGTAAACCTGGTGCAGTTGTCCGCCGTTGACGGCATCGGTGCTGCCTGCGGCGACGGTGCCTGCGGCGACGCCGGTCACTTTCTTACCGCCTGCGTTGATACCGTCGGCAGTGATGTTGACATCGCCTGCTTTCAGACCGTCTTTGCCCAGCGCCACTTTGTCGCCGACGTTGACGCCGTTGTTGTTCACAACGGTATCGCCTGCGGTGAAGCTGTCGGCTTTGAGGTTGGGTGCGGTCGCCACTTTGTAAGTGGTGCTGCCGTCGGCATTTTGCTCGGGGGTGACGACGATGTTGTCGTTGCCGCTGTCCACTTTGGATGTCGCTTTCGCTGCGGCTGCTTTAAGCTGTGCAACGTTCACTGCGTCGGTGTCGGCTTCGCCTGCGGCGATGTCGGACACTTTGTTGCCGCCGTTGTTCAGACCGTCTTTGGTCAGGCTGACGGGCTTGCCTGCTTTGCCGTTGCCCACAGTCAGTCCATTATCAGTCAGAACGCTGCCGCCTACGGTTACTTTGTCGAAGGAGACGTCGTCTGAAGTCGCTACGGTGATGTGTTTACCGTTGCGGCTGACTTTGACGTTTTTACCTTCTTTGAAGGTTACGGTGTCGCCTGCAGCGATTTTTTCAGACGAGGTTTCGTCGTTGGCATTCAGGTTCCAGCCTTTGTCGGCAGTTTCTTTCACTGCGGCAATGGCGTCGTGGACGTTGTCTTTGCCTGTGCCGCCGATGTCGGTGGTCGTGACGTTGCCTTTGTCGTTGGCTGCGTTACCGCCGAGCAGGTTCGCCAGGTTGGCTTGTGCTGCGTTCAACTGCTCTTCGCTTGCGGCTTGGCCTTTAGTGGCAAAGTCCGCACCGCCCAGGGTGGTGTTGCTCAGACCGGAAATCAGACCGGCGGTACCGTCGATTACGAGCGGTTTGTTGCCTTTGCCTGCTTTGCCGACAGTAATCTTGTCGGCCAGCGAGAAGCCGATGCCGTTTTCGTCGGCGCGGGTCAGGATGTTGCCGTCACCTTTGACGCTCAGGCTGTCACCCAGTTTCTTCGCACCGGTCGTGCCGTTGTCGGCGGCAAAGGTCAGACCTTTGTTGTCCACCGCGTCTTTCGCCGCTACGCCTTTGGCGATGTCGGCTTTGGCTTCGTCGGTCAAGTCGAGGGCGTAATCGGTAACACCGTCGGCGTCTTTCGCACCTTCGCTGACTTTAACCGCACCGCCCGCCGCTTGGCTGAGGGTGGTCTTGTCGGCGTTAACCGTGTACTCGGTGTTGTTGCCGTCCACTTTTTCGCTGACGGTAACGTTCTTACCGGCGACGACGGTGGTGGTTTTTTCAGTGGCGGCGAGTTGTTCGTTCAGCTGGGCGACGTTGACGGCGTCGGTGGCTTTTACGCCTTTGGCAACGTTGCTGATGGCTTTATTGCCAGCGTCGATGCCGTCGGCAGTGATGTTCACATCGCCTGCTTTCAGACCGTCTTTGCCCAGAGCCACTTTGTCGCCGACGGTTACGCCGCTGTTGTTCACAACAGTCTCGCCCGCGGTCAGGCTGTCAGCCTTCAGGTCTTTAGCGGTAGAAACTTTGTAAACGTTAGAACCGCCTGTTTTGTCGGTTTCAACGACGATGTTGTCGTCGCCGCTTTCCACACGACCTGAATTGGCTTTCAACTGGGCAACGTTCACTGCGTCGGTATCTGCCTCGCCTGCGGCGACGTTGGAGATTTTATTGCCGCCGTTGTCCAAACCGTCTTTGGTCAGGCTGACAGGATTACCTGCTTTGCCGTTGCCCACAGTCAACCCGTTGTCGGTCAGAACGCTGTCGCCGACAGTTACTTTGTTGAAGGATACGTCGTCTGAAGTCGCTACGGTGATGTGTTTACCGTTGCGGCTGACTTTGACGTTTTTGCCTTCTTTGAAGGTTACGGTGTCGCCTGCAGCGATTTTTTCAGACGAGGTTTCGTCGTTGGCGTTCAGGTTCCAGCCTTTTTCGGCAGTTTCTTTGACTGCGGCAATCGCGTCGTGGACGTTAGTTTTGCCTGTACCGCCGATGTCGGTGAAGTTGACGTTGCCATTGTCGTTGGCCGCGTTACCGCCGAGGATTTTCGCCAGGTTGGCTTGGGTAGCGTTCAACTGCTCTTCAGTCGCTGCTTGACCTTTGGTAGCGAAGTCCGCACCGCCCAAGGCTTTGTTGCTCAAACCGCTGACAGTACCGTTTACGCCGTCGATGCTGACAGGTTTGCCACTGTCTTGTCCGATTTTGACGGTGTCGGCAAGTTTCAGTTGTACGCCGCCTTCAACGGTTTCGCTGGTAATGTTACTGTCGCCTTTGATGTTGACAGTGTCGCCCAATGCGTATTTGTTGCTGCCGCTTGTACCGCCGATATTGATACCTTTAGCAATATTTTCGGCATTGGTGTTGGCTTTCTGATCAACTTTGTACAGTTGCGCTCCGTTAACAGCGTCGGTGCTGTCAGCCGCAAGCGTGCCTTCGGCAACCTTAGTAATCTTGTTGCCGCCGTTGTTCAGACCGTCTTTGGTCAGGCTGACGGCTTCTTTGCCGCTGCTTGGCACCGGGGTCAGGGTGATGCCGTTTGCTGTGGTTTCGGCAATATTGCCGTCTTTGTCAGCCAAGGAAACATTGCCGCCGTTGATGGTGGTCACGTTGCCGTCGGTTTCAAATTGTGCGCTGTTCAAACCTTGCAAATCTTTGGCAAGTTTGACGTTGAGCGTGCCGTTAAGGTCGTCTGAAACCACGCCGATGTTGTTGTCGGACAGTTTCGCCGCATCCGCACCGCCTTTGACGAAAACTTGGTTGCCGAGTTTGCGCTCGAAATTCTTGTCTGCGTTGTCGCCGCCGAAAGTCAGGCCTTTTTGCAGCTCGGTACCGATGTTGTCCAACGCGCCTTGTACGGTGTTGACAGGTGCGGCCTGCGTGCCGTCGGTTTTGGTTACCACCAGATTCGGTACTTCAACCGCGCCGGTAGTCGGATTGACGGTTGCGCCCAATGCGGTTGCCAACGGAGTGAGCTGGCTGACGTTGACGGCGTCGGTATTGTTCACACCGGCAGCGATGTCGGTTGCTTTCTTACCGCCGTTAGACAGACCTTCGGTCGTCAGTTTGACGGGGTTTGCCGCCGTGCCGACGGTCACGCCGTCTGCAGAAACGGTGGTTTTGCCGCCTGCTGCGTCGACGAATTCAGACGAGGTCAGACCTTTCAGCTCTTTCGCCAGTTTGACGTTGAGTGTGCCGGTAGTGTCGTCTGAAACCACACCAATGTTGTTACTGTCGGACAGTTTGGTTGCATCGGCTTCACCGCCTTTAACGGTGACAGTGCTGCCCAAACGTCGAGTTGAGGGCGTACCGGCATCAGCGGCAAACGTCAGCGGTGTGCGTGCTGCATCGCTTAACGCACTTAATGCTTCTCCGACAGTATGGTAAGTCGCTACGCTGCTACTATCAGGATTGCCGGAAATAACTGTGTAATTCGGTGCAGTAATAGAGCCGTCAGCAGGATTAACCTGTGTGCCAAGTACTTTGGCAACTTTGTCCAGCTGGGATACGTTTACCGCATCGTTTTGCTTCTGACCATCTTTAACATTACCGATAGTCGTCGGAGTCGAGGTTTGAGGGTCGGTCGGATTCAATGCGGCAATCGTTACGTCATTGCCTGTATAGTCAGTGTTATCCTCTACATCGACAAACTTAACGGTGCGTGTTTGCGTATTTGGATCAATGGCTACTTCGCGTCTCAACATTTTGCCGTTGGAACCAATATAGGAGAACGGTGTTGAATTACTAACCGTAGTCAATGTAGTTACATGGACGTTTTTAATTGCATCCGATAACTGCTCAAAATTCACTGCATCAGACGGATCGCTACCTTTGGCAACATTGATAATCTTGTTGTTTGCCATATCCAGACCGCCATTTGCAGTAATTTTGCCTGCAAAAGTCGGAGCATCAACTGTATTGATGCTGACTGCGCCTTTATTTTGGCTCAAACGGATATTTTGACCTGCTTCCAGCGTAATGGTCGCACCATTGGTAATTTCTTCCAAAGAATAGTTTTCAGCAACACCATTGGTATTGTTGGTTTTAGCCGTATTCAGCTTGAACGATTTGTAAGAGGCTTTGTTGATAGAAGCAATGGCATCATGAATAGTGCTTTCACCCGTACCGCCAATGTCAGTCATCTTAATAGTGCCGTTATTTGCAATGGCTGCGTTTCCACCCAATACGCCGACTGCGCTCTTACCGATGTTGTTCATGACGTTTTGAGTCGCATAAAGCTGGCTGCCGTTTACTGCGTCGGTGCTACTGTCGCTGATGCGGCCTGCGGCGACGTTGGTAATCGTACGCTCTTTGCCTGCCGTGCCGATGCTGAGTGTGGATGAAGGTGCGTTACCTGCAAAGTTGCCGAAGGTCAGACCGCCAACGGTAGCAGAGGTCGTCTGAACGGCTGCTTCAGTTGCGGAATTGACACCCAATGCGATGGAGTCTGCATGAGCGGCATTGGCGTTTTTACCGAGCGCAATAGCGTTGCTTGCAGAAGCTTTTGCCGCATCACCGAAGGCAAAGGTGTCGCCTGCGGTGGCTTTGGCATTTTTACCGAAGGCTACGGCACGGTTTTGCGTGGCTTGGGCGTTGTAGCCGATGGCGATGGTGTCGTCTTTTTGCGCGTCTGCTTCGTTACCCAATGCCAAAGCATTGTTGGAAGTGGCTTTGCTGTTGCGACCTGCCGCGACAGTACCGGAAGCGGTTGCGCGGGTATTGAAGCCTAACGCGGTCGCACCTGCCGCCGTGGACTGGCTGTATGCGCCGATTGCGGTGGAGGAATCTTGGTTGGCGATTGCGCCGTCACCAACCGCTACGCTGGATTTGCCCAATGCTTTGGAAGACTGACCGCCTGCGAAGGAGTTTTGACCGTAGGCGTTGGACGCTTGACCGACGGCGGTAGCGTTGGTGCCGCTGGCTTTGGTGTTCGCACCGATGGCAACGGAGCCTTCACCTTTGGTCGCACCGTTGACGGCGGCAACGGAGGCGGTATCTGCATCGACGGAGGCGTTTTTACCGATGGCGATAGAGTTGGAAATTACCGCCTGCGCGCCTGTACCGACGGCTACGGCAAAATCGCCCGCTGCCTGCGCGTCCGCACCTGCTGCCAGAGCATCCAATCCGGTTGCACCGTCATTGTTGTAGTTGCCTCGGGTATCAGAGGCCGTATTAACGCTGTAAAAATGGCTGGAGCTGCCGCCACCCAATTGGTCGATTTTATTGTTCATCGCTTCCAAAGCGTCGTGAACATTGGCTTTGCCTGTACCGCCCAAATTGTTCAGGGTCAGGTTGCCTGCATCGTCGATTTGGGTACTGCCGCCCAAGGCGTTTTTGACGTTGTTACCCAAGTTGAGCAGGTAAGAATTGGTCGCGTAAAGCTGGCTGCCGTTGATGGCATCGGTGCTGGTTGCGCTGATGACACCCGCAGAGACGTTTTGAATTTGACGGGTGAAGTTGTTGGCAGGGGTGGTTGCATCGACTTTACCGACGGAAACCGTACCGTAAGACCATGTACCGGCAGCTGTGTAGTTACCGTTCAGTGTGTAATCGCCATTGTGATGCGCTTCGGTCAAACTGCCGCCACCCAAAGCAACATCGTTTTCATTGACGGCATGGGATTCGTAACCCAAGGCAAGTGCTTTGACAGCATCAGCTTTGGTGTATGCACCCAAAGTAACCGCACCTGCTTTTGCCGAAGTCGCAGATACACCCAAGGCGACAGTATTGCCTTCCGCAGCATTGGCGGAATGACCGATAGCAATAGCTTCTGCAGCAAGTGCTTTAGTCGTATTACCAAAGGCAATCGAGCTGTTGCCCGTTGCTTGGGTGTCAAGACCCATCGCCATTGCATAGTCTTCTGAAGCGACAGCATTGCTGCCGATGGCAATGCCGTTGAGCTTGCTGTTGGTTACCTTCGCCATGTTACCGATGGCTACGGCAAAACGACCGGAGGCATTGGAATCGATACCCAATGCGACCGCCTCACTACCCGATGCGTTGGCACGCTGACCGACAGCGACGGAAGAAACGGCTCCGGCAACAGTCTCGTGACCGATAGCAACAGTTTCGTGTGCGCTGGCATTGGCAGTCTTACCGATGGCGACGGAATTGTCGCCGCTGGCTTTGGAAACCATACCGACGGCAACTGCGGATTCTTTTTCTGCCAAGGCCGTTTTACCGATGGCGACGGTGTTGCTGAAGCTGCCTTTTGCAGCTTCACCGATGGCGACAGTGGAAGTGACGCTCAGTTTTTGGGCATCCGTACCCATGCCTGCTTCCCTACCGATAGCGACGTTGTTTGCACCGGACACAAATGCGCCGGAACGCAAGCCGAGAGCGATGTTGTCCACGCCGGTAGCGTTGTTGCCCGTACCTTTACCGATGGAGATTTGGCGTTCGTTGGTATAGGCATTGCGACCGCTGTCCGCACCGATATAGACGGTGTCCGCACCGACTGTGCGCCCTGCGGAAACGGTAGCGTCGTACACACCTGCGTTCGTACCCACTACGATATTGCCCGTACCTGCCGCTACGGCTTTGTTACCGATGGCAACGGCGTTGTTGGCGGTGGCTTGGCTGTTTTGACCGAGTGAAGTAGAAGTTTCTGTAGTGGCAATGGCTTCCTTACCGACTGCAATGCTGCTCAAACCGGTTGCCTGAGTGGCAAAACCGACAGCAATTGCACCTTTGGCAGAAGCAGTGGTTTGCGGACCGGCAGCCAAGGCGTTTTCAGCACCTGCATTGCTGTCTACACCGAAGGCTGTGGCGCGCAGGCCGTTTGCCGTGCTGTTTTTACCGACGGCAGTGGTATCATGATTGACGGTCTTGGCACCATAACCGATAGCAGTTGAGAAATTACCGGTTGCGTTCGTCGCTTTGTCCGTCGCCTGACTGCCGCCAATCGCGATGGAGGAAGCACCTAACGCATTCGCTTTACCACCGATGGCAATGCCGTAAGGGCCCGAACCTAAAGCCGATTCACCCACGGCAATAGCCCGTTGTCCGGTGGCAATGGCAGTACCCATAATCGCAAGGCTGGCTGCACCTGATGCATTCGCACCCTTGCCAACGGTACTCGCACCACCGATGGCTACGGCGCTCATACCCGAAGTATTGGAATTGAAACCGATGGAAATACCGTTACCTGCCGCTTCAGTAACAGTGGCGCTGGTGCCGATGGCAACAGATGATCTGCCTTGCGCATTTGAAGAATCGCCGATGCCGACACTGCCGCTTTTGGTTTTCGCCAAGTTACCGATAGCGACGTTTTTGGTTTCCATACCGTTTGCGCCATTACCGATGTAAATGGACTGGGTACTGTCACTGCCACTGCCTGCATTGGTACCGATGGCGATCACGTTATCGCTGTTCGTGCTGCTTTGTAACGCATTTTCACCGATAGCGATGTTTCGCCCGTTTGCAGAACTGGAGCCGGGACCCGCACCTTTACCGATAGCAATGTCAGCCTGACCTTTCGTTGCCGCACCTTGACCGATGGCAATAGTCTGGTTTTTGGCAGCATTGGCGGAAGAACCGATGGCAATAGAGCCGGTTTCGGCAGTGGCTGAATTCGGACCGATGGCAACGTTACTTTCTCCTTGGGTCTGGGTTCCTTGTCCGATGGAGACAGATTTACCTTGTTTTGGAGGTTGTCCGCCGTCTTGAGGAATGAAATCTAACGCAGTCGTCGTATCATCGCCGCAGACCACGTTGTAGCTGGTGGTATCGAAATAGCAGGTGTTGTAGTCGGTACCTTCGACAGCCGCAGTGACGGCTTTGCCATTGGCAAGGGTTTTACCGTTATTTGCTGCAGCCATGACTTGACCGCTGGCAAGCAGCAGGCCGGACATGATGGCGGTAAACGCGAAGCGCACGCCTACGGAGGCAACGATGCCGCCTATGCCTGATGAAGCCGTTTTCCCATGCGCTTTGGCGAATTCCGCCACCGCGTTCCACGTCTGTGTGGTTTCGTTCCATACGACACGATAGATTTTATTCATGCTGACTCTCTGATTTAAAATGTTAAACAAATAAATTTAATATATTATTGAACTGATGGAATAACCTGCTTTCCAAACATCCAATCCAATAACCAAAAATGAAAATATCGTATTTGATACTGATATTTTGATTGCAAAATTTATTCAACGGATATGACGTATATTGTCACTTTCAAACAAATTTCAGGATTTATCTATACCTCAGATAATAATCTCCCAAAACTGATTTATCGACCTTTTGGCTATTTATCTATCCGCTTATCCTTGATATCTTCTATTTTCTTAACTTTATTTTGCAATCAAAGTGAAACTTTATCTTTTATCTGAAAGCAATTTATATGCCAAAACCCTTTTGCCTGAATTCATCCGTACTAAAAAAATGATATTTTTAAGTATCCGACATCCAAAAATAAGAAAAGAGGTCGTCTGAAAACGTTTCAGACGACCTCTGTAAATCTTATGTTAATTCAATATTAATGAATAAATTTTAAAATACTATCCTCAGCAAGTTGGCGATGTTTGACGGCATTATTCTGTATAATGCCGCAATGTTTTTGAAACAAGGAATACAAATGCTTACCCCAGAACAAGTCAAATCGCTGATTGAAGGCGTCGCCGCTTGCGAACACGTTGAAGTCGAAGGCGACGGACATCACTTCTTCGCCGTCATCGTCTCTTCCGAGTTTGAAGGCAAAGCCCGCCTCGCCCGCCACCGCCTGATCAAAGACGGTCTGAAGGCGCAATTGGCCAGCAACGAATTGCACGCGCTGTCGATTTCCGTTGCCGCCACGCCTGCGGAATGGGCGGCGAAGCAGCAATAAGCCGTTACCTCAGACAAAAAAAGGTCGTCTGAAACCTGAATCGGAGTTTCAGACGACCTTTTTTAATTTACACAATGTTGAATTGCCGATTAATAAACATCAGGAATGCAGGCAGATTCGGTGTCGTTCCTTATGCCGCTGCTTCGAGTTTTTCGACCATGCCGACGCCTACGCCGCAGATGCCAACGTGTACTGCCACTACCGGCGATACGGGAACGCCATCATCCAAACAGATACCGGTCCGCTTGAAGAAGCGTTCTGCAAATATCCGATACCGGTCGCGTTCGCCCGTATAAAGACCGCCAAGGATAAACTGTTCCCTTGTTTTGCCTTGCATCAGTTTCAACACTTGGTCGATGATGGCATCAAACATTTTTTCGTCATCGGAAGTGGATTCGACCCGGCACAACTGATCTTTCGAAAAGCGCAATACGGCGCGCAGCCCCAACCAGTCGCACAACGAAGCACCCAATCTTGCCATCGTGCCGCTGCCGACAAGGGATTTGATTGTGGACAGTCCGAAAATGATGTTGCAACGTTCTTTTAAACCTTACAAGTAAGCAACGATTTCCGTCGGCGTTTTTCCTTCGCGCAACAGGCGGTCTGCTTCCAAAGCAAAAAAGCCTTCGGGCATGCAGCATGTCCCTGTATCGACGACATGGACTTTCAACTGCGGAACCTGCTCGGCAACTTGACGCACCATATCGGCAGAATCACTTAATTTGTGGCTCAACGTCGTCACAATGGCTTCGTGATAACCTTGACCGACCAAATATTGAAAAGTCCTCAATAAATCTTCAGACGACGGCGGTGTTGTAGAAACATCGCTGTCCAAATGCTCGCGGCGCCAATTGCAATATTCTTCATTGCTGATTTCCAGTCCGTCAGCAAACTCTTGTTGTTCCATAAATACATTCAGATGCAGAATCTGAATCGGGCTGTCCCGATCGAGTATGCCCGACAAAGAGCCACTCGACGTGGACAATACCGCGCAACGATATAAGGCATAAGAGCCTGCCATAAACTGCTCCCTTGTGCATCAAACAATGCAAAATCTCAAATAAATAAAGGACCATCTAAGCGGTCTATTTTAATGATAAACGGTATGTAAATTTTTGTCTACATATTAATAGTTTTGAGCATTATTTTGAAACTAAACACTATATTCTAAAATAATAGTTATCATTCATTGCCATATGGTTTTTATGCCTCCTTTTGAACACCTGCGTTTACATATCGTTTACAATACAGCTACTTCTCAACCAAAAGACCACCCATGCCGAAAATCACCCTGATTGCCGCCTGCGCGCCCGACCGCTGCATAGGCATCAACAACACCATGCCTTGGCACTTGCCCGAGGACTTCGCATTTTTCAAATCCTATACCCTCGACAAACCCGTCGTGATGGGGCGAAAAACTTGGGAATCCCTACCCCGCAAGCCGCTGCCCGGCCGCCGCAATATCGTCATCAGCCGTCAGGCAGATTATCCGGCAGAAGGCGCGGAAACCGTCGGCAGCCTTGAGGAGGCTTTGGCATTATGTGCCGCTGCGGAAGAAGTCATCATCATGGGTGGCGCACAAATCTATGCCCAAGCCCTGCCGCTTGCCAGCGATTTGCGGATTACCGAAGTGGCATTAGACGTCCAAGGCGATGCGTTTTTCCCCGAATTTTCGCCGTCAGAATGGCGCGAAGCCGCCCGCGAAACCCACACCTCTGCCAACGGCACAGGCTACGCATTCGTCCATTACACCCGCATCCGATAAGCAAAAACAGGCAGTTTGCCGTCAAACCGTCCGCCAGCGATGCGATGAATCAATAAAATCACAAAGGTCGTCTGAAAAACAGTTTTCAGACGACCTTTTGATTATCAAACAAGCCGATACATTGAATTAAATTAAGCCAGCCGTAGCGTGGGCTTCGCCCGCGAATCTGCCGATCAAATTCTGATTCGGACAATCAACCAAGCCGTTTTCCGTGGGCAAAGACGCTACAATCTAAAATCACAAAGGTCGTCTGAAAACCGTTTTTCAGACGACCTTTTGATTATCAAACAGCCGATATAGTGAATTAAATTAAGCCTGCCGTAGCGTGGGCTTCGCACGCGAATCCGCTGATCAAATCCTGATTCGGACAATCAACCAAGCCGTTTCCTCGTGGGCAAAGCCCACGCTACAATCCGCGTCCAGTATGAGCGGCGTACCGTTATTCCCCAACCCTCCTACCAAGCCAGCCGTAGCGTGGGCTTTGCCCACGAGTCTGCCGAGCAAATTCTGATTCGGACAATCAACCAAGCCGTTTTCCGTGGGAAAAGACGCTACAATCTAAAATCACAAAGGTCGTCTGAAAAACAGTTTTCAGACGACCTTTTGATTATCAAACAAGCCGATACATTGAATTAAGCCTGTCGTAGCGTGGGCTTCGCCCGCGAGTCTGCCGATCAAATCCCGAACCGGACAATCGTCCAAGCCGTTTTTCGTGGGCAAAGCTCACGCTACAATCCTACAATCCGCATCCAGTATCGGCGGCGCCGTTATTCCCCAACCCGCCTACCAAGTCGAATAAGGATGCTTGCTCAAATACGCATTGGTAAATTTTCCTTCCGACGTAATCTCCGCGCCCAACCAGTCCGGTTTTTCAAACGGCGCATCTTCCGCAGGCAGCTCGACCTCCGCCACCACCAAAGGCGCGTTGTCGCCGAAATACTCGTCGATTTCAAACACAAAACCTTTAAATTCAACCCGATAGCGGTGTTTTTCCATCTTAAACGGACACATCGTCTCCATCATCTGCTGCGCGTGTGCCAAAGGAATTTCATATTCAAACTCACTGCGGCTGACATCCGAAATATAGCCTTTCAAAGTCAGCCAAGCCTTGTCATCAATAATGCGTACGCGGATGGTGCGCTCTTTTTCCACGCTCAAATAGCCCTGCCGCAACACCTGCGGCGCGGATGCTTCGCGCTTCCAGTCATCGTTTTTCAACAGGAAGCGGCGTTCGATTTCAATAGTCATCTGTTTGATTCCAATATAAAAGAAGGTCGTCTGAAAACAGGTTTTGCAGTTTCGCACACACCTTAAAACGGCTTGAACACCACCATATACAAAGCGACGACCATCATCAACACAGGCACTTCGTTAAACACCCTGTACCACTTGTGCGAATGCTTATTGCGTTTTTCCTCAAAGCCCCGAAGCAGCGCGCCGCAATAAAATTGATAAGCCAAAAGCAGCAGGCCCATCAACAGCTTCACATGCAGCCAGCCCTGCCCCCACCAGCCCGTCACAAACGGAATCACCATGCCGCACACCAGCGTCCCGAACCCCAACGGCGACATAAACTTATACAGCCGCCGCGCCATTGCCGAGAGCCGCTCATATTCCACCGGCTGCTCCGCCGCTTCGACCTGCGCCAGATTCACAAAAATCCGCGGCAGGTAAAACAGCCCGGCGAACCACGAAATCACAAAAAACACATGCAAGAGCTTAAACCACAAATACATTTTCAGACGACCTCACGCTCGAAAACGCGTATTTTACCCGCCAAACCGCAGCGGCTGTTTTCTTTATGTCAACGACTGTCTGTTTTACGCCCGAAAAATTGTAAATCACGTCATAATTTCGCACAGTTGATATGCAATAAAATTAAAATTTGTTAAAATGCACATGTAATTAAAACCAATAGCCGCCCTACCTCGCGGAACAAACACAAAACGGAAAGAAAACATGATTAAGCAATTTGAAATCAGCACCAGCGTTCAAAAACAACTCGGCGACTACCTCGCCGCCAACCAGACCGACCTCAAAACCGCCATGGCGGACGAAACCCGCAACGGCGAAGTCGCCGCCATCATTCATGCCGGCCTGCCCATGATGGTACGCAAAATCTATTCTCTGGAAAAAATGAAAAACTTCTTCTGGACGAAAAAAGAACTGATGGTCGAGTTCGTCGCCATGCGCCTTGCCGCCGCCGAAAAGAAAAACGCCAAGAAAAAACGTTAATCCTTCCAGCTCATCGAAGAAAAAATAGAAAGGTCGTCTGAAAACCGACAGCAAGGTTTTCAGACGACCTTTATCATTGTGAAATCACTATATAATACCGTCCATCAAATTCCCGATACGAGCCAGCCATGTCCGCATCCCAACCCACCATCGCCGCCATCGCCACCGCCCCCGGACGCGGCGGCGTCGGCGTTATCCGTCTTTCCGGCAAAAACCTGCTGCCTTTGGCGCAAACCCTCAGCGGCGGCAAAACGCCCAAACCGCGCACCGCGCTTTACACCGACTTTCTCGGCGGCGACGGGCAGCCGATAGACAACGGCATCCTGCTCTACTTCGCCGCCCCCGCCAGCTTTACCGGCGAAGACGTGATTGAATTGCAGGGACACGGCAGCCCTGTGGTGATGGATATGCTGCTCTCTCGCTGCCTCGAACTGGGTGCGCGCATGGCGGAACCGGGCGAATTTACCAAACGTGCCTTCCTCAACAACAAACTCGACCTTGCCCAAGCCGAAAGCGTCGCCGACCTCATCGACGCCTCCAGCAAGTCCGCCGCACGCATGGCATTGCGTTCGCTCAAAGGCGCGTTTTCCCAACACATACACGAGCTGGTGGACGACCTTATTACTTTGCGGATGCTGGTCGAAGCCACGCTGGACTTCCCCGAAGAAGACATCGACTTTCTCGAAGCCGCCGACGCGCGCGGCAAGCTCCAAGCCCTGCAAGGCCGTCTGAAAACCGTGCTCGCCAGCGCGGAACAAGGCGCGATTTTGCGCGAAGGCATGAACGTCGTTCTCGTCGGCGCGCCCAACGTCGGCAAATCCAGCCTGCTCAACGCCTTGGCGGGCGACGACATCGCCATCGTAACCGACATCGCCGGCACCACCCGCGACACCGTGCGCGAACAAATCACCCTCGACGGCGTGCCCGTCCACATCATCGACACCGCCGGCCTGCGCGAAACCGACGACGTGGTCGAACAAATCGGCATCGAGCGCAGCCGCAAAGCCGTCTCCGAAGCCGATGTCGCCCTGATTCTGATTGACCCGCGCGAAGGCGTGAACGCCAAAACCCAAGCCATTTTGAACAGCCTGCCCGAAGGTTTGAAAAAAATCGAAATCCACAACAAAGCCGACCTGACCGGCGAACCCGTCGCCGTCCGTTCAGACGGCCTCGCGCAAACCGGCGCGGAAACCGTCATCAGCCTGTCCGCCAAAACCGGCGCGGGTCTCGACTTGCTCAAACACGCGCTGTTGCAGGAAGTCGGCTGGCAGGGCGAAAGCGAAAGCCTGTTCCTCGCCCGCAGCCGCCACCTCAACGCCTTGCACGAAGCCGAAACCGAGCTGGAAAACGCCGCCCTCTGCGACAACAACCAAATCGAGCTTTTCGCCGAACACCTGCGCCTCGCCCAAAACGCGTGCAGCGAAATCACCGGCGAATTTACCGCCGACGATTTGCTGGGCGTGATTTTCTCGCGTTTCTGCATCGGCAAATAAGATTAAACCTTATCCATACGCGAAAGGTCGTCTGAAAACCAAGATTCAGGTTTCAGACGACCTTTGCCGTTTGAAAGCATCGGTTTTTGACGAAATCCACGGATTGCTCACAACTTATCCACAATTTGAACTTCATCCCAATTCAATCAAATTAAACTTAATTCATTGAAAAATATCAATATATAAAAGGTCGTCTGAGAATTTTCAGACGACCTTTTAAATTGTTCACAAAATTATCAACAGGGCTAAGGGCTATCGGCATCAAACCAGATTCTGCGGATTGCCCGCGACGAAGCGGTTGATATTGTCCACAAGGATGTCAAACAGACGGTTGGCGGCCTCTTGGCTTGCCCATGCAATGTGTGGCGTGACAATGAGGTTGGGCAGTCGAGCTTTCAGCAGAGGGTTGCCGTCGCGCGGCGGCTCTTGTGTTAACACGTCAAAACCTGCCCCGCCGATTTGGCCGTATTTCAACGCCGCAACCAAAGCGGCTTCATCAACCAAGCCGCCGCGCCCGCAGTTGATGAGGATGGCGCCGGGCTTCATCTGTTGCAACTCGGCTTCGCCTATCATGTTTGCCGTTTCCGGCGTGAGCGGGCAATGCAGCGACAGCGCGTCGGCGGAGCGGATGGCTTCGTCAAAGGAAACGTAGCCGTCGCGGACGGTTTCGGCGTGTTTGTGTTCGACAAACACGACCTTCATTTTGAACGCCTGTGCATAAGTTGCCAGCGTCTGTCCGATGTTGCCGCGACCGAAAATCGCCAGTGTTTTACCGTTTAAATCGCGCATCGGTGCGCCGAGGTGGCAGAAAAACGGCGAGTTTTCCCACAAGCCTGCTGCAACGTCTCGCTGATAGGCAGGCAGGTTGCGCATCAGGGTAATCATCATCATAAACGCGTGTTCCGCCACGGATTCATTGCCGTAAGCGCGGATGTTGCACACGCTCACGCCCGCTTGCTTGGCGGCAGCAAGGTCAACATTGTTGACGCCCGTCGCGGCTAGCGCAATCAGTTTGAGCTGCGGGTTGGCGGCGATGTGTTCGGCGGAAATCACGACTTTGTTGGTAATGATGATGTCCGCGCCCTGTATGCGCTCGGCGGTCTGATGCGCCTCAGTCGAACCATAGCTGCTTAAAGTATGCGGAAAATCAAAGTCAAACGGACGGTCGGCAAGCGTGTCGCGGTCGAGAACGGCAATGCACAGTGGATTCATATTTCACCTATCAAAAATAAAATAATGATTTAAATAAACTAATTTTGAATAAAATATTCAAAATATACGGCGTATTTGAGAATAGTTATTATCCGAATCATACAGACATCACCATATCAGGAAACCATCATGATTAAAACCATGACCTTTGCCATTTTACATTTCGCCACCGCGTTCAGCGTTGCCTATATTTTGACCGGCAGCATAGGCATCTCAAGCGCAGTCGCGCTGGTCGAGCCGCTTGCCAACACCGTCGTTTTCTATTTCCACGAACAGGCATGGCGACGCTACGAAAAAAATATAGTGGATTAACTTTAAACCAGTACGGCGTTGCCTCGCCTTGCCGTACTATCTGTACTGTCTGCGGCTTCGTCGCCTTGTCCTGATTTAAATTTAATCCACTATAAAACCGTGAAACAAGAATGGGCTACGCCGCTGCACCATTGTGGATAAGTTTTGACCGGAGGTCGTCTGAAAACGGGCTAGGGCATATTGTTTCTTATTGGTAAATATTCTTTCAACAAAATAGATATTTATCAATCAAAAAGAAATCAATAAAATGCTTTCCATCGCTTGAACGCCTACGCAGTTCATCTTTTATATTCAACATCATAAGGAAAGTATCATGAAAAAAGCACTCTTCGCCTCCCTCATCGCCGTTGCCGCCGCCGCATCTTTCGCCGACAGCCGCATTCCTGAATGGAACCATGCCAACGACTCCGGTCCCATTCCGGGCTTAACCCAAGTCGAATATCACGATGCGCACGATATGCGTAAGGATGATGACCGCGTGAAATTCACCGCACCTGCCACAGGCGTGCGCGAAATTACCGACATCGGCTACAACGACACCTATGCCCGCTCGTTGCAAAACGGCTCAAATTGATTGCCCATCAGTTGAAGTTGAAAGGTCGTCTGAAAACGTACCCATCCGTTTTCAGACGACCTTTTGCTTTATCGGAAACGGCAGCTATGATACCCTTCAGCGCGGAATATCGAAGAGTCGATATTGTTAACTGATTGAAAACGCTATGAAAGGATAAAACATGAGCGGTTTGATTATTGAAGATTTGCAGGAAGGCCACGGCAAAGAGGCCGTGAAAGGCAAGGAAATTACCGTGCATTACACCGGTTGGCTGGAAGACGGTACCAAATTCGACTCCAGCCTCGACCGCCGTCAGCCGCTGACGATTACGCTGGGCGTGGGTCAGGTCATTCAAGGCTGGGACGAAGGTTTCGGCGGCATGAAGGAAGGCGGCAAACGCAAGCTGACTATCCCCGCCGAAATGGGCTACGGCGCACGCGGCGCAGGCGGCGTGATTCCGCCAAACGCGACGTTGGTGTTTGAAGTGGAGTTGTTGAAAGTTTACGAATAATGCCTGACGGCATTGGGATGAATTTTCTACATTGAACTGAGCAAAAGGTCGTCTGAAAACCGAATGTTGAGGTTTTCAGACGACCTTTTTGTTTAATCCAAGCGGGTTGGGACAACTTAGGTAGCGTGGGCTTTGCCCACGAAATCTGCTGTCTAACCATGTCAGACAATAATCTTATTTGCTTTCATTTCGTGGGCAAAGCCCACGCTACGGGTGGCTGCAACAGCAACTTGTCCCTTCCCCCGTCTGGCGGGGGAAAGTTAGGATGGGGTGGCTTTGTGGATTTAGGTCAAATCGAATTCGTGCAGCCCATAGAGCCACCCCCAGCCCTCTCCCGCCGGACGGGAGAGGGGGTAGGTTACAGGTTGAAACGAGGTCGTCTGAAAACCTTGAGATTCGGTTTTTTAGAGAAACCCGTTCTACACCCGTTTTCAGGCGACCTTATTTATTCAATCAACACGGGATTGAAATAACTCAGGTAGCGTGGGCTTTGCCCACGAAATCCACAGTCTGATAACCTGAATCGGGAAACCGTGTATGTTATTTATCTCGTGGGCAAAGCCCACGCTACTCGTTGCGGCAACAGCAACCTGTTCCTTCCCCCGTCTGTCTGGGGAAAGTTAGGATGGGGGTGGTTTTGTGGGTTTAAGGTAAAAGCAAATTCGTGCAGCCCTAAGAGCCGCCCCCAGCCCTCTCCCGCCGGACGGGAGAGGGGGTAGGTTACAGGTTGAAACGAGGTCGTCTGAAAACCTTGAGATTCGGTTTTTTAGAGAAACCCGTTCTACACCCGTTTTCAGGCGACCTTATTTATTCAATCAAAACGAGGTTGGAATAACTCAGGTAGCGTGGGCTTTGCCCACGAAATCCACAGTCTGATAACCTGAATCGGGAAACCGTGTACGTTATTTATCTCGTGGGCAAAGCCCACGCTACGGGTGGCTGCAACAGCAACTTGTCCCTTCCCCCGTCTGGTGGGGGAAGGCCAGGATGGGGGGGGGCTTTGTGGGTTTAGGTCAAATCGAATTCGTGCAGCCCTAAGAGCCACCCTCTCCCGCCGGACGGGAGAGGGTGCAGGTTGCGAATAAAAACGAGGTCGTCTGAAAACCTTGAGATTCGGGTTTGTAGAGAAACCTGTTCTACACCCGTTTTCAGACGACCTTTTTCCTGCCCTGTTCCCGCAAGCGCCTTTCCACCTGTCAAATCCCCCCGAAAAAGCGTACAATTCCACGTTTATTTTTGAATTCATTATATTTTCAGACGACCTCCGTCAGAGAAAAGAGGTCGTCTGAAACCATTAGGCCCGTTGAAACACATGACCCACATGATTTACCCCAAAACCTACGACGTTATCGTCGTCGGCGGCGGCCACGCAGGCACGGAAGCCGCGCTCGCCGCCGCACGCATGGGCGCGCAGACGCTTTTGCTCACACACAACATCGAAACGCTCGGACAAATGTCGTGCAACCCCTCCATCGGCGGCATCGGCAAAGGCCATCTCGTGCGCGAACTCGACGCGCTCGGCGGCGCGATGGCGTTGGCCACCGACAAATCCGGCATCCAGTTCCGTCGTCTGAACGCCAGCAAAGGCGCGGCGGTTCGTGCCACGCGCGCGCAGGCAGACCGAATTTTGTATAAAGCTGCCATCCGCGAAATGCTGGAAAACCAAGAAAATCTAGAGCTTTTCCAGCAGTCGGTTGACGACGTAACGCTCGATGGCGACCGCATTTCAGGCGTAATCACCGCGATGGGCGTGGAATTCAAAGCCCGCGCCGTCGTGCTGACCGCAGGCACGTTTTTGTCCGGCAAAATCCACATCGGTTTGGAAAACTACGAAGGCGGCCGCGCGGGCGACCCCGCCGCCAAATCGCTCGGCGGACGTTTGCGCGAGTTGAACCTGCCGCAAGGCCGTCTGAAAACCGGCACGCCGCCGCGTATCGACGGGCGCACGATTGATTTCTCCCGGCTCACCGAACAGCCCGGCGACACGCCCGTACCCGTCTTTTCCGTGCGCGGCAACGCCGATATGCACCCGCGCCAAGTGTCCTGCTGGATTACGCATACCAATTTGAAAACACACGAAATTATCCGCTCAGGCTTCGACCGTAGCCCTATGTTCACCGGCAAAATCGAAGGCGTCGGCCCGCGCTACTGCCCGTCTATCGAAGACAAAATCAACCGCTTTGCCGACAAAGACAGCCACCAGATTTTCCTCGAACCCGAAGGCCTGACCACCAACGAATACTACCCCAACGGTATTTCCACCAGCCTGCCGTTCGACATTCAAATTCAACTCGTGCGCAGCATGAAGGGCCTGGAAAACGCCCATATCCTGCGCCCCGGCTACGCCATCGAATACGACTACTTCGACCCGCGCAACCTCAAAGCCAGCCTCGAAACCAAAACCATCCAAGGCCTCTTCTTCGCCGGACAAATCAACGGCACGACAGGCTACGAAGAAGCCGCCGCACAAGGCCTGCTCGCAGGCGCAAATGCCCTGCAATACATTCGCGGACAAGACCCGCTCCTGCTGCGCCGCGAACAAGCCTATCTCGGCGTATTGGTGGACGACCTCATTACCAAAGGCGTGAACGAACCCTACCGCATGTTCACCAGCCGCGCCGAATACCGCCTTCAACTGCGCGAAGACAACGCCGACATGCGCCTGACCGAAGACGGCCACAAAATCGGCTTGGTATCCGAAGAGCAATGGCGCATGTTCAACGAAAAACGCGAAGCCATCGAGCGCGAAATCCAACGCTTGAAAACAACGTGGTACACGCCGCAAAAACTCGCCGAAGACGAGCAAATCCGCGTGTTCGGGCAAAAACTCAGCCGCGAAGCCAACCTGCACGACCTCCTGCGACGCCCGAACCTCGACTACGCCGCACTGATGACGCTCGAAGGCGCAAGGTCGTCTGAAAACCTCTCTGCCGAAGTCATCGAACAAGTCGAAATCCAAGTCAAATACCAAGGCTATATCGACCGCCAAAACGAAGAAATCGACAGCCGCCGCGACATCGAAACCTTAAAGCTGCCCGACGACATCGATTACGCGAAAGTCAAAGGCTTATCCGCCGAAGTGCAGCAAAAACTCAACCAGCACAAACCCGAAACCGTCGGACAGGCAAGCCGAATTTCCGGCGTCACGCCTGCGGCGGTGGCATTGCTGATGGTGCATTTGAAGCGCGGGTTTAAGGGGGCGAAGTAGGCTTGCACGCAGATAAGAAAAGGTCGTCTGAAATCGAATATTAGGTTTCAGACGACCTTTTTTAATACCGACACATATTTATGTAGATTAAAATAGAAAGCACCCCCGCCGTCATTCCCGCGCAGCGTCGTAGTCGTAGGTCGGATTCTTGAATCCGACATTTTGGATGGTTGCGTCGGATACAAGTATCCGACCTACGGCTTGCTCAACCAGCACAAACCCGAAACCGTCGGACAGGCAAGCCGCATTTCAGGCGTCACGCCCGCGGCGGTAGCGTTGCTGATGGTGCATTTGAAACGCGGGTTTAAGGGGGCGAAGTAGGCTCACCCGCAAATAGGGAAAGGTCGTCTGAAACCGAAAATCAGGTTTCAGACGACCTTTTTTAATACCGACACATATTTATGTAGATTATAGTCAATTAAAAACAAAGTAGTACAATACTCAACTTTGAAGGTCTAACCATGGCATACTCTGCGGACTTAAGAAACAAAGCTTTAAACTATTACGAACAATGCAAAAATATCAGCCAAACCGCAGTAACGTTTAACTTGTCAAGAAACACGCTTTACCTGTGGATTCGCCTTAAAAAGCAAACAGGCAGCCTAAAACATCAAGTTACCGGTCTAAATGCCGTCAAATTGGATAGGCAAAAACTGGCTCAATATGTTGGGCAACACCCGGATGCCTATCTGCATGAAATCGCCAAACATTTTGATTGTACGCCAGCCGCCGTTTGCTATGCACTCAAACAGATGGGGATGACGCGCAAAAAAAGACCACCACTTACAAAGAACAAGATCCGGCCAAAGTAACGCATTATTTGACACAGCTGGCCGAATTTTCCGACTACCAACGCGTTTATTTGGATGAAACAGGATTTGACCGCTACCTGTTCCGTCCCTATGCCCGCAGCCCGAAAGGGCAAATAGTGAAAGCGCAGATAAGTGGAAAAAGATACCGACGCTTATCTCTGGTGTCCGCACAAGTCGGCAACCGGCTGATTGCTCCGATGGTTTATCAAGATACGATGACCGGAGTTTTTTTTGAAGCGTGGTTTCAGCAATGCCTACTGCCCGCATTGACTCAAAAATCGGTGATTATTTTAGATAATGCGCGATTTGACCGTATGGGTGTCTTACGGGAAATGGCGGAAAAATGGGGACATAAGGTATTGCCTCTTGCACCTTATTCACCTGAGCTCAACCCGATTGAGAAGGTGTGGGCGAATATTAAGCGGTATCTGCGAACCGTTTTGTCTGATTACGCCCGATTTGACGATGCGTTACTGTCCTATTTTGATTTTAATTGACTATAAAATAGAACGCACCCATGCCGTCATTCCCGCGCAGCGTCGTAGGTCGGATTCTTGAATCCGACATTTTGGACGGTTGCGTCGGATACAAGTATCCGACTACGGCTTGCTGTATTTTTGACCCCATCGGGCAAAAATACAGTTGCTACGACACAAGGTACTTAAAAACACGCCATAAAAAGACGAAGTAAATGAAAAGAAGTATATTGTATAAATTATCAAGAGAAGCGCTTTATCCTCCCTATGTAGAACTTAAGGCATCTGGGGTAAGCGAAGAAACATTAGGAAAAATACAGTTTCTTGATGAAAATCCAACTGAACTATTTTGGGAAACGTATATTTCTAAAACAGAAGATAGGGTTGCATATTTTGAGCATGATTTAACCATAAAATATTGCTATTCAGATTACTCAGAATCAGAGGAAGAACTGTTTTATTCTGATCTTGATGCAGAGATTGGCGAAAATAAGATTTTTATACTTTTCCAAAGTTCAAAAACAGGTTTCTGTTTTTCAAGAGAAAATTTAAAAGAAATTTTAGATGCAATATATTTCATGGATAATGAGGATATTTTGCTTTATTGCCTTGATAGTAAAGTAATAATTACTGGAGGGTATAGAGGGTTTACTGTTTGGGAAAAATTAAAATTTAAATAGATAAGTGTTGTAGGTCGGATTCTTGAATCCGACATCTTGGACGATAGTCGGATACAAGTATCCGACTACGGCTTGCGATCAAAATTAAGTTTTAGGAATTATTATGAAATTAGCGGAGCTGGTTAATCATTACAGAGCTAGATTGGATATTCTTTCTGATGCGGTTTTGATTGGGGAAATACCGGAGGGAATTGATGAAATTCCTGATGAATTAAAGAAATTTTTAGTTTTAGAACATCAGGATTTTCTTAAGATATGCAATGGCGGGGCATTCGGAGATATTGTCCTTTGGAGTACGGATGAAATTTTAGACAACCAATTTCGCGTACCAAGCATTTTCAAGGATAAGGCGTATGAAATAGGTCAAGTCCTCTATGAACCTGTATTCCTTGATAGAATTTCAAAACAAATTCGCTTTGAATTGGATGTCGAAATAATATGCCCGTTTGATCAATTCATCACTGATTATATTTTTGGGGATAATTATTCAAATATTTTCACGAATGCGGCACAGGACGATATGTGGTTTGATTTTATCGAAAGAAATAGACCTTTAGGGTAGGCAGAGTTTCAATTTTTTCAGCAACCGTAGGTCAAAATCTCGAGTCCGATCTACCTCGGTTGTTTGTTTCTTTTGAAAAATAACGATACAAAACAGGAGGAAAGAAAAATGGAATCCATAGAATTACAAGGTATCCCCAACGAGGTATTTTTGGAGGATATCCAAGAGCTCACGCAGGCATTTCCACTTGAATTTCCCCACTTATTCCAGCAAATCAAAGATTACTTAGGTATAGATCAGAAACATATCTATATTACTGACTTTGTAGAAGATGAAAATCAAGAAGACTGTTTCTACGGTTATTTCTTTGATACGTTAAACAGAAAAATTTACCATTATGCCTTTGAAGGGGAGAAAACCACTTTTCGGGAAGATGATATCGCTGCCTTAACGATGCGGGATACTTTCAGCATCAAAGTGCTGCATCTTTTGGTATAAACGGGTAAACAAAAAAATTCCCACAGGCTGATTTTCAAAGTATTCTGTAAGTCGAATTAGCCCATACCCCCAACCCAAACTTTCCAACCCATGAAAAAAATAAAAATCTTACTGACTTTCTTTGTTGCAACCCTGCTTATTTTAGGCATTTTGTCCCAACTGTCCGTCTGGTACGACAACCGCACTGCCGAGCCGGCAAAGCGTCTGTTGCAGAGTGAAGTGCCTCGCGGCGACAGCGAAGGAGCGGATGCGATGTGGTTGATGACTTACGATATTCCAGATGCCGCCGAACGCCGTCAAATCATGGCAAAGCTGGACAATAAAGTGCCGGAGGACGACAAGCTGCCTGAAAGCCTCCGCCACCGCAAACTGATTTCGGACGATGCCGCAGAAGGGCAAAGGCTCGACTGTATATCTAGAAACAATGATGGGGCTATCATTGCAGACTGTCTGCAAAACGTCCGCGCCCACGCCGATGCCTATCGTGCTGTTGTCGCGCAATATGCCAAACTTTTTGACAATGCCGACCGTTTGTCGCAATACAGCAACTTGGATGTGCGCATCCTAAATATTTTGGATATCCTTCCAAAATACCAATATCTTGTTTACCAGACGACGCCTGCCGCCGTGGACTGGCTGGACGGCAAACCCGAAGCCGCATTTGCCCGAATCTGCCGCAACATCCGTACAGGCAAAACCTTACAGCAATCGCGTGGCGGACTCATTCCTGCCATGATTGGCGTCACCATGATCCAGAACAATACAAGACTCGCTGCCGCAATGCTTGCCGAACAACCGCAATGGGCAGGCAAGCTGCCTGAAAACTGTGCCGCCGCGTTCGAACCGACTGCCGACAACGCGGAAAACTACTGCCATATCATGCAGTTCGAGTATCACTATATGGATGCCCTCATCGCCAATCTTCCGACCCAACTGAGCCAAGAAATGCCTTCATGGCTCGTGCCCGTATTGTTCTCGCCTGAGCACTCGCGAACACTTGCCAGCAAACAGTTTGCTTTTGGCTGCGAGCCTCCGGCGAAGCAGGCCTTCGCGCAAGATCTGCCTGTATGGGCGCCGCAGGATGCCCAAATGCCGCAAACTTTCTGGCAGCAGTACGGCAGCCTTGCCTGTCTGCGTAACGCGCTGGGTTGCCGGTTTATTAACGGAGATTATGGCGGCGACGTCGATCCCTATGCCCGCCGTTTGCAAGACACGCAAATACAGCAGCGTGCTTTTCAGGCCGCACTCGCCTTATACAGACTGCCTGAAAACCAACGTACCACCGAGCTGCCGAATGTCCTTGCCCGGTACGGCAGCCCATCCCGCGAGCTGCACTACGACCCCGAAGCGAAAGCCATCGTGTTTACCCCATATCAACACCATGTGCGGTTCATCCTGAATGTTCCGCTGGCATTGCCGCAGGGACAACAGAATGAAATGACAAATAAACTGCCAAAGTCGCATCAGTAATGAAAGCACCTGTGAACGTTGAGATAGTGTGATGGCAAACAAAAGGTCGTCTGAAACCGAAAATCAGGTTTCAGACGACCTTTTTTAATACCGACACATATTTATGTAGATTAAAATAGGACGTACCCATGCCATCATTCCCGCGCAGCGTCGTAGGTCGGATTCTTGAATCCGACATCTTGGACGGTTGTGTCGGATACAAGTATCCGACCACCGAAAATGGTATCCGAACGGCTTGATTTGAGTTTTGGTATTTTTGCCCGACGGGGTGAAAAATACAGTTGCTACGGCTTGCTCTCCAAAGAAGCCCAAGCCGTGTATGATGAAGGCCTGAAACTGTGGCAGGCCTTCTACCGGGCCGACATCGAACGCAAAATCCGCGACGAATACCTGCTCGACAAAAGCGGTGCAGGCTGGTATAAAATCCGCAACGCCCTGAAAAAGGCCGCTCCGCAAACCGACTTCGCCCCCTTCGAAACCACCTACGCCGCCCTCGCTGCCAAACTCGAACCACTGGTGTACTAATACGGCTTTTTGAAAGAATAGGCAGCCTGAAAAAAGCAGCCTGCACCCCCAAAACAAGGAAACCCCATGATCCCCACACAACACACCGTACTCATCACCGGCGGCGCCACCGGCATCGGCTTTGCGCTGGCAAAAAAGTTCCATGCAGCGGGCAACCACGTGATTTTGGTCGGACGGCGCGAAGACGCGCTACGCCAAGCCGTAGAACAACTTTCAGGCAGCCTGCACGATAACGGCGCACGTTGCGGACATGCCGTCGCCGACGTTTCCCAAGCCGAAGACCGCGCACGGCTGGCGGCGCAGTTTCCCGAAACCAGTATCCTCATCAACAACGCCGGCATCCAGTTCACCAAACGGTTGGACGAGCAGACGGACGACGAAATCGTGCAGGAAATCGCCGTCAATCTCACCGCGCCCGTGCAGCTCACCCGCGCCTTCCTACCCATGCTGGCGGGCAAGCCGCAGGCCGCCGTTATCAACGTATCATCGGGCTTGGCGGTAGTGCCCAAGGAAACCTGCGCCGTTTACTGTGCCACCAAAGCCGCGCTACACAGCTTTTCGCAAGTGTTGCGCTGGCAGTTGGAAAACAGCGGTATCCGCGTGTTCGAAATCCTGCCGCCCATGGTCGCCACGCCCATGTACAAAGGCAAGGGGCACGCGCACCTGAAAATTTCGCCCGACGAATTGGCAGACGAATTTTGGCGTGATTTTGAACGCAACCGCTTTGAAAGCATGATTGGCAAAACGAAGTGGCTCTATTGGATTAACCGCCTCTCCGCACGGCTGGGGCAGCGGATTATGCGGAAGGGTTTGTAATCATGAACGCTCCGTCTTCAGATTATCGTGCCGTATTGGATTTTTGGTTTCGCGAAACTGCGCCGCAGCAATGGTTTGCCCGATCCGATGCGTTCGACGGCATCATCCGCCAACGCTTTTTTGCCGTGTGGCAACGCGCCACACAGGGCGAACTGGCCGACTGGCGCGGCAATATGCAGGGCAGCAGCCGTAGCAGCCGTAGGTCGGATACTTGTATCCGACACAACTGTTACTCTACGATGTCGGATACTTGTATCCGACCTACGGCTTGCTACAAATATACATTTTGACGTTAGTACCCTTCATGATAGAGAATCATGGCAAGAGCGTATAAATAAAGATTTTCTTGATAAGAAAAATATTTGTCCATATGGAATGGATGGAGTTCTTGATATTCTAAAAGACACTTTCCGAGTCCTCAGCCTTGAACAAACACCGTAATAAAAAAGGTCGTCTGAAAACCCAAAAAACAAGTTTTCAGACGACCTCTCTTTATGCAATCTGGTGCCGGAGAAGGGAATCGAACCCCCGACCTTCGCGTTACGAATGCGCTGCTCTACCGACTGAGCTACACCGGCACGGTGTTCGTTATCATATACATAAACGGGATGTTCGGCAAGTTCGTATTTCCCGATAAGGTTGTTGCTCGGTGAAAATATATGCCGTGTTTTCAGACGACCTTTTTTTAAAAGGCCGTATGGGGATAGTGTTTTGTTGTTTGACTTTTCCACTTTCCGCCCGCACGGAAACGGCAATGGGTTGGGCAGGTTTATCCGGAATCGGCAAACTGTCAGCCTCCGTCCGAATATATAGTGGATTAACTTTAAATCAGGACAAGGCGACGAAGCCGCAGACAGTACGGCAAGGCGAGGCAACGCCGTGCTGGTTTAAAGTTAATCCACTATAATCTTTAAAGGTTAACAAAAGCGCGGGGCAAAGGATATGGATGCTGGAGGGCGTGGCGATAAACAAAAGGTCGTCTGAAACCGGAAATCTGGTTTCAGACGACCTTTTTTCATATCGAGACATTAGGCAAAGCCAAACGCAGAGGAGATTTAATTAACAGCCGATAAGATGGCGTAAAGGCTTGGGGCATCTACGCATAATTCTTCTTTTTCCGAGCGGTAGCAGGTCCAGCTTTTGCCTTTGAATGTACGCTCGGAGGTGGTGTAAGTATTGTTATTCATCAGTTTGGTCGAATGAGTCCATTTGCCGCCTGTCGGGTTGGATTCTTTCGTTTTCATAAAGGCTTCATACGAAAAAACAATCGTTTTTCCATTTTTCAATTTGTACTCTTCCCCGTTCCCCGCGATATAGCCGCCGCGTTTTTCATCATAGACTTGTGCGCTTTCCCAAGCCAGGCTGCTGCAAGCCGTTGTTTGCGGTTGGCTGTTTGGGGCGGTCAAATCTTGGTATGTGCAAGTCAACTTGTCTGATGAATAGGTGTGGCTGGCATAGGCAGCCGTAGACAAAAACAGGATGGTAAAAAATATTCTTTTCATTTTGGCTTACCTTTTAAAAATCAAAACGATACGGAGTAAAACGACCTTATTCCACTTGAGGACGATGCGGCACTCCGAATAGCAGAAACCGAGAAGACGGGTATTGTACTTCCATCCGCGGAACACGTCAGCAAACCTTATTCGATTATCACGTTTTCAGACGACCTTGCCGCGCAAAATACGCTACAATACCCCCTATTTCAAGTTTCTAAAATTAAAAGGAAAATTCAATGTTCAGCTTCTTCCGCCGCAAGAAAAAACAGGAAACGCCAGCTCAAGAAGAAACCCGCATTCAGGAAACCGCCGCCGAAGCCGTAGAGAACGCTGAAGCTGCCGTTTCGCAAACGCTTGAAACGGTTCAGGAAAACATCGGCGAAAAAGCGGAAGAGCTGACGGCGGCAGTTGAAACGGCGGTAGAAAGTGCCAAAGAGCGCACCGAAGAAATCTGCGAGACTGTGGTTGAACATGTTTCCGAAACGGTCGAACACGTCCGCGAGGCAGTCGGCGAAACGTCGTCTGAAACGGTCGAAAAAGTGGAAGAACGCGTGGAAGCGGTCAGCGAAACCGTTGCCGAAAATGTTTCCGCAGCGGTAGAACACGTCCATGAAGCGGTCAGCGAAGGGTCGTCTGAAACCGCAGAAGCCGTCGAAACCCAAGCTGAAGCCGCGCCGACAACATCCGAAGAACATTCCGTACCGGCCTTTGAAAATACAGCCGTCGCAACGTCGTCTGAAACCTCTGAACCGTCCGAAACCGAACCCAAACTCGGCTGGGCGGCGCGTTTGAAACAGGGTTTGACCAAATCGCGCGACAAAATGGCGAAATCGCTGGCGGGCGTGTTCGGCGGCGGGCAAATCGACGAAGACTTGTACGAAGAGCTGGAAACCGTGCTGATTACCAGCGACATGGGCATGGAAGCGACGGAATATCTGATGAAAGACGTGCGCAACCGCGTCAGCCTCAAGGGGCTGAAAGACGGCAACGAGTTGCGCGGCGCATTGAAAGAAGCTTTGTACGACTTGATTAAGCCGTTGGAAAAACCGCTGGTCTTGCCCGACACGAAAGAGCCGTTCGTCATCATGTTGGCGGGCATCAACGGCGCGGGTAAAACCACTTCCATCGGCAAACTCGCCAAATATTTCCAAGCTCAGGGCAAATCCGTGCTGCTTGCCGCAGGCGACACCTTCCGCGCCGCCGCCCGCGAGCAGCTTCAGGCATGGGGCGAACGCAACAACGTTACCGTCATTTCGCAAACCACAGGCGATTCCGCCGCCGTCTGCTTCGATGCCGTCCAAGCCGCCAAAGCGCGCGGCATCGACATCGTGCTTGCCGACACCGCCGGCCGCCTGCCCACGCAGCTTCATTTGATGGAAGAAATCAAAAAAGTGAAGCGCGTGCTGCAAAAAGCAATGCCCGACGCGCCGCACGAAATCATCGTCGTCCTCGATGCCAACATCGGGCAAAACGCCGTCAACCAAGTCAAAGCCTTTGACGAAGCGTTAGGACTGACCGGTCTGATTGTGACCAAACTCGACGGCACGGCAAAAGGCGGCATCCTCGCCGCGCTTGCCTCCGACCGCCCCGTCCCCGTCCGCTACATTGGCGTGGGCGAAGGCATAGACGATTTGCGCCCGTTTGACGCGCGCGCTTTTGTGGACGCGTTGTTGGACTAAGCCAAATCGGGCAACAGTCCGATAACGAAAAATCCTGATACGGCAAAATGCCTGCGGATGCGTTTTTATAGTGGATTAACTTTAAACCAGTACGGCGTTGCTTTGCCTTAGCTCAAAGAGAACGATTCTCTAAGGTGCTGAAGCACCAAGTGAATCGGTT
The DNA here is from genome assembly GCF_014054945.1 of Neisseria sicca. NCBI lineage: Bacteria > Pseudomonadati > Pseudomonadota > Betaproteobacteria > Neisseriales > Neisseriaceae > Neisseria > Neisseria sicca. Next base: position 2,289,142 of record NZ_CP059566.1, on the reverse strand, counting down.
CCGTACTATCTGTACTGTCTGCGGCTTCGTCGCCTTGTCCTGATTTAAATTCAATCCACTATATTCGACACAGCCATTTTGCCGAACCATGAAAAAGGTCGTCTGAAACCGACAACAGGTTTCAGACGACCTTTGTTTGATGTGGCGGACGAAATAGCGCTGCCGTCAATTGGTGCAACGCCTATTTCCTCCTGCCGAAAAAGGCGAAAACCGTTTGAAAGCAACCCTTACGGAGACAAGTAGCTTTACAAACGGTTTTCAGGTCGGCCTAGCGACCCACCAACAATTATTATACCAACATCATGCTTTTTTGACAAACTCTGATTTCAAATTCATCGCGCTGCCGTCGATTTTGCAACCGATATTATGGTCGCCTTCTTGCAGGCGTATGCCTTTTACCTTGGTGCCTTGCTTGATGACCATGGAGCTGCCTTTGACTTTGAGGTCTTTAATCAGGACGACGGTGTCGCCGTCTTGCAACACGGCACCGTTGGCATCTTTGACGCTCAGGGTTTCTTCGGCGGCTTCGCCGTCGTTTTCCGTCCATTCAAACGCGCATTCGGGGCAGATGTATTGGCTGCCGTCTTCGTAGGTGTATTCGGATTGGCATTGCGGGCAAGGTGGGAGGGACATGGTGGGGATTCCTTTGGTTGAGAAGCGGGGAATTATAGTGGATTAAAATAAAAATGAGACAAGGCGGCAACGCCCGCCGTTTACGGGTAGTACATAAGGGCGTTGGCAACGCCGTATCATTGCAATTTTAATCCACTATATAAGGGAAAGGAGGCAAGGATACGACGGCTTTGTACCTAGCTTCAATACAAAACGACCTGTCTTGCAACAGGTCGTCTGAAAACACGGATGCGGCTTAGAGGGACAGCGAAGCTGCCTGAATCAGACCGCGTGCTTTGGCTTCGGCTTCGGCGGCACGTTCTTGCGAGGTGAACGGACCCATTTTGACGACGTATTCGTAGTCGCGTTTCTCCATGGAAACTTTCGGATTCATTTTGCCGTAAGAAAGGTTTACCGCAGCTTGGTTCATATAGGCTTGCGCTTCGCGCTCGGTACCGAAGGATTTCAAATCGACGAAAATGTCTTGGCCGTTGTAGGCTTGGGCGCTTTGACCCGGAACGATTTGCTCGACTTTGACATGTGCCGTGCCTTGGTTGATGAAACCCAATTGTTGGGCGGCAGCTTTGGACACGTCGATCACACGGTTGCCGTGGAAAGGACCGCGGTCGTTGACGCGGACGATGACGCTTTTACCGTTTTTGGTGTTGGTCACACGGGCGTAGCTGGGAATGGGGAGGGTTTTGTGGGCGGCGGTCAGGGCGTTCATATTGTAACGCTCGCCACTGGAGGTTTTACGGCCGTGGAACTGGCTGCCGTACCATGAGGCGTTGCCGGTTTGGCTGAAGTTGGATACTTTGGTCATCGGCGTGTAGCGTTTGCCGGCGACTTTGTAGCTGCGGTTTGCTGAGGAACTCAGCTTCTCGGCGCGGACGATGGAGTCGGCTGAGGCGGAATGAATGGAAAGGATGCTGATTGCAACAGCAGTTAGGGTGGAGAAAAGGGTGGTTTTAGATAAAGTCAAAACGTAGTCCGTTCTAGAGTTGATAACGCGGCGGGATGGCTCCCAGGCGGTTTCAGACGACGTATTGGCAGTTTGACAAAAACCAAGCTGTTAAACAGTATCCGCCTTGGTTTTTGTCAAACGGCTCAGGGAGACTCCCTTGCGGATGTTATACACCGCCTGCGTAACCGTTTTGCCGCCATGCTTCAAACAGAATCACGGCGACAGTGTTGGAAAGATTCATACTCCGGCTGCCGGGCTTCATGGGCAGGCGCAGCTTTTGCCCTTCGGGCAGGGTGTCGAGGATTTCGGCGGGCAGGCCGCGTGTCTCGGGACCGAACAAAAAGACATCGCCCTCAACAAAGGAAACTTCGTTGGGACGGGTTTTGCCTTTGGTGGTCAGCGCGAAAATGCGGCGCCCTTCCAAGGCTTTGAGACAATCTTCGAAATTCTCGTGTACCGTCAGTTTTGCAAACTCGTGATAATCCAAACCTGCGCGTTTCATTTTTGCCGAATCCAGCGGAAAACCGAGCGGCTTGACCAGATGCAAATCGGCTCCGGTGTTGGCGCACAATCGGATGATATTGCCCGTATTGGGCGGGATTTCGGGTTGGTACAAAACTATGGTAAACATATAAATCAATCACTTATAGAGCGGCATAATGCCGAAATGTTCCGTAGGTGTCAAAAACTTTAAGCTATTTTTTCATTGGCGGACGCGCCAAACTCCAGCAAAAAATCTTGCCTGCGCCTGATTTTTTCAGCGTCTGCGCCAATTCGTTCAGCGTCGAGCCGGTGGTGAACACATCGTCGATTAACAAAATATTACAGTTTTTCGAGATATGACCATTGATTTCAAAAGCATTTTTTATATTGCGCACCCTGTCTGCGCTTTTCAGCGTGCTTTGCGGCTCGCGATGTCGTCTGAAAACCGTCCGTCGCGGCAACAGCGTCCAGCCGTAATGTTCGGACAGAATATCCGCCAATTCCTCGCTTTGGTTGAAGCCGCGATGCAGCCGCCTTTCCTTGCTCAACGGCACGGGCAGCACAAAATCAAAATGCTCCGTTTCCAGCCAGTCGGGCGCATGGCGGCGCATCAGTTCCGCCAGCGGACGGCTCATGCCGAGGTCTGCCAAATGCTTCAACGCGCGTATCATACTGCTTACGGGCGGCTCATAATACAGCGAAGCCCACATCCGCTCAAATGCCGGCGGCTTCTTCTGGCAGCCGCCGCACACCGCCCCGCCCTGTATCGGGCGGAAACACAAAGGGCAACTGTTTGCCGCGTCCGTAAAAAATTCTTCCAAGTCCGCCGCACAGCCGTCGCAAAAACCGCCATACGGTCGGGTTTCGCACGCTGAAACCAAGGCGTGGCATAATACGCAACGGCTTTTGTTCCGCCATCCCGCATTGCGCCACCAAGAAAACACATCCATAGAGAAAACAGCCATGCCACACTCCGCCAAAAAAGTTTATCTGATACACGGCTGGGCAGCGAACCGCCACGTCTTCGACGACCTCATCCCGCGCCTGCCTGCCGATTGGGACATCCGCGCCCTCGACCTGCCCGGACACGGCGACGCGCCCTTTGCCGAAAACTTCAACATCGCCGCCATTGCCGAAGCCTTCGCCGAAGAAATCGACACACCAGCCCACATCCTCGGTTGGTCGCTCGGCGGCTTGGTCGCGCTCCATCTCGCCGCACGCCGTCCCGACAAAGTCCGTTCGCTCTGCCTGACCGCAAGTTTCGCCCGCCTGACCGCCGACGCGGACTACCCCGAAGGCCTGTCCAATCCCGCTTTGGGCAAGATGGTCGGCGCGTTTCGGCAGGATTATGCCAAACATATCAAACAGTTTCTACAATTACAGTTGCTGCATACACCAAACGCCGCCGAAATCATCGGCAACATCCTGCCCGACCTCTCCCGCCACGGCGCACCGCCCGCCCTGCAAGCCGCGTTGGATGCCGTCAACCAAGCCGATGCCCGCCCCCTGCTTTCGAGCATCCAAGCCCCATCGCTTTTAGTGTTCGGACAAAAAGACGCCATCACCCCGCCGCGCATGGGCGAATACCTCAACCGCCACCTGGCGGACAGCGAATTGGTCTTGATGGAAAAAGCGGCACACGCCCCGTTTTTAAGCCACGCAGATGAATTTGCCGAACGTTACCGCGGCTTTGTCGAAAAGGTCGTCTGAAAACCTTGTGCCGCTGTTTCCGTTCAGGTGTGAATCCAAAACTTAAAGAATGACGAGGCTTCAGAGTGTGAAATCCGTCGGCGGGAACGACGCCGCGCTGCCGCAACGACAGCCTTGTCCCTTCCCCCGTCCGGCGGGGGAAGGTTAGGATGGGGGTGGTTTTGGATGTACGGAATAAAATAGAGCCATCCTCTTCCGCCGGACAAAAGAAGAAGCAGATAACCGAGTGCGGCAGTTGCTGTTTTTTAATATAGTCGATTGAAATTAAAAGAAATCCATACCGCCATTCTTGTACACCCTAAATGGCGGCACGCAAACCCACCCTTCAAAAAGAAGAAAAAGGTCGTCTGAAACATGAACCCCCAAGACAAACTCTGGCAAATCCACCGCCATCTCGCCCAAGACACCGACGAGCGGCTGCAAATCGTCCGCAACGCGCCCAAACGCATCCTGCTGGTCGGTGCGGACGCGGACATCAGCCGCAGCCTGCTTGCCGCGCGCTATCCGAACACTGTATTCGAAGAATACGACCCGCGCGCCGATTTCCTCCAAACCGCCGCAGCCGCGCGCAAAAGCGGTTTTTGGCAAAAGCTCACCGGCAAAACCGTCCCGCAACACTGCCAAGCCCTGACCGACCCGCTGCCCGAAGCCTCTGCCGATATGTTGTGGGCGAACCTCAGCCTGCCCCGCGCGGACGAAATCCTGCCCGTCCTCAAAAACTGGGCAAACGCTTTGAAAACAGACGGTTTATTATTCTTCACCCATTTCGGCCGCGACAGCCTGACCGAGCTGACAGGTCGTCTGAAAGACGCGGGGATAACGTGTGAAACGCCGACCTTAATCGATATGCACGACCTCGGCGACATGCTTGCCGACAACGGTTTCTACGACCCCGTTACCGATACCGCCAAGCTCGAATTGAGCTACCGCAAGGCGGCGACGTTCCGGCAGGACATGGAAACCTTAGGGCTATGGCACGCCTTAAAATTCAGCGACGCCCAAGCGGCTGATGCGTTTGTGGATAAGATTTTTGAAACCGAAGGCGGTCTGACCGTCACGCTCGAAACCGTGTACGGCCATGCCGTGAAGAAACTGACGCTGCCCGAAGGAGAAAATGTGGTGCGGTTTTATCCGAAAGGCTGAACGGTTTGGCGGAATAAATATAGTGGATTAACTTTAAATCAGGACAAGGCGACGAAGCCGCAGACAGTACAGATAGTACGGAACCGATTCACTTGGTGCTTCAGCACCTTAGAGAATCGTTCTCTTTGAGCTAAGGCGAGGCAACGCCGTACTGGTTTAAAGTTAATCCACTATAAAAGGTCGTCTGAAAACGTCTAACGAATGGCGTTAAAACGTTTTCAGACGACCTTTTTACGCGGCGGCAAGCCTGTTTCCTTTCCATTTCCGTCCAATGCCCGATCGGACAGATGGCTCAATTCGACTCAGGCGTTCTGCTTCAATCCACGCTAACGCTGACAAAAGAAGGTCGTCTGAAACCCAAAATCCGATTTCAGACGACCTCTTTTCAAACCCGTATCCGTCAATAAAGTTCTAACGGCACATCCAGCAATGCCTGCGCGTTTTCAATCTGCGCGGCGCAGGCGTAAACCTGCGGCAGGACGTGGGCGCAATAGACGCGGGCGTTGTGTTGCTGCGCGGCGTAGAAACCGCTGCCGAAGCCGTCGGCGTCTTCCGTTTGGGCAGCTTCGGCGGCAAGGTAGGCGCGGGCGAGTCCGATGGCGCCGAGCGTCAGCCCCATTTGTTGCAGGTAGGCGTTGGACGCGGCGGAGGCGAGGGCGGGACGGTCGGCGTATCCGACCATGCGGGCGACGCTTTGTTCCGCCGTTTCAATGGCTTGCGCCAGTTGCTGCGCGACGGCGGGTTCGACTGCGGCGAGTTTGTCCGCCAGCCCTTTGCCTTCGGCGAGCAGCTTCAAAGGCAGCGCGCCGTTTTTGCCGGTGGTTTTTCGCCCTGCCAAATCGGCGGCCTGTATGCCGTTGGTGCCTTCGTAAATCGGCGTAATCCGCACGTCGCGCAGGTATTGCGCCACGCCGCTTTCTTCGACGTAACCCGCGCCGCCGTAAATCTGAATGGCGAGGTTGGTCAGGACGACGCCGTTGTCGGTCGGCCAAGCCTTGACGATGGGAATCAGGAAATCCAGTTCGCGCTCCGCTTCTTTGCGCAATACGTTGTCGGGGCAGGCGGCGGCAAAATCGGTCAGGGCGGCGGCGCGCAGATACAGGGCGCGTTGGGCGGCGAGCGTTGCCTTTTGTATCAACAACATACGGCGCACGTCGGGATGGCGGATAATCGCCACGTCGTCTGAACCGTCCGCTTCGTCGCGTCCCTGCACGCGTTCTTTCGCATAGGCGAGCGCGTTTTGGTAGGCGCGTTCGGCGACGGCGTGGCCTTCGATGCCGACGTTCAGCCGCGCGGTTTTCATCATGGTAAACATATACGCCAAACCCTTGCCCGCCCTGCCGACCAGATAGCCTTCGGCATTGTCGAACTCCATCGTACAGGTCGGGCTGGCGTGTATGCCGAGCTTGTGTTCGATGCCGATGGCGCGCACGCCGTTGCGTCCGCCCAAGCTGCCGTCCGCGTTCACCAAATATTTCGGCACGATAAACATCGACACGCCCTGCACGCCCGGCGCGGCATCGGGCAGGCGCGCGAGCACCAGATGGACGATGTTTTCCGTCATTTCCTGATCGCCCCAAGTGATGAAGATTTTCTGACCGCTGAGGGCATACGCGCCGTTTTCTTTCGGCACGGCGCGGGTGGCGATATGGTTCAAATCCGAACCCGCCTGCGGTTCGCTCAAATTCATCGTTCCCGCCCATTCGCCGCTGCACATTTTCGGCAGGTAGGTCTGTTTCTGCTCCTCGCTGCCGTGTTTGAACAGCGCATCCACCGCCCCCAGCGTCAGCATCGGCATCAGCGACAGGGCGAGGTTGGCGGCGCACCACATCTCTTCACACGCCGCCGACACGACCGCCGGCAGCCCCTGCCCGCCAAACTCCGCCGGCGCGCGCAAACCCGCCCAGCCCGCTTCGCAGAAATCATCGTAGGCATGCGCCAAATCCGGATGGGTGGTGATCAGGTCGTCTGAAAAACCCGCGCCGTGCAAATCGCCGGTGCGGTTGGTGTCCGCCCATTGCTCCGACGCAAACCGCGCCGCCTCGTCCAGCACCGCATCCACCGTTTCCGCATCCAAACCTTCCGCATGGGGCAGTTGCAGGATTTCGTCCAACCTGCCGTGCACGCGGATGCCGAAACGCAATTCGTTTACAGGGGCCGTGTAGCTCATGGAATCTCTCCGAAGTGAATGATTTGAAATGGATTTGGGATAAATTGGTATAGTTATACTAATCCTAAACCACAGGTTTGCAAAGCGCAGGTTTTCAGACGACCTCAGGCAAAATATAGTGGATTAAATTTAAATCAGGACAAGGCGACGAAGCCGCAGACAGTACAGATAGTACGGAACCGATTCACTTGGTGCTTCAGCACCTTAGAGAATCGTTCTCTTTGAGCTAAGGCGAGGCAACGCCGTACTGGTTTAAAGTTAAGCCACTATACAAGGCTATCCTTTTATTTTTAAATAAATTATTTCATATCGGGCAGCATGGGCGGAGCGCAGCAGGTTTGAGCGCGGTCAAAGTCGTCAAAGGTCGTCTGAAAAAGATTTTGGACTTTTCAGACGACCTTTTTAAGAAAACAAATTTTCCGGGAACCAGCCCTTCAATCAACTTTATCAAGGTATTGATTCTTAAACCAACCGATGACAAGTTATCGTCTATTCAAAACAATTGGCGGGACTTCTTCCATTTATCGTAATACATAAAACCCATTTGATCGATTTTCCATTCCCCGCCTTCCAAAACCAGCGTATAGGTTTTCTTTTCCCCTCTTTCACTCAACACATCTATTTCATATTTTTTATCACTGATTTTCCGTTCGGCTGTAATGGTTTGGTTATATTCTGGTGGCATTCCAAAATCAGGGGCTTCTTGTCTAGCTTGCTTTAAAGATAAAGCTTTTTTAGATAAAAATTGTTGGTGTATTTTTTTGATTTCATCAGATTGTTTTTTACAGTTTTCATCTTCATCAATTTCAAAAAAAGTACCTTCATCCAAACTTTTTTGAGTAAGCCCTCCCCAATACAATTCATAATCTTTCATTTTTTGAATGAACTCAGCTAATGTTTCATGCGCGGTTTTCATATTACGAATTTCCTTTGAAGTGTATTCCATCGTATTTTACTCATTTTCTATAAAAAGGTCGTCTGAAACGCTTATCCGTGTTTCAGACGACCTTTCGCTTTCAGGATTTAAAAAAACGGATTGTGCCGTTTTTCATGCCCGATGTCGGTCATCCTGCCGTGTCCCGCGATGACGCGCGTGTCTTCGGGCAGGACGAACAATTTGGTGCGGATATTATGGATGAGATCGGCGTGGTTGCCGCGCGGGAAGTCGGTTCTACCTATGGTTTCGTAAAACAATACGTCGCCTGCGATGAGCAGCCCTGCTTCGGCGCAGTAGAAAACGACGTGGCCGGGCGTGTGGCCGGGGATGTGCAGGACTTGGAAGGCGTGGCTGCCGACCTTGAGCGTTTCGCCTTCAGTCAGCCAACGGGTCGGCTCGAACGCGGGGGAAACGGGAAAGCCGTATTGGGCGGTCGTTTCGGGCAGGGCTTGCAGCAGGAAACCGTCGTCTGCATGAGGGCCGATGACGGGGACGGGGCGGTGTTCGCGCAATTCCACCACGCCGCCGGCATGGTCGAGGTGTCCGTGGGTCAGCCAAATGGCGGTCAGGGTGAGATTTTTCGCGTCCAGCTCTTGCAGCAGGTAGGGAACGTCGCCGCCGACATCGGTCAGGACGGCTTCACGGGTTTCGTCATCCCACAAAAGGGTGCAGTTTTGGCGGAAAGGGGTAACGGCAATGATTTCGGCTTGAAGTGCCATGAGGCGGGATTCCTTGGGTAGTGGTTGGACGGGGCTTGAACTTCGTTGAAACGATGTTTTCAGACGACCTTCGGTCTGTTTATGCGGTATCATTATTATATTTGAAATAATCACTCACATTATTGGAACGTTTATGAGAACTTCAATGCAAGGCATGATACCGATTTTTGCCGCTTTTTTCATCCAAACGGCGCTCGGCGCAGATTTGATGCTGGCGCAGGAATATAAAGACCAAGAGATTGCGGGCTGGGCGATGAGCGAGAAGCTCGACGGCGTGCGCGCGTATTGGGACGGGCGGCAACTGGTCAGCAGGCAGGGCTACGCGTTTACACCGCCCAAAGGCTTTACCGCGCAGTTCCCGCCCTATCCGCTCGACGGCGAGCTGTATAGCGGGCGCGGGCAGTTTGAACAGATTTCCGCCGCCGTGCGCTCGTCTTCCGGCGATTGGCGCGGCATCCGCCTGCACGTTTTCGATGTACCCAAAGCGCAGGGCAACCTCTACCAACGCCTCGCCGTCGCAACGCAATGGCTGAAAACGCATCCGAACGCGCCCATCACCATCATCCCGCAAACCAAAGTGCGCGACCGGCAGCACGCGATGGATTTTTTGAAACAAATCGAAGCGCAAGGCGGCGAAGGCGTGATGCTGCGCCAACCCGAATTGCGTTACAGCGGCGGCAGGAGCAGCCAATTATTGAAGCTCAAAAGCCAATACGACGACGAATGCACGGTAACGCGGCATTATGAAGGCAAAGGGCGCAACGCCGGACGGCTGGGCGCGGTCGGCTGCAAAAACCGACACGGCGAATTCCGCATCGGCAGCGGCTTCAAAGACAAAGACCGCGACAACCCGCCCAAAATCGGCTCGGTCATCACATACCGCTACCGCGGCTTCACGCAAAAAGGCACGCCGAAATTTGCGACGTTTGTGCGGGTCAGGACGGACAGGTAAGAGCGGATGATTAGAAGGTCGTCTGAAAACCGGATTTTTGGGTTTTCAGACGACCTTTTTATAAAGATGGATGGATACTGAATCGGTTTTCTGATTTGGGGGGAAAGAGGGAGCTTTGGTATATCGCGGATAATTTAACTTTTGATACAGCAGCTTATTTAGCCCCGTCATTCCCTTTAGCCCCGTCATTCCCGCGCAGGCGGGAATCCAGTCCTATCCGCACGGAAACTTATCGGGCAAAAAGGTTTCCTCAATTCCGCATCCTGAATTCCCGCCGTAGCCTGTCTTCGCGTAGGTGGGGGCGGGAATGACGGCAGAAGGTAAACAACGTATCGGAGTAAGTTAATTGATTATTATCATGTACAATTTCCGCCTGATTGTTTTTTAATGGATTGGTTTGATAAAGGGATAAATGATGGATGTGAATGATTTTTTTATTGAATGCAATAAGTTATTTGATGATGGCAAATACACTGAAGTAATTAGAAGGTTAGATCAGTTTTTGGCCGGAATTATTGATAAAAACATTCAGATTAGGGAACAAATTTTAGCCCAACTTTTGCTTGGCTGTTGTTATCTTGAGCTGGCTAAGAAAACCAAGGATACAGATGAAGCAGAAAAATTGTTAAAAGACGCCGATGAACACTACCAAAATATGCTTCGGCTTACCGATCAACTGACAGATGAACAAGAACGCATTGAGGTGCAAATCAACGCCAAATCTTGGCTTGTCCATTGTTATTTCGAACATATAAAGAGATCCAAGGATACGGGCAAGACAAATAGCTTATTCGGACGAGCAGTCAAATATAATGAGGAAATATGGACACTTGCTAAACAATTGGAAGATATACAAATCCGCATTGAGGAACAAACTAATGTCCTATTTTGGTTTGGCGTTTGTCATTTCGAACAAGCCATAAGAGCCAAGGATATGAACAATGCAGGTAAATCGTTCAAGCAAGCCGCTGCATTTTTCAAACGACAGTTACGACTTGCCGGACAACTGGAAGATAAACAAAGTCGCATTCAGCAACAAATATTTGCTCAATTTGGGCTTGGTCGTTGTTATGTTGGACAGGTTAAAAGAATTAAAAATAAGGATAAAGCGGAAGCACTTTTCAAGAAACAAGCTGGTAAATATCTTTTGGCCGCTTACACACAATTATCACAATTAAGTGATAAAGCAAAAAAAAGAATAGAAAAAAGAATCCATCAAAGTTTAAGAGATGTCGATTATCTCAATGGGGATTGGAATTCCTATTTTGAAAAGAAAAAGCAAGAGACACAGGAATCGCTTTTCAAGGGAGAAACTTCACCACTGAAAGATGCCGTTTCAACCGTGTTGGCGGTTCTCCATATCACGCCGATAGAGTTGGGTTTCACCCCGATGGCGCATTACACCTCACCCCATGTATGCCAGAAATTATTCGGCATCGGCGGCAACGAAACCGCCAGTCCGATGCGGCTCGGCAGCTCGACCTATATGAACGATCCGTCTGAAGGCAGGGCACTACTGGACTTGCTAAACCAGCAGGATTTGGAGTTGGAAAACAAAGCGGATGGCGCGTCCCACAATGCTTTTTTTACCTGCTTCTCCAGCCGCGTCAACGATTTGAACCAGTTCCGCCTGTATGGCAAAGAAGGTGGCGTGGAGGCTTCGGGCTGCTGTCTGGTATTCAATAAAAACGGCGATTGGCTGAGGGAAGCGGATGTTTCGGTCCCGTTCCGCAGCCTGTCCAAAAAATTAGAGAAAGATTCAGACGACCTACCGGAAGCCGGTTTTTGGAATGATGAATACGAAAAGCTGCCGCTTTATCAAGTTGCTTATATCGCTTACAAAGATGAATATATTGCTGAAAAGAAATGTGGGATATGGCTTCTTCCTCAAGAAAAACTGAAATTCGGTATCCGCCTGAAACCCGTCGGCAATGAAGACTGGCATCAGTTCCGCTTGGGAAAATTAAAAGAAGCGCTGGAAGAGCTTATCGGGTTTTTCAATACATCCACCGTCAGCGACGACGATAAAGAAGCCTTGGAATACATCCGCTATCTGTTTAAAGACTTTGCTTTCCGCGACGAAGAAGAGTTCCGCCTGCTGGTCATCAAGCCGATAGATCCGAATGAAATCGAATATTGCGAGACCACCCAATCCGTCTATGTCCCTTACGCCGATATACGGAATCTGGCGGACGAGGTGATTTTGGGCACGAATTACGAAAAAACCGGCAATCAACGCAAGACAGAAGTGTTCCGCTATCAGATGAAAGAAAAATGCCCCGACGTCAAAGTCTCCCGCTCGACGCTGCCGATTAATCCGCCGAATAAGTAGCTTGGTTTACGCAGCAATGCCGAACCGGCCGTAGGTCGGATACTTGTATCCGACAAAAGCCTGCTATCCCAAAGGCCGTCGGATTCAAGAATCCGACCTACTGCTACTGCAACTGATAGCTAGGCGGTGTATTGAAAGCGATGGCAAAACCCGCTTCTCTGTTTTCAGACGACCTCAGCCCGTTTTGGGTTTATAATTTCCTTTTTTCCAACTGATTTCCCCGTTTACCATGATCGATTTAGAAACCAAACGCCTTGAAACCCAAGCCATGCTTGATAATGCCGAGCTTTTGTTCGACCAAGACCAATGCCGTGCCGCGCTGCAAAAAGTGGCGGACGAGATTACGCGCGACTTGGGGGATAAATATCCGCTCCTGCTGCCTGTAATGGGCGGGGCGGTGGTGTTTACGGGGCAGTTGCTGCCGCTGTTGCGCTTTCCGTTGGACTTTGATTATGTTCATGTTTCTCGTTACGGCGACAAGCTGGCGGGCGGCGCGTTCAACTGGAAACGGATGCCCGACCCGGAGCAGATTCGGGGCCGTCATGTGGTCGTATTGGACGATATTTTGGACGAGGGACACACGATGTCGGCGATTCAGTCCAAGCTCTTGGAAATGGGCGCGGCGAGCTGCCGTGCGGCCGTGTTTGCCAACAAGTTGATCGACAAGGAAAAACCGACCAAGGCGGATTATGTCGGGCTGGATGTTCCCAACCGCTACGTCTTCGGCTACGGTATGGACGCGGCGGGCTGCTGGCGCAATTTGGGCGAGATTTACGCGCTCAACCAAGGCTGAGACAAGATTAAAAAAGGTCGTCTGAAAACCTTTTCAGACGACCTTTGTGCCACCATATCGCGCTATGTGGCGGGTGAACGGACGATACTTTCGCCCACACCGGCCGAATAAAATCATCAGAGAACACATCATGATCAACCTTTTAATCATTACCCACGAGGCAGTAGGCGAAGCCTATCGCAGCCTGACCCATCATTTCTTCCCGACGGGCATGCCGGAAAACATCCGCATTCTCGGCGTGGAGCCTGACGAAGACCAAAACGACATCATCAACAACGCCATCGCCGCGCTGCAAGAGTTTCCTGAAAACCACGGCGTATTGATTATGACCGACATCTTCGGCGCGACGCCGTGCAACGCTGCCCGCAGGCTGGTTCGCGCGGGCAAATCCGCCATCCTGACCGGACTGAACGCGCCGATGATGATTAAAGCGACCCAATACTCGCCCATGGCGGAAGACCTCGCCGCCTTCACTGAAACGGTCAGGGAGGCCGCCGTCAAAGGCATTTTCGCCATCACCGCCGAACCGGAAGATTTGGTGTGCAAACAGCACGCCGAAGCCGTCTAACCCGACTGACCCGTTTTCAGACGACCCCGCACACCCGAAAGCCGAACATGCAAAAACAACAAATCGAAATCATCAACAAACTCGGACTCCACGCCCGCGCTTCCAGCAAATTCACCCAAACTGCGTCTCAGTTTCAAAGCGAAGTCTGGGTAACGAAAAACGGAAGCCGTGTTAATGGCAAAAGTATCATGGGCTTAATGATGCTCGCCGCCGCCAAAGGCACAATCATCGAGCTGGAAACCGACGGCTTGGACGAAGTCGCCGCTATGAAGGCATTGACCGACTTAATCAATGACTACTTCGGCGAGGGCGAATAATGAGTATCGTGCTGCACGGTGTCGCCGCGGGCAAAGGCATCGCCATCGGACAAGCCCACCTGATTACGCGCGGCACGGCGGAAGTGCCGCAATACGACGTTTCAGACGACCTCATCGACGCCGAAGCCGCCCGTTTCGACGCCGCCATCAAAGCCACACGCAAAGAGTTGGAACAACTGCGCAGCGCGATTCCCGAAAACGCCCCGACCGAATTGGGCGCGTTCATCTCGCTGCACCTCATGCTGCTGACCGACGTTACCCTCTCGCGCGAACCCGTCGATATTTTAAAAGAACAAAAAATCAACGCCGAATGGGCATTGAAACAGCAAAGCGACAAGCTCGCCGCCCAGTTCGACAACATCGAAGACGACTACCTGCGCGAACGCAAACAAGACATGCTGCAAGTCGTCCGCCGCATCCACAACAACCTCGTCGGGCAAAGCAACGACTTAAACCTCAACGAAGGCCTGTTTGAAGACACCATCCTGATCGCCCACGACCTCTCGCCCGCCGACACCGTCCTCTTTAAAGAGCAGCGCATCACCGCCTTCGTTACCGACGTCGGCGGCCCGACCAGCCACACCGCCATCTTAGGCCGCAGCCTCGACATCCCTTCCGTCATCGGGCTGCACAACGCCCGCAGGCTCATTACCGAAAACGAAACCGTCATCGTTGACGGCATCAACGGCGTCCTTATCATCGATCCGGACGAAGTCGTCCTCAACGAATACCGCCGCCTCGCCCGCGAATACCGCCTCCACAAGCGCGAACTCAACAAACTCAAAAAAACCGCCGCCACCACCGCCGACGGCATCAACATCGAGCTGCTCGCCAACATCGAATCTGCCGAAGACATCAAAGCCCTGCACAACTTCGGCGCAGACGGCGTCGGACTCTTCCGCAGCGAATTCCTCTATCTCAACCGCGACACCATGCCGACTGAAGACGAGCAGTACGAAGTGTACAGCGCGATTGTGAAAAAAATGAAAGGCAAAAGCATCACCATCCGCACCGTCGATTTGGGCGTGGACAAAAATCCCCGCTGGTTCGGTCAAAATTCCACCCCCAACGGCAGCCTCAACCCCGCGCTCGGACTCACCGGCATCCGCCTGTGCCTCGCCGAACCGGTCATGTTCCGCACCCAAATGCGCGCCATCCTCCGCGCCGCCGTCCACGGCCCCGTGCGCATGATGTGGCCGATGATTACCTCCTTGTCCGAAGTGCGCCAATGCCTGATCCACCTCGACACTGCCCAACGCCAGCTTACCGAACGCGGCGAAACCTTCGGCACCGTCAGCGTCGGCTGCATGATTGAAATCCCTTCCGCCGCCATGACCGTCGGCAGCATCCTGAAACTGACCGACTTCATCTCCATCGGCACCAACGACCTGATCCAATACATCTTGTCCGTAGACCGCGGCGACGACAGCGTCAGCCACCTCTACCAGCCAGGCCATCCCGCCGTGTTGAAAACCATTCAGCACATCATCCGCACCGCCAACCGCATGGAAAAAAGCGTCTCCATATGCGGCGAAATGGCAGGCGACACCACCTACACGCGGATGCTGCTGGGTATGGGGCTGCGCCGATTCTCCATGAACCCCAACAACCTGCTCCCCGTCAAAAACATCATCCTGCACAGCAACACCGCCCTGCTCGAAACCGAAACCGCCAAAATCCTCCGCAGCGAAGACTCGGAAAAAACCGAAAAGCTGTTGAAATTACTCAACAGCGCGGAACACGAAGAAGAGCGGCAGGAAGAAGACAGCCCGATAGAGCAGGCGTAAACAAGGTTTATATAGTGGATTAACTTTAAACCATTACGGCGTTGCCTCGCCTTAGCTCAAAGAGAACGATTCTCTAAGGTGCTGAAGCACCAAGTGAATCGGTTCCGTACTATCTGTACTGTCTGCGGCTTCGTCGCCTTGTCCTGATTTAAAGTTAATCCACTATATAAACCAAAAGGTCGTCTGAAAACCAACTTCGGTTTTCAGACGACCTTTTTATGTCAGCACGACAAATTATTTAGCAGCGTCTTTCATTTTGTCCGCAGCTTCTTGAGTCGCATCAGCAGCTTTGTTCAAAGAATCTTTGGCTGCATCGGTAGCCGCTTCTTTGGCTTTACCGGCCGCTTCTTTAGTTTCGGTAACGGCTTTATCTGCCGCTTCTTTTACATCGGTAGCCGCTTTGTCGGCAGCTTCTTTAGTTTCAGTCATGGCTTTATCGGCAGTTTCTTTTGCATCAGCCGCAGCGTCTTTGACTTTGTCTTTCGCTTCTTGAGCGGCAGAGGCAGCAGAATCAGCGGCAGAAGCTGCAGTGTTTTTAACATCGGACGCAACGGCTTGTGCCGCTTCCTTAGTCTCTTGCTTGGTCTCTTGGGAACAAGCCGCCAAAGCAGCCGCCATCATTGCGGCAATCAGTAATTTTTTCATGTCCTATCCTTCTTGAATTTTTGGTTAAGATTTTGGTTAAAATGCTGTTTTATATAAACAGCTCGAAAAATTGTAACACATATCATGTTAATAATCTCTTCTATATGACGATAAACAGTGCTTTAAGTTCTATTTTGTTCCGAAAAAATACAGAAAAACATTGACACTGTTCATCTGTTTCTATAAAATTCACAGCTTATCGGGTCGTTAGCTCAGTCGGTAGAGCAGCGGACTTTTAATCCGTTGGTCGAGCGTTCGAATCGCTCACGACCCACCAAATTTAAAAAGCTGAGTTGAAAAACTCAGCTTTTTTATTGCCTTTCTGCCTTAGTTCTAACATTCAGACCGCGCCATCGTTAATCAAAGATCAGGTCGTCTGAAAACAGGATGATGTTTCAGACGAGCTTCCCTCAACTTCCTGTGTAGTGGTCGAAGTCAGTTTGAATCAAGACAAGGCAAAGCAACACCGCATTGATTTCAGCTTAATCTTATACCGTTTCCCATCAAAGCAAATCCGAACCGTCTCGACGCTTGGCTGTTTTCCCATAAAAAAACGCACCTTGTAATAAGGTGCGTTTTGATTTGTACGGCTTAGAATTTGGCGCCGGATTGGTTTGCCATATAGTCAGCCGCCGCTTTGACTTCGTCGTCGCTCAGGTTGGTATTGCCGCCTTTTGCCGGCATGCTGTTGAAGCCTTCAAGTGCATGCTTATGCAGGGTTTCTTTGCCTTGTTTGATGCGCGGAGCCCAATCATCATTTTTACCGACGACCGGAGCGCCCGGGATGGTACCGCCGTGGCACATTTTACAGTTGGCTTCGAAAACGGCTTTGCCGTCCACTTTGGCGGACGAGGCATCTTTTTTCTCATCGGCAGGCGCAGCTTCTGTTTTTTCTGCCGGTTTGGCTTCAGAGGCAGGAGCTTCTTTTACTTCTGATGCGGCTTTGGCGGCAGTATCTTCTACTTTGCTCGCCGCTGCTTGAGCGGAAGATGCAGCAGCATCGGTAGCAGAAGCCGCAGCGTCTTTAACCTCGGAAGCTACGGCAGAAGCCGCTTCCTTAGTTTCCTGCTTGGCTTCTTGGGAACAAGCCGACAAAGCGGCCATCATCATCGCAGCAATTAGTAATTTGTTCATGTTCTATCCTTCTTAAATTTTTTAGTTAAGGTACTGTTTTATAAAACAGCTGAAAAAATTCTAACACACATCATTTTCATGTTCCCGCCAATGTAGTGGGTTGTAGTAACAAATATTGGCATAAGTCATATTTTGTTCTGAAAAAAGGCAGAAAATGTTGACACCTACGCAATCATTCCTTATAGCCTCCAGCTTATTGGACGGTTTGAACCTTGTTTGCCATGCCTTTAAATCCGCCCGAATCCTGCCCAATTTCAAAATCCTGGCTTAAAAAGCCGGCTTTTTATGGGCGCGCCATTTCATCCCAACTCATGCTCAAACCAATCAATCCCTATTTTCTTTCATGCAAAAAGGTCGTCTGAAACTCTACATCAGGTTTCAGACGACCTTTTTATAGTGGATTAACTTTAAACCAGTACGTCGTTGCCTCGCCCTGTCGTACTATCTGTACTGTCTGCGGCTTCGTCGCCTTGTCCTGATTTAAATTTAATCCACTATACCTTATCCGCCAGCCTCAAAACATCTTTTTCATGGCTTTATGAATAAGATCGAGTTGTTTTTTATATTCGCGGCAATGGGGGCATATCAGCAGGTGGCTGCCCAGAAAAACGCGTTCGGGAACGGTCAGGCGGGTTTCGTCCTGTTTTTTGGAGAGCAGGTAGGCGGTTTTGCGGCATTTGTTCATCGTGTTTTCCTAACGGGCTTAACCGGCATGTTCTGCATTGCCGAACCATTTGATTTGCAGGCATTGGCGCAGGGTTTCGCGGGCGCGGTGCATGATGGTGTGGTAGTTGGACATACTGATGCCGCATTGCTCGCGGATTTCGTCGGATGAGAAGCCGAGGATTTCTTTCATGGTAAACACGCGGGCGGTGTTTTCGGGCATTTGGTAGAGGCAGGTTTGCAGGATTTCACGAAACTCTTTGTTATCCAACGTTTTTTCGGGCGAGGCCCAAGTTTGCGGATGGCCGTCCGCCGTCCAATGCCCATCTGATGCAAACCGTTCTTCAAAGGCTTCGTCCAACATTTCTTCCGCAGGCGTGGCGAATACTTCGCGCTGCCGTCTGATCTGGCGCAGGCAGTCGGTGATTTTGTTTTTCAGAATGGCAAACAACCAGCTGCCCACTTGTGCATCTCCTTTGAAACCTTCGGCAGCGCGATAGGCGGAAAGCATGGTTTCCTGCACAAGGTCTTCCGCCAAATCGGGGCGGTCGGGCAACTGGATGCGGGCGAAACGCAGGAGCAGCTTGCGGGATTCGGCAAGCTCGGCGTCGGTCAATTCGGGTAGGGACATAATGTATCAGCATTGAATGAATTATGGCTGTGAACTTCTGATTTTACGCTGATACTGAGCATTCGTGTCATCAAATACATAAATGATTGACGTCATTTTTTTGTTTCTCAGTAACTGGTTACGCGTTTTCAGACGACCTGCCAAGCCTTTTCATCGGTCTTTACCCCCAATATAAAAAAGGTCGTCTGAAAACAGTAAAGGCCGCCGACATTTCGATTTATTCCTGTCTCTGCCCTTTCCTTCGGGAAGGGGGGGATAGTGCCTTTATAGGAATTTTCTGCTCACTACGTCAATTCGATCATTTCAGACGACCTCGGCTGATGTGGCAACCAAAATGCCTTGTTCCAGCCAATCTGCCCATTTTTGCCTTAATGCGTCCTGCCAGCCGCTTTCAGACGACATGAACTCTGCCAGCATGGTTTGCAGGCCGTTCAGGGAGGTGGGCGTGTCTGCCAGCGTTTCCAGCAATAATGCGTCGAAATCGTCGAGGATTTGGTACATCACGTCGTCTTCACTGTCTCGCCACACCAAAACAGCGGTTTCTGCCGCCTGCAATTCGTCGGTAACGTCGTAGTGGTAGCAGCGCACGAAGGCAGCGGGAGAAAGGGTGTACGCCAAATCGTCTGAATCGGCGGGCGAGGCTTGGTTGTCGGTTTGGGCGACTTCGGCGAGCAGTTGGGTGTGTTCGAAGTCCATCAGTGCCAAGAGGTCGTCTGAAAGCGGCAGGCTTTGGCAGTATTGGAGGAATTCGCCGGCGATTTCTTGGAAATAGGGGGTTTGGGCGCGCGCGTCTCGGATGAAGTCTTCTTTCAGACGACCCCATTCTCCGCTGTCGAGATATTGCGGCGTTTCGGTATAACAGCGGTCGATGAAGCTGTGGATATTGTTGCGTATCAGGCGGATATAGACGTTCAAGCGGTCTTGCGGCAGTCCGTCGGCGGCTTCGCCTTCGCGTATGGCTTGGGCAAAGCGTTGTTGATATTGGGCGGAGGTTTCAGGCTGCACGGCGGTATTCCTTTCCGGCGCGCGTTTGATATTCGGCGATTTTGGCGACTTCGGCTTCGAGTTCGGCAAAAGGGGGGAAATTGAAATCGCGTTCCAACAGGGTGGGCGGGATGGTCGGCAACTTGGTGTAGGCGAGTTCAAGTAAGTCCCAAACGGTCGGTAAAACCGCCGCGCCGTGGGTATCAATCAATAATTCGGGCGTTTCGACATCGTGTCCGGCGATGTGGATGTAACACACGCGCCCTGCGTCAACGTTTTCTAAAAAAGCCTCTGGCGACAACAGTCCGTGATTGACGGCGTTGACGTAGATATTGTTCACATCGAGATGAATGCCGCAGTCGGCCTCGCGTGCAACGGCGTTGAGGAACTCGACTTCGTTCATCTCGGCAAGCGGGGAATGCAGGTAGTAGGAAGTGTTTTCTACGGCGATGCGGCAGCCCAATCGGTCTTGCACTTCTCGGATACGCCGCGCGGTATGCCGCACCATTTCTTCGGTGAAGGGCAGCGGCAACAGGTCGTAGAGATGACCGCCGTCGTGGCAGTAGCTCAAATGGTCGGAGAAAAACGTGCAATCGTAACGGCGCATCATTTCTTTGATTCCGTCTATCAAGGCGGTATCCAGCGGGGCTTGTCCGCCCAGCGACATGGATAATCCGTGCAACGCCAGCGGCAGCCGTTCCGCCACGCGGTCAAACTGTTTGCGCGCTCTGCCGCCCATTTTCAGCCAGTTTTCGGGTGCGGCTTCGATAAAGTGTATCGGGCTGTCGTCTGAAAGCGAGAGGAAGTCTTCCGCCAAGTCGCGGCGGTAGCCTAAGCCTGCGTGTTGAATCATGATGTTGCTCCGTTTTGGATGGTGTTCCGACGGTTTTGGTACGAAATTGCTGTCAAAATCAGATAAAAAGCCGCATTTATCAATAAAATGCGGCTTTTTGTTCTAAATTATTTAGAACCGCATTTACCTTCGCCGCATTTGCCTTCAACTGCTTTAGCTTTGGCTTTTGCTGCTTTGGCGTTTTTAGCGGGGGCTTTTTTCACGGTTGAACCGCATTTACCCTCGCCACATTTGCCTTCGCCTGCTTTAGGAGCAGCGGCACCGCATGAACCTTCAGCAGCTTTAGCCGCACCGCAAGAGCCTTGGGCAGATTTTTGAACGCCTGCTTTGCTGCTTACCGGTTTGTCAGCGGCAACAACGCCGGCAGCCAAAGACAAAGACAAAGCACCTGCAAGGGCAGCGGCTACATTTTTTTTCATATTGATTTCCTTTTTAAAGTATCAAGTTAAACAGATTAAGAATTTGAGTTGGCGCGTTTAAAGTCCGCTCCACGACCTTTTTTATTGATTTCCGACGCGGCATTTCGGGCAGAAGCGTTTTTTCAACAGCGCATCCATCGATAAACAGCCCGCGCCTTGAAGCAGAATCGGGATTAAAACCACGATATAAATCAAAGCCATTTTATAGCCGTTGTCGCAAACATTATAACCCGCACCCGCATGGACTGCCGCCCATGCTACCCCCGTTACAATGATTAATCCTAAGGCAGACAGACGGGTTGCCAATCCTAAAAGCAGCAAAACCGGAAAAACCAGCTCCGCCCACATCGCCAAGTTCCAATTTACGCTGTCGGGCAGCAGATAAAACGGAAAGGGGAATTGGTCGTTGATTTCGGCAAACCAGTTTTCGCCGTTCCATTTCTGCATGCCTGATTCCCAAAATTCGTAAGCGGCAAAAAGGCGCAAAACCAATAAACCTAAAGCTGATTGCCACGAGGCTGTCGTATTCATTTTCATGATAACCGTTTCATAAAATCATTTCATGCCCGATTAGACGCGGCAGTCTGAAAATGCTTACAAGCGAATTGAAAAAATTTTGTTTGTTATTGTTTTATAATGATATTAATATTCAGAAGGTCGTCTGAAAACCTTTATACAGGGTTTTCAGACGACCTTTTTGATTGTCAGTCCGCCGTGCAGATTTCTATGATTTCTTCGCCGTATTGGTCCAACCATTCCCCGCTCACGCCCTCTATTTTAGAAAGTGCTGTCAAAGTTTGCGGTCGGGCTTTGGCGATGGCGCGTAAAGTCTGTTTTTTGGCGACGTCGTGCATCTCTCCACCTTCATATCGGGCGGTATCGAGACACCATTGGAACAGGCGGCGGGCGAGATGGCGTTCTGCCTGTTTCGGCTCGGAAAGCCCGTCTGCGTAGGGGCGGCAGATGTCGAGTATTGCCTGCCCGTATTGGGCAATTCTTTCGCTGCCGATGCCGTAGATACCGAGCAAGTCGGCTTCTTCGGCGGGCGTGAAGACGACAAGGTCGGTCAGACTGATGTTGGAAAGGACTTTGCCCAAGGCGCATTGTTTGGCGGCTGCCTGCTCGGCACGCCAAGTTTCAAGCTTTTGCTGTAATTGCTGTTCGCGCTCGGTTTGGGGGGTGAATAGGGGTTCTTCGTTGCCCGTTTGTCCGCTTTGGTTTTCGGCTGCGTTCCCGCAGACATTGAGGATGTCGATGCCGAATTTGTTGATTTTCGCCTCACCCAAACCGTAGATTTGGTGCAAATCTTCAAGTGTTTGCGGCATTTTTTCGACGATGTCGCGCAGGGTTTTGTCGCCGCAGACGACATAGGCGGGGACTTCTTCGGCATGGGCGCGCTGCTGCCGCCAATGCCGCAATGCCTGCCAGAGGCGTTCTTCGCGTTCGGTACGCAGCCAGTTGTCTTTGGGCTTTTGAGTGGCGGCTTTTTCGCGGCGCAACGGGCGCAACATGACTTCGGTTTCGCCTTTGAGGACTTTTTTTGCGGCTTCGGTCAGTTGCAATGCCTGATATTGGGCGACGTTGACGGTGAGGTAGCCGAGGCTGATGCATTGGCGGATGACGCTGCGCCATTCTTTGTCGGTTTGCCCGCTGCCGATGCCGAAGGTGGAGAGTTTGTCGTGGCCGTTGCGCCGTATCCAGTCGTCGCTTTTACCGCGCAGCAGGTTGATGATATAGCCGGCAGCAAAGCGTTGTCCGGCGCGATACACGCAACTGAGGAGCTTTTGTACGAGGACGGTGCCGTCGAAGCGTACGGGCGGATGCAGGCAGTTGTCGCAATGGCCGCAAGGGGCGGATTCTTCGCCGAAATGTTTGAGCAGGAGAACGCGGCGGCAGGCGGCAGTTTCGCAGACGGAAAGCATGGCATCGAGCTTTTGCATTTCGATTTGTTTCTGCACTTCGTCGCTGTTGCCTTCGGCGATACGTTCGCGCAGCAATACCCAATCGTTCAGACCGTAACACAGCCAACTCACGGCAGGCAGCCCGTCCCGCCCGGCGCGGCCAGATTCTTGGTAGAAATGTTCGACGCTTTGGGGCATATCGAGATGGGCGACGAAGCGCACGTCCGGTTTGTCTATGCCCATACCGAAGGCAACGGTGGCGACGACGATAATGTTGTCTTCGCGGGTAAAACGGCGTTGGTTTGCTTCGCGCACTTCCATGCTCAGGCCGGCATGGTAGGGAATCGCATCCAATCCGTTTTCGCAGAGGAATTGGGCGATGTCTTCGACTTTTTTGCGGCTGAGGCAATAGACGATGCCGCTTTGCCCTTCCATTTCTTTGCGGATGAAGTCGAGAAGCTGCTTTTTGCCGTTGTTTTTTTCGATAACCTGATAATAGATATTCGGGCGGTCAAAGCTGGAGATGAATTCGGGCGCGTCTTCGAGATGGAGGAAATGTTTGATGTCGGCGCGGGTCGCTGCATCGGCAGTCGCAGTCAGAGCAATGCGCGGCACTTGTGGATAGCGTTCGGCAAGCAGCCCTAATTGCTGGTATTCGGGGCGGAAATCGTGCCCCCATTGGCTGACGCAATGCGCTTCGTCTATGGCGAAAAGGCTGATGGTTTGCTGATCGAGAAAACGCAGGAAACGGTCGGTAACGAGCCGCTCCGGTGCGACGTAGAGCAGTTTCAGACGACCTTGGGCGAGTTTGTCCGCCACCTCGCGGGCTTCTTCCACCGTTGTACTGCTGTTGACCGCTGCTGCTTCTATGCCTGCGGCGTGCAGGCTCGCCACTTGGTCATTCATCAGGGCGATCAGCGGCGAAACGACGATGGCGACACCTTCGCGCATCAGCGCGGGAATTTGGTAACACAACGACTTGCCCCCACCCGTCGGCATCAATACCAGCAGGCTTCCGCCGCCTGTCAATGTATTGACGACAGCCTCCTGCTTGCCGCGAAATTCGGGATAGCCGAATACTTCGTGCAAAATCTGTTGGGCGGAAGGCTGGGGCATGATGATTCCGTAGGGAGGGAAAAGCGTTATTTTAGCGGGTTTAGACACTGCCTGCATGGGGGATATTTGAGTTATCCGCATGGGGTCGTCTGAAAACGGATTATGCTTGGTTGGGTATCGTGGATTGATTTGTGATTGGACAAGATGGCGGAACTGCCGACAATACGGGTGTAGGAAACTGGTTTACCCAATGCGTTACCGTTCTCTTTAATCTCCGGCAAAGCGGCGGCATACCGGTTTCCAGTCAATCGGCTAGAAAACCTGTTTTCAGACGACCTTTTCATTTTTTGGCGGTTTTAAGACTTTGCAAAGCCGATTTACTGCCCCGCCGTCTTCGCGCATAATACGGCAGTCTAATAATTTATCCTAAGCAACCGAAACTTATGAACATCAAACACTTTTCCCTTATTTCGACTTTATCGGCAGCCCTGCTCCTGAGCGCCTGTCAAACGACTACGACCACAAGCGGCGGCGTCAGCGGCAACTGGGACAACATTGGCACGATTTCCGACGGCAATATCAAAGTGGCGATTGATAAAAACAGCATCAAGAAAAACGGTACTTTGGTCACTTTCCGCGATAGAAAAACCGTATCGAAGATGAAAGAAGAACGTTTCGTCAACACGCCTGCCTACAAAACCGCCATCGGCGACTGGGAAATCCATTGCACCAACAAAACCTACCGCCTGACTGCTTTGCAGCTTCTTGACGAACACGGCAAAGAAATTTCCAAACACAGCTACACCGCGACAAATATCCGCCCGATGAGCGTGATGAACGGTACGATTACCGAAAAACAATTTGAAGCCGTATGCGGCAGCAAGCTCTAATACTCAACTTATCTACATACTTATCCACAAGATAGTCAAATCAAAAGGTCGTCTGAAAACCATGAATATGGGGATTCAGACGACCTTTTTGGTTTTTTTGAGAAAGTTATATTCAGGATTATCCACATTTTCTCAAATAAGCAGTTTATCGGTTCAAACCACAATTCCTAATCATCCCATCCATCCGATTTCTAACGCAAACGGACGCCTGTTTCCCCATCAATAATCTGGCTAGGCGACTTTTGTTTGCCGATTAAACCGCCAACTACCCATACATCCCTTCCAAACTGCCTTCTCACTTCCCGCTCCGTCTTACACGCGCGTTTGCCTGCGCGGTTGCACGAAGTTGAGACCAAAGACGTTTTCAAAGCCCGACACAAGCGGCGCGCACCTGCATGGGCAGGAACCCTGACCGCCAGTTTGCTGCGTCCTTTTCCGCGCAATGCGGGTAAAACGTCAGCAGCCGCAGGAAGCAGAAAGGTTTTGGGCGCAGGCCATTCGTTTCTGAGCATGGTTTGAATGTTTTCAGACGACCTTTTAAGTAGGGGCTGTAATTGCTCCAATTGGTTGCCAATGACAATCATACCTTTATGTTGCGGTCTTTTTTTCAGATGAATCAGTCGGTTGAGCGCTTTAGGCAAGGTCGGGATACAGCCTATGCCGTAGCAGGACTCGGTAGGATAGGCGACCAAGCCGCCTTTTTTAAGATGGGATTGCAGCTTGCGAAGCGTCGAAGCTGAAAGGATTCTGGGGAATAGCATGATAGGGAAGGTCGTCTGAAACACAATCATGTTTTCAGACGACCTGTTTCTTTGATTAACGGTTGATTGCTTTGTCAGCAATGTCTTTACGGTATTGCATACCGTCGAAGCTGATTTTTTCCAATGCGCTATACGCCTTGGCTTTGGCTTTCGCCACATCGTCGCCCAATCCTACGACACACAATACGCGGCCACCGTTGGTCAATACGTCGCCTTTCTCGTTTGCCGTTGTGCCTGCATGGAAAACTTTGCCGATTTGGTTGGCAGCATCCAGACCGGAAATAACATCGCCTTTTTTAGGCGTTTCGGGGTAATTTTTCGCCGCCAGCACCACGCCTACGGCAGTTTGCGGGTTCCATTCCGCAGTTACGCTATCGAGTTTGCCGTCTATTGCCGCTTCAACCAAATCCGACAAGTCGCTGTTCAGACGACTCATAATCGGTTGAGTTTCGGGATCGCCAAAACGGCAGTTAAACTCAATCGTATAGGGTGCGCCGCTTTGATCAATCATCAAACCTGCGTACAGGAAGCCGGTAAACTCATGCCCTTCCGCTTTCATACCCGCTACGGTCGGCAAAATAATCTCGTTCATCGCGCGCTCGTACACGGCAGGCGTTACCACAGGTGCGGGACTGTACGCGCCCATACCGCCCGTATTCGGGCCTTTGTCGCCGTCTAAAAGACGCTTGTGGTCTTGGCTGGTCGCCATAGGCAATACATGATTGCCATCGACCATGACGATAAAGCTCGCTTCTTCGCCTTGCAGGAAATCTTCGATCACAACGCGCGCGCCGGCATTGCCCATTTTGTTGCCCAGCAGCATATCGTCAATCGCAGCATGCGCTTCATCCAAAGTCATTGCCACAATCACGCCTTTACCTGCCGCCAAACCATCGGCTTTGATGACGATGGGCGCACCTTTCTGATTGACGTAATCATGTGCAGCATCGGCATTTTCAAAGGTTTGATATTGCGCGGTTGGAATGTTGTATTTCGCCATAAATGCTTTGGCGAAATCTTTAGAACTTTCCAACTGCGCCGCATATTGTGTCGGACCAAATATTTTCAGCCCTGCGGCACGGAAATCATCCACAATACCCGCCGCCAAAGGCGCT
The DNA here is from genome assembly GCF_014054945.1 of Neisseria sicca. Classification (NCBI taxonomy): domain Bacteria; kingdom Pseudomonadati; phylum Pseudomonadota; class Betaproteobacteria; order Neisseriales; family Neisseriaceae; genus Neisseria; species Neisseria sicca. The sequence goes on along the minus strand of NZ_CP059566.1, from coordinate 2,262,603 downwards.
TCAGGGCCGACGACGGTAAAAGCAATATTTTCTTTACGGCAGAATTCAATCAAATCCTGATGCGCAGTCAAGGCGATATTTTGCAACTTGGGTTCAATCGCCGTACCGGCATTACCGGGCGCAACAAATACTGTTTTCACTTTAGGCGACTGCGCCAATTTCCAAGCCAGCGCGTGTTCGCGACCGCCATTACCGATAACCAGCAGTTTCATGCCATCTCCTTGACAAATATGTACTTTTAACGAAAACTCGATACAAGGGGACTTTTGTCCCATTTGAAGAAATTTTAGTGGAATCAAACAAAAGACCGCTTCATTCCACTCTGCAACCTATTTGACTTATCCACAAAATTAAAAAAGGACAAGCAACCATGCAAAAACGTATTGATGAAATCCAAAGCAAATACCGCGAATGGTGTCATCTACTACCGCAATTGGAAGAAGACATCCGGCGTTGGAAACATGCCGTCACTTTGATTCGCGATATGGACAATTTTTATACCCACGAGTATCAGGCCTGCCATCAAGCCATTGAGGACGGGGCAGAACTGGATTTGAGTACAGAAGGCGAATACAGCATTATGAGTGAAGATGCGTTATGGAACGCGCTGGGCGAATTCCATCAATTAGCCTGGCTATATTTGCGCTCTAGCATTGATGCCTTAGACAGATATACACAAGAAGATTTATGAGAGAAGAGGTCGTCTGAAATACCATCACAAAGCATTTCAGACGACCTTTTCATTCAAAAGGCTTTTCCGTATTTACTTCAATCTGCCGAGTATTCTTCCAAGCCGAAACACAGGCCTCATAATTTGCCAACGACAAACTTACCGTTAATCGGCAATCCAACTGTAAATCCTGCTCCAATATATCTGCCTGATATTGTTTAGCGATTCGTATCGCTTCATTCAAAAACGGATATTCACATTTCAGCCAAACAGTTTTTTCAATATTCTTTTCAACCACTTCCGCAACTGCAAATGCTTGAGCCGTTGCCTCTTTATACGCATGTATCAGACCGGGAACACCTAATAAAGTACCGCCGAAATAGCGGACGACCACAACCAAAACATCGGTTACGCCCACCGAATCAATCTGCCCTAAAATCGGCCGACCCGCGCTTCCTGACGGCTCTCCATCATCGTTGGCACGAAATTGCATACCATCTACGCCCAGACGATAGGCATAGCACCAATGCCGCGCCTTATGGTGTTCTTCCTTTAACGGATCGAGATATTTTTTCACATCAGCCAATGCTCGAATCGGATAGGCAAATGCAATAAAACGGCTGCCTTTATCTTTAAACTCAGCCTGCGTCGGAGAAATAATGGTTTTATAAGTCGTAATCATGCTGAAATGTTTTCAGACGACCTCATTAATAACAAGGTCGTCTGAACGTTTCACGTGAAACATCAATTTTTCAATGCTTCTGTTAATTGCGGGACGATTTCAAATAAATCGCCAACCAATCCGTAATCGGCCACATTGAAAATCGGCGCATCAGCATCTTTGTTGATTGCGACAATGACTTTGCTGTCCTGCATACCAGCAACATGTTGAATCGCACCTGAAATACCGATTGCAAAATAGAGCTGAGGTGCAACTACTTTACCGGTTTGTCCGACTTGCACGTCATTTGGCGCATATTCGGCATCAACTGCCGCACGGGATGCACCGATTGCCGCACCTAAAACATCTGCCAGCGGTGTCAGCACTTCATTGAATTTTTCCGCACTACCCAACGCACGGCCACCGGAGACAATGACTTTTGCCTGAGTCAACTCAGGACGATCGGAATGGGAAAGCTGACGATTCACAAAACGGCTCAGGTTTTGAGCAGGGGTCGCTTCAACATTGATTGCCTCAGCATGACCACCTTGCGCCGGAGCTGCGTCAAAAGCTGTTGCACGGAAGGTCAGCACCAATTTCTCTGAATCGGCTTGCACGGTTTCAAATGCATTACCCGCATAAATCGGACGCACAAAAGTCGTGTTATCCACAATCTCGGTCAAATCAGAAATTTGCGGCACATCTAATAATGCGGCTACGCGGGGCAGAAGGTTTTTACCGAATGTGGTTGCCGTTGCTGAAACATAGCGGTAATCCGCTGCCAATTTGACAACCAGCGGAGCCAGTTCTTCAGCCAAACCTTCGGCATAATGGGCAGCATCCGCAACCAAAACTTTTTCCACACCCTCTACTTGTTTTGCGGATTCCACTACGGCCGATGCGCCGTTTCCGACAACCAATAAATCGACTTTACCCAGTTTGGCAGCAGCGGTAACGGCATGCAAAGTGGCAGGATTCAACTGTTTGTTGTCGTGTTCAGCAATAATCAATACGCTCATTTCAGTCTCCTCAAATCACTTTGGCTTCGTTTTTCAATTTTTCAACCAATTCGGCAACGCTTGCTACTTTTACGCCTGCCTGACGCGCTTTAGGTTCGGCAAATTTCACCGTTTTCAGACGAGGTGAAATATCCGCAACCAAATCAGCAGGAGTCAGTTTTTCCAAAGGTTTTTTCTTTGCCGTCATAATATTGGGGAGTTTGACAAAGCGCGGCTCGTTCAAACGCAAATCCGCACTGATAACAGCAGGCAGTTTCAATGCTAGGGTTTCTTCGCCGCCATCAATTTCGCGCACAATCTGCACTTCGTCGCCTTCAATTTGTACTTTGGACGCGAACGTACCTTGCGCCGCATTCAGCAAAGCAGCCAGCATTTGCGCCACTTGGTTGGCATCGTCATCAATCGCTTGTTTGCCCAAAAAGAAAATTTGTGGATTTTCTTTGTCCGCAACGGCTTTCAGCAGCTTGGCAACGGCCAGCGGCTCCAATTTAGTATCGGTTTCAACATGAATTGCACGGTCGGCACCCATCGCCAAAGCTGTACGCAACGTTTCTTCGCATTTCTTTTCGCCCAAAGAAACCGCTACGATTTCGCTTACTTTTCCGGCTTCTTTCAAACGGACGGCTTCTTCCACAGCGATTTCGTCAAACGGATTCATCGACATTTTGACATTGCCGATATCCACATCCGAACCATCGGCTTTTACACGAACTTTGACGTTGTAGTCCACTACGCGCTTTACTGCGACCAGTGCTTTCATTGAATTCTCCTAAAAAGAACGTTGCTTTCACCATACAGCGAAACCAAACCTTCTTCTCTATAAAATCAAATCCGTTTTTTCTTAAAAACGAATTCATTCAGAAATCTTTCAGATAATGATTGCCGATTATACCATTTTTAAAGCATTTACTCAGGCTGAAGGATATACATTCCTGTACTCAACAAACTGGAAAATGTCATGCCGCTATATCAGTTTCAGACGACCTTTGAGCCTTCATCAGCAGCCACACAATCCATCAACGTTTGATAAACCAAATCTGCAGTCGGAATTTGCCCGATATTGCCCAAATTTTTTGCAATTGGCGAAACCTGAACGCCTGTTTTAATCGGATCGGTATCGGTATAAATGCCGACCACAGGTTTTTCCAAGGCATTTGCCAAATGCAGCAAACCGGTATCCACGCCGACAATTCCGACCGCGTGTTTCAGCAGATACGCTGCCTGCAATAAATTCATTTTGTCGCACACGATGGCAAAAGGCAGTCCGTCTGCAATCTGTTCGGCACGCGTTTTTTCAGTTTCATTTCCCCATGGCAGGTAAACGTTGCATTGTTGCTCTTCATTCAGCTTTTGCAGCAACGCCCGCCAGTTTTCCACAGGCCATAACTTACTGTCCCGGCTGGTCGCGTGCAAAGCCGCATAATACGGCTGCTCCAAATTTTTCAGACGACCTGCTTCAGGAACGGTCAAGCCGAATACCTGCGTTTCCGGCATTACATACCCAAATACTTGGGCGAACAGCTCACGATTGCGCCAAACAGCATTTTTCCCTTTCGGTACGGCGTATGTTTTCGCATACGCCAACGCGGCCAACCCCTCACGCGCGCTGTTTTTATCTAAACCATAAATAGGGGATTTTGCCATTTTGGCGAAACACGCACTTTTAATCAGACCTTGACTGTCCAATACAAAATCAAATACTTCCTGCCGCAAAGCCTGTTTCAGACGACCTATTTCCCGCCAAGTTTCTGCTTGAAAAAGATGTTTGCGCCATTGCCGCCATCTCATCACATGGATTTTTTTCACAAACGGATGCAGGCGCGCAATATCCGCAAATCCGGCTTCACACAGCCAATGCAGTTCTACATCAGGGCATTGTCGCGCCAAATCTTCGATTGCGGGCAAAGTGTGAATTAAATCGCCCATACTGGACAAGCGGACAAGCAAAATTTTCATATTTAGGAAGGGTGTTTCACGTGAAACAATTTTAACTTATTGATTATTAATATATTTTTTAATTTCTTCAGCGTTTTTTAAGATAATTGCACCAGCAGAACGCATTTCCTGCCATGCCGTTTCGATGGTATCCGGCGCAATGCCCCGACAAGCCGCTTCATTAACGATAACCTGCCAATTGCTACCTTTGAGCAACTGCAAAACCGTTGTTTTAACACAATAATCCGTAGCTAACCCGCCGACAATGACCGTATCCGTATTTTGACAACGCAGCCATTCAATCAGCCCTGTGCTCAGTTTTTCCTCAATATCGTGAAAACACGCACCATAAGGATGCAATTCAGGATCAACGCCTTTCCAAACGCAATAATCGTATTCCTTGGCAGAAGGCAGTCCGTCCAACAATTCATAGCCGCGAGTACCGACCATCGCATGAGCCACCCAAGTCAAATCCGCATCGGGCAAACCTGTCGGCTTTAACATATCAACAGGGTTATCCACAAGCCATTTCGCTGCCGCATGATGCGCATCTTTCGTCATCACGCGCAAATCCGCCAAAGCGGCTTGGGCATTCAACTCTTCGACAATCAAATGCCCCTCGTTTACAGGCAGCTCTTTAGGACACAAAGGCGTAAAAGTTTTTTGTGCATCAACATCAATGGAAACAATCATCTCATCATTTCAAAGCGATTAAAATGCCCTGTATTATAACAAATTACTGCCCAAAAGCGGTAAAACCGGCTGTGATAAGATAACGTTTTTCCGAAAAACTTGTCCACAATCCTCATGACTTACACCATCGTCCCCATCGCTACCGCCCGCTCGCCCTACAAACAGAAATTCGGCGTCGCCCGTCAGCCCGGATTGGTTCCCGCCGCAGAAGTCTGTATCGAGCTGAATCCCGAATTTACCGCAGACAGCGTACGCGGATTGGAACACTTCGACTATGTGTGGATAAGTTTTATCTTTCACGGCGTACTGGATGAAGGATGGGCACAAATGGTGCGCCCGCCACGGCTCGGCGGTAAACAAAAAATGGGCGTATTCGCCACGCGCAGCCCCCACCGCCCCAATCACCTCGGACTGTCGCTCTTAAAACTCGAACGCATCGAAACCGGCAAACCCGTCCGCCTCTATTGTAGCGGCGCAGACCTGCTGGACGGCACACCAATTGTCGACATCAAACCCTACATCCCCTTTGTCGAATCCAAACCCAATGCCTCATCCGGCTTCGTCAGCGGCAAACCCGAAGAGCTTGAAGTCGTATGGCTTGAAAACATCGGCGCAGAAAATTTATCTGCCAGCACCCAAAACCTGATCAGCCAAAGCATAGCCCAAGACCCGCGCCCCGCCTATCAGAATATTCCCGAACGGATTTACGTCATGAATATTGCGGATTATGAAGTCAGGTTTCAAATCGAGGAAAACCGCGCGACGGTTATTGGGATAAGCCTTGTTTAAATTTTTAGTGTCCGCTCCCATTCAAAAAGGTCGTCTGAAAACCGAATTACACGGCGAAATATGGTTTTCAGACGACCTCTTCAAAAAATTGGCATAAAACTTGCATGAAATTCAACCGAGAAATTCACGTTTCACCCAAAATTTGATTAAACATCAAAAGAAACAACCAGTAACGCGATTTTACCCGTGCCAAACACACGCTTGCCTGAAGACGATATACCATTGCTTTCATTTATGTCCGTATGAAATTGTTACAAAGTGACAATAAATGTCAACAGAATGAAAACGGCGGCGCACGGATAACATCGAATCTTGACCATGCAACGGCGGCCTGATTGAAATTGCCGCAACAAAAAAGGATTAACCATGAAAACGTCCCGCATCGCCAAAACCGCCCTTTACCTCGCTGCTGCAGCCGTACTGTCCGCCTGCGCCGGCAAAAGCCACGTTAAAGCCGACGGAACGACGGACAACCCCGTCTTTCCCAAACCCTACTCCGTAACCTTCAACAAAAACCAAGGCACATTCCCTACCGCCGATGAACTCGAACAGATGAAACCGGGTCTGAGCAAAGACGACATCTACAAAATCCTCGGTCGTCCGCACTACGATGAAGGTATGTTCGGCGTGCGCGAATGGAACTACCTCTTCCACTTCCGCACTCCCGGCGTTCCCGCCAATCCTGACATCGGCTCCAACGTAGAAGGCATTACCACCTGCCAATATAAAGTCTTGTTCGACAAACACAAATACGCCCGCAGCTTCCATTGGAAAGCCGTCTTCCCGGAAGATGCCGTCTGCCCACCTGTACAAGAAGTTGCCCCACAACCCGCGCCCGAACCTCAAATCATCATCCGTGAGGTTGCGCCTGAAACACCCCACCGCATCCGCAGATAATAGGAAACCATGTTTAAAAGAATCATCCTCGGCGTATCGCTGCTGGCAGGGCTGAACAGCTTTGCAGCAGCCGATGCCGCCAAAGAATACATGCAACGCAAAAAAGTCATCGTCAACACCGCCAAAGCCGAGCTGTGCTTTGCCGACGATGGCCAGTGCCACCCCGTACTCATCGGTAAAACCACGCCAAAAGGCAAATTCGACATGCAGTTGATGAAGACTTCCAAACCCGGCTACGGCGGCGAAGTCATCGGCTTCAAGCAGGAAAAAGACTTCCTCTTCGCCCTGCACCGCGTTTGGACGCTCAAACCTTCTGAACACCGCATGAAACGCATCGCCTCCGATGTCGTCTCCGACCGCATCATGACCAACGGTTGTATCAACGTAACCGACAAAGTGTACGACAAGTTGCGCAATTACTTCGTTTTGGAAGTGATTTGACGGGCTACTCCGCATAACAAGGATGCAGAAAGGTCGTCTGAAAATCTGAAATGGTTTTCAGACGACCTTTTTATTTAATCAAAGCGAATCTTATTCAATGAACACTTTAGATAAACTAAATCCGTAGCGTGGGCTTTGCCCACGAAACCTACCGTTTAACCATTCGAATGGGGTGGTTGTCCTTGCATTTTATTTCGTGGGCAAAGCCCACGCTACACGTTGCTGCAACGGCAACCTGTCCCTTTCCCCGTCGGACGGGGGAAGGTTAGGATGGGGTGACTTTATGGTTTTGGGTAAAATCAAATTCATGCAACTTGTAGAACTACCTTCTCCCCCAACCCTCTCTCATCTGGTGGGAGAGGGAGTGGATTGCAGATAAAAACAAGGTCGTCTGAAAAAATTTTCAGACGACCTTTTCTCTTACTTATCCACAGACTGGTTTACCCAATCCGAAATTTTTTAGATTTTGCCTGCGAAGTATTCCAAAGTGCGGACGAGTTGGCAGGTGTAGGACATTTCGTTGTCGTACCAGGCAACGGTTTTCACCAGTTGTTTGTCACCTACGGTCATTACGCGGGTTTGGGTGGCGTCAAAAAGCGAGCCGTATTCGATGCCGACAACGTCGGAAGAAACGATTTGATCTTCGGTGTAGCCGTAAGATTCATTGGCGGCAGCTTTCATCGCGGCGTTGATTTCTTCTTTGGTCACGGGGCGTTCGAGGATGGAAACCAATTCGGTCAGCGAGCCGGTGGCAACGGGGACGCGTTGGGCGGAGCCGTCGAGTTTGCCGTTCAATTCGGGGATAACCAGACCGATGGCTTTGGCGGCGCCGGTGCTGTTGGGCACGATGTTGAGCGCGGCGGCGCGGGCGCGGCGCAAATCGCCTTTGCGGTGCGGCGCGTCAAGGGTGTTTTGGTCACCAGTGTAGGCGTGGATGGTGGTCATCAGACCTTCGACTACGCCGAACTCTTTTTGCAGGACTGCCGCCATCGGGGCGAGGCAGTTGGTGGTACAGGAAGCAGCGGAGATGACTGTTTCGCTGCCGTCCAAAATGTCTTGGTTTACGCCATATACGACGGTTTTCACGTCATTGCCGCCGGGCGCGGAAATAACGACTTTGCGCGCACCGGCGCGGATGTGGGCTTCGGCTTTGGTTTTGCTGGTAAAGAAGCCGGTACATTCGAGGACGACGTCTACGCCCAATTCGCCCCAAGGCAATTCTTCAGGATTCGGATTGGCGAAGACTTTGATTTCTTTGCCGTTCACCACGATGGCATCGTCTTTCAATTCGGCAGTACCTTGGAAGCGGCCTTGGGTGCTGTCGTATTTGAAAAGGTGCAGCAGCATATCGGCAGGGGTCAGGTCGTTGACGGCGACGACTTCAATGCCTTTGGCTTTTTCAATTTGACGCAATGCCAGACGGCCGATGCGGCCGAAACCGTTAATCGCTACTTTGATGCTCATTTTGATACTCCTGTCAGTAGGGAAAGGGATGAATTTCAATAAGGGCTATTGTAGCCTGAAATAAAACTACTACCTAGAATTACACGATGCTACTTTTAAAATGTTTGATTTAAATAAAAAAACCGTGAAATAGGTCGTCTGAAAATACAGATTGGTACGGTTTGTCCCCATATTTGGGGATAAATTTTGTTTGTTTTTAAAATTAATATGTAATTATTTAAAAAAATGATGATTGTGATGAGTGTATCCCCGTTTTGTGGATAACCTTATTACTGATTGTATAATCAAATTGTTGTATTCATTTAAAGACTGCGTTCAAGTTTTGTTTTTTATGAGAACAAAGTCGGATAATCTGTAATCGTTTGAATTTTTCTGTGGATAAAATCGGATTTTTCCACTCGGATTACACGGCATATTGTGGATAATCTTACCGGTACAAAGGGTCGTCTGAAAAATCTATGGTTCTGAAACACCTACATTAGCAAATACTATTAAAAATAATGGATTATTTTTTCCTTTTTATCGTATTATCCAAATATCAAACCAATTATTGAATAAGGAGGCGGTTTATGCTGCAACGAACTTTGGCAAAATCCATCAGCGTAACCGGCGTCGGGCTGCATTCGGGCGAACGGGTCGCGCTGACCTTACACTCTGCGCCCGAAAACAGCGGGATTTCCTTCCGCCGTACCGATTTGGACGGCGAAATGGGCGAAACCATCAAACTTACGCCCTACCTCATCAACGATACGCGCCTGTCGTCCACCATCGTAACCGACAAAGGCGTGCGCGTCGGCACGATCGAGCACATCATGTCCGCGCTGTCTGCCTACGGCATCGACAATGCGCTGATTGAGTTGAACGCGCCCGAAATCCCGATTATGGACGGCTCCAGCCTGCCGTTTATTTATCTTTTGCAAGATGCGGGCGTTGTCGATCAAAAGGCGCAAAAACGGTTTTTGAAAATCCTCAAACCTGTCGAAGTCAAAGAAGCGGGCAAATGGGTGCGCTTTACGCCGTATGACGGCTTTAAAGTGACGCTGACCATCGAATTCGACCATCCGGTTTTCAACCGCAGCTCGCCCACTTTTGAAATCGATTTCGCGGGCAAGTCCTACATCGACGAAATCGCGCGCGCGCGCACCTTCGGCTTTATGCACGAAGTGGAAATGATGCGCGCCCACAATCTCGGACTGGGCGGCAATTTGAACAACGCCATTGTGATTGACGACATGGACGTTTTAAATCCGGAAGGTTTGCGTTATCCCGACGAGTTTGTCCGCCACAAAATCCTCGATGCCATCGGCGATTTGTATATCGTCGGACACCCGATTATCGGCGCATTCGAAGGCTACAAATCCGGCCACGCCATCAACAACGCTTTATTGCGTGCGGTTTTGGCGGACGAAACCGCTTACGAATGGGTGGAATTTGGTGACAACGAGAATTTGCCGTCCGCCTTCCACGAGCTGCCGGCGGCTTGAGATAAGACAGCGTACAAAAAGGCTGTGGATAAACAATCATCCACAGCCTTTTTATTGAATAAAGGTCGTCTGAAATCTTGATTTTAAGTTTTCAGACGACCTTTCAAGCGATACAACCATCTCCCGCCAATATTTCAGACATGATTATCCACATGGCTATCTAATCTATCCTTATGAAAAATAAAAAGATTATATTTTTTCTCAAATTTTATACACATTTTATCCATAGCTTTTCTCCAGCAGTAAAAAAGGTCGTCTGAAAACCCAAATTCGGATTTCAGACGACCTTTTTCCACAAGCCGATCGGTGATTAATCGCCCATGACTTTGCCTTCGCGGCGCGGGTCGGCACCGCCGAGCAAACCGTCTTTGCCGATCACAATGCCTTGTACGCCGGAATTCAAATCGCGGATTTGGACTTTGTAGCCCAGTTTTTCCAATGCTGCCGCTTTGTCCGCCGCCGCGGTTTTTTCCTCGATTTCATACTGGCTGCCGCGATTGAGCATATTCGGCAGGGAGATTGCCGCCTGAATGTCCATGCCCCAGTCGATATGCGCCACCAGCGTTTTGGCGACGAAACCGATGATGCGGCTGCCGCCGGGCGAACCGACTGCCAGATAAGGCTTGCCGTCTTTCATCACAATGGTCGGCGCCATCGAAGAACGCGGCCGTTTGCCGCCCGCCACGCTGTTTGCCACCGTTTTACCGTCCGCGCCGACAGGGTTGAAAGCGAAATCGGTCAATTCATTGTTGAGCAGATAGCCGTTTGCCATCAGTCCCGAGCCGAACGCGTTTTCAATCGAAGTCGTCATCGACACGACGTTGCCGTCTTTATCCACAACCACCAAATGGCTGGTGGACGGCAGCTCTACCGCCATGCCCTGCGCGTATACCTTACCGACCCGACCCGCCTGAATGTTTTCCAACGCTTTGTCGGATCGGCGGATTTCTTCGGCACGCGGTTTCAGGTATGCCTGAGAAATCAGGGCGCGGGTCGGGACGTTGACAAACGCGGGATCGCCGACGTAATAATCACGGTCGGCAAACGCAATCCGCGACGCATCGCCTATCCAGCGCCAACTGTGGATATTTTCCGCGCCCAACGCCTTCATATCCTGATTTTGCAGGACGCCCAAAATCTCGCCCAAAGCAATCGCGCCCGAACTTGGCGCGCCCATGCCACAGACTTCGTATTCACGATACGGCGCGCAAACCGGTTCGCGCTCGATAACGCGGTAGTTTTTCAAATCCGCCATGCTGATTTTACCGGGGTTATCCACAGCGCCGGTAACGGCACGGACAATATTCTGCGCCTGCGCCCCCTGATAAAACGGCGCACTGCCTTTTTCTGCCAACAGGCGCACAGAGCGGGCAAATTCAGGGTTTTTCAACACCGTTCCCGCTGCCAAAGGCTTGCCGTCGGGCAGGAAATACGCGGCGGTTTGCGGATAACGTTTCAAAGGCTCCAAATTTTGCTCGATGGATTTCGCCATACGCGGCGAAACGGTAAAGCCTTGTTCCGCCAAAGCAATCGGTTTGTCAAACAGACTTGCCCAAGGCAATTTGCCGTAACGCTTGTGGACATCTTCCAGCAGCTTCGGAATCCCCGGCACGCCGACCGAACGGCCGCCGACCACTGCGTTCATAAAGCCCATCGGCTTGCCGTTTTCATCCAAGAAAAGCGCCGGCGTTGCCGCTTTCGGCGCCGTTTCTCGGGCATCAAACGTCGTCAGTTTTTTCGCCTTATTGTCCCAATACACCAAAAACGCGCCGCCGCCCAAACCGGAAGACTGCGGTTCGGTCAGCCCCAAGGTTGTCTGCATGGCGATCATCGCATCTATCGCGCTGCCGCCGCGTTTCAAAACCTCGTATCCCGCCTCGGTCGCCAACGGATTGGCAGACGCCGCCATATAATGCTTGGCGCGGATCAATTTCTGCTCGGTCAGCCCCGTCCCTTGTTCTGGCGCATGGTTATCCACAGCTGTCGGCACAGGCGCGGCATCAGGTTTCTGCATAGGCTGGTGCGCGCACGCCGCCAAAACCAAAACAGCCGACAGGTTTAATCCAAAAGAAAATTTCATATCTGCTCCCTTTTAGTTGAGATATAGTGGATTAAATTTAAATCAGGACAAGGCGACGAAGCCGAAGACAGTACAGATAGTACGGCAAGGCGAGGCAACGCCGTACTGGTTTAAAGTTAATCCACTATATTTTTCAGAAGACCTGCGGTTGAAAAACACAAAAGGTCGTCTGAAACATGAAAACCGATTGGACTGTTTATCTCTTCGGACAGTTCCGTTTGAGCCCTGTATAAAACCGGCAGGCTGTGTGTATAGCCGGAAAGTTATACACAAAACCAAACCGGATTTCAAAATTATCCACATCTGCAAACAAGGCAAACAGCAGTTTATCCGCATCCAAAATCTACATTCAACTTATTGAACTGAAAAAGGAATCAAAGTTATACACAAACAAATACGCGACTCAATATAATCATCTATTTATTATTTAAAATCTTATTTATAGTTTGTTTCCCAACGCGCAGCCAAAGCCCGCAACGTAAAGGCATCTTTTCAAAAAATTAGATAGTTAAGGATTGTTAAACCTCTGTAAATCAGATAGAGTTACGGCTGATAAATTAAATTAATAATGGAGCTTCCATCAATGAAAGGCGATATCGGCGTCATCGGCTTGGCCGTTATGGGTCAAAATTTGATTTTGAATATGAACGATCACGGTTTCAAAGTCGTGGCGTACAACCGGACCACTGCTAAAGTAGACGATTTTCTCAACGGCGCAGCCAAAGGCACCAACATTATCGGTGCCTATTCATTGCAAGATTTAGTGGATAAACTGGAAAAACCGCGCAAAATCATGATGATGGTACGCGCAGGTTCTGTCGTGGACGACTTTATCGAGCAACTTGTCCCGCTTTTGGACCAAGGCGACATTATTATTGACGGCGGCAACGCCAACTATCCCGATTCCACCCGCCGCACGCACGAGCTGGCGGCAAAAGGCATCCGCTTTATCGGCGCAGGCGTTTCCGGCGGCGAAGAAGGCGCGCGTCACGGCCCATCCATCATGCCCGGCGGCGACGAAGCCGCATGGCCTGCCGTCAAACCCATTTTCCAAGCCATTGCCGCCAAAACCCCGCAAGGCGAACCCTGCTGCGACTGGGTCGGCCGCGACGGCGCGGGCCATTTCGTCAAAATGGTGCACAACGGCATCGAATACGGCGATATGCAGTTGATTTGCGAAGCCTACCAATTCATGAAAGACGGCTTGGGTCTGAGCTACGACGAAATGCACCGCATTTTCAGCGAATGGAACCAAACCGAGCTGGATTCCTACCTGATCGAAATCACCGCCGCGATTTTGGGCTATAAAGACGAAAACGGCGAACCTTTGGTCGAAAAAATCCTCGATACCGCCGGACAAAAAGGCACAGGCAAATGGACCGGCATCAACGCCCTCGATTTGGGCATCCCGCTGACGCTGATTTCCGAAGCCGTATTCGCCCGCTGTGTGTCCGCGTTCAAAGACCAACGCGTTCAAACCGGCCGCTTGTTCGGCAAAACCGTTACCCCCGTTGACGGCGACAAAGCCGCATGGGTCGAAGCCCTGCGCCAAGCCCTGTTGGCATCCAAAATCATCTCCTACGCACAAGGTTTCATGCTCATCCGCGAAGCCAGCGAAAACAACGATTGGGCATTGAACTACGGCAACACCGCCCTTCTGTGGCGCGAAGGCTGCATCATCCGCAGCGCGTTCTTGGGCAACATCCGCGACGCATACGAAGCCAATCCCGATTTGGTGTTCTTGGGTTCCGACCCCTATTTCAAAGGCGTATTGGAAAACTGCCTGCCCGCATGGCGCAAAGTCGTCGCCAAAGCCATTGAATGCGGCATCCCCATGCCCTGCATGGCTTCCGCGATTACCTTCCTCGACGGCTACACCACCGAACGCCTGCCCGCCAACCTGCTGCAAGCCCAACGCGACTACTTCGGCGCGCACACCTACGAGCGTACCGACAAACCGCGCGGCGAATTCTTCCACACCAACTGGACAGGCAAAGGCGGCGATACCGCATCGACCACTTACGATATTTGATTTGTCTGAATCAGCGAAAAGGTCGTCTGAAAACCCAAAACTTATGGTTTTCAGACGACCTTTTTATTTGAACCTTTCAATTTGAGGTACGCTTGTTATGGAAATCTCAACGACAAATTTCGATTTTAAAAACGGATGTTTGCAGGAACAGAAGGGCGGTTAAAACGCCTATAAAATCCACTGTTTGCGCACAACTTATCCACATTTTAATCCCAATTTATCCCGTTGAATAAAAGCATGATTCATTATAGTGGATTAACTTTAAACCAGTATGGCGTTGCCTCGTCTTGCTCTGATTTAAATTTAATCCACTATAAACGCCGTCCCTATACAAAAAGGTCGTCTGAAAATCTTGGAACTGATTTTTCAGACGACCTTTGATGTCTTAGCGGTATAAAAAGAAAAATGATTTCAAGAGATTAATTTTTCCGCGCAGTGACAAATTCCGCCAGCAGCCGCAGATGCAGGGCTTTTGCGCCGAAGGGTTCGAGCAGGGCGGCAGCTTCGGCAGTCAGGGTTTCGGCGTAGGCGCGGGCGGCTTGCAGGCCCATCAGTTTGACGTAGGTGGGTTTGTCGTTGTCGCTGTCTTTGCCGGCGGTTTTACCCAGGGTGGCGGTGTCGGCTTCGCAGTCCAACACGTCGTCGATGACTTGGAATGCCAAGCCGAGTTTGGCGGCGTAGTTGTCTAAGGTGCGGACGTCGTTTGAATCCAAATCGGGGCAGGCAAGCGCGCCCAATACGACGGCAGCGCGGATAAGGGTGCCGGTTTTGAGGCTGTGCATCTGTTCCAACTGCGCCTGATTCATGGCTTTGCCGACGTTGGCAAGGTCGATGGCTTGTCCGCCCGCCATGCCGAGGCTGCCGGATGCTTTGGCGAGCGTGGACAACATGGCGATTTGGCGTTCGGCGGGCAGTCCGGTCGGACGGCTCAATACGTCGAAGGCTTGGGTTTGCAGGGCGTCGCCGACCAAAAGGGCGGTGGCTTCGTCGTATTTCACATGGCAGGTCGGTTTGCCGCGCCGCAGGCTGTCGTTGTCCATTGCGGGCATATCGTCATGAACCAAGGAATAGACGTGCACCATTTCGATTGCCGCCATGGCTTGTTCGACGGCGTTTTGGTCGGCATCGCCCAATTCGGACGCGGCAAGCACCAAGAGCGGGCGCAGCCGTTTGCCGCCGCCGAGGGTAACGTAACGCATGGCTTCGTGCAGCGTGTGCGGCACTTGGTTTTCAGACGGCAGGAAACGCTCCAGTAGCAATTCGGTCTGCGCTTGTGCTTTTTGCTGCCATGCTTTCAATTCATTCGCCGGGTTCAAGGTTCAGCTCCTTCAGTTCGCCCGCGTCCAATACTTGCAGCTTTTGTTCGACTTCCGCCAGCTTGGTTTGGCAGTATCTGACTAGCTCGTTGCCTTCCTGATAGGCTGCCAGAGCGTCTTCCAGCGGCATTTCGCTGCTTTGCATGGACTGGGTCAGGGTTTCGAGGCGGGCAAGGGCTTCTTCAAAGGATTTGGGGGCTTTTTTCATGATGATGCGGGCAAAAAATCAAAGCGGTATTGTAGCATTTTATGGGCTGCTTCTTGGCCGGGAACGGAAAAAGGTCGTCTGAAAACCTGATTTACAAGTTTTCAGACGACCTTTTGAGCTGATGATACGGTAAAAATCATTCTTTCAGAGCGGCGGCACCAAACGTACCGTTTTTAGATTCCAGAAGATGATCGAATCGGCCGGTAAGCTCTTCTGCTTGGGGACCGAGGAACATACCCGACATGATTTTTTGTTCTTTCTCATCCACATGGAAGAAGCGGTTGCCGACGATTTGACCTTCCAGATTCACTTCATCAAATTCACCGTTTTCTGAGTAAACCGCACCGGAGAGGGATTTGCGGCCGAAGTCCACCATAAAGATGGAGTTGCCGAACGTATTGGCTTGTCCGACATCGCTGTAAAGCGCATAACCGCGGTAAAAAGCCTGACCTTCTTGAGGCATCGCTGCTTCCGGAGTAATAACGCCTTGGTAGAACATATACGATGTATGGATGTCGCCGTTTTCATTTCTCAAGCCATAAGATCCGTAGCGGCCGTATTTAAGATGAGTGGCTGCAACTAGGGAAAATTTGTGTTCGTCATCTTCAATGCCGAATACTTCATCTCTTTGTGGAGATACGGGCACCAGCGAAATTTTTTGTCCGTCCACCTCAAGAATATTGATGTCGCCGATATGGGAAATATCGTCGCCTTCCATTCCTGATTGGGAAATTTTGCTGTAATAGCCGTCGATTTGTTGGGTTGCAGCAGCTTCAGCGGCTTTGCGCTCAGCTTCAGCTTTAGCTTTTTCAGCTTCCTCAGCCGCTTTTCGTTCTGCTTCAGCTTTAGCTTTCTCAGCTTCTTCAGCAGCCTTACGTTCTGCTTCTGCTTTAACTTTCTCAGCTTCTTCAGCGGCTTTGCGTTCAGCTTCTGCTTTAGCTTTCTCGGCTTCTTCAGCAGCCTTACGTTCTGCTTCTGCTTTGGCTTTTTCAGCTTCTTCGGCAGCCTTACGTTCTGCCTCAGCCTTAGCTTTCTCGGCTTCTTCAGCAGCCTTACGTTCTGCTTCAGCTTTAGCTTTTTCAGCTTCTTCGGCGGCTTTACGTTCGGCTTCAGCTTTAGCTTTCTCAGCCTCTTCAGCGGCTTTTCGTTCTGCTTCAGCTTTAGCTTTCTCAGCTTCTTCAGCAGCCTTACGTTCTGCTTCTGCTTTAACTTTCTCAGCTTCTTCAGCGGCTTTGCGTTCAGCTTCTGCTTTAGCTTTCTCGGCTTCTTCAGCAGCCTTACGTTCTGCTTCTGCTTTAACTTTCTCAGCTTCTTCAGCGGCTTTGCGTTCAGCTTCTGCTTTAGCTTTCTCGGCTTCTTCAGCAGCCTTACGTTCTGCTTCTGCTTTGGCTTTTTCAGCTTCTTCGGCAGCCTTACGTTCTGCCTCAGCCTTAGCTTTCTCGGCTTCTTCAGCAGCCTTACGTTCGGCTTCAGCTTTAGCTTTTTCAGCTTCTTCGGCGGCTTTACGTTCGGCTTCAGCTTTAGCTTTCTCAGCCTCTTCAGCGGCTTTACGTTCTGTTTCTACTCTGGCTTTTTCAGCTTCTTCAGCAGCCTTACGTTCGGCTTCAGCTTTAGCTTTTTCAGCTTCTTCAGCAGCCTTACGTTCTGCTTCAGCTTTGGCTTTTTCAGCTTCTTCGGCAGCCTTACGTTCTGCCTCAGCCTTAGCTTTCTCGGCTTCTTCAGCAGCCTTACGTTCGGCTTCAGCTTTAGCCTTAGCTTTCTCAGCCTCTTCAACGGCTTTACGATCTGCTTCTACTTTAGCTTTTTCGGCTTCCTCAGCCGTTTTGCGTTCGGCTTCGGCTTTAGCTTTCTCGGCTTCTTCAGTAGCCTTACGTTCCGCTTCGACTTTGGCTTTTTCAGCCTCTTCAGCGGCTTTGCGTTCTGCCTCACGTCCCGCTTGGCATTCGGCGTTGCATTCTATTTTGGGTTGGTTGGTATCGCTTGAGGCGGTTGACGGTGAACCGCTTCCTCCACCGCCTCCGCAGGCGGCAAGTAAGGATAGGGCAAGGTAAGACAGGATATGTGGATAGTTTTTCATCGTAATGTACTTTTATATTTAAAATAGTTATGTGATATTCATTTTATGGGCTTTTTTATAACATGTCATTCATTTATTTGACGAACGGTACTTTTTGTTTATAAATAGTTTATTTTATTTGAATTTTTATGTTGCGAAATGGGTAAATTTTTAGATAGGCGGTTTTTTTGGTGGTCAAACGGTTGTGATTTGCTTGTGTTATAATCCGCGTTTCATACAGGTCGGACAGACAGTCGCCGCGTATCGCGTAAGGCATACGGGGAGGAAAGTCCGGGCTCCGCAGAGCAGGATGCCGGCTAACGGCCGGGCGCGGAAACGCGACGGAAAGTGGAACAGAAAGCAATACCGCCGACGGCCGCCTTCGGGCGGCACGGGTAAGGGTGAAAAGGTGCGGTAAGAGCGCACCGTGCACTTGGTAACAAGGCGCAGCAGGCTAAACCCCATCCGGAGCAAGACCAAACAGAACGCATTGACGCTGCTCGCCGAGCGTTCGGGTAGGTTGCTGGAGCGCATCAGTAATGGTGTGCCTAGAGGAATGACTGTCCGAGACAGAACCCGGCTTACCGTCCGGCCTGTATGTCCCGATTATCGAAAAGGTCGTCTGAAAACCGATTTTTGTGTTTCAGACGACCTTTTGCCATAGATATAATGGATTAAATTTAAATCAGGACAAGGCGAGGCAACGCCGTACCAGTTTAAAGTTAATCCACTATAACCCGTTTTGCCCATCCTGTTCCCGCTTCACGGAATCCCCTTTTTCAGACGACCTTTCCCCCGTCTCGCCCGCACGATTTACGGTATAATTCCCCATCTTTATCCATTGTTTTCCCAAGCATAAACCATGACACGCAAAATCCTCGTTACCTCCGCGCTGCCCTATGCCAACGGCAGCATCCACCTCGGCCACATGGTTGAACACATCCAAACCGACGTTTGGGTGCGCTTTCAAAAACTGCGCGGCCACGAGTGCCACTACTGCTGCGCCGACGACACTCACGGCACGCCCGTGATGCTGGCCGCGCAAAAACAAGGCATCGCGCCCGAAGACATGATTGCCAAAGTGCGCGAAGAACACCTCGCCGACTTCACCGGTTTTTTCATCGGCTACGACAATTATTACAGCACCCATTCCCCTGAAAACAAACAGTTTTCCCAAGACATTTACCGCGCGCTGAAAGCCAACGGCAAAATCGAAAGCCGCGTCATCGAGCAGCTTTTCGACCCCGAAAAACAAATGTTCCTGCCCGACCGCTTCGTCAAAGGCGAATGCCCCAAATGCCACGCCCAAGACCAATACGGCGACAACTGCGAAGTCTGCGGCACGACCTATTCCCCGACCGAACTGATTAACCCGTATTCCGCCGTTTCCGGTGCCAAACCCGAATTGCGCGAATCCGAACACTTCTTCTTCAAACTGGGCGAATGCGCCGACTTCCTCAAAGCATGGACTTCCGGCAACAACCCGCACGACGGCAAGCCCCATCTGCAAGCCGAAGCCCTCAACAAAATGAAAGAATGGCTGGGCGAAGGCGAAGAAACCACCCTGTCCGACTGGGACATTTCCCGCGACGCGCCGTATTTCGGTTTCGAAATCCCCGACGCGCCGGGCAAATACTTCTACGTCTGGCTGGACGCGCCCGTCGGCTACATGGCGTCGTTTAAAAACCTGTGTGACCGCATCGGCATCGATTTTGACGAATACTTCAAAGCCGACAGCCAAACCGAGATGTACCACTTCATCGGCAAAGACATCCTCTATTTCCACGCCCTGTTCTGGCCCGCCATGCTGCATTTCTCCGGCCACCGCGCCCCGACCGGCGTGTACGCACACGGCTTTTTGACTGTGGACGGACAAAAAATGTCCAAATCGCGCGGCACCTTCATCACCGCCAAATCCTATCTGGAACAAGGCCTGAACCCCGAGTGGATGCGCTACTACATCGCCGCCAAACTCAACAGCAAAATTGAAGACATCGATTTGAACCTGCAAGACTTTATCAGCCGCGTCAACAGCGACCTCGTCGGCAAATACGTCAACATCGCCGCCCGTGCATCAGGTTTCATCGCCAAACGCTTTGAAGGTCGTCTGAAAGACGTTTCAGGCAGCGCATTGCTGGCAAAACTCGCCGCCGAAAGCTCAGCAATTGCCGAGCAATACGAAAACCGCGAATACGCCCGCGCCCTGCGCGACATCATGGCATTGGCAGATGCCGTGAACGAATACGTCGATGCCAACAAGCCGTGGGAACTCGCCAAACAGGAAGGTCAAGACGAACGCCTGCACGAAGTATGCAGCGAACTCATCAACGCCTTCACCATGCTGACCGCCTACCTCGCCCCCGTGTTGCCGCAAACCGCCGCCAACGCCGCGCGTTTCCTCAATCTGGACGCAATTACCTGGGCGAACACGCGCGAAACCCTAGGCGAACACGCCATCAACAAATACGAGCATTTAATGCAACGAGTGGAGCAAAAACAAGTGGACGATTTAATCGAAGCCAACAAACAAAGCATTGCCGCCGCAGCCGCGCCTGTTGAAGACAGCAAATACGAAAAAGTCGCCGAACAAGCGAGCTTCGACGACTTTATGAAAATCGACATGCGCGTCGCCAAAGTATTGAACTGCGAAGCCGTCGAAGGCAGCACCAAACTCTTAAAATTCGACCTCGATTTCGGTTTTGAAAAACGCATCATCTTCTCCGGCATCGCCGCGTCTTATCCCAACCCCGCCGAATTGAACGGCCGCATGGTCATCGCCGTCGCCAACTTCGCCCCGCGCAAAATGGCAAAATTCGGCGTTTCCGAAGGCATGATCCTCTCCGCCGCCACCGCCGAGGGCAAACTGAGGCTCTTGGATGTCGATGCCGGCGCGCAGCCCGGGGATAAAGTGGGCTAAAACGCTGAAAAAAGCTGTCTGAAACCATCATGCAAGATGTTCGGACAGCTTTTTTTGTATCTTGAAACCAAGGAAAAACTGATGAAAAAACTGCTTTTTATCTTTTTGGGGTTGGCAAGTTTTAACGTCTATGCCAACGGTTGCCCCGGACAATTTGATCCTGTCAGCGGTATTTGCCGCTTTCAGGGGAATAACGGGGAAATGGTTCAATACAATATGGCTCCGCCCCAATCCTCCAACGTCCAAAACAATACTAAAGTTATCAACATCAACGTCCCCTCAAAATATTTGGCTTTAGCAGTCAATCTCAAAACGGGTATTTCAGGCGGCGCACTTGATATGGATTCCCGTGCTGCCGCTGAAAAAGAAGCTATCAAAACTTGTGAACGAGGTGGCAGTAATGCTCCTTGTAAAGTAATCGCTTGGGTCAGAAACGGTTGTATCGCTGCTGCCCAAGGTAAAGAAGGTAAACAGTCGAGGATTTTCTCTGGTACGACAAAACCGGGTCGTGCTGAAGCGGAAGCCTTGAGGAAATGTCAGGCTGCGGGTGTTCCACAATGCAAAATTGTCGTTTCTGAAGCCTGCTCGTTGCCTAGATATTGATAGGCAAAAGGTCGTCTGAAAGTTTTCAGACGACCTCTATATCAGGTTCTTGCTTTAAGAAAGCAAAAGAGATTACGACCAAACAAAGGAATAAGACTGATGAAAAAACTGCTTTTTATCTTATTGGGACTGGCGAGTTTTAATACTTATGCCGCCGATCCAACCTATGATGCAACCAAAGGCGCATTGCAGAATAATTCGGCATTGTGTGCATACGGCTACAATCCCAACTGTGCATCTACCCGTCAGTCTCGGCAGCAGCCTACGGAAATAGTTAATATCAACGTCCCATCAAAATACGGCGCATGGGCGGTTAACATTAAAACGGGTATTTCGGCTGGTTCAATCAATATGGATTCGCGTGAGGCAGCGGAAAGAGAAGCCATCAAATCCTGCGAACAGGGTGGACGCAATGCGCCGTGTGTAGTGGGTTCTTCGTTTAGAAACGGCTGTCTTGCTGTTGCCCAAGGGAAATCGGGCAAAAAATTGAAGACTTTCTACGGAGGCGCAGCTCAAATCGGACAGGCTGAACCAGCAGCATTAAGAAAATGTCAGGCTTCTGGGGCGGTACAATGCAAAATCACTACGCCCGAAGGCTGCTCGCTGCCTAAATATTGACAGGCAAAAGGTCGTCTGAAAGTTTTCAGACGACCCCTGTATATAAACTATTCATGATTTTCCCATCTGTTTTTTGAAAGTACCCATATGAAAAAAGCCCTTGTATTTTCTTTGCTGCTCGCCGGTTTGTCCGCTTCTGCCGCCGCGCAAAATCAAACCGGTGCGCCATCCGATCCTGCGGCAGATAAAAAGCTTGCCGCCGAGTGCGGGCAATTGTTTAAAGACACCAATACTTTGGCGAACGGTTCGCTTTGTTATCGGGACAATAAAGAGACCGCCGAATATTTCGACCTTTTGTCTATGGTTTTGTTGTTTAACCATCCGAAAGTCGATCAGTGCCGACAATATCCGAAACTGGAGGAGGAATTCAAAAAACAAAGCTTTCACCATCTCGACGATAAGGAGTTGAAGCGCCTTTGCGCGGAAAGCCGTGAAGAACGCGACCGTTTGCGCCGTCAGGTAGAGGCGTATATGGACAGTAAGATAAAACAGTATGCGGAAGAAGAAGCGCCGCGCCGCGGTGTTCCCGTTGATGAATTGCTGCGTAAAACCGTTGCCGAAGAAACCGAACGCCGCGCCAAAGCCGATGCCTTTATCCGTCAGAAAGATGGCAGATAAGGATGGACGGGGTCGTCTGAAAACTTCGGGCATGAATGTACTGCGTTCCGACATTCATGCTTTATTTGAAAATATCATTCCGGTTTAAAAGGAAAAAACATGAAACAATCTGCTTTAGGCTTACTTGCTTTGATTTTATCTTTTTCAGCCGCCGCGCAAGAGCCGGCCGTCAGTTTGAATGCGGAGCAGGTCGAACATTGCCGGCAAATGCTGCAAGATGCGGCGCTGATTGAGGCTACGGCGAATGTATGCGGCGGGGACAATGAGGACATCAAAGACTATGCCGGGCATTTATACTCTTTGTACATGGCTGCCGATCCGCAAGCCTTGCAATGCGTCAATTACAGCATGGCGATGAAAAAAGCGGGGAAACCGCTGCCTCATTACGGCTATTCCCCCGAGCAAGACAGTAAGCAATATTGCGCCCAAAGCCGCAAAGAACGCCATCTTGCCCAACAACGCGTCGAGGCTTTGGTTGAAAAAGAGCTGCCGAACATTGCCCGCAAAGTCTCCGAAGAATCGAATGCGCTTTATCAAGAGCATCAAAAGCAATTGGCGCAACGACAAAATGCAGAACCGGACAACTGGGAAAAACCGAAATCTTCCAAGCAAATCTTGAACGAAATGCGCGAACAACTGGCAGCCAGCCGTAAAAAAGCGGAAATTGCCCGCCGGAAAATAGAAAAACAGTAACGAAGTTTCGGACAATACGGACAGACGGTCTGCCCTGACCGGATACAAGAAACCCGCTTTTTGAAGCGGGTTTTTATTTTGGAATCGATTAAGGTTTTCAGACGACCTTTTTAGCAGAAGAAACTAATTGAATCGGTTAACTGATTTTTGGTTTATTTTTACAAAAATAAATAGTGTTGACAATTTTTATGGTGGTAATTAATGTACTGATACTTTATTTGAAGCTTTAAACGGTCCTGCGTGCTGCTACCTACAAAAAATTAAATTTAATCAAGAGGAAACAATCTATGGAGCAATTATTTATTCCCGGCAGTATCATTGCCGATTATTTTTATCTCGGTCTTTTCCTGCTGGTTGCCGCGTCTTTGATTGCGGGCTATGTCGATGCTATTGCGGGCGGAGCCGGGCTGATTTTGATTCCCGCGTTTTTGATGGTCGGCTTGCCGCCGCAGGTCGCGTTGGCACAGGAAAAATTGGTGAGTACCATCGGTACGGTGGCTGCGATTAAAAACTTTATGAAAAGCAGTTCGATTGTATGGCGCATTGTGCCGGTCGGCATTGTTGCGGCTTTAATCGGGGCGTTCGTCGGTGCGAAAGTCATTCTGATTCTGCCTGTGGAAACCATCAATTACATCATTCTTGCGTTTTTACCCATAGGCTTGCTGGCAACTTTGTTCAAAGGCGTTTTGCTGAAAAAAGACGATGAACGCGGCGAGATAAAAAAATCTGCCGTCGCCGTCTTTTTAACTTGTCTGATTGTTGGTTTTTATGACGGTTTTTTTGGACCGGGCACGGGCAGCATTTTCATCATCGCTTTGTTTGTCATTAACAAATTGTCGTTGTTGCAGGCTTCGGCTACTTCCAAGATTTTCAATTTTGCTTCCAATATCGGGGCATTCGTCGCTTTCTTGATAGCGGGGAAAATGGCGTTCCTAATCGGAATCCCGATGATTTTGGCGAATTTGTTGGGCAACCATTTCGGCAGCCTCCATGCTATTAATTCAGACGGGGAAATCATCCGTAAGGTTTTGGTCGTAACGGTTTTGCTGATTATTGCTTCGATGGCATATAAGGCTTTTTCGGCTTGACGGGCAGATGTTGGTAAAAGGTCGTCTGAAAACTTGGAAATCAGGTTTTCAGACGACCTTTTAGCTTTTGGCAGATTGGATTTCTAAACTGCCCGCTTTAAGCCAACTTGACGGCGAGTTCTGCCAGCCGTTTGCCTTGTGCGAAGGCGATGTCGTTTTCTTCGGCGGTCAGGACGGGTTTGCCGTCGTGTCCGGCGACGTGGGATGCGCCGTAGGGGGTGCCGCCGCTTTGGGTGTTGCTGAGGGCGGATTCGGTGTAGGGGATGCCGCTGATGATCATGCCGTGGTGCAGGAGGGGGAGCATCATGGTGAGGAGGGTGGTTTCTTGTCCGCCGTGTTGG
Organism: Neisseria sicca; assembly: GCF_014054945.1. Classification (NCBI taxonomy): domain Bacteria; kingdom Pseudomonadati; phylum Pseudomonadota; class Betaproteobacteria; order Neisseriales; family Neisseriaceae; genus Neisseria; species Neisseria sicca. The sequence goes on along the minus strand of NZ_CP059566.1, from coordinate 2,237,980 downwards.
GAGGAGGTGCTGGTGAAGACGGTGGCGGGTTTGCCGGCGAGTTCTGCGCCGAGCCATAGGGGGATGGTGCCGTCGATGAAGTATTTCATGGCGGCTGCCATGTTGCCGAAGCGGGTGGGGCTGCCTAGGGCGAGGGCGGCGCAGGTTTTGAGGTCTTCGGCGGTGGCGTAGGGGGCGCCGCTGTCGGGGATGTCTTTTTCGATGGCTTCGCAGACGGTGGAGACTTTGGGTACGGTGCGCAATACGGCTTCGCAGCCTGCGACGCTTTCGATGCCGCGTGCGATTTGGCGGGCGAGGTTGAGGGTGCTGCCGTTTTGGGAGTAGTAGAGGACGAGGATTTTGAGGGGATTTGGGTTCATTTGGGTATTCCGTTACAATGGGGTTGGTGGGAAATAGGTGTTAATTTCGCTGAGGCTGTGTTTTCAGACGACGTGGTGTGTGCTGCGGGCGTTTTCTGTTTTTTATTTTCAATTCGTTATTTTTTCGGGAAAGATTATGCCGTTTTTGAAATGGTGGCAAGGTTTGTCGGACAGTAAGGTGTTTGCGTTTGCGTGGTTTGTGGTCCGGCGTTTCGATGAGGAGCGTGTGCCGCAGGCTGCGGCGAGTATGACGTTTACGACGCTTCTGGCTTTGGTGCCGGTATTGACGGTGATGGTGGCGGTCGCTTCGATTTTTCCTGTGTTCGACCGTTGGTCGGATTCTTTTGTTTCCTTCGTCAATCAGACTATTGTGCCGCAGGGTGCGGACATGGTGTTTGATTATATCAATGCGTTTCGCAATCAGGCGGGGAAGTTGACGGCGATTGGCAGTGTGATGCTGGTGGTGACGTCGCTGATGCTGATTCGGACGATTGATAATGCGTTCAACCGGATTTGGCGGGTCAATACGCAGCGGCCTTGGATGATGCAGTTTTTGGTGTATTGGGCGTTGCTGACTTTTGGGCCGCTGTCTTTGGGCGTGGGGATTTCTTTTATGGTCGGGTCGGTGCAGGATTCTGCGCTGGCTTCGTTTGCGCCGCAATGGGTGGTGGGGTTACTGCAAACCTTGGGGACGCTGTTTTTTGCCACGCTTTTGCTGTGGGGGCTGTACCGTTTTGTGCCCAACCGCTTCGTGCCTGGGCGTCATGCGTTTATCGGGGCTTTGGTCACGGCGTTTTGCTTGGAGACGGCGCGTTTCCTGTTTGCTTGGTATATGGGCAATTTCGACGGCTACCGCTCGATTTACGGGGCGTTTGCCGCCGTGCCGTTTTTCCTGGTATGGCTGAATTTGCTGTGGACGCTGGTGTTGGGCGGCGCGGTGCTGACTTCGTCGCTGTCTTATTGGCAGGGTGAGGCGTTCCGCAGGGGCTTCGATTCGCGCGGGCGGTTTGACGATGTGTTGAAAATCCTGCTGCTTTTGGATGCGGCGCAAAAAGAGGGCAAAGCCTTGCCTGTTCAGGAGTTCAGACGGCATATCAATATGGGTTACGATGAGTTGGGCGAGCTTTTGGAAAAGCTGGCGCGGCACGGCTATATCTACAACGGCCGTCAGGGCTGGGTGTTGAAAACGGGGGCGGATTCGATTGAGTTGAGCGAACTCTTCAAGCTCTTTGTTTACCGCCCGTCGCCTGTGGAAAGGGATCATGTGAACCAAGCTGTCGATGCGGTGATGACGCCGTGTTTGCAGACTTTGAACATGACGCTGGCAGAGTTTGATGCTCAGGCGAAAAAACAGCAGCAGCCTTCTTGATTATGTTTTGAAACGGATAAAAGGTCGTCTGAAAACGGTTTTCAGACGACCTTTTGCTATAATCGGGCTTCATCGTCCCGCTCGGTTTGAAACCTTATGAAAACCCTCTTCCTCCTCCTGCTTTCCTTCTCCACTGCCACCGCTTTTGCCGCATACGGTTTAGGTTTGGGGCAGGAGCCGAAATATCCCGCCGACTTTCGCGCTTACGAATACGTCAATCCCGACGCGCCAAAAGGCGGTGTGTTTTCCCTGCCGATGCAGGGCGGCTTCGATACGTTCAACCCGTTTACCCTCAAAGGCGACAAAGAAGCCGGCGTCCTCAATCTGACCGTGGACAAGCTTACGGACAATAGCTGGGACGAACCTTTTTCCATGTACGGACTATTGGCGGAAGACTTTTCACTTGCCGAAGACGGACTGTCGGCAACATTCAGGCTCAACCCGAAAGCCAAATTCCACAACGGTGATCCCGTCCTTGCCAAAGACGTAGCCGCCTCCTTCCGCCTGCTTACCCAAGACAAAGCCGCCGACCCCTTCTACCGCATATACTGGAGCGACGTTGCCAAAGTCGAAACGCCCGACGACAGGACAGTCGTTTTCCGTTTCAAACAGCGCAATGCCGAATTACACATGGCATTAGGGCAACTGCCTGTGTTTTCTCATAAAAGCTACCCCGAAGGGCTGGAAAAAGGCGCGAACAAAATGCCCATCGGCTCCGGCCCCTACCGTTTCGTCAAAGCAGACATCGGGCGCATGAGCGAATACGCGCGCGACAAAAACTACTGGGCGCAAAACCTGCCGACCCGCAAAGGCAGATATAACTTCGACACCGTCCGCTTCAAATATTTCAAAGACAACAGCGTCCGCCTCGAAGGCCTCAAAGCCGGACAATACGACTTCGTTTACGAAAATGTCGCCCGAAACTGGGCGCGGGGCTATTCCGACGAAATGCTCGCCAAACGCGGCATGGGCAAACACGAATGGATACAGAAAAGCGATGCCGGCATGCAGGGCTTCGTCATGAACCTGCGCCGCGCCCCGTTCAACAACATCCTCGTGCGGCAGGCGATGGTCGAGAGTTTCGACTTTGAAAGCATCAACGCGCGCATTTTCTACGGCGCATACCGCCGCAGCAACAGCTTCTTCACCAACAGCGAGATGGCGGCGACAGGCAAACCGCAAGGCGCGGAACTGAAACTGCTCCAGTCCCTCGGCAACACCCTCGATCCCGCCGTCCTGAACCAACCCGTCCCCGAGCCGCCCCAAACCGACCCGAAAACAGGCATACGCCCCAACCTGCTCAAAGCCCGCGCCCTCTTGGAAAAAGCAGGCTACCGCTATAAAAACGGCAAACTGACCGACAGCCAAGGCAAACCCCTGACCTTCGAGTTCCTGACCGCCTCCAAAACCTACGAACGCATTACCGCCAAATGGCAGCGCGACCTCGCCAAAATCGGCGTAACCATGAACATCCGCGTTACTGACCCCGCCTTATACCAAAGGCGGCTCAACGATTTCGACTTCGACATGACCATTACCGCCTATGCCAACAGCGAAAGCCCCGGCAACGAACAATACGATTATTTCGGCTGCGAAGCCGCCAAAATCCCCGGCAGCCGAAACCTCGCCGGCGTGTGCCGCCCCGAAGTCGAAAAGCTGCTCAAACATTTCGGCAGCTTTACCAACCGCGAAGAGCTGAAAACCACCTCCCGGGCACTAGACCGCACCATCCGCCACCAATACATCATCGTCCCCGCCTGGTACGCCGACCGCTACCGCGTCGTTTACCGCAACAACCTCGGTATCCCGCAACAACTGCCGAAATATTACGACCCGGTATTTTTTTCGCTGAGTAGCGGGTGGTGGAAATAGGAGGAGTGAGCAGATAAAAGGTCGTCTGAAAACGGATACGGCAGCAATGCGTAGCGTGGGTTCTACCCACAAAATGAACGCCAATTCGGCTGTTGTTTGATTTGGTTGTTGGATGATTGCGGTTGTCAGACGGTGGCTTTCGTGGGCAAAGCCCACGCTACTCGTTGCCGCAAGGCAACTTATCCCTTCCCCGTCCGGCGGGGGAAATTTGCGTACGTATGCTAATATATTGCGAGAATTGTGCCTGTCAGATTTAGCCGTAATGGCAAGGCATTATTTCATTACTCAAAAATTCTCTATGAATTAGATATTTAAAATAAAATATTAAAATTTTAGGATACGCACATGCAAGATCAGGAAGAAAGTAAAAATCAGGAAATACAAGAAAAGCAGGAACAAGAAGACAAGGGTGCCATGACCAAGTTGCAAGATGTGTTCAATCTTGCGCATGACCAAGCTCATCCCGATAAGATCGATGCCACTATCCGTGCCAATACTCGGGTGTCCGGAACGAATATGTGGGTATTGATGTTTGCCATTGCTGTGGCGAGTATCGGTCTAAATGTAAACAGCACGGCGGTAGTGATCGGAGCGATGTTGATTTCCCCGTTGATGGGGCCGATCGTCGGTATGGGTTACGGTTTGGCGGTGGGCGATACTGCGCTGATCCGCCAAGCGGTGCGCAATATTATGGTATTCGTCGCCATCAGTTTGGTTACTGCTACACTGTATTTTCTATTAACCCCGCTTAAAGAGGCGCAAAGCGAGCTTTTGGCGCGTACTCAGCCGACCCTTTGGGATGTGTTGATTGCCTTCTTCGGCGGTAGTGCGGGCATTGTGGCGCTGACCCGAAAAGAAGGAGGCAATGCCATACCGGGTGTGGCGATTGCGACCGCATTGATGCCGCCCCTGTGTACTGCGGGCTACGGACTGGCACATGGCAACTGGCAATATTTTTTCGGCGCTTCATATCTTTTTGCCATCAACTGCGTGTTCATAGCTTTTTCGACCTTGTTGTTTTCCAAACTGCTCAAGCTGCCGCGCAGGGGGTTGGTAACGGAATCCAAACGCCGGTTGCAAAGTATCATGATTACTGTTGTCGTGTTGGCTGTGATGATTCCGAGCGGCTATATGGCATCAGGACTGGTGCGCCAGGAACTGTTCAACACAAAAGCCAATGCCGCGATCACCGCCGCGCAGCAGCAGGAAAGTTTTTTTGTTCTTCGTAAGGTATTGAACTACAAGGAAAATAAAGTCGGTCTGATTGTCAACGGAACGGGTAATGCCGAGAAAATCATCGCCCTGTTGGAAAAAAGCCTTAATGCGTCGGGGGTAAAAGAGCCGGAGGTGAACGTGGTTTATGCGGGAGGGGATGGTGCCAAAATCGAAGAATTGCTGGCAAGCCGAAACAATCCGGTTCAGCAGCAAAATGAACTGAAAGAGCAGCAGGCCTATATCGATACCGTGCTTGCGGGCAAAACTGCCGATACCGCCGGTGCTGACGATGCAGCGGTACTCAAGGAATTAAAAGCCCAATATCCGGAAGCGGAAAAAATCGTTGTCGGACGCGGCTTGGTTTGGGAGAAAGCGCAAACAGAGCCTGTTTCCGAGCAGCCTGAAAGCGGCAAAAATACTAAATCGGAAACAGGCGAACATGACGATATTGTCGTGGTTTCGCTCGAATTTAAGGAGTCTTTGCCTGCCAAAGACCGCGAACGCTTACAGGCGTGGTTGAACCAGCGTTATGAGGGTAAGGCCGTGCGCATGTTTGTGAACACTCAAGTTTCAGATATATAACCCGTTTCACAAATACTCCGCCTGTCGGCTTTATCCGTTTTCAGGAAATAATTTTATTCTTTAACGACCAAATCCGCCTCAAACACGCCCCTTAAGGCGTTGGAGAGGCGGATTTCTTCGGTGTGTTCCAGCATGTCGCGGGTGATGTGCGTTTCGATGACTGCGTCCGTGCCCAAGTAGGTTTGCGGCTGCTGCAACACGGCTTGGCGCATGACGCCGTTGAGGATGTCCAAATCCAGAGACGGGGTGAGCCATTGCCCTTGGTATTTGACGAACACGTTGCTTCTGCCGCCTTCGAGCAGGAGGCCGTCTGAATTGAAAAACAGGCTGTCGAACGCGCCTTGTGTTTCGGCGGTTCGCCACGCTTGGTCGAAGAGGGCGCGGCGGGTGGTTTTGAAGCGGCGCAGGTAGTCGCGGCGCGGGCGGGGTTGCGGGGCGGGGATGACGCGCTGCGGGGCGGGCAACTCGGTGGTGGCGGCATGGCTGAGGATGAGGCCGTCTGAAACGAGTTCGGCTTTCAGGCGGAAAAGACCGTCGGGCAAGTCGGCGATGTATTGCCGGATTCGGGTTTCGCAGTCATCGGGCAGGGGCAGGTTGAGGGCTTGGGCGGAGGTTTTCAGACGGCCTAAATGCAGGTCGAGCAGGCGGCATTGCCTGTTTTCCACGCGCATGGTTTCGAAGATGCCGAAGGCGGGGCGCAATTCGTTGAGGAAACGGGCTTTCCAGCCGCATTCACGATATTCGGCGGCGGGGTCGCTGTCGATGACGATGCCGGAACCGACGCCGTATATGCCTTGATATAGTGGATGAACTTGAAACCGGTACGGTGTTTCCCCGCCTTGCCGTGTCTGCGGCTTCGTCGCCTTGTCCTGATTTGTTAATCCGCTATCTAGGTTGTCTGAAAATGAAAGGTCGTCTGAAATCGGGTCTGAAACGGGTTTGAGCGATAAGGTGCGGATGACGACGTTGAATATGCCTTCAAACCCCAGCCCGCCCGCGCAGGGTTTCAGGTAGCCGATGCTGCCGGTGTAGAGGCCACGCGGTTCGGCTTCGAGCGATTCGATAATCTGCATGCTCATGCGTTTGGGTGCGCCGGTGATGCTGCCGCAGGGGAAGGCGGCGCGGAGGATGTCGGCGGCGCTAATGTGCGGCAGGGCTTGGGCTTGGATGGTGCTGGTCATCTGCCAGACGCTGCCGAAACGCGATACTTTAAACGGCTCGGGCACGCATACTTTGCCGGTTTGGGCAATTTTGCCGAGGTCGTTGCGCAGCAAATCGACAATCATCACGTTTTCGGCACGGTTTTTCGGATCGGCTTGCAACTCGGCGGCGCGGCGTTCGTCTTGACCGTCGCCCAAAATCGGCGCGGTGCCTTTCATCGGCTCGGTGCTGATGGTGCCGTCTGAACCGATTTTGAGGAAGAGTTCGGGTGAGAAACACAGCGTCCACGCGGATTTCCCTGCCGCATCGGGCAGGTGGGACAAGACGGCATAGGGGACGGGCTGGCGCAGGCGGCGGTAGAGGCTGACGGGGTTGCCGTAGGCTTGCAGGTGCAGGCGGGTGGTGTAGTTGATTTGATAGGTGTCGCCACGCCGGATGGCTTCGTGGATTTGGCGGATGCGGTCGAGGTAATCGGCTTCGGATACGGAGGATTGCGGCGTGGAAATACCGGCGGGGAGGTCGTCTGAATTTTGGGCAAGCCAGCTTTCGGCATCGATGTCGGCGCAGTCGGTAAACCAGTGCAGGGCAAGATTGCCGCCGCGCTCGGACTCAATCCCCATCAGCGGCAAACCGAATTCGTAGTCTGCAAACAACACAGCATGCAGCCCTTTTTGCCAGCCCTTTTGCAGCGTATCGTCCAGCGAATCCAGTTCGTTATGATGGAAAAGGCGGCTTTCCACATGATTTTGATAGAGTTTTGCGCGGCCGCTCACGGCATCGTCAAACAGGGCGAAATAGGGCATGGCTGTGGTGCAAATAGCCTGATTATACGCCGTTTTTACACAAATTAGCAGACCGCGCCGAAAAAAATGGGTCAGTGTAATTTTATGTAGTCCGCTGAGGGGCAAAGGAGTAGAATCAAACCATACCACACCATATCATTTCAAACTTAATCAATAAGGAGACCCTATGGCAGATCATCAGTTAGAACCGTTTGAAAACGTTGAATTGGGCGAAAAACAAGACCAGTTGCAAGTTTTCGAAAAAGCCGTTTTGGAACACGAAGGACGCGGTACGGACGAAGATTCCGGCAGCGCGCCGCTTCCCGCCAATTACCCCTACAAACAACGTATGCGCCGCGCCGCATACGAAAAAGAAAAACAAAAGCTGCAAATCGAATTGCTGAAAGTACAAAGCTGGGTCAAAGATTCCGGCCAACGCATCGTCAGCCTGTTTGAAGGCCGCGACGCCGCAGGCAAGGGCGGTACCATCAAACGCTTTATGGAACATTTGAACCCGCGCGGCGCACGCGTCGTCGCACTGGAAAAACCGACCACCACCGAACGCGGCCAATGGTATTTCCAACGCTACATCCAAAACCTGCCGACTGCAGGCGAAATGGTCTTCTTCGACCGCTCATGGTACAACCGCGCCGGCGTAGAGCGCGTGATGGGCTTCTGCGAACCCAACGAATACCTGCTCTTCATGCGCCAAACCCCTGAATTGGAACGTATGCTCGTTGCCAGCGGCATCCACCTCTTCAAATTCTGGTTCTCCGTATCCCGCGAAGAACAACTGCGCCGCTTCATCTCCCGCCGCGACGATCCCCTGAAACACTGGAAACTCTCCCCTGTGGACATCCAGTCGCTCGACCGCTGGGACGACTACACCGAAGCCAAAAACGCCATGTTCTTCCACACCCACACCGGCGACGCGCCTTGGGTCATCATCCGTTCCGACGACAAAAAACGCGCCCGCCTCAACTGTATCCGCTATTTCCTGCATCAGTTGGACTACCCGGGCAAAGACGTGAAAGCCATCGGCAAAGTAGACGAAAAAATCGTCCTCGTCCCCGATACGCGCTACAAAGAGAAAACCGTCGATATCGGTCACGACTGATTGAGCGGTCAGCCGTTTGAGCAGTAAAAAGGTCGTCTGAAAACCTGAAATATAGGTTTTCAGACGACCTTTTGTTTGTTTCAACCGTTTGTCTCAACGCAACGCCGACAGGTTCGGGAACACTATTCAAATTGTGCGAAATAAGACAATACGGTTTGCGGCAGCCATTGCAGGTTCAGACGACCCCCGTCGCGGCTGACGAAGCCGACGTGTCCGCCGTGTTCGGGCTGCAAAAGCGTGACGGACGGAGACACTTCATCCGCGTTCGGCAGGGCTTCGGGCGGCAGGAAGGGGTCGTTGACGGCGTTGAGCAGCAGCAAAGGAACGGCTACCGTTTTGAGCCAAGGTTTGCACGAGGCGCGGCGGTAATAGTCGAAACGGTCGGCAAAGCCGTGCAGCGGCGCGGTAAACGTATCGTCGAAATCGCCCAGCGTTTTGCATTGTTTCAACAGGGCAGCCGCATCGCGGTCGGGATGGGCATTCTGCAAATCGGCAACGTCGCGGGCTTTGGGCAGTAACGAGTTCAAAAAATAACGGGTATATAACAGGCGCGACATGCCTTTGTCGAAACGCGTACCCGCCAGCGTCGCATCGACCGGCGCGGAAACAGCAGCGGCGGCGCGGGGCAGCGCATTGCTGCCTTGTTCGCCCAAATATTTTGCCAAAGCATTGCCGCCGAGCGAAACGCCTGCCGCATAAATGACGGAATAACGAGCGGCAAGCGTGTCGAGCATAAAGGCGATTTCGGGCGTATCGCCCAAGTGGTAGAACACGGGCGCGGTATTGGGGATACCGCCGCAACTGCGGAAATGGGCGACCACGCCGTTCCAGCCTTTGTCTTGTACCGCGCGCATCAGTTCGACCGCGTAATGGCTGCGGCTGCTGCCTTCCAAGCCGTGAAACAAAACCACCAGCGGCGCGTCGGGATTCGGGCTGTCGACAAAATCGTAGGCAACCTGTGCTTTGCCGGTGCTGTCGGGCAGCAACTCGCGCCGGTAAGCGGGGGAGGGGCGTTGCAGGAATTTGGCGAAAATAGTGTCGGCGTGGCCGTTGCGCAGCCAAAACGGCGTATTGGGCGATAAGTTATTCATCGGAGGATATTTGGGAAACAGCCGGGTCGTCTGAAAGATAGCGACCCCTGAACACGAAATAATAAACCAACAACGCGGTCAGCGTGCCGTTTGTCCAGCCCGCCCAAACGTCGGTCGGGTAATGCACGCCCAAATAAACGCGCGAAAAACCGGTACTCAGGGCAAAGGCAATGCCGATCAGCCACGCGACACGCCGATAGGGCGTCTCACTGCACAACATAATCATCATGACGGCGATGGCGGCGGAAAAGGTGCTGTGTCCGCTGGGAAACGAAAAATTAGTCTCTTCAATCATGCGCGGCCAAAACAGCGGCCGCGGCCGCTCGAACCAATCTTTAATCAACAGCATATTCAGCGTCGGTATCAAGGCGGCGCTCACGCAAAACAACGCGCCGCGACGGTTGCCGGCCCGATACAGCCACCACGCCGCGATGCCGATTAAAGGCACAGCGATGGCGGTTTTGCCCAAATAATGCAAAACAGTGGCAATAGGGAAAAAGCCTTCGCCGATGTTATGGTGGACCCACATCATCAAAGGTTTTTCAAATTCAAAACCGCCGTGCGTGTGCAAACGGACGGCAATCAACACCGCCAAAGGCAAAAATACCACACCGGCTATGAGCGCCACGCGGCGGAAACGGATATGAAAATTGTGCATAAATCAAATAAAAATAGAGATTTGGAAAAGTTTTCCTGTTAATGAGCCATGTTTGATAAAAAACATCCGAAAGTGATAGTGCTTTTTATTGATTGTTGATAATTATTGCCTTTTTCTTACTGATAAATTAGGTAAATACACAAAGTAACTATTCTGGCAATGTTATTCTACCCGCCCGGCAAAGCGGTTCAATATAGTGGATTAACTTTAAATCAGGACAAGGCGAGGCAACGCCGTACCGGTTTAAAGTTAATCCACTATAAAAGGGTATCCGCGTAAAGCCGCCACTGCCTTACGGTACGCCATGATACCGAACGGCAGTATCAATAATAAACACAACAGCAAACATTTCGGAGGCTATATGTCAATTTTGTTTTTAAATTTAATCATGATCATCAGTTTGGTATCCATCGTCGCACTCGCCGCAGTCTGGATGGGGGAGCCCAAATTGTAATACCGATCAAAGGTTGACTGCCGAACGCAGTCAGTTTTACTAAAAAGGTCGTCTGAAAACAAGCATAGCACGGTTTAAACCCGCTACCTTTGTTTTCAGACGACCTTTTTTGCATTAATTCTTTATCATCAACCCGCGATAACGCGCTTTACCGCCTGCACCATATCGGCAACCGCGTTTTCCGCGGTATGCAGGTAAAGGGCGGGTTCGACGAGTTCCAATTCATTGAGCAGCAACCTGTCGCCGATCAGCGTCCCGTCTATGCGGGCGTATGCCGGTATTTCAGGCAGCATGTCCAATATCTGCCGTGCGGTTTCGATTGCTTTTTCCGGTGGCGCGGCGGGGCTGACGGCGACTCCGTAGGCGGAATTGGCGCGCCATTCGCCTTGGGGTGGCATACGCAGTACGGCATGGCTGAAACGCCCTTCCAAAAACACCAGCGAGGTTTCGCCCGCCGTTTCGATTTCGCGGATATAAGGCTGGACGATGACGCCTTGCGGATAATCCTCCGCCTTCAACGACACTTCTCCCGCCCTGATTTTCGCCACGCCGCGCCCGCTCTGCCCGATAACGGGTTTGACGACCGCTTCCCGCCAGCCCCGATTTTTTAAAATGTCTTCCAATTTTTCTTTTTCAGACGACGTCTGCACGCTCGGAATTACGTCCGCCCCCCATTCTGCCAAATCGCACAAATAACGTTTGTCCATGTTCCAACGCATCAGCCCGACGGGGTTGATAAACCTTTGCCCGCACGCTTCCGCTTCGGTCAGCCACTGCCCAAACGCTTCAGGCTCCGCCGCATAATCCCATGCGCACAAGGGCAGGATGAAGGCGGATTTCGGTCGGTTTTGCCAGGGCGCGAAGGAGGTGGGGATGTTGTCGTGCGTCAGTGCGTCCGCCAGAGGCAGCAGGTTGGACGGCGGCTCGGGGTAGGTGAGGCAGGTGGTAATGGTCAGCATGGCGGACTTTCGAAAAATGAAATGACAGAATATTTACAAGGGGTTATGTCTTTGCTTGATATTTCAGACGACCTTTTATCGGGCAAACGGCAGGCGTTGTCTGAACAATAAACACCATCACGCTTGTAATAAAAACTTCTCTGAATAACGGAACTTTTCCGTTTATTTTAAATCCATTAGGCTCGCATTAAAAATAAAAAAGATTCTTATTCATATCTAAATTAGATATAACATTATTTATTAAAAGGATTTTACTCTAATGAAACTGTCGCGCTTCTCCTCCCTTGCCCTCGCCGCCGCATTGGCATTCGGCACTGCCGCCGTCCATGCCAAACCGGTTCAGATTACCGATGTCAACGGCCGCAAAGTAACCGTCGACCTGCCCGCCAAACGCGTGGTTTTGGGCTTTTATTATCAAGACTACATGGCCATCGGCGGCAAGGACGCGCTGAATAATGTGGTCGGCTTCTCCAAAGCGGTTTGGGCCGACTGGGCGCCGCCGAGCTGGGCGGCGTTCAGCAAAGCCGTGCCTAAGCTGAACCAGCTTGCCGACGTGGGCGAGGTGGAAGTCGGCACGTTCTCCGTTGAAAAAGTATTGGCATTGAAGCCTGATTTGCTGATTTTGGCGGATTGGCAGTACAAAGCTCTGGGTTCAGACCTTGCCCGCATCAACAAAGCGGGTATTCCGATTGTGGTGTTGGACTACAACGCGCAAACGGTCGCCAAACACGTCCAATCGACCAAACTTATCGGCACGCTGACCGGCCAGCAGCAAAAGGCGGACAAATTGGCGGCGGACTACAAACGCATCGCCGATACCATCCAAGCGCGTGTGAAAAAAGCCAACCTGCCCAAGCCTAAAGTGTATGTCGAGTTCGGTAATAAAGGCCCGGCGGAACACAGCGTCACCTTCGGCAAGAGCATGTGGGGTTCGATGGCGACGCTGGTCGGTGGCAACAATATCGCTGCTTCTTCAGTCGAATTCTACGGCCCGATCAATCCTGAAAAAGTCCTCGCCGCCAAACCCGACGTCATCGTGATTACCGGCCGCGAAACCGAATTGAAGAAAAGCCCGACCGCCATGGTGATGGGCTGGGGCATTCCGAAAGCCGAAGCGGAAAAACGCTTGGCCGGTTTTGCCAAACGCGCCGGCTGGGCGAACTTGCCTGCGATTAAAAACAACCGCCTCTACGCCGCCTACCACGCCAACTCGCGCACGCTTTCCGATGGCGCATCGATTCAATTTATGGCCAAAGCGATTTATCCGCAGTTGTTCAAAGACTTCAATCCTGAGAAGACTTATATCGACTTCTACCGCCAAAACCTGCCTGTTGTACCGAATGGTACGTTCTACCTGTATCCGAAAGGGCAATAAGGCGGACTTATGGGTTTCAGACGACCTTTTTATGCGGAAGGTCGTCTGAAAGTAGCGTGGATTTTGTACAGAACCGTAGCGTGGGCTTTGCCCACGGGTAGCGTGCAGAAATGATGGTGAACGGTATGAGGGTTTCCATGTTTTCGCGGGCAAAGCCCACGCTACCACTTTCCGTCGTGCCGAACGGGGAGTGTCAGGTGGGTTTGACTGTTTTGGCCCTCTCCCTAGCCCTCTCCCGCGGGGAGAGGGAATCAGATAACTGAAGTCCGACTATTGTTTTGATTCCCTACAATTTGCTCCCTCTTTCATGGGGAGTAGCATTTGTAGAAATGATGGCGAATGGTATGGGGTTTCCTGTTTTTTGTGGGCGAAGCCCACGCTACCACTTCAATGGTACGTTCTACCTGTATCCGAAAGGGCAGTAAGGCTGGTTTGCGGGTTTCAGACGACCTAATTTATGTGAAAGATCGTCTGAAAGCAGCGTGGATTTTGTACAGAACCGTAGCGCGGGCTTTGCCCACGGATGACGTTTGCAGAAATGATGGCGAACGGTATGGGGTTCCCCGTTTTTGTGGGCAAAGCCCACGCTACGACTTTCCGTCGTGCCGAGTGGGGGGGGCTTCAGGTGGGTTTGACTGTTTTTGCCCTCTCCCTAGCCCTCTCCCACGGGGAGAGGGAACAAATGGCAGAGAATCACAACAATAGTTGAATTTCAGTCATCCGATTCCCTCTCCCCGTGGGAGAGGGCTAGGGAGAGGGCAAAGCCGTTTTGGAACGCCGTTATCCCGATTTTCAAAAAAACCACCCTTCAAAACGGATACAGACAAAAGAGATTGTCGGGCATGGATGTCCGACCTTGTTCCTTAATTTCAAAGGCTTAAAAAATGAATGATTCGGTTGTCGCCGAGATTGTGAAAAACCAGCGCAAGTTGGAAGGCAAGCGTTGGTTGATTGTTTTGATGTTTTTAATCATCGCATCGGTCAGCTTCTTATTCGACATCGCCACCGGTCCGGCGATGACGGACACGCTGCCTGTCGGCGAAGTGGTCAATGTTTTGCTGGGCAAACCCGAAGTCGATGAAATGAACCGCCTGATTGTGATGGATCTGCGCCTGCCGATTGCGGTGATGGCGCTGGTGGTCGGTGCGGCTTTGGGTGTCGGCGGAGCGGAGATTCAGACGTTGTTGAATAATCCGATGGCCAGCCCTTATACGCTGGGTTTGGCGGCGGCGGCGGGTTTGGGCGCGTCGGTGGTGATTGCGTTCGGCGGTTTCGGGCTGCCTGAAACGGTCGCCGTTCCCATCGGCGCGTTTGTGATGACCATGCTGGCTTCGGGCATCTTGTTTCTGTTTGCCTCGGCACGCCGCTTCAATTCGGCGATGCTGGTGTTGGTCGGGATTGCGCTGTTGTTTCTGTTTCAGTCGATTTTGTCGCTGATTCAATTTATCGCCGCGCCTGAGATTTCACAGCAGATTTTGTTTTGGCTGTTTGGCAGTTTGAACAAAGCAACTTGGGAAACGGTCATCGTTACGGCGGCGGTTACGGCGGTATGCGTGCTGCTGCTTTCACGCGATGTGTGGAAGTTGACTGCGCTGCGCTTGGGCGAAGAACGCGCCGTCGGGCTGGGCATCAATCTGCAACTTTTGCGCCTGAAAACGCTGGTGCTGGTGGCGGTGATGACGGCGACGGCAATCAGTTTCGTCGGCGTAATCGGCTTTATCGGACTGGTCGCGCCGCATGTGGCGCGGATTCTGCTCGGTGAGGACCAACGCTTTTTCCTGCCCGGCGCGATGCTGACAGGGGCGGCGTTTTTATCGGTCGCCAGCGTGTTGTCCAAGGTGATTATCCCGGGTGCGCTGTTTCCGGTGGGGATTGTTACCGCGTTTGTCGGCGTACCGTTTTTCTTTTGGATTGTATTGTCCAAGCGGTAAGTTTTTTCGGACGGTCTTTTGTTGCGACGGGGTCGTCTGAAACTGTTTTTTTATTTTACAGAGAGAACCAATGAAACCTATTTGCCGTATTTTAACCGCTGCCTTGTTCAGTCTTGCCGTGCAGGGTGTTTGTGCCGAAGTGAAAACGCTTACCGACGTACGCGGGCGCGAAGTGCGGGTCGATGTGCCTGCCAAACGTGTGGTGCTGGGCTTTTATTATCCTGATTATATTGCCGTATCCGGTGTCGATAAATTTGACAATGTGGTCGGTATTTCGCGCGAATTTTGGGAGAAATTCAACTCCGGCAGTTGGTCGCTCTACCGCGCCAAAATCCCTTCGCTGCAAAACATCGGCGACATCGGCAATGTGAACGCCGGTACATTTTCGTTTGAGAAAACCTTGGCAATGAAACCCGATGTGGTGGTGTTGGCGGATTGGCAGTATGACGTGTTGAAAGAAGAAATGCCGCGTTTCGAAAAAGCCGGCATTCCGGTGGTTGTGGTCGATTTCAATGCGCAAACGGTCGAACGCCATACCGCCAGTGCCAAACTTTTCGGCGAAATCGCCGGTACGCCGGAGCGTGCAGGGCAGATTGCCGGCGAATACGCCCAAGGCATAGCCGACATTCAAAAACGCGTGGCCGAAGCGGGCAAGCCCAAGCCGAAAATCTATATCGAGTTCGGAGACAAGGGTCCTGCCGAACATAGCTTTACTTTCGGCAAAAATATGTGGGGTGCGATTGCCGATACAGTGGGCGGCGACAATATTGCCGCAGCCTTCATCAAAGACTGGGGGGCGATTAATCCCGAGCAGTTTCTTGCCGCCAAGCCCGACGTTGTGATTATTTCCGGCACCGAAGCCGGACTGAAGCAGCCGGCGGCAATGGCGATGGGCATCGGCATCGAAGCCGCCGAAGCGCAAAAACGCTTACAGGGTTTCATCCGGCGTGCCGGTTGGGCGGAAATTCCCGCTGTCCGAAACGGCCGTGTGTTCGGCATTTACCATACTGCTTCGCGTTCGCTTTCCGATTTGGCATCCGCCCAATTTATCGCCAAAGCGTTGTATCCCGAAGCCTTTGCCGATGTGAATCCGGAAGAGACCTACCGTGAATTCCACCGTAAATACCTGCCGGTCGAGCCGAAGGGTACTTTCTTTATCCGTTTGGGTTGCGACGGTTTGGAAGACTGCAACAAACAAGCGGCTGCCGACACTGTTGCGGCATCAGCCGAAACCGTCGCCGAACCGTCACTATGGCAACGTATTAAAAACTGGTTTGCCGCCCTCTTTGCTTAAAGGTCGTCCAAAATGCTCCGACTGGAAAACGTACATATCCGACGCGGCGATTATGTGGTCGCCGACAGTATCGATTTGACGCTGGAACAAGGCAAAGTCTATTCCGTGCTCGGCCCGAACGGTACGGGCAAATCCTCGCTGATGAAAACGATTTTCGGCGAAGTGGCGCACAAAGGCACCATCCGCTACGGCGACGAAGCGTTGAGCAAAATCCACCTGCAAAGCTGGCGCAAACGCATAGGCTATATGCCGCAGGACACCGCCGCCGAAGCCTCGCTGACCGCACTGGAAGTCGTGTTGCTCGGCCGCATGGACGCGCTGCACATGCACGTCGGCGACGAACTGCTGCACGAAGCCGCAAGTATCATGGCGGAGCTAGGCATCGGCCATCTGGCGCACCGCGACGTCATGCGGCTTTCCGGCGGACAGCGGCAGCTCGTCATGTTTGCCCAAGTCATGCTGCGCCGCCCCGAAATCCTGATGCTGGACGAACCGGTCAGCGCGCTGGATATGCACCACCAGTTGAACCTCTTGGAGCGCGTGGTGCAATACACGCACGAACACAATCTGGTTACGCTGATGGTCTTGCACGATTTGAGCCTCGCCGCGCAGTTTTCAGACGGCGTGATTCTGCTTGGAGAAGGCAAAGTACAGGCGCAAGGCGCGCCGCAGAACGTGTTGCAGGCGGACATGATAGGCAGGCTGTACAAAGTGGATATCGAACTTTTGTACGACAGCAAAGGCCTGCCCGTTATCCGCCCGATGCGGCAGAGTGCGTAACTTAACCGCCCCTGAAATGTCGGATTTGAGCATCCGGCCTGCGATCTCCCTGCAACTTATCCCCTCGCCCGCGGGAGAGGGTTAGGGAGAGGGCGGTAAGCCCAAGGCTTACTTCTTTGACCCATCAGCCCGCCCCATATTTTTTATCCTTAGAAAGGACTCCCTCCATGAAAAAATCCCTCTTCCTCCTCATGCTGACCGCTTCCCTCGGCGCATACGCCGCCAACCACGAAGTCAAAATGCTCGACAACGGCAAAGACGGCAGCATGGTGTTCGAACCCGGCTACGTCAACGCCAAAGTCGGCGACACCGTAACCTTCAAAGCAACCAACAAAGGCCACTGGGTGCAAAGCAAAGCCCTGCCTGAGGGTGTTGCCGACTTTCTCTCCGAAGACGGCAAAGACTTCACCCTCAAACTCGACAAAGAAGGCGTATACGTCTATACCTGCCCGCCGCACCGCATGATGAACATGAGCGGCGTGATTCAGGTCGGCAAACCGGTGAACAAAGCCAAAGCGCAAGCCGTCGTGGACGAACTGGAAAACCGTGCCATGCAGAGCAAGGGTCGTCTGAAAAAATACATGCAGCAGGTCAAATAAACCGCCGCACAAACAAAAGGTCGTCTGAAACCGTTTCCCGTTTTCAGACGACCTTTTGCCAATCTTCATCCCCAATCCTCATTCCCCTTCCGCCGAAATCTTCTCGTTCAGAAAATCGATAAAACTGCGCACCTTCGCGCTCAAAAACGCCCTGTCCACATAAACCGCGTTTAATTGCTCGGTCCGCACCCGATATTCCGGCAGCAGGCTGACCAACCTGCCTTCCTTCAAATCCTGTCTGGCAGACCACAGCGGCTGATAGGCGATGCCCGCGCCCGCCCTGACCAATTCGCGTATCATCAGCGTATTGTCGCTTTGAATCACCGGATTGAGCGTCAGAATACTTTTTTCGCCCGTTTCCCGATGGGTGATTTCCAAATTGCGCTGGTCGGTGTAGGTCGGCAGGATGGCGGGATGGCGCATGACCTCTTCGGGCGTTTGCGGTTTGCCGTGTTTCGCCAGATACTCGGGCGAGGCAAGCAGGACGAATTGGATTTGCGCCAGCGGCTTGACGATAAGCGAGGGCGACAAGGTTTTTGCCACGCGCAAGGCAAGGTCGAAGCCTTCGGCAATCAAATCGACGTGGCGGTTGTCGAGCACCAAATCGAGCGTGACTTCGGGATAGCGTTCGCGGTATTCCGCCAGCCAAGTGCCGATTAAATTGCCCGCAAACCAAAGCGGCATGGTTACGCGCAACATGCCCTGCGGCGTATCCGCCCCGCCTGCCGCCTTTTGCGCGGCGGTGTCGAGCGTGTCGAGCGCGTAGCTGCATTGGCGGTAGTATTCTTCGCCCGCTTCGGTCAGGTGGAGGTTGCGGCTGTTGCGGTGCAGCAGCTTGGCCTTAATCGTATTTTCCAGATGGCTGACGTGTTTGCTCGCCATCGCGGTGGAAATATCAAGCTGCTCGGCGGCGCGGGTGAAGCTGCCGCTTTGGACGACTTGGCGGAAAACTTTAAGGCTGAACAGGGTATCCATGTTTTCTTTTAGGGAAACGTTGTATCAATAAAAGAAGTATATATCTACCGGCAGTAATTATCTATACTGCACAGATAAGATTAGTTTTCATTTAAACCCCGCATTTTGATAAGGAGAACCCCATGTCTGCAACCTGCGCCCGTATCCAACCTATTTTATTGTCCGTTTTGCGTATCGTAACCGCCTACCTCTTCCTCTTACACGGCACGTCGAAATTCTTCGGCTTCCCGACCGCCATGGGCAGCGGCTCGCCCGAAGGCTTGATGTTGGTGGCGGGCATTTTGGAAATCGTCGGCGGCATCCTGTTGATTCTCGGACTGTTTACCCGTCCCGCCGCCTTCATACTGTCCGGTCAGATGGCGGCTGCCTATTTCATGGCACACGCCTCCCAAGGTTCGGCGCTGTTCCCGCTTGCCAACGGCGGCGAATCGGCAGTATTGTTCTGCTTCGTGTTCCTCTATCTGGCAGCAGCCGGCGGCGGCTCATTGGCATTGGACAACCTGTTCGGCAAAAACAAATCCTGATAGGCCCAAAGGTCGTCTGAAAACAAGCAAAGCGGGTTTTGCGCATCCATTGCCAAACCCGCCAACCGATTAAACATCAATCAAAGGAAAAACAAAATGACTTATCAAACCTTGCAACAAGCGGCCGAAACCCGCCGTTCCATTTACGCGCTGAATAAAAACCTGCCTGTCAGCAACGAAGAAATCAGCGAAATCGTCAAACACGCCGTTTTGCACACGCCTTCTTCCTTCAACTCGCAATCCACCCGCGTCGTCGTCCTCTTCGGCGAAGAACACGGCAAAGTGTGGCAATTCGTTGAAGACGCTTTGCGCGCCATCGTGCCTGCCGAACAATTCGAGCCGACCGCGCAAAAATTAAACCTGTTCAAAGCAGGCGCGGCGACCATTTTGTTCTTCGAAGACCAAAACGTCGTCAAAGGCCTGCAAGAGCAGTTCCCTTCTTATGCCGCCAACTTCCCCGTTTGGGCGGACCATGCGAACGCAATGACGCAATACGCCGTCTGGACAACGCTTGCCGCCGCCGGCGTGGGCGCGAACCTGCAACACTACAACCCGCTGCCCGACGCCGCCATCGCCAAAGAATGGAACCTGCCCGAAAGCTGGCTTCTGCGCGCGCAAATGGTTATCGGCGGCATCGAAGCGCCTGCCGGTGAAAAAACCTTCGAACCGGTGGAAAACCGTTTGAAAGTGTTCGGCGCATAATTGCCCGTCAAACAGAAAAAGGTCGTCTGAAAACCAACTTCGGTTTCAGACGACCTTTCGCCCACTCTCTGCAATCCACTATATAATAGGGTCTCCACCCAACCCCATATTTCGGGGAAACCCGCCCATCAAAAGGACATCCCATGACCGCCCTGCAAACCATCGCCGAACACCTGACCCGACACCGCCAAACCGTCACCTGCGCCGAATCCTGCACCGGCGGCCTGTTGGCGGGCGCGTTCACCAGCATTGCGGGCAGCTCGCAATGGTTTCATCAAAGTTTCGTCACTTACAGCAACCAAGCCAAAGAAGAGCGCCTCGGCGTCATGCCCGACACGCTGCTGCAACACGGCGCGGTCAGCCGCGAAACCGTGTACGAAATGGCGCGCGGTGCGAAAGCCGTCGCCCAAGCCGACTACGCCCTCAGTATTTCCGGCATCGCAGGCCCGGGCGGCGGCAGTGCGGTGAAACCTGTCGGCACGGTTTGGTTCGGTTTGTCCACGCCGACCGAATCATTGGAACAGATGCAAGTCTTCAGCGGCGACCGCGAAGCAGTCAGAACACAGGCCGTCGAGTTTGCCCTGAATTTTTTGGCAAAACATTTGGTCTGACCGTTTTTTGTCGGCTGCGAATCCGTTGGCTTTTGAAAATCCGACGTGTTCGGTTTCCACATACCACATAAAAAAGCAGGGATGCCATCACGCACCCCTGTTTTTTATTTTCAGACGACCTTAAAACCTTGTACCCAAGCTGATGTGCCAACGGAGTTTTTTGTCTTGGTGTCCGTAGGCGACGTCGAAGGAGAACGGGGCGACGGGGCTGAACCAGCGCACGCCGAGGCCGGTGCCGTGTTTCATGCTCATGCGTTTGAAGTTGCCTGCGGCGTCGCCGACATCGTGGAAGACGGCGCCGGATACGCTTTTGGTAATCGGGAATTGGTATTCGAGGCTGCCGACCAGTAATGCCCTATCGGGGAGGACGGAATTGTTCGGACCTGCCAGACCGATGCTGTCGAGTTCGTAACCGCGTACGGAAGAGGCGCCGCCGGTGCGGAACATGAGGCTGGAAGGTACGTCTTCGCCTTCGCGGGCATAAACGTAGCCTGCCTGCCCGCGGACGATGAAGGTGCCGAGTTTTTTGTTTTCGGGCGTGTAGAAATAGCCTGCGCGGGCGGTGGCGCGCGCCATGGCGGTGGAGGACAGGAAGTTGCCCAGTGTTGCGCCGATTTTGCCGTCGAGGTAGTAGCCGTTTTCGGGACGCAACTCGGTTTCGATGTTTTGGCGTTTCCACGAGGCGGTCAGCATGGTGGCGTGGCTGCGGCCGAGGTCGTAATTGGTATCGGGCACTTTGCGGTCTTCGGTGATGAATTCGATACCGAGGCGCGATTCGATGCCGTTGCGGTCGCGCACGCGCCAAATACCGCTGGTCAGGGCGCGTTTTTCAAGGTTTTGGGTGGTCGAGCGGTTGTAGGACGTATTGGTTGTCCAGTATTTGCCTTCGCTGTTGCGCGGCTGGCTGATACCGGCGGCGAGGGTGGTTTCGTATTTGTCCATGTCCCAAACGACGGAGCCGATGTAGCCTTTGTTGAAGAGGTTGTAGTAGTCGTAACCGATACGTCCGCCGAGGCCGTATTCGGAATCGTAGCGGACGCCGGTTTCGAGTTTGTGGCGTTTGACTTCGGTGACGTTGACTTTGACGGGCACGCGGTCGCCTTGGAGCCGGTCGAAGTCGGCTTGAACGGATGCGCCGGAGTAATGTCCGTTTTGTTCGAGCGCTTGTTGGAAGTCAAGCAAGAGGTCGAGATCGTAGGGTGCGCCGGGTTTGAAGCGTGCCAGGCCAGCTACGACGTTTTCGGGATAGCGGCGGGTGCCGGTGATTTCAAAGTCGCCGAAATAAATGGGGCGGTTGCTTTCGACGGTAACGTTCAGATCGGCGGTGTTGTTGTTGGGATTGACGGTGGCTTGGCTGTTGCTAAGTTTGGCAAGCGGGTATTTTTTGCGGGTTACTGCGCTGAGGACGGAGGTTTTGCTGCTGCTCCAGCCTTCTTGATCGAAGTTTTCACCGACGGGCTGCTGCCAGTTTGCCATGGCTTTTTGGTAATACTCGGCAAGGTTGTTGTCTGACAGGATGTCGCCGAGGATGGCGACGCTGACGTTGTCGATTTTGGTGCGCGGGCCGGGATTGACGGCGACGGTGTAGCTCGAACCGTTGTCTTGGACATTGACGCTACCGTTGAAATAGCCTTTGGTTTTGAGCATGGTTTTGACGTTGTCGGGCGTTTCTTCGGCGAGGAAGCCGACCTGCTCTTTGTCCAACTCTTCGTCCTGCTGCTGGGTAATCAGCGGCAGGTATTCTTCGAGCATGGATTTGACTTCGCTGTTTTTGGTTTCGATTTTGACGGGAAACTTGGGCGTCAGTTTGCCTGCTTTGGCAGCCTGCTCGGATTGCCCGCCCTGCTTGAAGCCGGGAATCGGTTCGTAGTCTTCGGCACGCGGCAGGTCTGCTGCGGCTGCGTGTCCGTAGGCAAGGGCGAGTGAGGCAATCAGGATGGGCGAAGTCAGTCTGGTCATGGCAAAAAAATGTTTCAACGGCAGAAGGGTTCTAAATTCTACCATTATTTTCAATCGGGTTTAAAACCCGCCCGAGACGGAGGGGTCGTCTGAAAAGGCGGATGCACCTGTCTCTGTGCGACAGAAGCAAAACACATTAACTCCCTCCAATCCGAAAAATACAGCACAAACTGCTCAATTCTCTAAAAAATCAAGCATTTTTCGCCACGATAATCAATTTAATATGTAAACCTGCGCAATAATTGATATTTTCTTTTAAAATGCAACGTTTCTTAACACATAAAGTAAGAGGACGTATCATGGCAAGTGGTAATCCACTGCTGAACGCAGTCAACCGTATCGGACTTGTCCCGCAAATCATCATCGGTTTGATGTTGGGCGTCTTGGTCGGCTCCATTTCCCCGAAAGCAGGTTTGGGCGCAGGGCTGCTCGGCGAATTGTTCGTCGGCGCATTGAAAGCCGTCGCCCCCGTATTGGTGTTTGTCTTAGTAACCGCCGCGCTGGTGCAATACCGCAAAGGCGGCGAAGCCAAAATCAAACCCATCATTATTCTGTATCTCGTCGGCACATTTGCCGCCGCCGCCGTCGCCGTTGCCGCCAGTATGGCATTCCCGACCGCGCTGGTGTTTAAAGACGTAGCTACCTCCACCCTCGCCCCGCCCTCCGGCATCATCCAAGTCCTCAAAGAGCTTTTGATGAAGCTCGTGTCCAACCCGATTAACGCCATCGCGCAAGCCAACTACATCGGCATTCTCGCATGGGCGTTGGTTTTAGGCTCCGCATTGCGCCACCACGGCTCCGACACCACCCGCCAAGTCGTCTCCGACCTCTCCGAAGCCGTTACCACCGTCGTGCAATGGGTTATCCGCTTCGCCCCATTGGGTATTTTCGGACTGGTCTCCCAAACCGTCGCCGAAACCGGCTTTGCCGCCTTCCTCAGCTACGGACGCCTGCTGGCAGTCCTGCTCGGCAGCATGGCATTTATCGCCCTCGTCGTGAACCCGCTCATCGTCTGGTCGCAAACCCGCAAAAACCCCTACGGACTGGTCTTCACCTGCCTGCGCGAAAGCGGACTCTACGCCTTCTTCACCCGCTCCTCCGCCGCCAACATCCCCGTCAACATGGCATTGGCGAAAAAACTCGGCTTGCATGAAGACACCTACTCCGTCTCCATCCCGCTGGGCGCAACCATCAACATGGCAGGTGCAGCGATTACCATCACCGTCTTAGCCATGGCAGCCGCCCACACCAAAGGCATCGTTGTCGACTACCCCACCGCCCTGCTCCTGAGCCTCGTCGCCACCGTCGGCGCATGCGGCGCATCCGGCGTTGCCGGCGGCTCGCTGCTGCTGATCCCCGTCGCCTGCAGCCTCTTGGGCATCGACAACGACTTCGCCATGCGCGTCGTCGGCGTCGGTATGATTATCGGCGTTATCCAAGACTCCGCCGAAACCGCCCTCAACTCCTCCACCGACGTACTCTTTACCGCCGCCGCCGATTTAGGCAGCCGCCGCAAAGGTTAAAGATTCGGTTGTTTTGTAAAACGTTAAAAAGGTCGTCTGAAATTTCAGACGACCTTTTTTCTATTTTACAGTCGGAATTGGATAGATTATTGAATGGTATCAATCCTGAAATCATCAGGACGGTTCAAAAGATTTTTCACTTTCCATCATTTCGATTATTTGTTGATGCAGAAACTCTGCCAATCAAATCTATCCGATATTAATATGCATAAGCACCATCTCGTACATGACCTTTTTGCAGGTAGGCATTAGATACATAACCCGTCAATCCGCCGACTTGAACTTTAACCCAGCAGCCACCGTTGGCATTGGTACAGGCGTTGGTTTCGGCCACCACTTGAAGTTGCTGTCCGTCTTTCAATTGGGTAACAGAAACTGCTGAAATAGACGGTCCTCCTCTGAGATTTAACGAACCACTACCAGATTCCGAAATTACAAAAGCAGGGTAACGAACGAGTTTTTCGGTAACTTTGGACGCTTGTTGTGAAGCAGCCGGTTTTGCCGTAGCTTTTGGGGATTCTTCTTGTCTAATTCTGGGTTCTTCTTGTTTTATTCTGGCCTCTTCTTTTTGCTTAGGTTCCTCTTCTAAAGCTTGTTTCTTTTTAGCTTCTTCGCGTTTACGTTCCTCAGCAGCCTGTTTTTTCTTTGCTTCTTCCTGTTTTTTCTCTTCTTCCAGCATTTGTTTCATCTGTAAGTCTTCTTGGGCATCTTGGTAGGCTTTTTGATAGAGTTCGTCTTCTCTTTGCTGTTGCTCAATTTGTTTCCGGTGTTCTTGTTCTTGATTTTCGCGTTCAGCTTGTTGCTTTTGTTGCTGCGCCAGTTGTTCTTTCAATGCAGCAAGTTCTTTTTGGGTTTCACTTTCTCCACCATTACAGGCAGCAAGCAGAGACAGAGATAAAAAACCTACGGAAATAACTGATAAAGCTTTTTTCATGTTTACTCTCTAATAGTTGAACGAAGAGAAAAAGTCTTCAAAATTGGAGATAGCCTACATATCATTCAAGATGATGATGGCGTTGATATTATATTGCCGACTTTATGCAACTTTTACAAAAATCTGTTTTTGATAATATATTTTCCTTATACGCCATGTCAATACTGATTATCATATTCCTAGGCTATGCATTAATGTCATTCCCAATTTAAATAATATCCAATCACGAAAAGCCATAAAAATATCTGCCAACAATAAAATTCGTACTTGGACGGATGGAACAATCGGTTACTAAAAAATATAGCTCAACGGCTGTATGAATTTCGTAAAATTGAGGAATAATCGGAACCTGCTCATACAGCCGCGTTCCAATTACTTTCATCTTTTTAGGATTCGGATGTTCAAAAAAGCCCTTGTTTTTATATTGGTTTTATTCTTTACCGCCGCGCTTTTGCCGCTGTGGATTATGTGGCGCGATTTTCAGGTGTCGCGCTTGGATGCGGATACGGTGCGTCCGGCGGATGCTGCGGTTGTGCTTTCGACCCGTTCTTATGAAGGGGGTCGTCTGAATCCTTGTTTGGTGGCGCGCGTTGAAGCGGCTGTCGAGCTGTATCGTGCCGGCAAGGTGAAGAAGCTGGTGATGTCGGGCGGACTCAGCCGCGATTTTCAGTCTGCTTCGGGCAATATGCAGGCGATTGCGGAGAAGATGGGGGTGTCGAAAGAAGACATTATCCAAGAGCGGCGGGCGGAAAATACGTTTGAGAACATTGTGTTCAGCCGCGATTTTATTGAAAACAGCCCGCGTGTCGTCATTGTCAGCGCCGGTTTTCATTTGGCGCGGGCGCAGATGATGGCGGACAGGCAATGGCAGGGACACGATATTCAGGTGTATGCCGCGCCGTTTTGTTCCGAACCTTACGGCGGCTATGGTTTCACGGTATTGCGCGAGTCGGCGGCGTTTGTCAAAAACGCTTTGAAGGGCAGGTTGTAGTTTCAGACGACCCCAAGTTGCCGAGTCAAATCATGTATAATTGCAAACAATTTGACTGTTTGATTTAACCGTTTGACCGACCTACCGACAGGACTCCTACATGATCAACCCTATCGCTGCACTTTCCCCCCTAGACGGCCGCTACGCCAAATCCGTTGAAGCATTGCGTCCGATTTTCTCCGAATACGGCCTAATGAGGGCGCGCGTCAAAGTCGAATTGAGCTGGCTAAAAGCCCTCGCCGCCGAACCGAAAATCACCGAAATTCCCGCCTTCAGCGATTTCACGCTTGCCGAAATCGACAAAGTCATCGAAAACTTTTCATTGGAAGACGCAGCCGCCGTCAAAGCCATTGAAGCGACCACCAATCATGATGTCAAAGCCATCGAATACTGGCTCAAAGAACGCTTCGCCGGCGTACCCGAAGTCGCCGCCGCCAGCGAGTTTATCCACTTCGCCTGCACCAGCGAAGACATCAACAACCTGTCCCACGCCCTGATGCTGCAAGAAGCACGCGAAACCGTCATCCTGCCGAAACTTGCCGAAATCATCGAAAAACTCACCGGCATGGCGCACGATCTTGCCGCCGTCCCCATGATGAGCCGTACCCACGGCCAGCCCGCCACGCCGACCACCTTGGGCAAAGAAACCGCCAACATCGTGTACCGCCTGCAACGCCAGTTCAAAAACCTTCAGGCGCAAGAATTCCTCGGCAAAATCAACGGCGCGGTCGGCAACTACAATGCCCACATGGTCGCCTATCCCGACGTAGATTGGGAAACCCACTGCCGCAACTTTGTCGAAATCAGCCTCGGCCTGACCTTCAACCCCTACACCATCCAAATCGAGCCGCACGACTACATGGCTGAATTCTTCCAAACCCTCAGCCGCATCAACACCATCCTGATCGACTTCAACCGCGACGTTTGGGGTTATATTTCATTGGGTTACTTCAAACAAAAAGTCAAAGCGGGCGAAGTCGGCTCTTCCACCATGCCGCACAAAGTCAACCCCATCGACTTTGAAAACTCCGAAGGCAACCTCGGCATGGCAAACGCCGTATTGGGCTTTTTATCTGAAAAACTGCCCATCTCCCGCTGGCAGCGCGACCTGACCGACAGCACCGTCCTGCGCAATATGGGCGTAGGCGTAGGCTATGCCGTGTTGGGTTTCGCCGCCCACCTGCGCGGCCTGAACAAGCTCGAACCCAACCCCGCCGCGCTGGCCGCCGATTTGGATGCCACTTGGGAGCTGCTCGCCGAACCGATTCAAACCGTGATGCGCCGCCACGGTGTTGCCAATCCTTACGAAAAACTGAAAGACCTGACGCGCGGCAAAGGCGGCATCACGCCCGAAGTGCTGAAAGTCTTCATCGAATCGCTGGAAATCCCCGCCGAAGCCAAATCCCAACTGCTCGCCCTGACCCCCGCGCTCTACATCGGCAAGGCAGAAGAATTGGCGAAACGGATTTGATGCAGCCTTGATGATTTGAGATTGAATCGAAACAAAAGGTCGTCTGAAAACCAAGATTCAGGTTTTTCAGACGACCTTTCGTCATATTAAGAGTAGCGTGGGCTTTGCCCACGACTTTCAACCCAGACATCAGAATCCAATCATTTCTATTCATTCGTGGGTAAAACCCACGCTACGGGCTTAGTTTTTGATACGGAACTCGCCACCAGCTGTCATTCCCGCCCCCGCCTACGCGAGGACAGGCTACGGCGGGAATCCATCGGAAATTTGAAGAAACAGGTGCTTGAAAAACATTTGCCGAAATTCAAAAATGGATTCCCGCCTGCGCGGGAATGGCGGCGTGGACATTGCTGATTTGAATTGACTATATTCAGCGGGCAAAGCCCACGCTACGGGGTTTGGTTTATCTAAAGCGTATTTAGATTAATATAGTGGATTAAATTTAAATCAGGACAAGGCGACGAAGCCGCAGGCAGTACAGATAGTACGGCAAGGCGAGGTAACGCCGTACTGGTTTAAAGTTAATCCACTATAAAAAGGTCGTCTGAAAACTGGGAAACCTAAGTTTTCAGACGACCTCTTTCAATCTCAAACCTGCCTTCTTAATCGGATCAGGAAATGAATAAAACACCGTCAAAACAAGCCGTAGCGCGGGTTCTACCCGCGAAACAGATGCAAGGTCAACTGCCCGATTCAGACTGACGGATAACAAACTTCGTGGGCAAAGCCCACGCTACGAGGTTTGGCTTATCTCAGACGTGTTTTGATTAATCAAGGTCGTCTGAAAACTTGGGAAACCAAAGTTTTCAGACGACCTCTTTTCAATCTCAAACCTGCCTTCTTAATCGGATCAGGAAATGAATAAAACACCGTCAAAACAAGCCGTAGCGCGGGTTTTACCCGCGAAACAGATGCGAGGACAACTGTCCGATTCAGACTGACGGATAACAGACTTCGCGGGCAAAGCCCACGCTACGGGTTCGGTTTATCCAAAGCGCGCGTCGATTTAAAAAAGGTCGTCTGAAAACTTTGGTTTCCCAGTTTTCAGACGACCTTTTACCGTTCAAATCGGGCTTTATTCAACCGTAACCGATTTCGCCAGATTGCGCGGTTTGTCCACGTCCGTACCGCGTGCGAGGGCGGCGTGGTAGGACAAGAGCTGCACGGGGATGGTGTGCACGATCGGCGAGAGTACGCCGACGTGGCGCGGGGCGCGGATGACGTGCACGCCGTCGGTGGCGTTGAAATTGCTGTCCAAATCGGCAAAGACGAAGAGTTCGCCGCCGCGTGCGCCGACTTCCTGCATATTGGCTTTGACTTTGTCCAACAAGCCGTCGTTCGGCGCGATGACGACGACGGGCATGTTTTCGTCCACCAATGCCAGCGGGCCGTGTTTCAATTCGCCTGCGGGATAGGCTTCGGCGTGGATGTAGGTGATTTCTTTCAGCTTCAGCGCGCCTTCGAGGGCAATCGGGAAGTGGATGCCGCGGCCTAAAAACAGTGCGCTGTTTTTCTTGGCGAATTTTTGCGCCCATGCGGCGATTTGCGGCTCAAGGTTGAGAACGTGTTGGATGCTGCCGGGCAGTTGGCGCAGTTCTTCGACGTATTCGCGCGCTTTTTCGGCGGAAACCAAACCGCGCTGTTTGCCCAGCGTTACCGCCAAGCCGAACAATACAACCAGTTGCGTGGTGAACGCTTTGGTAGAAGCGACGCCGATTTCTGCACCGGCGCGGGTGTACAGTACCAATTCGCTTTCGCGCGGTAGGGCGGATTCCATGACGTTGCAGATGGACAGGCTGTGTTTGTGCCCTAAGGATTTCGCGTATTTCAGGGCTTCCATCGTGTCCAAGGTTTCGCCGGATTGGGAGATGGTGATGATCAGTTGTTTCGGATCGGCAATCACGTCGCGGTAGCGGTATTCGCTGGCGATTTCGACATCGGTCGGCATTTTGGCAATGGATTCGAGCCAGTATTTGGCGGTCAGCGCGGCGTAGTAGGACGTGCCGCAGGCAAGGATTTTGATGCTGTGGATGTCGTCGAACACTTCGCGTGCCTTTGCACCGAAGTTTTCGGGTTCGAAGCCGCCGTCAAGGAAGACTTCGGCGGTATCGGCGATGGCGCGCGGTTGTTCGTGGATTTCCTTTTGCATGAAGTGGCTGTATGGACCCAATTCCAGCGAAGCGAGCGACAACTCGGATACTTTGACGGTGCGTTGGGTTTCAGCACCGGTTTTGTCAATGAGTTTGTCGATGCCGTTTGCGCTTAGAAGGGCGATGTCGCCGTCTTCCAAATAGGCGATGCGGCGGGTGAAGGCGATGACGGCGGATACGTCGGAGGCAATGAAGGTTTCTTGGTCGCCCAATGCCACCAAGAGTGGGCAGCCCATGCGTGCGACCACCATTTCTTCGGGTTTGTCCTGCGCCATCACGGCGATGGCGTATGCGCCGTGGAAACGGGCGGTGGCAGCGCGGACGGCTTCAAACAGTTTGCCGCCGTTTTGGGTGTATTCGTGATTGACGCTGTGGGCGATGACTTCGGTGTCGGTTTGCGATTCGAAGGTGTAGCCTAAGGATTGGAGGCGTTCGCGTTCGGCTTCGAAGTTTTCGATGATGCCGTTGTGGACGACGGCAATCATGCCGCCGGAGATGTGGGGGTGGGCGTTGGGTTCGGTTACGCCGCCGTGGGTCGCCCAGCGGGTATGGCCGATGCCGATATGGCCGAACACGCCTTTTTCGCGCGCGGCGTCCTCCATCAGCTGCACGCGGCCGACACGGCGCACACGCTTGATTTTGCCGTCCATGTTCACGGCGATACCCGACGAGTCGTAGCCCCGATATTCAAGGCGTTTGAGACCGTCGGTCAGAAAATCGACTACATTGTGATTGGCGCGGATGGCGCCGACGATACCGCACATATAAGTTCCTTAGTATCTAAAGTTGAAAAAAGACAAGACGCCGGCTTCCGTACGCCTTGCCCGCACATTATATCAGAGCGTAATATATCATACTGAATTTTAAAGAAATTAACAGTAAATCCAACTGATTGATTGCTTTAAAAATAGTTTCAAATATCAGGCTTTCCGCCGTTTGAGTACCATATGGCGGATTAGTTTTATCGAATAGGTTGATATGCTGTTCGTATAAATATAGCATGAATCGGCTGGCTATTTCAGACGACCTTATACATTTCTTAACCATCCAGCGTAAAAAGACGTACAAAAACCAAGCTGTCGCAATTGAATCATTTATAATTTCATGAAAATAAAAACAAGGATTTCACACCATGGCAAAAAAATTCCCCATCTTCCCCAAAGCGCCGGAGCGCATCTGCTGGGGTTGCGACAAATATTGTAAAGAAGACGATTTGCAATGCGGCAACGGCTGCGAGCGCATTCAGCACCCCATCGAATTGGACGGGCGCGAGTGGTATAAAAAAGGCGACTGGAGCAATTTGTTGAGCGAAGAGCAGCAAATCGAACTGGGCTTGAAAGAAGCGCCCAAACCCGCCAAGCCGCATATCAAACTGCCGTTGCGGAACAAAACGGCTTAATCCCGCCAAGCTTAAGGGGTCGTCTGAAAACCGAAGGGGCGCAGTCATGCGCCCTTATTTTTATTTCAACGATGCACCAAGAAATTGACCCCACCCGCCCCAAACCGCCGCAGCCCATCTCCCTAGCAAACATACTTAACTTTAAATACGATATCTCATCAAATTCCGTCATTCCCGCCCCCGCCTACGCGAGGGCAGGCTACGGCGGGAATCCATTTTTGAAATTCAGAAACTGTTTTCCAAATCAAGATTTCTAAATCAAGATTTCTCAAGTTTTACGATGGATTCCCGCCTGTGCGGGAATGACGGCAACAGAAACGACAAAGGTTCAAACCTCCAATCCCGATGTGGATTGCCTTAAGAAAAGGTCGTCTGAAAACGCCAAAATATGCTTTTCAGACGACCTTTCCCATCTCTCCCGAACCCGTCCGCGAAAAATGCTAAAATAACCAATTCATAAGCAAATCC
This sequence comes from Neisseria sicca, assembly GCF_014054945.1. Lineage (NCBI taxonomy): Bacteria > Pseudomonadati > Pseudomonadota > Betaproteobacteria > Neisseriales > Neisseriaceae > Neisseria > Neisseria sicca. Next base: position 2,206,675 of record NZ_CP059566.1, on the reverse strand, counting down.
ACCTTTTCAGACGACCTCAATGCTCACCGATTTAGAAAAAAACGCCATCCGCGACCATTACCAAAATATCGGCAAAAACCTGCCCGGTTTCCGTCCGCGCGCTTCGCAGCGGGAAATGATTGCGGCGGTTGCCAACGCTTTTTCGCGGACTTTGACGCGCGAAGAAGGCGGCGAGCCGCCCAAGCGCGAGGGCGAGAGCATTGCCGTGATCGAAGGGCCGACCGGCGTGGGCAAATCGCTTGCCTACCTGCTCTCGGGCGGCATTATGGCGCAGACGCGCGGCAAGCGGCTGATTGTGAGCAGCGCGACGGTTGCTTTGCAGGAGCAGCTGGTGGACCGCGATCTGCCGTTTCTGGTTGAAAAAAGCGGTTTGGAGCTGACCTTCGCGCTTGCCAAAGGGCGCGGCCGCTATCTCTGCCCCTACAAACTCTACCAACTCACGCAAAGCAACGCCCAGCAAAACCTGCTCGGCTTCGAAGCCCCCGCCGTGTTGTGGGACAGCAAACCCAAGCCCGAAGAATTGAAGCTGCTGCGCGACATCGCCGACGAATTTTCCGCCCGTCGGTTCAACGGCGACCGCGACACTTGGCCGGAAAAAATCGACGACACCATCTGGATGAAGGTGAACAACGACAACTACGGCTGCCTCAAAACCGCCTGCCCCAACCGTCCGGAATGCCCGTTTTATCTTGCCCGCGACACGCTGGAGACCGTCGATGTCGTCGTAACCAACCACGATTTGCTGATGGTCGACATCAGCATGGGCGGCGGTGTCATTTTGCCCGACCCTGAAAACAGTTTCTATTGTATCGACGAAGCGCACCACCTGCCCAAAAAAGCACTCAGCCAGTTTGCCGCTGAGCATTCGTGGAACCAAGCGGTGTGGGCGTTGGAAAAACTGCCGCCGGTTACCGGCAAAATTGCCGCACTCACCGACAAAGGCGAGTTGGCGAATCTTGCCGACGAAGCCGCCGCCGCGCTGCTCGAAAGCCTGCACGAATGGCAGTTCCACCTCGCCGAAGAGCCGTCTTTGAGCTTGGGGTCGTCTGAAAATGACAGACGGACCAACAGCGAACCGACTTGGCTGTGGGAAGACGGCAAAATCCCCGAAGGCCTCGAAACCACCGTTTCCAACACCGCCATCGCCGCCCGCAGTCTTTATAAACACATCAACAGCCTCAACGACGCCCTGTCCGCCGCCCGCCGCGACAAAGACCAAAACAGCGCGCAAATCGACCGCCTGAGTACCGAATTTGGCGTATTCCGCGCCCACATCGAACAAATCACCGCCACATGGGATTTACTTTCCACTGTCCCACTCGAGGGCGAAGAACCGCTGGCAAAATGGATAACCCGCCGCGCCGACGACAAAAACGACTACATTTTCAACGCCAGCCCCATCAGCAGCGCGTCCCATCTCGCCAACAGCCTGTGGCGGCGCGCGGCAGGCGCAGTGTTGACCTCCGCCACCCTGCAATCCTTGGGCAGCTTCAACCTGATCCTGCGCCAAACCGGACTGCAATGGCTGCCCGAAACCACCACCCTCGCCCTAGAAAGCCCGTTTGATTTCGACGCACAAGGCGAACTCTACATCCCGCCCGTGCATGCCAGTCCCAAAGACCCCGCCGCGCACACCGCCGCCATCGTCGAATGGCTGCCCAAGCTCATTTCGCCCACCGAAGCCATCGGCACGCTCGTCCTGTTTTCCTCGCGCAAACAAATGCAGGATGTCGCCCTGCGCCTGCCCGAAGACTACCTGCCGCTCTTGCTCGTACAAGGCGAATTGCCCAAAGCCGTCCTCCTGCAAAAACACCACCAAGCCATAGAAGAAGGCAAAGCCAGCATCATCTTCGGACTCGACAGCTTCGCCGAAGGACTCGACCTGCCTGGCACCGCCTGCGTGCAAGTCATCATCGCCAAACTCCCCTTCGCCATGCCCGACAACCCCATCGAAAAAACCCAAAACCGCTGGATAGAGCAGCGCGGCGGCAACCCCTTCATCGAAATCACCGTCCCCGAAGCCGGCATCAAACTCATCCAAGCCGTCGGCCGCCTCATCCGCACCGAACAAGACTACGGCCGCGTGACCATCCTCGACAACCGCGTCAAAACGCAGCGGTACGGCCAACAATTATTAGCCAGCCTGCCGCCGTTTAAAAGGATAGGTTGAAACCCATAAAAAAGTCGTCTGAAACCAGATTTCCAATTTCAGACGACCTCAACACAAACACAATCAACACATACCATGAACAAACTCACTTTCATCGCCCTGCTTATCCCCCTGCTGGCTTCCTGCGGTTCGGCGTCTCCTAACATGCCCGACCGCGATTACACCCGCACCCATCCCGCACCCAAAGCATTCGACCCCAACCGCACCCAATACACCTGCGCCACTTGGACACCGCCGTCCGACACTGATGCCGAAGCCGAACAATGGTATCGGGCGGCAACCTTACTCCATGCCCAAAGTTGGCGCAGAACCGCGCAAGAGTTGCAGGACATGGTGATTCTGTACGAAGCGGCGGCAAGTCGCGGACATTACCGTGCCATCAACAATCTCTACCTGCTCTACACCGGCACCCAAGGTGCGATGGGGGATTTGTTTGACCAACGTCCCGACCGCGCCCGCAAATGGTTGCATTATGGTCTGGAGAAGGATTGGGCAATAGCATACTACTGGCTGTTTGACTCCTTGTATGACGGCCATGCAGGTTATTACGACCCGAAACTCGGTCTTGCCTACCTGCAAAAGGCAGTAGAATTAGGCGTCCCGTTGGCGCAGTATGAATTGGCACGGATTTACGATATAGAGCTCAAAGATTTAAAAACCGCTCAAGTATTGCTTGATTGTGCCGCTAAGCAGAAATTTTCAGCGGCAATGTATGAATTGGGAATGTTGAAGGCAATGGACGGCAAATTAGATGAGGCACTGTCACTGATGCACAATGCCGTACGGTATGGAGGCGAAAAAGGGGGAATATCAGCCTTAATATTGACAGACATTTTTGGGGAGTCAAAAGGTTTTATGCAGGAATTTTCCGCTCTCCCTGCCGACCCCGTTCGAATAGCAGCCTATCATGAACTATATGTAGCACTTCAAGGCACGGACACTACCAGCGGCAATATCTTCTACACCTTCCCGCGTCTAGATGAAGTCCTCCCTCTGCCACCAGCCAAAACCCACTGGAAAGGCATCTATTCCGCAATGAGTAAAGAAGACGCGGCGTTCTACCAAAATCCGCCTGACACCGCCGCCCTTGCTGCCGATATCCTCAAACGCGGTATCGTCAAAAAAGAAGACGTCTATTGGCTGCCGCGCCCTCCCGAGCCTCCCGAAGATCACGGGCTGTAATTGGAATCAAGACACAACATTTAAAAAAGGTCGTCTGAAACCTGATTGCCAGTTTCAGACGACCTCAACACAAACACAATCAACACATACCATGAACAAACTCACTTTCATCGCCCTGCTTGTCCCCCTGCTGGTTTCCTGCGGTTCGGTTTCACTTTCCCAATCCGACCGCGATTACACCCAGACCCATCCCGCACCCAAAGCCTTTGACTCGAAGCGCACCGAATACACCTGCGCGACTTGGACGCTGCCGTCCCCGCCCGATGCCGAATCCCATCTTTGGTATCGTGCCGCCACTCTGCTGGATGCCAAAGACTGGCGTATGAACAAACAGGAATTTCAGGACATGATTGTCTTGTACGAAGCCGCGGCATCAAAAGGGCATTATCAGGCAATCAACAACCTTTACCTGCTCTACACCCATGTGCAAGGTTCGACCGGCATCATGTACAACCCCTTGCACAACCGCGCCCGAAAGTGGCTGCACTACGGTCTGGACAAAAACTGGGCGATGGCAAACTATTGGCTGTTTGACGCGCTGTACGAAGGCAATGCAGGTTATCGCCGTAATCCGCAACTTGGTCTTGCCTATCTGCAAAAGGCGGTGGATTTGGGTGTGCCGCTGGCGCAGTATGAGCTATCACTGATTTACGATAAACAGTTTAAAGATATGAATACTCGTGAGTTACTCCTTGGTTGTGCTGCCAAGCAGGGTTTTTCTGCTGCCATGGAAGAATTATCTAGGATCAAACGAATCCGTTATGAAAACCTACAAGAATCTTTGCTGCTGATGCACAACGCAGTGCGCCAAGGAGGAGAAGGAGGTGGAGGAGCTGCTTTAAAGCTAAAAATGGTCTTTGCTAAGAATAAAGAACTTATGGATCAATTCTCTGACATCCATGCAGACCCTATCCGAGAAGCAGCTTATAAAGAATTGAAAGTTGCTTTGAAAGGCACAGGCACCCAAAGCGGCAACCCCTTCTACACCTTCCCGCGCCTGGACGAAGTCCTGCCCCTGCCACCTGCCAAAACCCACTGGAAAGGCATCTACTCCGCAATGAGCAAGCAAGATGCAGCGTTCTACCAAAATCCGCCTGACACCGCTGCTCTTGCTGCCGATATCCTCAAACGCGATATCGTCAAAAAAGAAGAAGTTTACTGGCCGCCGCGCAAAGATTAAGATAAACAGGACTCCTCACCGTTACCCGTACAAACTCAGGACAAACACGACATGACCTTAGACCAATGGCTGCGCCATTCGCAGTTGCCGAGACTCGAAGCCCGTATGTTGCTGCAACATGCAGGCGGTTATAGCCGTGTGCAGTTGGTCACGCAAGGCGCCGATCCGCTGCCGGAAGCAGTAGCCGCGCAACTGGATATCCTGCAGGCACGTCGTCTGAAAGGCGAGCCGATGGCGTATATTTTGGGCGGACGGGAGTTTTACGGACGATGGTTTGAAGTCGGTCCCGACGTGTTGATTCCCCGTCCCGAAACCGAGCATTTGGTGGAGGCGGTTATCGGGCATCTCCCTGCAAACGGACAGGTTTGGGATTTGGGAACGGGCAGCGGGGCGGTTGCCGTGACGGTGGCGTTGGAAAGAAAGGATGCGGCAGTGCGCGCTTCCGATATCAGTGGCGGAGCGTTGGCGATTGCCCGTAAAAACGCGGAAACTCTGGGCGCAAGGGTCGAGTTTGCATTGGGTTCGTGGTTTGAGACGGATAAGACGTCGTCTGAAGACAAACACCGCTTCGATGTCATTGTTTCCAATCCGCCTTATATCGAAGCCGGCGACGAGCATTTGAGCCAAGGGGATTTGAGATTCGAGCCGCAAACGGCGTTGACAGATTTTGCCGACGGCTTGAGCTGTATTCGAGAGCTGGCGCAGCGCGCGCCGGAGTTTTTGAAAGAGGGCGGATGGCTGCTGCTGGAACATGGTTACAACCAAGGCACAGCAGTGCGGCAGATTTTGACGGCAAACGGCTTTGCCGAAGTCAGTACGCAACAAGATTTGGCAGGGCTGGACAGATTGACTTTAGGCATGTTCCGCCACGTCGAATAATGTTTTCCAGCGGTTGAACGTGAAGCCTCCAATCTGCCGCCTGCCGTATCGTGTCAGTTTACAGTGGTTTAGTCATGCAGTGTCGCAGCATGTAAAGTATTTTCCAATAAAGTAGCAATCGTCATCGGACCGACCCCGCCGGGTACCGGGGTAATCATGCCCGCCCGTTCTTTTGCCACATCAAATTCCACATCGCCGCACAGGCTGCCATCTTCCAAACGGTTAATCCCGACATCAATCACCACCGCGCCGGGTTTAATCCATTCCCCTTTGACAAAATTGGGAATCCCGACGCCTACCACCACAATATCGGCAGCCCCGACTTCCTTGTCCAAGTTTTCCGTCGCGCTGTGGCAAATCGTTACCGTGGCGCGGGCAAGCAGCAGCTCCAATGCCTGCGGGCGTCCGACAATATTCGATGCCCCGACGACCACCGCCTTCTTGCCTTTCGGATCGATGCCGTAAGCCTCCAGCAGCGTCATCACACCCTTGGGCGTACAAGGGCGCATCAGCGGCATTTTTACCACCAAACGACCCACGTTATAAGGATGGAAACCGTCCACATCTTTGTCCGGATGGATACGCTCCAAAACAGCCTGACTGTCTAAGCCCTCAGGAAGCGGAAGCTGCACCAAAATACCGTCTACTTCCGCGTTCCCGTTCAATTCATCAATCAGCTTCAGCAAATCTTCCTGAGAAGTCGACGCTGGCAGCTCATAAGACAATGACCTGATGCCGCATTTTTGGCATGCCGATTTTTTGTTGCGGACATATACGGCACTGGCAGGATTGTCACCGACCAACACCACGGCCAAACAAGGCGCGCGCAATCCGGATTCAAGCCGCTTGGCTACCGCAGCGGATACCAGCTGCAAACGCTCCTGCGATATTTTTTTACCGTCAATCAATTGGGCTGTCATGAAATTTCCATTTGGTTATCAATAAATAGCAAGCGTAATTATCGCATTTTTAAACCGATTTGGCAGTCGGATAACAGCAAAAACCGAAACTGTATTTTTGAACGGCATTACACCCGGTATGAAGTAGGCAAAAAATTAAATTTTAAATAAAAATAAACAGATAATTTAGAAAAAAGAAAAATGATCTCAAATTGGATTGACAGGATTTCGGCGTATCTGTATATTCCCATTCTTCAGTCGGGGCGTAGCGCAGCCCGGTTAGCGCATCTGCTTTGGGAGCAGAGGGTCGTGAGTTCGAATCCCACCGCCCCGACCACACAAAAAATTCAGCACGAATCGGCATGAGCGCCCGTAGCTCAACCGGATAGAGCACCGACCTTCTAAGTCGGGGGTTACAGGTTCGATTCCTGTCGGGCGTGCCAAAAGTTAATGGTGGCTGTAGCTCAGTTGGTAGAGCCCTGGATTGTGATTCCAGTTGTCGTGGGTTCGAGCCCCATCAGCCACCCCAAATAAAAAATCCTGCATGGCAATATGCAGGATTTTTTATTGTCTATTGCATTTCAAATAGAGGTTGGACTTTTGTATCATCTGTGAGAATTGAAGTATTTGGCTTTTGAAGTGTCGTGGTATGTAAGATAAACTTTTAGGTGACTTTGAGGTCGTTTGAAAACAAAACTTCTGAGGAAAACACAGTGTTTCTGCGAAGCTGAAGACTCACATGGAGAAAAGGAGAAGCATCATGCCCATCCCTACACACTTGCAGCCATATGTTCAAGCCGAAAGTCTGCATAGTTTCGACGGTATCGAGTACCGTTTTGCCATAGCCCATAATGGTTCAAACCGTTTCTACATCCGTTATTACGGTGAATTTTACGACGACCTGATCACCGATACAGACAACGCTCCGGTTAAAGTTGTCGCCGTTGAGCCTGAAAGCGGGCAGGAAATTCTACTGTTTGATGGCGGTAGGCACGGCTACAATGCCATGTTGTGCGATGAACATTCTGAAGATTTTCTGAATAATCGCCCCCTGCAAGATTTGGATGACACGCTGTACCAAATTGAAGTTCATGCCTTCTTCAATATCGACTATGAAGCCGAACGCGAAGATTTTTGCGATGAAAACGGCAAAATAGAGCTGATAAATGGTGAAATTATAGATTTTGATCGCCTACGGCAGGATGGTATGGATGCGATTACCATTGAGCTTATTGATCCTCAAGGGAAGCGGCGTGAAATCGTGAGGGAAGAGTTGGCATAATTTGCCGGTTGAAGGAGCAAATCGAAATATCGCTGTATTTCACTAAAACCAACCGCCATTCGTGACAGGAGAAGTAATTGACCAATATAGTAGGCTGACTGATACAGTAAATTTGAAACTATTTACTGGGGATGCTTAAGAAGCTTACAGATTTTAGTGAATCCAAAAAAGAGAGAACTTTAAAGAAGTTTTTAAACGCCGGCTTCGGGGCAATAGTTTTTGAAGCAATAACATAGGAAAAAAGAAAATGAAAAGATTGTTTATATTTGCTCTAGCTTGCTTCGCCACTAGCTGTACTTTAACCCACAAAGTCGAATCATTGCCTGATGCAGAATTTAATCAACCTTATTCAGTAAGCGTAAACTTTACCGGCGGGCTTAGACCATATCCTGACTCTTTTCGCGCAACCATTACGCCTGAAGATTCGGGTTTATCTGTTTCCTCTGTAACTGGGAAATGGGATAATGAAACGGTTATTTCCGGAACCCCAATAACCAAACAAGATATTACGGTTGAAATATCTTATTATGTAAGAGGCGCAGTAGGCTGGTTTGAAAGTAAGGATCAGAAGAAATTTTATCAGATAAAAATTAAAGAATGAGGTGAGGTAATCTGAAGGCAGCGTGATTTGGCCGTTTTTATTCAAACGCTGATGCAATACATTCACTCAATCGAAGCGGAACGCGACAAGGCTGTCCGAAAGGACATTTGAACAAACAGTCTTCCGGTAAACACGGTTTTCCAAACAAAGAGACGTCGTCTGAAAACAGCAGAAGTTTTTCAGACGACGTCTTTGCTTTTACGCAATGTTTAGAAGCGGTAGTTTACGCTCAGGCGGATATCGCGGCCTGGTTCAGGCAGAGAGCTGGCACCTGCACGCTGGCTGTGCGGCTTGTAGTTTTTATCAAAGACATTGTTGACGGCGAAGTTGACGTTTAGATCATCTTTGCCTGTCGGCTTCCAGTTGGCAAATATATCGTTGACGCCGTAGCCTGCACGGACAACATTCAGAGCTACGTCAGAGCCACGCGAGGTCGGAGCATAGCCTGCATTTTGGACATAACGTCCGCGCCAGCCGATTTCCAGGTTCGGATTGTCGAATTGGTACGACAGACCTGTCGTCCATGTACGTCCCATCGGGATAGCGGTTGTCACGATGTCGGCGGTATCTCCGTTCAGCTTCGGTCTGCTGTAAGCTACGCCTGCGCGGGCGGTCAGACCTTTCCAACGGTAGGCGGCGTTCAGTTCGTAACCTCTGTTTTTCAGCTTGCCGCCGTTATACCAGACGTAGTTTCGCCCTTCTTGGCGGATGGCTTGCACATCTTTGATTTGTTGGTGGAAGTAGCTGCCGGACAGTGTTAGGGCAGAATTCCAGTGGTAGTTAAAGCCAATTTCTGCATTTCGCGAGCGTTCTGCTTTCAAGTCAGGCGATGCAACAATCGGCCTGTTGTTTGCTAAAGCTGCTTCGTACAGGCGGGGGCTGCGGGTTGCATAGTTCAGGCTGGTGTTGATAGAGAATTCGGGAGAAATATCATAAACCAACCCGATGCTTGGATTGAAGTTGCCGTCTGAGTTTTCTGTTTTGCTGCTGGTTTTCATTTTCCAACGGTCATAGCGCAGACCTGTGGTCAGCGTAACCGGTGAGAGATCCCAAATACCTTCAACATATGCGCCTGCATCGTTTTTCTTCTCTCCACCTTCTCCATTTGAGCTACTTTTTTGAGTACGCCAGTTTAATCCGTATTTTAAGGTGTGACGGTCAAATATACGGCTGTCAAGATTCAGGTTGGCTCCGTATGTCCGTACTTCGCCGTCCAATTCATAATTGGGATTGGGGGCTTCGTCGCGTTTTGTATTCAAGCGGTAAACATTGGCTTTGATTTTTTCGATAAAGCCCAAGTTTCCGCCTTTGAATTCCAAGTTGGTGGTGTCTTGGGTCAGCGTGCGGTAACGTGGCGAGTTGTTGGCGGTATTCGGAATACGGTTGCCGTTGGCATCCAAAATGTATTGACCCGTGCGGCGGTCGGTTTGGAATACTTGTGAGAAATCAAACTCCTCGCGCAGAGCGCGCTCCCCATATTGTTTCTCCTGGCGGTGGCTCAATTCAATACGGTTGTCCTCGTTGAAACGATAGCCGATTTTGCCCAGCAAGCCGCGCGAACCCAATGCACTGTTCAAAACCTTATCGCTTCCGAGCAGATTACGGTAGCCTTTGCCTGCTGTGTATTCTTTTTCACGCACGAAATTGCCTGAAACCAAAGCATCAAAACCGCCTGCCTGACCGTAAACGCTTGCGCCGCGCGAATAGCCTTTATTGCTGCTGATACCAGCATTTACTTTGAAACCGACGTTTTGACCTTCTCTCAGTAAGTCTTTGGCTTCAACCGTTTCGGCAACAATCGCGCCGCTGGTTGCGCCGATACCTGCGGAGGCTGAACCCGTACCTTTTTGCACGGCAACGACTTTTACCAATGCGGGGTCGAGCATAAAACGACCGTTGTGGTGGAAAATCTGGCTGTCGGTGTAAGTATCGTCAACTTTATAGTCTATTTGGTCTTGTCCCATACCTCGGATGGTTACCCATTGCGACTGACCGTTGCCGCCGCCGAAACTGATAGAGGGTTCGTTGAACAATACGTCTTTTAAATCAGTGGAAGTCGTTTCTTCCATACGTTTCGTTGTTACACGGTGTGTGGCGCTTGTAGCCTGACCTTTGACGGTAACAGTATCAAGGGTAACGCTTTCTTTCGCTTCGTTTTCCGCGTGGGCAAAGCCGGCGGCGAGTGCCAGTGAAAGCAGGCTGAATCGGAACAGGGGGGAAGTCATGTAAATTTCCTTTTTAGATAAGTTTCAGTTCTTTAAATAAACTATTTATTAATAATAATTTCTATTTATTTTAAAGATAGGATATTATTTTGTAAAGGCGTACATAGGTTTGCATCCATCGTTTCATGCCTTTTGCTGATAGAACCATTTGAAGCTTGCCGACTGGAAAAGTTCATCTGAAAATGCCTGCCTGTTTGAACCGTATTGAGAGATAGTGCGCAATCTGTCATGCCCGTTTTCAGACGACCCCGCATAGAAAATTTTTACTTCTTCCCTTGAATTTATCGGGCCGAACCCTAATTTGCCGCTGTGTTCAGGTAAGTTTGTTGACAAACTTGCCGCCTTATTTTTCAAACCGCATCTGCCGGCTGAAGGCAGATGATTGTTTTCAAACTATTTATCGGAGCATAAAACATGACCATCCGTCCTTTACACGACCGCGTCGTCGTCAAACGCTTGGAAGCTGAAGAGAAAACCGCATCAGGCATCGTCCTGCCGGGCGCAGCCGCCGAAAAACCCGATATGGGCGAAGTAATCGCCGTGGGCGCAGGCAAAATCGGTAAAGACGGCAACCGCCGTCCGCTGGATGTCAAAGTCGGTGACAAAGTCATTTTCGGCAAATACAGCGGCCAAACCGTAAAAGCCGACGGCGAAGAGCTGTTGGTAATGCGCGAAGAAGACATTTTCGGGATTGTGGAATAAGCATTCCGTGCATTCAAAACGACAGGTCGTCTGAAAAGGCATACAAGGTTTTCAGACGACCTCAGACAGAATCAAATGTATTAAATAAATTAGGAGAATCAAAATATGGCAGCAAAAGACGTACAGTTCGGTAACGAAGTCCGCCAAAAAATGGTCAGCGGCGTGAACACTCTGGCAAACGCCGTCCGCGTAACCTTGGGCCCTAAAGGCCGCAACGTAGTGGTTGACCGCGCATTCGGCGGCCCGCACATCACCAAAGACGGCGTTACCGTCGCTAAAGAAATCGAATTGAAAGACAAATTCGAAAACATGGGCGCGCAAATGGTGAAAGAAGTCGCGTCCAAAACCAACGACGTAGCGGGCGACGGTACCACTACCGCCACCGTACTGGCGCAAGCTATCGTTGCCGAAGGCATGAAATACGTGACCGCCGGCATGAACCCGACCGACCTGAAACGCGGTATCGACAAAGCCGTCGCCGCTTTGGTTGAAGAGCTGAAAAACATCGCCAAACCTTGCGACACTTCCAAAGAAATCGCCCAAGTCGGCTCGATTTCCGCCAACTCCGACGAACAAGTCGGCGCGATTATTGCCGAAGCGATGGAAAAAGTCGGCAAAGAAGGCGTGATTACCGTTGAAGACGGCAAATCTTTGGAAAACGAATTGGATGTCGTCGAAGGTATGCAGTTCGACCGCGGCTACTTGTCCCCTTACTTCATCAACGACGCAGAAAAACAAATCGCCGCGCTGGACAATCCGTTTGTTTTGCTGTTCGACAAAAAAATCAGCAACATCCGCGACCTGCTGCCTGTTTTGGAACAAGTGGCAAAAGCCAGCCGTCCGCTGTTGATCATCGCTGAAGACGTAGAAGGCGAAGCCTTGGCGACTTTGGTCGTGAACAACATCCGCGGCATCCTGAAAACCGTTGCCGTTAAAGCCCCGGGCTTCGGCGACCGCCGCAAAGCCATGCTGCAAGACATCGCCATTCTGACCGGCGGTACCGTGATTGCCGAAGAAGTCGGCCTGTCTTTGGAAAAAGCCACTTTGGAAGACTTGGGTCAAGCCAAACGCATCGAAATCGGTAAAGAAAACACCACCATCATCGATGGCTTCGGCGACGCAGCCCAAATCGAAGCGCGTGTTGCCGAAATCCGTCAACAAATCGAAACCGCAACCAGCGATTACGACAAAGAAAAACTGCAAGAGCGCGTTGCCAAACTGGCAGGCGGCGTAGCAGTGATCAAAGTCGGTGCCGCTACCGAAGTCGAAATGAAAGAGAAAAAAGACCGCGTGGAAGACGCGCTGCACGCTACCCGCGCAGCCGTTGAAGAAGGCGTGGTTGCCGGCGGCGGCGTAGCCCTGTTGCGCGCCCGTGCCGCTTTGGAAAACCTGCACACCGGCAATGCCGACCAAGACGCAGGCGTACAAATCGTCTTGCGCGCCATTGAGTCTCCGCTGCGCCAAATCGTTGCCAACGCAGGCGGCGAGCCCAGCGTAGTCGTGAACAAAGTGCTGGAAGGCAAAGGCAACTACGGTTACAACGCAGGCTCCGGCGAATACGGCGACATGATCGAAATGGGCGTACTCGACCCTGCCAAAGTAACCCGTTCCGCGCTGCAACACGCCGCGTCTATCGCCGGCCTGATGCTGACGACCGACTGCATGATTGCCGAAATCCCTGAAGAAAAACCAGCTATGCCTGACATGGGCGGCATGGGTGGAATGGGCGGCATGATGTAAGGTTGCCCAAACCTGAGCGCAAACAAAAACCTGCACGGACAACCGTGCAGGTTTTTTCTTTGGAAGAAGGTTGTCTGAAAACGAGAAGGGTGGATTTTCAGACGACCCCTAGCTTATCTTGCCTGCTCCATAGCAGCCGTTAACGCATTAAAATTTTGCATTAGCGTTGCTTTATCGAACCAGCCAGCCAGTGTAAACAGCTGTATAAAAATCCCTATAATCAGAACCATGCAGCAGAAGTACAAAAGATAGCCTTTGAATATCGTCCAAACTTTAACCTGACCCATTTGCATCAAGCCGACCGCCTGCACCCAAAACACCCAAATCTTCCAAAACATCAACAGAGGCGTAATCTGTGGGACATAAAACACAAGCAGCGCCGGAATCATCAAAGCTTCCGATGCCAAGATGAATCCCCATAAAGGCAGGCGCGGCGCGCCGTTTCTGCTCAAAACATGACGCATCACGCGGCTCAAAATCAGCCACTTTATAACGGTAACCAACACGCCAAAGACAACGGCGGCAGTGCTGACGCCGAGCAAGGTCGACATATCTGCCGCATTAATCATGCCCAACAGCAGCAAAATCGCCAAAATGACAGGCAGCGTATAGAAATAATCAGCAGGATTTTTATAGCGCAGACGCAGAATATCCCACATATCTTTTAAAAAATCATACAACATCAAACAGATATCTTCAGAAACAAAAAAGCGATTGTATCTTAAAACGACACATAGGTCGTCTGAAATCGACAATCCATCCTCGATGGAACAATTATGGGTGCCGATAGTCGATCTCCGGCGGATTTTGTTCAAAATCATCGAAATTTAATTTAAGTTAAAACAAAAGTTTATAAAATATCTCCGCACCATTTCAAAATAAACCTTGCATGAACCCGTTGTTTTTGGTTTAATGCCCACTTCCCTGCAATGCAGATGAAGGCCAGATAGCTCAGTTGGTAGAGCAACGGATTGAAAATCCGTGTGTCGGCGGTTCGATTCCGCCTCTGGCCACCAACAAAACCGCCTAAGGCGGTTATTTTTTATCTCATGCCATCAAGCATCATCAAGCCAATCCCTGTCGATAAGACATCCCACAATTTTCAGTTTCATTCTGTCATCTGACCCTGCCCCTTTCCGCTAATCGAAACGTCTTTTGTATTTGACATACAAAACGAAGGTCGTCTGAAACCTTTCAGACGACCCCATCTGACCAAGGAAACCCATGAACATCACCGTCCTTATCCTCCCGCACGGCATGGTGCGCGTCCTACTGACCGAACAGCTCTACCGCGCCGTCTCCATCCTCCACAACCATCCCTACCACCGCGAATAACAAAAGCCGTACCCGCAGGCAGGCTTCGTGTGTCCACCGCATAAATCGGGCGCAGGCGTGTCTGTTGCGAATTCAATACATCAAGAAATAGTAAACTTAGAGATATTCAGATATTGTTTGAACGCCCGTCATAAGGACGATAAGATACCGACCTCACTTGATAAGGGATTGATTCAGAAACAGTTCGGGCTTGCCGCAGACAACTTCGCCGTATGGTTTTGAAGTGCGAAAGCTTCAATCCCCATTTTGATATCACACAACGATAAAGATGAAATGTCCGGTTTATAGTGAATTAACTTTAAACCAGTACGGCGTTGCCTCGCCTTGCCGTACTATCTGTACTGTCTGCGGCTTCGTCGCCTTGTCCTGATTTAAATTTAATCCACTATATTTTTCGAAAGGGGGCGGAATGAAGGAAATTCAGCGGGGATTTTCTTTGTCTCAACTGGTTTTTACCATCATGATGGTGGGGATTTTAACGTCGATTGCCTACCCGTCTTACCAAAAATATGTTGAAAATACCAAGCTGCAGGAAGTGCGGGCAGCCATGCTGGAAAACGCCCAATTTCTGGAGCGTTTTTATCAAAAAAACGGAAGTTTCAAACAAAGTTCCACCCAATGGCCGGATTTGCCGATTAAGGAAATCGGCGATTTTTGCATCAAGGTGCAAGGCGACGCCAAAGGCACGCCGGACGGGCGGTTTACCCTGAAGGCAGTAGCGCGGTCGGATAAAAATCCCAAGGTATTGAAAATCAACGAAAGCTTTGTCACAGTATCGTGTGAAACGACCGAAAGCACCTGCGAAGACAAGGCGCAGCATTTCGCCAATACGGACAAATCATGCAAGATATTTGAGTCTTGAAGCATCGATAGCAAAAGGTCGTCTGAAACCTAAATTGGTTTGCCGTTGTGCTTTTTCGGTGACAGTGCAGTGAAGGGACAGGTATTGGATAGGGTATCGTTCGTCTTGGGTCAGTTGCGTGTGACTCATATGGAAAGCTTTGATTTACTTAATCTTTAGCCCATAAACCCGCTTGGTGGTTTATGGGCTATAAACGATCAAACCTTACAGACAAGCCATTTCGTTTGCCATTTGCTGTTCTAAGGTTTCGCGTCGGCGGATAAGCCGGTATTCGCTGCCGTCCACCAAGACTTCCGCTGCCCGGTTGCGCGTATTGTAATTGCTTGCCATGCTGGCGCCGTATGCGCCTGCGCTGCGGATAACCAGCAAATCGCCTTCTTCGCAGGCAAGAGTGCGGTCTTTGCCGAGGAAGTCGCCGGTTTCGCAAATCGGGCCGACGATGTTGGCGGTCAGCGGCGGAATATTTTTGGGTTCTACCGCTTCGATACGGTGATACGCGTCATACAGGGCGGGGCGCATGAGGTCGTTCATGGCGGCATCGACCATGACGAAGTTTTTCTCTTCGCCGTGTTTGACGAACTCGACGCGCGCCAGCAAAGATCCTGCGTTGCCGACCAAGCTGCGGCCCGGTTCGAGGATGAGTTTCAGACGACGTGTGCCGATCAGTTTTTGAACCGCTTGGGCATACGCGCCCAAATCGGGGATGGTTTCGTCTTGATAAACGATGCCGACGCCGCCGCCTAAGTCTAAGTGTTCCAAAACGATGCCTTCATCCGCCAATCGGTCGACCAAAATCAAAATGCGCTCGCAGGCTTCGACAAGCGGGCTGAGGTCGGTCAGTTGCGAACCGATGTGGCAGTCGATGCCGATGATTTTTAGGTGGCTTTGGCGGGCGGCATGGCGGTAGGCTTCGAGCGCGTCGGCGTAGGCAATGCCGAATTTGTTGGCTTTCAGACCGGTGGAGATGTAGGGATGGGTTTTGGCATCGACATCGGGGTTGACGCGCAGGGAGACGGATGCGGTTTTGCCCAAGCGTTCGGCAACCTTTTGAATGCGGTCGATTTCGGGAATGCTTTCCATATTGAAGCATTTCACGCCGGCATGAAGCGCGAACTCGATTTCCGCCTCGCTTTTGCCCACGCCTGAAAAGATGGTTTTCGCCGCGTCGCCGCCCGCCGCCAAAACGCGTGCCAATTCGCCGCCAGAGACGATGTCGAAACCGCTGCCCAGCGAGGCGAAGTGTTTGATGATGCTCAGATTGCCGTTTGCCTTGACGGCGTAGCAGACGAGCGGGGAAAGCGCGGCAAACGCGGTTTGGTAGTTTTCAAATGCTTCGGTCAGCGCGGATTGGCTGTACACATAAAGCGGTGTGCCGAATTCTTCGGCAAGGCGGGAATAGGGGACTTGTTCGCAATGCAGGGTCATGTTGGTGAGGTTTAATCGTTGGTTTGATTGGTAGGTTCTTTGGAAGAATGGATTTTCAGGCCGGTTTGGACCACGCCGAAACGCGCCTTGTCGCCTTCTTTGGGCAGGTAGAGGTCGCCTTTGTAACCGCAGGCCGAGAGCAGGAGGGCGGTTGCCGCCGCAAAAAATACGCCGTATTTCATCGGTAAACTTCCTTCATAAGCGCGAATGTGGCAAGATTCGGTATCTTAAACAAAAAACACACAAAAAGCCATGATGACCGAAAGCGAATTCATCCGCATGAGCGAAGAATTGTTCGAACACATCGAAGACCAAATCGACGAAAACGGCTGGGATTTCGACTGCCAGTTTGCCGGAAACGTCCTGACCATCGAAGCGGCGGACGGCACGCAAATCATCGTCAACCGCCACACGCCCAACCAAGAATTGTGGATTGCCGCAAAAAGCGGCGGCTACCATTTCGCCGAGCAAAACGGCAAATGGCTGGCAACGCGCGACGGACGGGATTTCTACGATGTTTTGAACGAAGCACTGAGCGCGGCTTCGGGCGAAGCGGTTGAGATTGCCGAATTGTAAGCCGAAAGGCAGACCATTCAGTAATACCAACGGAAAACAATCAGAAAGAAAATCGTCATGAAATATCTACCCCTTCTGTTACTTGCTGCCACAGCCCCCGCTTTTGCCGGTTCATCCAGCATCTACTTAAACAACGATTACCGACAGGTTTTCGCTACCCCAAGCGGCAATATCTTATGTGGTGGCGACAGCCAAAAGCGCACTAAGACCGGCAAACCCCGAACCAACGATTTGTATTGTTTTATCGGTCTGAATAAAGCTATGCCCAAACGCTGTAACCAACAAGGTGAAGGCTTGGATTTCACGCTGAATGCCAAAGGTAAAGCCACTATGAGCTGCGCGGGTTTCGAATTTGTCCCCTACAATGAAGGCTACGAAGAAACACGCGTACTGAAATACGGTGAAACCATTAGCGGTCAGGGTTGGAGCTGCCGCAGCGGAACATCAGGCTTAAGTTGTCAAAATAACGACGGCCACGGTTTTTCAATCAATCGTAAAGAATACCGCCTGTTTTAATTGTTCGAGCTGTTTCTGTCCTTGGCTGAAGGTCGTTTTCAGACGACCTTTATATGGTATTGAAGTTGGCGGAGCATGAACCAAACTTACAGACTTGGACGATGAATTACTGGACAAAATCCTATCCCGAAAACCTACATAACCCGCACAAAAGGATAACAAAATGCCCCTGTTAGACAGTTTCAAAGTCGACCACACCCGTATGCACGCCCCTGCCGTGCGTGTGGCGAAAACCATGACCACGCCCAAAGGCGACACCATTACCGTATTCGACCTGCGCTTTTGCGTTCCCAACAAAGAAATCCTCTCCGAAAAAGGCATCCACACGCTGGAGCATTTGTTCGCAGGCTTTATGCGCGACCACTTGAACGGCAACGGTGTCGAAATCATCGACATTTCCCCGATGGGCTGCCGTACCGGTTTCTACATGAGCCTCATCGGCACGCCCGATGAGCAGCAGGTCGCCGACGCATGGCTCGCTTCGATGCAGGATGTGGTCAATGTCAAAGACCAAAGCAAAATCCCCGAGTTGAACGAATACCAATGCGGCACCTATCTGATGCACTCGCTCGCCGAAGCGCAGGAAATCGCGCAAAACGTCCTGACGCGCAAAGTGGCGGTGAACAAAAACGAGGATTTGACGCTGGATGAAAGTTTGTTGAACGCTTAAACGTTATGCTTGGAAAAAGGTCGTCTGAAAACGGGAAACCGAGTTTCAGACGACCTTTTGTTTGAATAGAAAAGATGGACAAAGTATAGTGGATTAAATTTAAACCAGTACGGCGTTGCCTCGCCTTGCCGTACTATCTGTACTGTCTGCGGCTTCGTCGCCTTGTCCTGATTTAAATTTAATCCACTATATCTATCGAAGCGGCAAACCGCAGACCGTTTACCGCCCTGCTTTGGTTCCGCCCGGGCCGTACACGGCGCCCCAAGCGGCATCGAGCTGCTGCCCTGCCTGCCTCAATGTTTCCGCCTGTTGGCTTTTCACATTCATCGCCGCCTGAAGCTCGCCCTGCAAGCGGACGATGTCGGCTTGGGCTTTTTGCAGGTGGTATTGCGCATCTTCAAGGTCGCTTTGCAGCGAGATGATTTTGCTGTCGTTGCCGGTTTGCTGTTTCAGGGCGGTGCGGTAGGCGGAACGCGCGTTCATCAGATTGTCTTCCGCGCTGTCTGCCGCTGCGTTCAGCGAAACGCCCAATAATATCAAGGCGATGAGTTTGTTGTTCATAAACATCCTTTGATGCCGTCCCGCGATGTATAGCGGATTAACTTTAAACCAGTACGGCGTTGCCTCGCCTTAGCTCAAAGAGAACGATTCTCTAAGGTGCTGAAGCACCAAGTGAATCGGTTCCGTACTATCTGTACTGTCTGCGGCTTCGGCGCCTTGTCCTGATTTAAATTTAATCCACTATATTAGAGGCTGCCTGAAAACGGAAAAACTATTTTCAGACGACCTTTTTGCTGCGGTAGGCAGTTGGTTAATATTGATAGGCGGCGAGTTTGCGCTTGATTTCGGGCAGGGCGGCGCGGGCGGCTTCTTCACCCAGCTGGATGGCGCGTCGTTTTTGGTCGAAACCGCCGATAGAACCCATCTCCAACACTTGCGGTTTGATCACGACGTTTGCCTGACCCAATTCATGTTGGAGCAGCGGAATGCTCATGACGTTGAACGTTTGGTCGAGGTAAGAGAAAAAGCCTTGGTTGACGTTTTTCACCGGACGGGCGGAAATATCGACGGCGATAATGAAATTGGCGCCTTGTTTTTTAGCCGCGCTGACGGGAACAGGCTGCGACAGACCGCCGTCAACGTATCGGCGGCCGCCAATCATGGTGGGCTGGAACACGTTGGGGATGGACGCGGACGCGCGGACTGCCTGTCCGACGTTGCCTCGGTTGAAGGCGACGGCTTTGCCGCTTTCAAAATCGGTGGCGACGGCGGCGAATTTAATCGGCAATTGCTGGATGGGGCGGTTGCCGACTTTTTGGTTGATGTAGTTTTGCAGTTTTTCGCCTTTGATGAAGCCGCTGCTGGATAGGGTCAGGTCAACCAAGTCGGTTTTGCCCAAAATTTCGGCTTCGAGTTCGAGGCGGTCGGGCGACATGCCTGAAGCGTACAGGCTGCCGACGATGGAGCCTGCGGATGTGCCGGTCACGACTTTGACGGGAATATTGTTTTCTTTCAAGACTTTGATAATGCCGATATGGGCAAAACCTTTGGATGCGCCGCCGCCGAGCGCAAGCGCGACCACGGCTTTGGGCTTGGCGGTATTCGCGGTACGGGTATGCGGCTTGGCATCCGATTTGTCGGAGGTATGGCTCGGACAGGCAGCGAGCATGAGTACGACAGACGCTGTCAGCGTAGTGCGCAGTGTTTGAATCAGCAATGGTTTCATTTTCAGACGACCTTTATAGATGGATTTTTGGTTTGGAACATATTGTCAGCCGAATGGCGCGAAACCTGTCGCGGTATGCGCTCCGTCGTGTTTTTATCGGCGCGGCTGCGGTATAGTGGATTAACTTTAAATCAGAACAAAGCGAGGCAACGCCGTACTGGTTTAAAGTTAATCCACTATAAAGTGGCAGAAAACCTGTTGCCCGCTTGGTCATGAAAACAGGCGGAATCAGGGGAACAGGCAATCTGCCATCCGCCTTGTCAGGCGGCACAAGCGGGAAGTTTAGCGCATCGTTATGCCGAAATCAAAAAAGGTCGTCTGAAACCTGATTTTCGGTTTCAGACGACCTGTTGCTTGCCCGCTTTATCAGGCAGTTTTTAATGCTCCCACTCGACGTGTTCGTTGAGGAAACCGCCGCTCTGGTGCGCCCAGAGTTTGGCGTAGAGGCCTTGTTTTTCGAGGAGTTCGGCGTGGCTGCCTTCTTCGATGATGCGGCCTTTGTCCAAGACGATGAGCCTGTCCATCGCGGCGATGGTGGAGAGGCGGTGGGCGATGGCGATGACGGTTTTGCCGTCCATCATTTTGTCGAGGCTTTCTTGGATGGCGGCTTCGACTTCGGAGTCGAGCGCGCTGGTGGCTTCGTCGAGCAGCAGAATCGGCGCGTCTTTGAGCATGACGCGGGCGATGGCGATGCGTTGGCGTTGGCCGCCGGAGAGTTTCACGCCGCGTTCGCCGACGTGGGCGTCGTAGCCGCGCCGTCCTTTGGCGTCGGAAAGGTTGGGGATGAAGTCGGCGGCTTCGGCGCGTTCGGCGGCGGAAATCATTTCGGCGTCGGTGGCGTCGGGGCGGCCGTAAACGATGTTGTCGCGCACGGAACGGTGCAGCAGCGAGGTGTCTTGCGTGACCAAACCGATTTGGGCGCGCAGGCTTTCTTGGGTCACGCTGTCCACGTTTTGCCCGTCAATCGAAATGGTGCCGCTTTGCGGTTCGTAGAAGCGCAAAAGCAGGTTGACGATGGTGGATTTGCCCGCGCCGCTGCGTCCGATCAGCCCGACTTTTTCACCCGGGCGGATGGTGAGGTTGAAGCCGTTGAGCAGCGGTTTGCCGGCTTCGTAGGAGAAATCGACGTGTTCGAACTTGATTTCGCCTTGCGACACTTTCAGCGGCAGGGCGTTCGGCTTGTCGAGGATGGTTTGCGGTTTGGACAGGGTTGCCATGCCGTCGTTGACGGTGCCGATGTTTTCAAACAATCGGGCGGATTCCCACATGATGTATTGCGACAGGCCGTTGACGCGCAACGCCATAGCGGTGGCGGTGGCAACCGCGCCGACACCGACCTGTCCGTGATACCAAAGCCAGATGCCCAGCGCGGTCGTGCCGGCGGTCAGCGAGCTGTTGACGATGAAGCTGCAAGTGTGCAGGAGCGTCGCCAAACGCATTTGGGCGTGTACCGTAACCATAAATTCTTCCATCGACTGCTTGGCGTAGGCCGCCTCGCGCGCGCCGTGGGAGAAGAGTTTGACGGTGGTGATGTTGGAATAGGCGTCGGTAATGCGGCCGGTCATCAGCGAGCGCGCATCTGCCTGACGCGAAGCGGTTTTGCCGAGCTTGGGAATCAGGAAGCGCATCACTAAGGCGAAGCCAATCATCCAGCCGATAAAGGGCAGCAGCAGCCAGCCGTCGAGCGCGACCAGAATCACGCCGGAGGTGATGAAATACACCAGCACATAAACGACCATGTCGGCAACCGTCATCACCACGTCGCGCAACGCCAGCGCGGTCTGCATGACTTTGGCGGACACGCGGCCGGCAAATTCGTCCTGATAGAAACCGAGGCTCTGCCCCAGCATCAGGCGGTGGAAATTCCAGCGCAGGCGCATGGGGAACACGCCTTGCAGGGTTTGCAGGCGCACGTTGGACGCGAGGAAGGTCCAGAGGGCGAAAAACACCATCATCGCCGCCATCGCCGTCAACGCCCAGCCTTTTTCGGCAAACAGGGTGGCGGGTGTGTATTTGCCGAGCCAGTCCACGACTTTGCCCATAAATTGAAACAGCAGCGCTTCCATGATGCCGATGCCGGCGGTAAACACCGCCAAAACGGCAATCCATTTGCGCAAGCCTTCGATGTTGCTCCAGATAAAACGCCACAGCCCTTTTTCAGGCGTTTTCGGGGCGGCTTCGGGGTAAGGGTCGATTCGGGATTCGAACCATGAGAATATTTTTTGAATCATTGTATTGGGTTTAATTGAGAGAGAATGGATTTCAGACGACCTCTACGGTGGGGACAGGTCGTCTGAAAACAAGTATCGGGAGTTAAAGGCATTATTTTACGGGAAAAACCGGCGGGAAGACACTGTAAGGAAGTCGGGACGGGCAAAGTGCCGTGATTGATGAGGGGTCGTCTGAAACAACGTGCCGATAAGGAATACGGCTTTTATAGTGGATTAACTTTAAACCAGTACGGCGTTGCCTCACCTTAGCTCAAAGAGAACGATTCTCTAAGGTGCTGAAGCACCAAGTGAATCGGTTCCGTACTATCTGTACTGTCTGCGGCTTCGTCGCCTTGTCCTGATTTTTGTTAATCCACTATATATCCGTCCTTATATGGTCAAATCGCCGCTGAAATCCGTATCGAACCCATCGGCGTATCGGCTTATATCCATTCCAATTTTATTTTGAACGGACTGAAGCCAAAAAACAAAACCGAAAAAAATGTGCTTGTTCTCAGGCGTCACGCCGAATATGCCGTCACTTTGATGCGAAATCTGCAGGTCACCCAATATAGACAAGAAGTTGTCCAGATTTTGTCTGATGTCTTCTATCTCGCTTTTTTGAAGTTCCTCAATCAACAGGACTTCATTATCCAGACCAATAATGGTGGGCAACTTGGTCAGTTTTTCATAAATCGCTTTCACAGACATTTTTCAATACCGGTAAACCCGACGCGCGGGATACGGGCGCGGGTAAGGCGGGTAGGGATAGCCGTAGCGGTGTACCGGCTCGCTGTCCTGATAAATGACGGTCGTCCCCGGCGGGGCGTTGACGGTAACGGTTTTGTTGATGGTGGTTTGGGAATGGACGGGCAGGTCGAGGACGGCGGTGCGGCTGTAAGGGGTTTCGGTGTAGAAACAGCCGCCAAGTGCGGTCAGCGTGAAGGCGTAGAGTAGGGGCTTCTTCATGGGTTTCCTTCATTCAAAACGAAACGGTAAGGGGTCGTCTGAAACGTGGCTTCGATCAGTTTGAAACCGTTTTGGGGTTTTCAGACGACCCTTTTTATCGCCAACATCCTTAACTTTAAATACGGCATATCATCAAATTCCGTCATTCCCGCGCAGGCGGGAATCCATCGTAAAACTTGAGAAACCTTGATTTGAAAAACAGTTTCCAAATTTCAAAAATGGATTCCCACCGTAGCCTGTCCTCGCGTAGACGGGGGCGGGAATGACGGTACCCGATAAGTTGCGTATCGAAAATAAAGTCATTTGACTATATCCGGCCGACAGGATGGGCGGCGGTTTTTCAGACGACCTTCCCGCTTACCTTAACACGGTCTTCGTCCAGCGGCCGACCCATTGTTTCTGTTTGGTGTCGATGTCGTTGCGGCTGGGCGAGTCGGTGTGTTTCGGGGCTTGGGCGAACTCGAAGACTTTGGGCAGCGGCGTGTTTTTCACGGCGGGATAGACCCACATTTCGGTCGGCAGGGCTTTTTGCACTTCGCCGCTTTGCAGCCACTGTACGAGTTTCGCCGCCAGCTCGGGCTGTTTCGCGCCTTTCAAGACTGCCGCGCCTTCGACTTGGCGGAATACGCCGCCTTTGAGGAAGAGGTTGCCGGTCGGCGGCACGCTGTATTTGCCTTTGGAGTAGTGGACTTCGGCGGCGGGGCTGGCGGCGTAGCTGACGACAAGCGGGTAGGCGCCGCCGTTTTGGGTGAAGTCGGTGTAATAGGCTTCACTCCAGCCTTTGGCGACTTTTACGCCGTTTTGACGCATCTGCGCCCACCATTTGAACGCACCCTCTTCGCCCATGCCGCCGATGTTCGCCATCAGGAAGGCAAGTCCGGGCGAGGAGGTGGCGGGCGAGGGCGTTACCAGCAGGTTTTTATATTCGGGGCGGGTCAGGTCCTGCAAGGTTTTGGGCAGCGGCAGTTTTTTCTGTTCAAACCATTTTTTGTCGTAGTTGAGGGTAACGTAGCCGTAATTGACTGCCGCGATGACGGGCATTCCTGCTGAAACGGGCGCGGATTTGGGCTGCGCCGCCGCCAGTATGCCTGCTTCGCGCGCTTTGCCGATGTTGGCGTTGTCCAAACCGTAAACCGCGTCGGCAATCGGGTTGGCCTTGCTGAGAATCAGCTTGTTGAGCATTTCGTTGCCGCTGCCCGCCTTGATGACGGAGACTTTGGCGTCGTTGGCTTTTTCAAACTGCGCGATGACGGATTGGGGCAGGCTGAAGGATTTGTGCACGGCAAGGCGCACTTCGGTCTGGGCGGATAAGTTTGCCGAAGCCAGCAAGAGGGCGAGGGCGGATAATTTCAGTTTCATTCTCTAACCTTTGTACGGGTAAAATACGAAACATCATAACAAAATCCGCACCAACACACGACATGAACCTTTCCCCCGTCTGGCTTTTTGACCTCGACAACACGCTGCATAACGCCGATGCAGGCATCTTCTACATCATCAACCGCGCCATGACCGACTACATGGCGCAACGCCTCAAGCTCTCCGAAGAAGCGGCGTCGGACCTGCGTCAGGACTATTGGCACCGATACGGCGCGACGCTTGCCGGCCTGCAAATCCACCATCCCGAAATCGACATCCGCGAATTTCTGCGCGAAAGCCATCCCATCGCGCAAATCTTGGCAAAATTGGAGGGCATGGAGGGAACCGAAAGCGTTTTAGGTCGTCTGAAAGGACGCAAAGCCGTTTTTTCCAACGGCCCTTCGTTTTACGTCCGCGCTATCATCGTGGCATTGGGTTTGGCAAACCGTTTTGACGCACTCCTCGGCACGGACGACTTCGGACTGCGCTACAAGCCCGACCCGCAAGCCTACCTGACCGTCTGCCGCCTGCTCGACGCCCACCCCGAACAGTGCATCATGATCGACGACAGCGCGGACAACCTGCACCAAGCCAAAGAGCTGGGCATGAAAACCGTATGGTTCGGCAGCAAAGCCCATCCCCTGCCCTTTACCGACGCCGTTGCAAAAGATATGCAGGCGCTCGCCGAATGTGCCGAAAAACTGTCGGCACTCGTCTGAAACCTTTACAATATCGGGTTTGAACAACGGCACAAATCCGCCCGACCACAAGGACAACCATCATGCGATACACCGCCCTCATTCTCGCCGCCGCAGCCGCCCTGACCGGCTGTACTTGGGAAACCTACCAAAACGAATCCGGCCACACCTCCCTGCGCCCCAAATACGAAAAAGGCACGCGCATCTATTACGAAGACGGCACCTACTCCCGCGATATGCGTTACAACCAATACCGCCCCGAACGCCGCACCCTCAAACCGCTGCACGGCGACCAAGAAAACGTACGCGGCACAACATGGAACAAACCCCAAGGCGCCGGACACGCCGCGCCCGAAACGCAAACCGAAGAATAATCCGCCCGCAGAGGTCGTCTGAAACCGTTTTTTCCGTTTCAGACGACCTCAAACATAACCGCCATCCCGTTCGTTCCCATATCTGCCGTCCTTCTCAAGGAGAAAACCATGCGTTCCCTCGCCCTGATTTTCGTTGCCGCCGCCATCCTGAGCGGCTGCACCACAGACCGCTACGACTTCGACAGCCGTCCCGCCGACACATCCGCGCGCACGCCTCTGAAACCGACCACACTCGACCGCTTGGAACACGGCAGCCATGCCGACTCGTACCGCTGGAACCCCAAACCCAACAAACCATAACCCCCACGTCCGCACACCGAACCCGAATAAAAAGGTCGTCTGAAATCCAAAATCCCGTTCAGACGACCCCCAAATACCCCCTTCATCAACATTGCATTCGAGAAAGCCCATCATGTCCGCCACACCCCTCAACATCGTCATCCTCGCCGCCGGCAAAGGCACGCGCATGTATTCCAAAATGCCCAAAGTGCTGCACCGCATCGGCGGCAAGCCCATGGTCGAGCGCGTTATCGACACCGCCGCCGCGCTTCATCCGCAAAACATCTGCGTCGTCATCGGACACGGCAAAGACCAAGTTTTGGACACCGTCAAACGCGACGTCGTCTGGGTCGAACAAACCGAACAGCTCGGCACCGGCCACGCCGTCAAAACCGCCCTGCCGCACCTTGCCGCCGAAGGCCGAACGCTGGTGCTGTATGGCGACGTTCCCCTGATTGACACCGCCACCCTCGAAACCCTGCTCGAAGCCGCCGGCAGCGAAGTCGGCCTGTTGACCGACGTTCCCGCCGACCCGACAGGCTTGGGCCGCATCATCCGCGACAGCCAAGGCAGCGTAACCGCCATCGTCGAAGAAAAAGACGCCGACGCCGCCCAAAAAGCCGTCCGCGAAATCAACACAGGCATCCTCGTCCTGCCCAACGCCAAACTCGAAAACTGGCTGAACAGCCTCTCCAGCAACAACGCCCAAGGCGAATACTACCTGACCGACCTCATCGCCAAAGCCGTTGCCGACGGCATCAAAGTCCATCCCGTCCAAGTGCGCGCCTCCCACCTCGCCGCCGGCGTGAACAACAAACTCCAGCTCGCCGAACTCGAACGCATCTTCCAAACCGAACAGGCGCAAGCCCTGCTCAAAGCAGGCGTTACCCTGCGCGACCCCGCCCGCTTCGACTTAAGGGGCCGTCTGAAACACGGACAAGACATCGTGATTGACGTCAACGTCGTCCTCGAAGGCGACATCGAAATCGGCGACAACGTCGAAATCGGCGCAAACTGCGTCATCAAAAACGCCAAAATCGGCGCAAACAGCAAAATCGCCCCCTTCTCCCACTTCGAAGACTGCGAAGTCGGACAAAACAACCAAATCGGCCCCTACGCCCGCCTGCGTCCGCAAGCCCGCCTTTCAGACGACGTACACGTCGGCAACTTCGTCGAAATCAAAAACGCCGCCATCGGCAAAGGCACCAAAGCCAACCACCTCACCTACATCGGCGACGCCGAAGTCGGCAGCAAAACCAACTTCGGCGCAGGCACGATTATTGCCAACTACGACGGCGTGAACAAACACAAAACCGTCATCGGCGACGAAGTCCGCATCGGCTCCAACTGCGTCTTAGTCGCCCCCGTCAAACTCGGCAACAAAGTCACGACAGGCGCAGGCAGCACGATTACCAAAAACGTCGAAGACAACAAACTCGCCCTCGCCCGCGCCCGCCAAACCGTGATCGAAGGCTGGGTGCGCCCGGAAAAAGGGGATAAGAAATAAAGCAGTAAACCGCCCTGCGCAACTCGTTGCAGCAACAGCAATCTGTCCCTTCCCCCGCCTGGCGGGGGGAAGGTTAGGATGGGGGTGGCTTTGCGACTTTAGGTCAAATCAAATTCGTACAACCCGTAGAGCCATCCTCTCCCCAGCCCTCTCCCGCCGGACGGGAGAGGGGGCAGGTTGAAGATAAAAACGAGGTCGTCTGAAAACTCTGAGATTTGGGTTTTAAAGAAACTCGTTCCCGATTTTTTCAGACGACCTCGTTTATTCAATCAATACAGGCTTGGGATAACCTAAGTAGCGTGGGCTTTGCCCACGAAATCTGCTATCTAAAAATCCAAATCAGACAACAGCCGAATGGGCATCCATTTTGTCATTTATCTCGCGGGCAAAGCCCACGCTACGGGTCGTCTGAAAACCCGTTTCAAGTTTGATGCCAAACTAACCCTACACCGACGATAACCATCCGGCGACCGTCCTAATCAGACGAACCCGAAAACCTGAAGAAAAATAAGGAAGATGATGCAATGAAAAAACTGTTTTTGATGATATTCGGATTAATGGTTTCAAATATTTCTATTGCCAATCCGACATATGATGTGACAAACGGGGCTTTACAGAATGATCCCGCATTATGCAGCTATGGGTACAATCCCAACTGCTCGTCGGGCAATACCGCCCCTCCCCCTAAGAAAATCATCTATCACGATGTGGTCATCCCTCCAAAATTCGGGGCTTTGGCTTACAGTCAGAAAGCAGGAATTCTTGCAGGCGCTGTAAATCAAAATTCTCTAGACGCAGCAAAACAGGAAGCAGTCAAACGGTGTCAAAAAAGCAGCCGCAATACGCCGTGTAAAGTTATTGTCTGGGTCAGAAACGGCTGTCTCGCAGCAGCAGAAGGAAAGGTTAAGAACAGATTTCTTGTAACTCAAGCAGGAGGTAATCAGGGAACTGTAGAGCAGGCAGCTTTAAAAAATTGCCAAGATAGGGGAGGGGTAGACTGTAGAATTATTCAGCCTGAAGTATGTGCTCTCCCGTGATTGGTATTTAAAGGAAGATGATGCAATGAAAAAACTGTTTTTGATGATATTCGGATTAATGGTTTCAAATATTTCTATTGCCAATCCGACATATGATGTGACAAACGGGGCTTTACAGAATGATCCCGCATTATGTAGCTATGGGTACAATCCCAACTGCTCTTCGGGTAATACCGCCCCTCCTCCTAAAAAAATTATCTATCACGATGTTTTTGTGCCGCCTAAATTCGGGGCATTTGCTTACAGTCAGAAAGCAGGGCATCTTGCCGGTGCGGTAAACCAGAATTCCCTAGACGCGGCAAAACGTGAGGCCATAAAACAATGCCAAAAAGGCAGTCGCAATACGCCTTGTAAAGTTATTACATGGGTGAGGAACGGTTGTATGGCAGCGGCAGAAGGGAAAACAAAAGACAGATTTGTTTTATCTGATGTGGCAGGAGCACAAGGTACTGTCGAACAGGCAGCTTTAAAAAATTGCCAAGATAGGGGAGGTATAGACTGTAGAATTATTCAGCCTGAAGTGTGTGCTCTCCCGTGATTACTGATAATCAAAAGGTCGTCTGAAAAGTTTCAGACGACCTTTTATTAACCAACGGGCTAGGAATAAACCCAGTCCGTAGCGTGGGCTTTGCCCACGAAATCTACCACCTGACAATCCAAATCAGACAACAGCCGAATGGGCATCCATTTCGGCATTTATCTCGCGGGCAAAGCCCACGCTACTCGTTGCAGCAACGGCAACCTGTCCCTTCCCCCGTCCGGCGGGGGAAGGTTAGGATGGGGGTGGCTTTGTGACTTTAGGTCAAATCAAATTTGTACAACCCATAGAACCACCCTCTCCCCGGCCCTCTCCCGCCGGACGGGAGAGGGGGCAGGTTGCAGATAAAAACGAGGTCGTCTGAAAACTCTGAGATTTGAGTTTTAAAGAAACTCGTTCCCGATTTTTTCAGACGACCTTTTACTCAATCAAAACAGACTTGTGATAACTCAAGTAGCGTGGGCTGCGCCCACGAAATCTTCTATTTAACAATCTAAATCAGATAACAGCTGAATGGGCATCCATTTCGGCATTTATCTCGCGGGCAAAGCCCACGCTACTTGTTGCTGCAACAGCAATCTGTCCCTTCCCCCGTCTAGCGGGGGAAGGTTGGGATGGGGGTGGCTTTGCGATTTTAGGTCAAATCAAATTCGGACAACCCGTAGAGCTACCCTCTCCCCAGCCCTCTCCCGCCGGACGGGAGAGGGGGCAGGTTGCAGATAAAAACGAGGTCGTCTGAAAGCTCTAAGATTTGAGTTTCAGACGACCTTTTGCTATCGATATGCCTCAAGACTCAAATATCTTGCATGATTTGTCCGTATTGGCGAAATGTTGCGCCTTGTCTTCGCAGGTGCTTTCGGTCGTTTCACACGATACTGTGACAAAGCTTTCGTTGATTTTCAATACCTTGGGATTTTTATCCGACCGCGCTACTGCCTTCAGGGTAAACCGCCCGTCCGGCGTGCCTTTGGCGTCGCCTTGCACCTTGATGCAAAAATCGCCGATTTCCTTAATCGGCAAATCCGGCCATTGGGTGGAACTTTGTTTGAAACTTCCGTTTTTTTGATAAAAACGCTCCAGAAATTGGGCGTTTTCCAGCATGGCTGCCCGCACTTCCTGCAGCTTGGTATTTTCAACATATTTTTGGTAAGACGGGTAGGCAATCGACGTTAAAATCCCCACCATCATGATGGTAAAAACCAGTTGAGACAAAGAAAATCCCCGCTGAATTTCCTTCATTCCGCCCCCTTTCGAAAAATAAACCGGACATTTCATCTTTATCGTTATGTGATATCAAAATGGGGATTGAAGCTTTCGCACTTCAAAACCATACGGCGAAGTTGCCTGCGGCAAGCCCGAACTGTTTCTGAATCAATCCCTTATAAAATGAGGTCGGTATCTTATCGTCCTTATGGCGGGCATTCAAACAATATCTGAATATTTCCTAGTTTACTATTTCTTGATGTATTGAATTCGCAACAGGCACGCCTGCGCCCGATTTATGCGGTGGACACACGAAGCCTGCCTGCGGGTACGGCTTTTGCTATTCACGGTGGTAGGGATGGTTGTGGAGGATGGAAACGGCGCGGTAGAGCTGTTCGGTCAGCAGAACACGCACCATGCCGTGCGGGAGAGTGAGGCTGGAGAGGCGCATCATCATGCGGGCTTGTTGTTTGAGGTGGTCGGTCATGCCGTCGGCGCCGCCGATGACGAAGCAGACGTGTTCGCCGTTTTGCTGCCAGCTTTTGAGGTGTTCCGCCAGCTCGACGGAGGTCGGGGCTTTGCCGCGTTCGTCGAGGACGACGAGGAATGCGCCTTGGGGGATGGCTTCGAGGATGCGTTTTTCTTCCGCCGCCATGCCTTGTGCGGCGTTGACGCCTGCGCCGCGTTTTTCGGGTTTGATTTCTTTGAGGGTGTAGGCGACGTCGCGTCCGAAGCGTTTGGCGTATTCGCCGACGGCTTCGTCCACCCAGCGGGGCATTTTGGTGCCGACGGCGAGGACGGTGATGTTCATGGGTTTCCTTGGTCGGATGGGGTCGTCTGAAAGTTTTCAGACGACCTTTTGGTTTGAATGATGGTGAAACGGGATTCTTGAATCCGATATTTTTATTGTTCGGTCAAGGGGTCGTCTGAAAACTTCGGTTTGGGCAAAGGGGGGTAGGGCGTGCGCAATAAAGCCGTCTGTATGCACAGACGGCTTGGGATGATGGCTTAGTCGGCGGCATGCCAGGGTTTTTGCGCGCCGGCGTGGAAGCTGGGTTTTTCGCCGCCCCAGAGGGTGTCGATGTCGTAGAAGTCGCGGACGGCGGGCAGCATGACGTGGACGACGAGGTCGCCTGCGTCAACGAGCGTCCATTCGCCGCTGTCGCCTTCGGTGCTGAGGATTTCGAAGCCGGCTTCTTTGAGGCTGACGGCGACGTTGTTGGCGAGGGCTTTGACTTGGCGGGTGCTGTCGCCGCTGGCGATGATCATGCGGGCGAACAGTGAGGTTTTTTCTTGGGTTTGGAGGACGGAGATGTCTTTGGCTTTGATGTCTTCGAGGGCTTCGACGGCGGTTTCGACCATTTTTTGCAGGTCTTGCAGTTCTTGTTCGTTCATTGTTTTCCTAATGGTGGGAATGAAATAGGGTTTGGACGGTATTATAACTTATCTGTATGAATTTACGCTATTTTCCGCTTTGGTACAGTTTGTGTTCGCGGATGTAGCGGGCGACTTGGGGCGGGAGGTCGTCTGAAAGTCTGCCGCTTTGGAGGGTTTGGCGGATTTGGGTGGAGGAGGTGTTGTGCAGGGGGGCGTTGAGGATGCGGACGCTGCCGTTTTGGAGGGCTTCGCCCAGCCAGGCGTGGAGTTCGCGCGGGGTTTGGTTGAGGTTGTCGCCTTGGCGCATGGCGACGGTGATGTGGGTTTGGCGTACGAGGGTCTGCCATTTTTTCCAAGTGTGCAGTTTCATGAGGCTGTCGCTGCCCATAAGCCACCAAAGTTGGGCGGCGGGGAATTGCTGGCGGAAGATTTGGACGGTGTCGAAGGTGTACGTCGCGCCTTCGCGGACGATGTCGCAGTCGCTGGCGGCGAAGCGGGGGTCGTCGGCGATGGCGAGTTCGGTCATGATGAGGCGGTCTTGGGCACAGGCGCGGGACGGGTCTTTGTGGTAGGGGTCGCCTGCGGGCAGGAAGACGACGGTGTCGAGTCCGATTTCGTCGGCGAAGGCGCGGGCGATGTGGAGGTGGCCGTTGTGGATGGGGTCGAAGGTGCCGCCGAAAAGTCCGATGTTTTTCATGGGTGTCCTTGGGTGTGGGGTGTGCGCTCTGTTTGGGTTTCAGACGACCTTTCGGGTTTATGGGTTGGCGGGGTCGTCTGAAAGGCTTTTTGCCTCGGGGCTGCCGTCGACAACCAGGGTGAGTTTGCCGGTGGTCGGGTGGATGACGAGTCCGTGGACGGCGATGTCGGCGGGCATGAGCGGGTGGTTGCGGATGACTTTGACGGTGTGGCGGACGCTGTCTTCTACGTTGTCGAAACCGGTCAGCCAGTCGTCGAGGTCTATGCCGGCGTTGCGCAGGGTTTCGATGCGGTCGTCGGGGATGTCGCTTTCGTGTACTTTTTCAAGGAAACCGGCGGCGTTCAGTCCCTTCATGCCGCAGTCGTGGTGGGCGATGACCATGATTTCTTTGACTTTGAGTTCGAACACGGCGACCAAAAGGCTGTGCATGACTGACCCCCAGGGATGGGTAACGACTGCGCCGGCGTTTTTGATGAGCTTGGCGTCGCCGTTTTTCAGTCCGAGCGCGTCGGGCAGCAGCTCGATGATGCGCGCGTCCATGCAGGACAGGATGGCCAATTCGCGGCCGGGATATTTGTCAGTGAAATATTTTTCGTATTCGCCCGATTCGACAAAATTTTGGTTATAGGCGAGAATTTCGCTCAATTCGCTCATGGTGTTGGACCTCCGAAAGAATGGGACGATTATAGCGGTTTTCGGGCGGTTTGGCTTTGCAGCGTGCGCCGCCGATTGGTTGCAAATTGAAGCGGAGCAGATACAATCCGCTTTATGATTATGTATTGATTGGATTGAGGAACAGCCATGTCTTCGCGCCCTTGTTTTTCCGAAACGCTCGACCGCCGCACCCACGACGCGCTCTACGATTGGGCGCGGGCAAGTTACGGCGCCTCGGACGACTGGAACACGCTCTATCTGAACGGACTGGCTTTGGGTCGTCTGAATCCGTTTTGGCGCGAACGGATCAAACAAGACTGGCAGGAAGGGCTTTCTGAAATTTCAGACGACCTCTGCCTGCAAACGGACAACTGGCTGGCGATGGGCGACAGTTTGCAGCACTTGGCGCACGAATGGAAAAGCCTCGGACTGCTGCACGGCTGGCGCGACGAAAAGTTTGACGTGTGCGACGACGCGGGCAAGGTTCTCTTTGCGTTGGAACGCGCCGCCTTCCGCCCGTTCGGACTCATGAGCCAAGCCGTCCACCTCAACGGACTGGTGCAAACCGACGGCGGCTGGCATTTTTGGATAGGCCGCCGCAGCCCGCACAAAGCCGTCGATCCCGACAAACTCGACAACCTCGTCGGCGGCGGCATTGCCAGCGGAGAAACCCCGTTTGAAGCCGTCTGCCGCGAAAGCGAAGAAGAAGCCGGACTGATGCCGCCCGCCCTCGACAACCTCCGAGCCGCCGCCCGAATCCACAGCCTGCGCCCCGTATCGCGCGGCATCCACAACGAAATCCTGCACATCTTCGACATCGTCCTGCCCGAATCCGTCCGCCCCGAAAACCAAGACGGCGAAGTCGCAGGGTTTGAATTGATGAACGTTTCGCAACTCGTCGAAACCATGTTGTCCCAAACCATGATGCACGATGCCCAGCTCGTTACCCTCGAAGCCCTCAAACGATACGGCGTGCTCGACAGGCAGCATCCGCTAAGCCTTTGGCTGGAAAGCCTTTGCCGCTGAACGCCGAAAAATAAAACAGTACAAAACCATTAACGCCCCGCCGTTTTCCTTTCCCGATTCCCGAAAAGGTCGTCTGAAACCCATGCTCCGACTTACCGACATCTGCAAACGCTTCGACAGCAAAACCGTCGCCGACCGCATCAGCCTGACCGTGTCCGCAGGCGAAACCCTTGCCGTCCTCGGACGCTCCGGCTGCGGCAAATCCACCCTGCTCAAAATCATTGCAGGCATCGTCAAACCCGACAGCGGCGAAGTCTGGCTGGACGGGCAGAACATCACCGCCGTCCCGCCCGAAAAGCGCAACGTCTCGCTGATGTTTCAAGACTACGCCCTGTTCCCGCACCTGACCGCCCAAGAAAACGTCGGCTTCGGACTCAAAATGCGCCGCCTGCCCAAAGCCGAAATCGAAGCACAAACCATGCAGGCGCTGCGCGACATCGGTTTGGAAAACGAAGCCCGCCGCAAACCCGGCAGCCTCTCCGGCGGCGAACAGCAACGCCTCGCCCTCGCCCGCGCCCTGATTATCAAGCCGTCCCTGCTCCTCTTGGACGAAGCCTTCTCCAGCCTCGACACCCACCTGCGCCACACCCTCTACCGCCTGACCGACGAGAGCATCCGCCGTCAAAACATCCCCGCCGTCCTCGTAACCCATTCCCCCGAAGAAGCCGCCGCGCTGGCAGACCATATCGCCCTCATGCACGAAGGGCGCATCCTCCAATACGGCACGCCCGCCGAACTCTTCCGCCGCCCGGCCGACGCCCAAGCCGCCCGCCTGCTCGGGCTGCCCAACACCGACGATGCGCACCACATCCCGACACACGCCATCCGTCCCGACCCGCAAGGCACACCCTGCCGCATCCTGTCCCTCACCCCCTTACCCGACAGCCTGCGTCTGACCTTCGCCCATCCCGAATACGGCGAACTGACCACCCTGCTGCCCGCCGGCTACCTTCCCGCCGGCGATACCGTGCCGATACATATCGATAAAGGACAAATCGTCTGGTTTGAACCGTTGCGATGATGTTTCGTGTCCCGCCGTCGTTTGACCCGTCGGGCAAATCAAAAAAGGTCGTCTGAAAATTTTCAGACGACCTTTTATGTCAACACATCAAGGCGTTATCAAATATTGGTTTCCAGATAAACGACTTGGGTTTGCAGATATTCTTCCAAACCGTGTTTGCCGTCCGCGCCGCCGATACCGGATTTTTTCCAGCCCGCATGGAAGCCCTGCATGGCTTCGAAGTTTTCGCGGTTGATGTAGGTTTCGCCGAATTGCAGGCGGCGGGTGACGTAGAAGGCTTCGTTCAGGTTGGTGGTGTACACGGAGCTGGTCAGACCGAATTCGCAGTCGTTTGCCAAGGCGATGACTTGGTCGAGCGTGTCGAAAGTGGAAACAGGCAGGACGGGGCCGAAGGTTTCTTCCTTCATGATGTCCATGTTGTTGTCGGTGTCGGTCAGCAGGGTCGGTTCGAAGAAATAGCCGCGTCCTTCGGCGCGTTTGCCGCCGCAGACCAGCGTCGCACCTTGTTTGACGGCGCGTTCCACTTTTTCGGCAACGGCTTTGACGGCGCGCTCTTCAATCAGTGGGCCCATTTCCAGCGCGCCTGCTTCGGCTTCGGCAGGATTGCCGTAGCGCACGCCTTTCATGGCGGCGGTCATTTTTTCAATGAACGCGTCTTTCAGGCTGCTGTGGACATAGACGCGCTCGGCGCAGTTGCAGATTTGACCGGTGTTGCCGACGCGCGAAGCCAAGATGGATTTCACTGCCAAGTCCAAATCCGCGTCTTTCAAAACGATGGCGGGCGCTTTGCCGCCGAGTTCCAACGAGACTTTGGTGATGTTGGCGGAAGCCGCTTCCATCACTTGGCGGCCTGCTTCGACGGAGCCGGTCAGGCTGACCATATCGACTTGCGGATGGGCGGACAAGGCGTTGCCGATTTCCGCGCCGGGGCCGTTCACCACGTTGAACACGCCTGCGGGCAGTCCGACCGCATCGACGATTTCGGCGAAGATGTGGCAGTTGATCGGGGTCACGCTGCTGGGTTTGACGACGATGGTGTTGCCCGTGACCAAAGCGGGACCCATTTTGCGGGCAATCAGGAAGAAGGGGAAGTTCCACGGCAGGATGCCTGCCACGACGCCCAGCGGACGTTTAAACAATAAAATGTTTTCGCGCGGGCGGTCGCTTTGGATGATTTCGCCTTCATAACGGCGCGCCCATTCGGCTTGGTAATCGAGATAGTCGGCGGTGAACATGACTTCCACGCGCGCCAAGTCTTTGGTTTTGCCGCCTTCGGCAACGATGGTGTCGGTCAGCTCGTCGGCGCGTTCGCGTATGCCTTGGGCGATTTTGCGCAAATACGCGCCGCGTTCGACCGCAGGCAGCCGCTCCCATGCCGGTTGCGCCGCACGCGCCGCCGCTACGGCACGGTCAACGTCCGCTTTGCCGCCTTTGGGTTCGCGGGCGATGGCCTCTTCAGTGGACGGGTTCAATACATCGCGCCATTCGCCGTTGAAATCGTTTTCAAAGCGTCCGTTGATGTACATGGCCAATTGTTTCATTTCAAGTTCTCCTGTTGTTGTAGTCGTGTGTAGTCAGTGTATGCTTTTTATGCCGCCGCTGCAATGAAAATGCTGTTTGAGAATGCAAATTTAATAATATGGGCGTTTGTTTTCAGACGACCTTTTGCTTTTTTATGTACAAGGCTGTAAGGTTTGGGCATTTACAACGTCTAATCATACAAACCGTCCACACAGGAAACATAGAGATGAAACCCCGTACCTTCTTTTCCCTTTGCGCCAAGTTCGGCTGTCTGTTTGCGCTGGGTGCTTGTTCGCCCAAAATCGCCGATGCCGAAGCCGCGACCGTGCCGCACACTTTGTCCACTTTGAAAACCGCGGACAACCGCCCCGCCAGCGTTTATTTGAAAAAAGACAAACCGACCCTGATTAAATTCTGGGCGAGCTGGTGTCCTTTGTGTCTGTCCGAATTGGGGCAGACCGAAAAATGGGCGCAGGATAAGCGGTTCAGCTCCGCCAACCTGATTACCGTCGCCTCCCCCGGCTTTTTGCATGAGAAAAAAGACGGCGACTTTCAGAAATGGTATGCCGGTTTGAACTATCCCAAGCTGCCCGTCGTGACCGACAACGGCGGCACCATCGCCCAAAGCCTGAATATCAGTGTTTATCCCTCGTGGGCGTTAATCGGTAAAGACGGCGACGTACAGCGCATCGTCAAAGGCAGCATCAACGAAGCGCAGGCATTGGCGTTAATCCGCGACCCGAATGCCGATTTAGGTCGTCTGAAAAACGCGTTCTACAAACCCGACACACAGAAAAAGGATTCAAAAATCATGAATACGCGCACCATCTACCTCGCCGGCGGCTGCTTCTGGGGCTTGGAAGCCTATTTCCAACGCATAGACGGTGTGGTTGACGCAGTATCCGGCTACGCCAACGGCAAAACGAAAAATCCGAGCTACGAAGACGTGTCCTACCGCGATACGGGCCATGCCGAGACCGTCAAAGTGACCTACGATGCCGACAAACTCAGCCTCGACGACATCCTGCAATACTATTTCCGCGTCGTTGATCCGACCAGCCTCAACAAACAAGGCAACGACACCGGCACGCAATACCGCAGCGGCGTGTACTACACCGATCCCGCCGAAAAAGCCGTCATCGCCGCCGCCCTCAAACGTGAGCAGCAAAAATACAAACAGCCCCTCGTCGTCGAAAACGAGCCGCTGAAAAACTTCTACGATGCCGAGGAATACCATCAGGACTACCTGATTAAAAACCCCAACGGCTACTGCCACATCGACATCCGCAAAGCCGACGAACCGCTGCCGGGCAAAACCAAAGCCGCCCCGCAAGGCAAAGGCTTCGACGCGGCAACGTATAAAAAGCCCAGTGATGCCGAACTCAAACGCATCCTGACCGAAGAGCAATACCAAGTTACCCAAAAAAGCGCGACCGAATACGCCTTCAGCCACGAATACGACCATCTGTTCAAACCCGGCATTTACGTGGACGTCGTCAGCGGCGAACCCTTGTTTTCTTCCGCCGACAAATTCGATTCCGGCTGCGGCTGGCCGAGCTTCACCCGCCCGATTAACGCCGCCGCCGTTACCGAACACGACGATTTCAGCTACAACATGCGCCGCACCGAAGTGCGCAGCCACGCCGCCGATTCGCACTTGGGACACGTCTTCCCCGACGGCCCCAAAGACAAAGGCGGCCTGCGCTACTGCATCAATGGCGCGAGCCTGAAATTCATCCCGCTGGAACAAATGGACGCGGCAGGCTACGGCGCGTTGAAGGGCAAAGTGAAATAAAGGCGCGATAGCACGAAAGGTCGTCTGAAAACGGCGTGGTAAGCAATTCATACCTGACCCGCCGTTTTTCAGACGACCTTTTTACCGCCGTGATACTTGTTCTTTCCTCCGACAGCTAGAAACGCGGATTGCTGGCGAATAAGGTTTGAAACGATACAGTAGATTAACTTTAAACCAGTACGGCGTTGCCTCGCCTTAGCTCAAAGAGAACGATTCTCTAAGGTGCTGAAGCACCAAGTGAATCGGTTCCGTACTATCTGTACTGTCTGCGGCTTTGTCGCCTTGTCCTGGTTTAAAGTTAATCCACTATAAAAGGACGCATCATGCGCCCTTTTTGTCTTTGGTCCGTCGTCTGAAACCCGACGACGAAGAAACCGTCAATCTTCTTCCCCTTCCGACAAACCTTTATCCTGCAAGGCGGATTCTTGGGCGGTTTCCACCAAATCGCGTTGCAGGCGTTTGGTGGTTTTGACGCCCAGCGCGCGCAGTTTTTCGGCGCGGCTGACGAGGTTGCCGCGTCCTTGCGAGAGCTGTTTGTAGGCTTGTTGGAACTGGCTTTGCGCTTGGTCGATGTTCTTGCCGACGCTTTCGAGCGTTTGGACGAAGCCGGTGAATTTGTCGTAAAGCCTGCCGCCTTCTGCCGCGATGGCGAGGGCGTTTTGGTTTTGCTGTTCGTTGCGCCAGATGTGGGCGACGGTGCGCAGGGTGGCGAGCAGCGTACTCGGGCCGACCGGCATGATGCGTTTGTCGAAACATTCTTGGAACAGGACGGCATCGTGTTGCAGGGCGAGCAGGTAGGCGGGTTCGACGGGGATGAACATAAACACGAAGTCCAGCGTGCGCACGCCTTCGAGGTCGGTATAGTCTTTTTGCGACAGGCTGCGGATGT
This sequence comes from Neisseria sicca, assembly GCF_014054945.1. Classification (NCBI taxonomy): domain Bacteria; kingdom Pseudomonadati; phylum Pseudomonadota; class Betaproteobacteria; order Neisseriales; family Neisseriaceae; genus Neisseria; species Neisseria sicca. Next base: position 2,167,551 of record NZ_CP059566.1, on the reverse strand, counting down.
GGGCGCGGATGCTGGCGACGTGGGCGGCGAGTTCGCGCTCGGCGGTTGCGGCGTCGGCGGCTTGGGTGTAGCGGACGTAGGCGGTCAGCGAGACTTTGGAGTCGATGACGATTTGCTTGCCTTCGGGCAGGTTGACGAGGACATCGGGCTGGAGGCGGCGCGCGCCGTCTTCTTCTTGGCGGACGGCGGCGGCTTGGACGGTGTATTCGCGTCCTTTTTGCAGGCCGGAATGTTCCAAAACGCTTTCCAAAATCATCTCGCCCCAGTTGCCTTGGGTTTTGTTTTGCGTGCCGGTGAGCGCGTCGGTGAGGGCTTTGGCGTCGCTGTGCAGTTGGGTGTTGAGGGTTTGCAGGCGTTTGAGTTCGTTTTCGAGGGTCAGCCGTTCGCGCGCTTCTTTTTCGTAGGTTTGCTGAACCAGCTCGCTGAAGCCGTGGATGCGTTCGTTGAGCGGGGTCAGCAGTTGGCTGAGGTGGTCGCGGTTTTGCTCGGTGAAGCGGCGGCTTTTCTCTTCCAAAATGGTGTTGGCGAGGTTTTGGAACTGGTCGCCCAAGCTTTGTCGGGCTTCGGCAAGGAGCTTGAGCTTTTCGTCGGCGGCAAGGCGTTCCTGTTCGAGTTGGATGTGGAGGCGTTCGTTGCGGACGTGCAGGTTGTGCGCGTTTTCCTGAAGCTCGGCGTAATCTTGTTTCAGACGACCTGCTTCCTGTTCGCGCTCTTGAAGATAGCCGATTTGGCGTTCGGCGGCGGCAAAGCGGTTGCCCAATTCCTGCAACTCGCCCTGCAAATCTTGGACATGATAGCGCGCGTCGGCAAGCTCGGATGCGGTTTGCGCCTGATTTTGTTCGGCAAATTCAAGATGCTGGCGGCACTCGGCAAGCGATTGCATCAGGGCAAACTGCTGCGTCTGCGCCTTGTTGCGGGCGAGCAGCCAAGTGATGAGCGCGCCGGACAAAAAGGCGAGCGCGGCGGTTAGGAGGAGCGGGACATTCATAGGTCGTCTGAAAACGGAAAAAGCAAAAACGGCAATATAGCATGTTTGCAGGGCAAGCTCGCTGCGCGCTTGCATAGGATAGGGCGGAATGGCTGATAAACGATGTCGAGCAGCGGATTTCAGAACGCAGGGCGCAGCAGTCGAACTGAATCAATCTGAATCAATTTGATTGAGGCATGAACGGCATCGACGAAACAGAAAGCCTTTTCAGACGACCCATCCAACCCATAAATACAAACAGGTCGTCTGAAAACCTGAAAACAAGTTTTGCACGTTTCGTTACGTCCAAACAGAGCTTTTACCGCCGACAGCTTGGAAAAACCGCCCATTTTGGGCAAAGCGGAACAATGCCGCAACGTCAGATGAGAGATTTATTTAATGAGCGATTTCACAAGAAAACAGCGGATTCCGGTTTGTCGGGCAGGGATTTTGGTTTCAGACGACCTGTTTTTGCCAAAAATGGATAGATCATTTAAAAAATGGCAATGGCGATTATAGTCTGAGGCTAAAAACCCAAAATCCAAGCGGAAAAGTGTTGTTTTTTATCTAATTGAAAAATAAAAGGAAAATTTTAAAATTTTCTAAAATGATGTAATTTGGCAACAAAAAATCCGAGAGCATCTATTCTAAAATAAACAATTTGTAATCGGCTTGTAACTAAGACATCGGTGTCATTCTGCAAGACATCGGTGTCATTTTCAAAACTAAAAATAATTTATCAAAATAATTACATTATAGCATTTATACCGCTATTTTCTTTACAAAAAAACTGTATAATTTATCAATTAAGGCGGTATCATGACATCTGTCGATATGGCAGACATGTCGGCAACGAATACAAATGTTGTTAAATAACATTTGATTAATATGTAAAAGGATTGCCCGAAATGAAAAATTTATTGACCTTGGCCGCAGCCTCTTTAATCGGTATGGCCGGTGTTACCGCTTCAGCCTCTATGGTTGCCCGCAATATCGAAACCGCTGCAAAAAAATAATTTGAAAACAAACGAAATATTTTAAACGCTTCCCAAACCCCCACAAACAACCTTCCCCCCCGCGGCGGAGCGGCTTTTGGCTTTCAACCGATTCCGGCATCAGATGCCGACACAAGCGCGAACCGCAGACCGCCCAGTTCGGCGGCGGGAACAAAAGAAAGAGAGATGACCATGAAAAACTTAATTAAATTGGCAGCCGCCTCCCTGATTGGCATGTCCGGTCTGACCGCCAGCGCGACGACCGCCGCCAAAAACATCGCCGAAGCCGGCAAATAATCAGCCGACCCGACGATATATTGGATTAAATTTAAATCAGGACAAGGCGAGACAACGCCGTACTGGTTGAAAGTTAATCCACTATAACATCCGCAACACAAACACAAGAAAGAGACTCAAAATGAAAGAATTGATCAAACTCGCCGCCGCATCGTTGATCGGTATGTCCGGTCTGACCGCAGGCGCGACCCACATCGCCGACAATATGCGTACCGCGATTAAAAAATAAGCTCGGGCTGTTTTAATCCCCAAGCTGTCGGAAGTCAAAGCAAAGGTCGTCTGAAAAGTTTCAGACGACCTTTTTTGATTGGGTCGGGTTTCGGGAAAAAGGGCGATTTCAAAACGGGCGCAGCCGTATCGGGTAAACGGTTTTCTTTCGGTCTGTCGGGAAAGCATGGTTTGCGGACTGTATGCTGCGTAGCCGAAAGCTGCCCTTTCTCGTTCTTTTGCGATCGGGTGGAGGAAAAGACAAGCCTGCCCGTTATGTTGAAAAGGGGTCGTCTGAAACTTTTCAGACGACCCCTTGGCATTGAATCGGGTGTTCAGGCAAAGGTTAATCCACTATACAAAGCGTTATGCCAATTCCAGCTGTTTTTCCAAGCTTTCCACCAGATTGTCGTCCAGTCCCAAGGCTTGCGACAGGCGGCTGAGGAAGACGATTTCTTTGCGTGACAAGTCTGCGCAGACCAATCGTGCCGCCAGATAGGTTTCCGCTGCCAATGCCTGATCGTTGCCGACGGCGGCGGCGAGTTCTTCTACCGTTGCCGGATTGGCGTATTCGGCGGCAAGCCATGCGGCGGTTTCGGGGTCGTCGCCGCTTTCACGGGCGATGACTTGTTTTTCCGCGTCGTCAATCAGACCGTCCGAAGCCGCGGCGGCAATCATGGTGCGCAAAATCACGCGGCTGTGTGTTTCGGCGAGCAGTCCGGCAGGCTCGAACGCGCCTTGCGGCACGGCTTCCTGCTGCTTGTTTTTCTGCCAGTTTTGATAACCCTGATACGCCAGATAACCCAAAGCCGCCACGGAGCCGACTTTGACCAGCGATTTGGCGGTTTTTTTCTTCATCAGCATGGACGCCAGTCCGCCGACTAAAGCGCCGCCGCCAAAAGAATTGAGCGGGCTGTCGGAAACGGATTTGCCGCTTTTTTGAACGGTTCCCAAGATTTGATTGAGCAGGTTGTTGAAGTTCATGATGATCCCCTCATGGTGGTCGGTTTGGGTCTGAAATGGAGGCTCGGGGTCGTCTGAAATCGGGATGGGGCGTTTCAGACGACCTTTTTCACACAAGGCTCTTAACCGCGTACACGCTCGATTTTCGCGCCGACTTTGCCGAGTTTTTTCTCGATGTGTTCGTAGCCGCGGTCGAGGTGGTAGATGCGTTCGACGATGGTTTCGCCACCGGCGACCAAGCCTGCCATAACGAGGCTGGCGGAGGCGCGCAGGTCGGTCGCCATCACGACGGCGCCGGAGAGTTTTTCCACGCCTTTGACGAAGGCGGTGTTGCCTTCGGTGGTGATGTTCGCGCCCATGCGGTTGAGTTCGGGAACGTGCATGAAGCGGTTTTCAAAGATGGTTTCGACGACGCGGCTGTCGCCTTCGGCAACGGCGTTCATCGCCATAAACTGCGCCTGCATGTCGGTCGGGAAGCCGGGGTGGACGACGGTGCGGATGTCCACGGCTTTGGGACGCTGCTGCATGTCGATGGAAATCCAGTCGTCGCCCGCTTCGATGATCGCGCCCGCTTCGACGAGTTTGTCCAATACGGCTTCCATGGTTTTGGGGGCGGCGTTGCGCAGGACGACTTTGCCGCCGGTCATGGCGACGGCGCAGAGGAAGGTACCGGCTTCGATGCGGTCGGGCACGACGCTGTGTTCGCAGCCGTGCAGCTCTTTTACGCCTTCGACGGTCATGGTTGATGTGCCGATGCCGCTGATTTTCGCGCCCATTTTGACGAGGCATTCCGCCAAATCGACGACTTCGGGTTCGATGGCGCAGTTTTCGAGGATGGTCGTGCCTTCGGCGAGGGTTGCCGCCATCAGCAGGTTTTCCGTACCGCCGACGGTAACGACGTCCATGACAACGCGCGTGCCTTTCAGACGGCCTTTGGCTTTGACGTAGCCGTGTTCGATGGTGATTTCCGCACCCATGGTTTCGAGGCCTTTGAGGTGCTGGTCGACGGGGCGCGAACCGATGGCGCAGCCGCCGGGCAGGCTGACTTGGGCTTCGCCGAAACGCGCCAGCGTCGGGCCGAGCACGAGGATGGAGGCGCGCATGGTTTTCACCAGTTCGTAGGGGGCGCAGGTGTTGTTGACGGTGCCGCCGTTGATTTCGAATTCGTGAATGTTGTCGGTCAAAACGCGCGCGCCCATGCCTTGCAGCAGTTTTTGGGTGGTTTTGACGTCGGCGAGCATGGGTACGTTTTTCAGGCGCAGGGTGCCGGAGGTCAAGAGTCCGGCGCACATCAGCGGCAGGGCGGCGTTTTTCGCGCCGGATACGGTGATTTCGCCGTTGAGCGGGCCGTTGGCGGTGATTTTGAGTTTGTCCACAGTGTTTCTTTCGTTGTTAAGACAAGTCCCGACGGCGTTGCCGGCAGGACGGGATTCGTTTAGGTTCGGAATTATAAGGGATTTTGACGGTTTTTGCGGGCGGGCGGGGAGAATTCTTCCGAAGGGCGTTTACGGGGTACGAATGGTCGGAAGGGTCGTCTGAAAACTGTCGGGCGCAGCTTCGCAATGTCTGTTGGGATATTGTTGAAGCTGCGCTTTCAGACGACCTTTTTGCTGTGCGGCGGAATGGAGCCGCCGTTCCCCTCAAGCCCTGCCCGACAGACCGTATCCGTCGGACAAGGATGGGCGGAGGGATTATTCGGCACCGACGACGACAATGTGCAAATCTTCAGGTTTGACGCGGCGCTTCCAAGCGTCTTTGACTTGCGCCACGGTCAATTTGCCGATGGCTTTGGGGTAGGCTTCGAGATAGTCGTTGGGCAGGTTGTGATAACCGATGATGCTGAGGTATTTCACCAGTTTGGCGTTGGAGTCGAAACGCAGGGGGAAGCTGCCGATGATGTTGGCTTTGGCTTGTGCCAGTTCTTCTTCGGTCGGGCCTTCTTCGATGAATTGTTTGATGACCGCCTGAGCCTGTACGAGTGAATCTTTGGTGTTTTTCTTCTGGGTGGAATAGGCTATGGTGAACATACCCGCTTCGGTCGCCGGTTCGAGGTTGCTGTATACGCCGTAGGTGTAGCCGTAACGGTCGCGCAAAACTTTCATCAGGCGGCTGTCAAAACCGCCGCCGCCGAGGATGTAGTTGCCGGCAACCAAGGCGTAATAGTCGGGGTCGTGGCGTTTAATCAGCGGCATACCGAGCAAGACTTGCGCCTGTTCGCCGGCAAACGGGATGTCGCGGCGTTGTGCCGGATTGGGTTTGACAGGCGGGACGGTGTGGGCGGCTTTGCTGCGGTCGGGCAGGCCGTTCAACACGTTTTTCACAAGCTGGTCGGCTTGTTTGCGGTTGATGTCGCCGACGATGGCGACGATGGCGTTGTCTTTGCCGTAGCGGCTGCGGTGGAACGCGCGGATGTCGTCAAGGTTGACTTTGCGGATGCTCTCCGCGGTGATATTGGCGCCGCTGCCGTATGGGTGGTCGGGATAGGCAAGTTTGGTCAGGGCGCGTCCGGCGGTGAAGTCGGGGGTGGTTTCCTGTTGCTGGAGGGTGGTCACCGCCTCTTTTTGACGGCGGTCGAACACGGCGGGGTCAAAACGGGGGTGCGTCAGGGATTGGTTGAGCAGTCCGGCGGCTTTTTTGAGCGTTTCGGGGCGGCTCAGGCTGCGCAAGACGGCGGCAGAGCTTTCCTGTCCGCTGCTGCTGTCGATTTGGGCGGCAATATCGTCGGCGGCGGCATTAAAGGCTTCTTCGTCCAGCTTTTCCGTGCCGTCGGTCAGCAGGGCGGCGGTGAATTCCGCCACTTCGCTTTTGCCTTCGGGGTTGAACACGCTGCCCGCGCCTTTGAAGTTGACCTGCATATCGACGATGGGGTTGTCGTGTTGCTCGACCAAAAGGACTTCTGTGCCGTTGCCGGTGGTCCAGCGTTGGATGTCCACGCCTGCCTGCGCGGCGGTGGAGAAGGCGAGGGCTAATATGAGGGGAAGGGATTTCATCGGATATTCCTTTGCGGTTTAACCCGGTTGCCGGGGCGGAAGGGCGGTTTGGCGCCGTATTCCGTCCCGTTCCGAGTCATGTGCCACTTCGGGCGGGGTCGGTTCGGAGGTCGTCTGAAAACGGGAAAAGCAGTTTCAGACGACCCCTTTGGTCGGTTTATTTAGGTTGAGGCTTGTTTGCCGCCTGAACAATCGGGTGGTACAGGATTTTCGGGTCGGGCATCACGACCACGGTCGCCAGGCGGTCATCCGTCAGCAGCTGAGCGGCGGCCTGCACATCTTCGACGCTGACGGCTTTCAGGCGGCGGCGGATTTCCGCTTCGTCGCTGTATTCGAAGCCGCGCGCTTCCAGCCGCCCGATGATGGAAGCCTGTGCTTCCATAGAGTCGCGCTCGTAGATTTCGGACGCTTCCGACTGCGCTTTGATGCGGTTCAGCTCTTCGGCGCTGACTCCGTTTTCGGCGATGTCTTTCAATTCGCGGCGCAATTCGGCGATGACGGCATCGACTTCGACGTTGTCCGCCGGCATGGCGAAGATGCTGAACAACGGCATTTCACGGCTGATCAGGTCGTAACTTGCGCCCGTACTCAAAGCCATCTGTTTGCCGCGTATCAGGTTTTTATCCAAGCGGCTGGACGAGTTGCCCGACAAGATTTCCGACAGGACATCCAGCGCATAGGGCAGTCTGTCGTCCAGACTTTCCAATCCGGGGACGCGGTAGTTCAAGCTGACCAAGGGTTGGCGCGTGACCACCGAGGTCGTCTGAAAATTCACAGGTTCGCGTTTGAACGGTTCGTTGGCAAGCATATTGCGGTCGGGCTGCTGTTTGGCGGGAATGTTGCCGAACAGTTCCGCCGCGGTTTTGAGCGTCTTTTTGGCATCGACATCGCCGACAATCACCAAAACGGCGTTGTTCGGCGCGTAATATTGCCGATACCAGTCGCGCAAATCGTCGGCTTTGAGCGTGTGCAAATCATCCATATAACCGATGACCGCGGCTTTCATCGAAGGCAGCGTAAAGCTGTTCAGATACACCTGTTCCCACAGTTTGCCGTCCGCCGTGTCTTCCGTGCGTTGGCGGCGTTCTTCGCGGATGACGTTCATTTCATTTTGAAATTCTTCATCGCTGAAATTGAGGTTGTGCATCCGGTCGGCTTCGAGCTTCAACACTTCGGGCAGGTTTGCCGCCGCGATGTTTTCGTAATAAACCGTCTCGCTGCGGTTGGTGTAGGCATTGTTCTCTCCGCCCAAAGCGGCGACGCGGCGGTTGAATTCTCCCGAAGGTATGGTCTGCGTGCCTTTAAACATCATGTGTTCCAAGGCATGGCTCAAACCGCTTTTGCCCTGTTTTTCATCCACGCTGCCGACTTTATACCAAAGCTGCGACACGGCGACCGGCGCGCGGCGGTCTTCTTTCACAATAATCTTCAACCCGTTGGGCAGCGTTTGCGATACGGTCTGCGCCAGCGTGAGTACGGGCGCGGACAAAGCAAATATCAGGGCAAGATGGCGTAAGCTGTTCAATCTGGATTCCTCTCAGTCGGTCTGGCGCAGAGCAGGCTCTGCTTGAGTGCGAAATATTACCGAGAACGGGACGAAACGGCTGTCCGCCCGTTTCGGTCTGCGCTGAAGCGGGATCAATAAAAACGGTGATGAAGCCGCCGTTTTCGAGTGATTCCGCTTCAGCCCAAATATGCCGGAGAGACTTCAAATCAGGACAAGGCGCGGCAACGCCGTATCGCTTTGAAGTCAATCCTTTTATAGAACGTTGCAATGATAAACAGTTCCCATATGCGTAAACAAAAAGGTCGTCTGAAAATCAAAGATTGGGTTTCAGACGACCCCTGCGTCACAAGATGGGTGTCACATTCAACCGGATTGTCCGTCCCCCTCCAATACCAATTCCATTACCGACACCGTCTCGCCGTTGTGCCGACAGGTCGCGATTTCACGCCAGCCGTATTTCTCGTAAACCGACTGCACGTCCGGCGTATAAAGGTAAAGTTTGGGCAGGCGCATTTGGCGGGCGGCGGCGAGGCAGTGTCCAATCAACAGGCCGCCCACGCCCGTCCCCCTGTGTTCGGGTAAAACGAACACATCGCCCAGCCAATATTCGTATTGGGGAAACTCTTCCATATCGTGCCGTTTGAGCGCGGCCGAACCCAGCAGCGCGCCGTCCTTTCCGACGGCGGCAAACGCCAGCGGCAGGTTTTCACCGTTCAGGCATTCCGCGTAATAGGCGCGGATTTTGTCCATAGACGACCACGGCGCAAAATCATGCCATTGCAGATAAAGCGCACGGGCGAGCGGTTCGACGTGTTCGGGGCGTAAAGGCGTGATGTTCATGAAGGGCATGATACGCCCGCACCTTCCGCCTGAAAATGCCCCCCTTTTTACCGATACGTTTTCAGACGACCTCCGCTTAAATCAAAATGCGGTTTACCTGTGCAGCCTCAAACCTTTGCCATATGCCGTTTGACAAGCGTTTCAGATTCGGCTAAAAACCGAAAAATGTTTGGCATCGTAAACTCCTGTAAATCCTAGATGAAAGCATCGGATACGGGCGTTTCCCGCCAAACCCGCAGGGTGCGGCAGGCAATCCTTACGCCCGCGCCCGCTCTAAGAAAAATATTGAAAATGCCGGCGGGGCAGGCAGGTTTCCGCCGGGGCGGTCCGTCTGCCCAACCTCTGCCAACAGGAGAACTTTAATATGTCTGACAACCAGTCCGCCCGCAAGGAAAAAACCTTCTTCGGGCATCCCATCCAGCTCTCTACCCTGTTCCATATCGAATTGTGGGAACGTTTCTCGTTTTACGGGATGCAGGGTATCTTAATGATCTATCTCTATTACGCTGCCAATAAAGGCGGTTTGGGCATAAACGAGTCGCTCGCCGGCGGCATCGTCGGCGCATACGGCGGCAGCGTTTATTTGTCCACCATACTCGGCGCATGGCTTGCTGACCGGATTTGGGGCGCGGAGAGAACGCTGTTTATTTCCGGCATCGTGGTCATGCTCGGACACATCGTTTTGGCAATCGCACCGGGGCTGTACGGGCTATTGAGCGGCTTGGTGTGTATCGCATTGGGCAGCGGCGGCGTAAAATCGTCGGCAAGCTCGATGGTCGGCTCGCTTTATGAGGCGGATCACATGAAGCCGCTGCGCGATGCCGGTTTTTCCATTTTCTATATCTCCATCAACATCGGCGGCTTTTTAGGCCCGCTCCTGACCGGCTTACTGCAAACGAAGATGGGTTTCCACTACGGCTTCGGCGCGGCGGCAGTCGGTATGGCTTTCGGGCTGTGGCGCTACTCTGCGGGACGCAAACTGCTGCCGCACACGCCTGCGCCCAATCCGCTGCGTCCTGAAAAAGTGCAGACCGCGGTGGCAGTCGCCGTGTTGATTGTCTTGATTGTCGGCAGCCTGATTGCCTCGGGTACGCTCAATTTGGACAACTTCTCCAAATTCCTGCTCGGCACGGTCATTCTAACCATTATCGCCTACTTCGCGCGCCTGCTTGGCAGCAGCCATGTGTCGTCTGAAAACAAACGCCATATCATTGCCTATATTCCGCTGTTTTTGGCCATCTGCCTGTTTTGGGCAGTCTGGTCCCAAGTCTATTCGGTGGCAACGGTGTACTTTGACAAAATGGGTGACCGCACCCTATTCGGCTGGACTGTCCCCGTCGCATGGAAAGACTCCATCCAAAGTATGTGGGTCGTCCTTTTCTCCGGCGTGATGGCGGCGATTTGGACGAAAATGGGCAAATATCAGCCGAAAACCCCGTTTAAATTCGTATTGGCGATGATTGTTGTCGGCGTATCCTATCTGATATTCGTACCGTATATCTCATCGGATACCCCCATGCCGATTATTGTTTTCGCGCTGTTCCTGCTCGCCCTCACCATAGGCGAACTGATGATCTCGCCGATTTCGCTTTCTATCGCCACCAAAATCGCCCCGCCCATGTTCAAAACCCAAATGGTCGCGCTCAACTTCTTGGGTCTCTCGGTAGGTTTCACTTTGGGCGGCGTGTTGTTCAAGGAAGGATTCGATAAGAAAGCCCCGCTGGATTTCTACTGGATGCTTTGCGGCATAGGCGTAATCACCGGTTTGGTATTATTGCTACTCGTACCTATTTTGAATAAAATGCTCAAAGGCGCGGATTAAATACTGATTCGTTAAGAAGGTCGTCTGAAATGCCGTTTCAGACGACCTGTTTTTAAGGACTTTGAACCCATGAAACCCCACTCTTTCCTCCTGCTCCTCCTGCTTGCCGGAGCAGCCCATGCCAACGACAGCACGGGTACAGTCAGCACAAGCGGCATCAAATATCTGAAAAATCCGCATATCGATATGCAGAGCGAAGATTTGTACATCAGCGAACACCAGATTCGCGTGCATTACCGGTTTAAAAACACCTCCTCGCAAGACATTACCGAAACCGTCCTTTTCCCTTTGCCGATTGTTCCTGCTTTCACCGATTCCGACTTTGCCGACACCAAAGGCTTGGTTGACAGCTTCCGAATTTACGCCGACGGCAAACCTGTCCGCCCGCAAACCCACGTCCGTGCCTATTTTGAACGGAGTAACGGCTCGCTGGTGGACGTGACCGCCGATTTGAAAAAATGCGGTTTGAGCGATCAGGAACTGATGCACCCTTGGACGCAAAAGCAAGACGGTGAAAAAATCGGCAGCAAAATCAGAGCCTGCCGCTCCGCCAAAGTCCAATCCATGCTGCCCAAGCAGCCGGATGAACTGCCCGATTGGTCGGCGCAGATTGTTTACAGCTGGAAGCAAACCTTCAAAGCCGGCAGCGTCACCGAAATCAAACACCAATACACCCCGCTGGTCGGCGGCAGCTTCCTGCCTTCGCTCAAAGCCAAAGACAGCAAAGCATTTATAGACGCTTACTGCATGGATGAAAACTTCCTCAACAACTTTAAAAATGTGAAAGAAGATAAGGTCTATCACCATTTGGGCTATATTCTGACTACGGGCGCCAACTGGGCAAAACCCATCGGTAAATTCACGTTGACCATAGACCGCGAGCCCAATACCGTGATTTCGCTTTGTTGGGACAAATCCTTGCGCAAAGTAGGGCCGAACCGCTTCCAAGCAGTCAAAGAAAATTTCCTGCCGAAAAAAGACTTGGACATTATTTTCGTTTACGAAAAACCCTAAGCGGCATACATATAGTGGATTAACTAAATCAGGACAAGGTGAGGCAACGCCGTACCGGTTTAAAGTTAATCCACTATAAAAGGTCGTCTGAAACCTTGTTTTAGGGTTTCAGACGACCTTTTGCTACAATAAGGCTTTTCCGTTTTGCAAGGCATTCCCATGAGCAAATCCGCCGTTTCCCCGATGATGCAGCAGTATCTCGCCATCAAATCGCAGCACGCCGACAAGCTGGTGTTTTACCGCATGGGCGATTTTTACGAGCTGTTTTTGGATGACGCGGTGGAAGCGGCGAAGCTGTTGGACATCACCCTGACCACGCGCGGGCAGATGGACGGCGTGCCGATTAAGATGGCGGGCGTGCCGTTTCACGCGGCGGAGCAGTATCTGGCGCGGCTGGTGAAGATGGGCAAAAGCGTGGCGGTGTGCGAGCAGGTGGGCGAAGTCGGCGCGGGCAAAGGGCCGGTGGAGCGCAAAGTCGTGCGCATCGTTACGCCCGGCACGCTGACCGACGCGGCGTTTTTGGAAGACAAGGAAACCAACCGCATCGCGGCGGTGAACGCGGATAAAAAACACATCGCCATCGCGTGGGCATCTTTGCAAAGCGGCGAATTCAAAACCAAGCTGACGACGGCGGACAAGCTCGCCGACGAGCTGGCGCGTTTGCAGGCGGCGGAAATCCTGTTGCCCGAAGGCAAAAGCCTGCCTGATGGTTTTCAGACGACCTCCGCCAACATTACGCGCCTGAACTCATGGCAGTTTGCCGCCGACGCGGGCGCGAAGTTGTTGACCGAATATTTCGGCTGCCAAGACCTGCACGGCTTCGGTTTAGACGGCAAGGAACACGAAGCCGCCGTGGGTGCGGCGGGCGCGCTGCTGAACTACATCCGCCTGACGCAAAACCTGATGCCGCAACACCTCGACGGCATTTCGCTCGAAACCGACAGCCAATATATCGGTATGGACGCCGCCACTCGCCGCAATCTCGAAATCACGCAAACCCTCTCCGGCAAAAAATCGCCGACCCTGTTTTCCATACTCGACGGCTGCGCCACCCACATGGGCAGCCGCCTCTTGGCACTCTGGCTGCACCACCCCTTACGCAGCCGCGCCCACATCCGCGCCCGCCAAGAAGCCGTTGCCGCGTTGGGTTCGCAATACGAAAACCTGCAAGGCCGTCTGAAAAACATCGCGGACATCGAACGCATCGCCGCCCGCATCGCCGTCGGCAACGCCCGCCCGCGCGACCTCGCCGCCCTGCGCGACAGCCTGTTTGCCCTGTCCGAAATCGAACTGTCCGCCGAGGGCAGCAGCCTCTTAGAAACCCTCAAAGCCGTTTTCCCCGAAACCCTGCCCGTCGCCGAAACCCTCAAAGCCGCCGTGATGCCCGAACCCGCCGTCTGGCTCAAAGACGGCGGCGTCATCAACCAAGGCTATTGCGCAGAACTCGACGAGTTTCGCCACATCCAAAACCACGGCGACGAATTCCTGCTCGACCTCGAAGCGCGCGAACGCGAACGCACCGGCCTTTCCACCCTCAAAGTCGAGTTCAACCGCGTCCACGGCTTCTACATCGAGCTATCCAAAGTCCAGGCCGAACAAGCCCCCGCCGACTACCAACGCCGCCAGACCCTGAAAAACGCCGAACGCTTCATCACCCCCGAACTCAAAACCTTCGAAGACAAAGTCCTGACTGCGCAAGAGCAGGCATTGGCATTGGAAAAACGCCTGTTTGAAGCCCTCCTCAAAGACATTCAGACGACCCTTCCCCAGCTTCAAAAAGCCGCCAAAGCCGCCGCTGCGCTGGACGTACTCTCCACCTTTGCCGCCACCGCCGCCGAACGCGGCTTCGTCTGCCCCGAGTTCGCCGACTACCCCGTCATCCATATCGAAAACGGCCGCCATCCCGTCGTCGAGCAACAAGTGCGCCACTTCACCGCCAACCACACCCGCCTCGACCACAAACACCGCCTCATGCTCCTGACCGGCCCCAACATGGGCGGCAAATCCACCTACATGCGCCAAGTCGCCCACATCGTCCTCATGGCGCACACCGGCAGCTTCGTCCCCGCCGATGCCGCCCAAATCGGACCCATTGACCAAATCTTCACCCGCATCGGCGCCTCCGACGACCTCGCCTCCAACCGCTCCACCTTCATGGTCGAAATGAGCGAAACCGCCTACATCCTCCACCACGCCACCGACCAATCCCTCGTCCTCATGGACGAAGTCGGACGCGGCACTTCGACTTTTGACGGCCTTGCCCTCGCGCACGCCATCGCCGAACACCTGCTGCAAAAAAACAAATCCTTCAGCCTCTTCGCCACCCACTATTTCGAGCTGACCAAACTGCCCGAAGCCCACGCAACGGCGGTCAACATGCACCTCTCCGCGCTCGAACAAGGACAAGACATCGTCTTCCTCCACCACATCGAACCCGGCCCCGCCAGCAAAAGCTACGGCATCGCCGTCGCCAAACTCGCCGGCCTGCCCAACCGCGCCCTCAAAGCCGCCCAAAAACATCTGGACGAGCTCGAAGCCCAAGCCGCCGCCGTCCGCCCGCAGTTGGACATCTTCAGCACCCTGTCGTCTGAAAACGAATACAGCGGGTTTAGCCCCAACGAAACGGCGGACATCGCCCCCCAAACCGCCGCAAGCCAAGAAAACAACCCTGCCCACCACGCACTCGCCGAAGCCCTAAACCAAATCCGCCCCGACGACCTCACCCCACGCGAAGCCTTGGATGCACTGTACCGCCTCAAGCAGATTGCCGAAGGCGGGGAATAAACGCGTTGGTTTATATAAAACAAGGTCGTCTGAAAAATTTCAGACGACCTTTTTAACGGCAAGTTCACAGACAAAGCCCACGCTACTCGAGTTATCCCAAGCCAGCTTTCATTGCATAAATGGTTGTCTGAAGCCCAAAATTTAGGTTTCAGACGACTTCAAAAAGACTACAAAAAGTATGGGGATTGATTGTATCAAGGAGGCTGTCAGCAAATATAGCCCTGGTGTTGTCATTTCCAATGTTCCAAGTACACCTGCTCCGCTAAGAGGAAGAAAGTTTGAAGGAAAACTTATTTTAGAAGTTCCTGCACAGGTCAATCCAATTCCACAATCTGTATTAAAAGCGGCACGATAAGAAAATGTTATTATTAGGGATACAACAGGAAGGATTTACAAATGAAGAAAGATATTTTTTATTGTGAGCAGTGGTCTTATGGTTATAAGAAACTTCATAAGCCTTTTTCTGAGAAACAAGCTGAGGAAAAACATCTTAAAGGGGAGTTATATACTGCCGTAATAGGTTCGGTGACACAACCTGAATATGTAATTACTTTGCGAGAGGAAGTAGGTTTTTTTTCGGTACATTTTTTCGATAAATTTGGAAGGGATTATTTAACCCATCAATTTCAAAAATATTCTAATTCAAATTATTATTTTCTTTCTATGGCTGTATGGAGAGATTATATAACTTTAGACTCTCATGATTTGGCAGAAGGATATACTTATTTCTTCAATGAAAATACGGATGATTGCTATGTTTTGAAAGAGGATTTTATTAATAATGAGCGATATGAAAAAACAGAATTATATCCCCAAAAAGATAAGGTAATCCTATTTCCAAAGTTTGGTGAATATGATTTGGTGCTGAATCCGGACATTATTTGATTGAGTTTTAAAGTTCCTTAATTTGTACCTGCAACCCGCCCCCATCCTAACCTTCCCCCGCCGGACAGGGGAAGGGATAAGTTACCGTTGCAGCAATCCGTAGCGTGGGCTTTGCCCACGAGATAAATAACAGACACGGTTTCCCGATTCGGGTTGTCAGACGGTGGATTCGCGGGCAAAGCCCACGCTACAAACTTGAGTTATCCCCAAGCCCGCTTCGACTCAATAAAAAGGTCGTCTGAAAACCTCAAAATTCGGTTTTCAGACGACCTTTCGTTTGCCTGCCGATTAATATAGTGGATTAACTAAATCAGGACAAGGCGATGAGGCCGCAGGCAGTACAGATAGTAGGGAAAGGCGAGGCAACGCCGTACTGGTTTAAAGTTAATCCACTATATCACACGGTTTGCGGGCTGGCTTCGATATCGTGCAGGCTACGGTAGCAGGGGTCGAGTTGGTTGGCGATGAGGGTGAGCTGCCGGTGGAGGATGTGGCTTTGGCGTTCGTCGCCTGCTTCTGTTTGTAAGGCTTCCAAGTCGGTTCGGATTTGGGAGAGGGTCGTCTGAAAATCTTGTTCGCCGGTTTGCGGGAGGCGTTCGAGCAGGTCGGCGATGCGGTAGCCGCTTTGGTAGAACTTGCGGACGAAGTCGGGGCTGCACGCGCCGTCCATTTCGCTGCGGTATGCGCCGAGTGCGGAGATGTAGCCAGTCAGGGCGTAGCTGGTTTTGAGGAGGGTGAAGCCGCTTTGCAGGTTGTTGCCGTATTTTTTGGGTTCGCTGCTCATGTCGGAAAGGGTGCTGCTGAGGGTGGCGGTGCGTTCGTGGGCTTGGCGGCGGACGGTGCGGTATTCGACGTCGTCGGCGATACCGTATTGGAGCTGGTCGAGGATTTTTCTGAGGTAGGCGCCGTTGCCGCCGACGGTTTGGGCGGCGGTTTTTTCGAGGGTGAGGTAACGCCAATCCGGCCAGAGGTAGGTGACGGCTGCCCACGCGAGGACGGAGCCGACGATGGTGTCGATAATGCGGACGGGCATGGCGGCATAGACGTCCAGCCCGGCGAGGGAGAAGCTGGTGAGGGCTTGGATGGTGATGAAGAAGGTGGAGAAGCTGTATTTGTAGCTTCGGGTCATGAAAAACAAGGTGGTGCTGGCGATGACGATCCAGAGTTTGGTTTCGACGGAGGGGGTGAAATAAGGCACGAGGGAGCCGACGATGACGCCGAGGATGGTGCCGGCGATGCGTTGGTATACGCGGCTTTTGGTGGCGGTGTAGTTGGGTTGGCAGACGAAGAGTGCGGTCAGGAGTATCCAGTAGCCGAGGTTGAGATGGAGGATTTCGACGATGGTGCAGGAGGCGGCAACGAGGATGGAGAGGCGCGTGGCGTGGCGGAACACGCCGGACTCGAAGTTGAGCTGGCTGCGGACGGTCTGCCAAACGTTTTTCAGGCTGCTGTTTTCGAGGGCGGCGATGCGGGTGTCGCTGCTGTTGTCGTTTTCGGCGGGGGAGTCGCTGTGTTGGAGTTGGCGCAGTTGGTGGTCGACGCTGCCGAGGTTGTCGAGCAGGCGTCGGATGTGGTGGATGTTGCGGCTTTCGGGGTGGTCGTCGGTGTAGTGGGCGAGGGATTGGCGGCAGCCTTCCATTGCGCGTCCGAGGCGTTTGCTGTATGTGTAGTCTTTGCCGTTCCTCAGGGCGGCGGCAACGTTGCGGCACGCCTGTCCCTGCATTTCGAGCAGGCGGCGGATACGGAAGATGAGGTCGGTGTTTTTGAGGGTGTCGGTCAGCTCGGTGTAGTCGGCGTGGGCGGAGCTGACGCGTTCGTGTATGTCTTGGGCGGTGAAGTAGTAGCGCAGCATTTTGGCGGTGCGCGGGTGGCGGTGTTTGCCGCGCAGGCGGTAAAACAGGGCGGCGCGGCATTGGTTGAAGGCGGTGATGACGCCGGTGTTGCTCATGGCGAGGTCGATTTGGCGGTTGCCGAGCCAGGCGGCTTCGTCGGGATCGAAAAAGTCGGCTTTGGCGTCAAAATATCCGCCGAGTGCTTCGTAGGCGTTGGCGACGCTTTCTTGGACGGGGCGGTGCGGGAGGATGATTTGGAAAATGAGTGTGCAGGTGCTGTATAACACGGTCCCGAGCAGAATCATGACGGGATTGGTCAGCCAGAAGGTTTCGGGGGTGTAGGTGAGCGTGGTGTAGGTGGCGACGGCAAGTGCGCCGAACGCGAAGGTGCGGTATTTCAGCCCGACCGCGCCCAAAATGGTAAAGCCGAACGTCATCAGGGTCATGGCGAGGATGAAGGGCAGGCCGGTGCCGAGCGTGCTTTGGGCGACGAGCGACGAGAGGGTGAACAGGGCGACGGTGATGATGATGTTTTTCAGACGACCTGTCAGGCGGTTGTCCAAATCGACGAGGCCGCCCGCGATGATGCCGAGCACGAAGGGCATGGCGAGCTTGGGCGTGCCAAACCGCCAGACGAGGGTCGCGGCGATAAAGACGCTGGCGAAGACGGGCAGCGAGGTGATGATGAGGGGTTTGAGCGGCGGGAGTTTCATCGTATTGGGCGCGGCTTTAAATGGGAATGGTTTGATTATTATGAATGAAATGAAACGGTATTCTAACAGGATTTTAGGGCGGGACGGGGCTATGGGGTCGTCTGAAAACCTGCCCGACAGCGTCCCTGCGAAACGGATATGACCGACCTGCCTATCTGTCCTCAAGAAAAAGGAACGAGATTGCCGCGCATGAAAAAGGTCGTCTGAAAACCCTAAAGTGTGGTTTTCAGACGACCTTTTCCTTTCCGTCGGCGTTATTGCGTTTGCTCGGCTTTCTGTTTTTCTGCTTCTTCGATTTTGCGGTCGTTTTCGTAATCCGAACGGAAGAGCCTGTCGAAACGGATGGTGTATTTCAACTCGCCGCCGTATGAACGGCTGCCGACGCGGGCAACGGCTTGTATGGCGCGGGTGAGCTGGTACACGAGCTTGACCGACTGTTCGGCACTGGAAAGACCGTATTCGTAACCTGCGTAGAGGTTGTTGGTGAACTGCTTGCCGACGGTCAGCACTTGTTCGGCGGGGTTGAGTTCGCCGGTTTGGGCGTTGCGGCTGCGTTGGCTGGTGATGCCCAAATCGTCCACCAGTCCGAGCCTGTCGTTGACTTGTCCGGCAAGGAGCGCGCCTGCCGCTGCGGAAAGGGCGGCATTGTCGCCGTCGCTGCCGCTGCTGGCGCGGTTGAGGATAAGCCAGGAGAGCTTGTCTTTTTCGCTCATCGCCTCTTTGGCAACGAGGGTTACGCGCGGATTGGAGAGGCTGCCGAGGACTTCGACGCCCGCACCGACGGGGGAAAGGCGGCGTTCGGCGCGGATGTTCAAGTTGGGATTGTTGAGCGGGCCGACGAAAGAAACCGTACCTTTGGTGATGTCGAGGTCTTGTCCGTAGGCTTTGTAACGACCTTTAACAACTTTAACCGTACCGACGCCTTGGATGGCTTCACCCGGGCGAGAAGTGATGGTCAGCTTGCCGCCTATGGTGATGTCTGCACCATAACCGACGAAACGGATGTTGTCGTTGAGGTTGAGCGTCAGGTTGAGGCTGATGGGCGTCACGGCGGCGGTTTGTTTTTTCTCTTCGCCCAACACGACGACATCGTCGTCCAACGAGGGCATGGAGGATTTTTGCGAACCGAACATACCGTAATCACTGCCCAACGTACCGTTGAGGATGAAGCCTCTGGCCTGGTTGTATTGCACTTTCGCGCTGCCGGAGAGGCGCAGGCGGCGGTTCGGACGGGAGAGGGTGTCGTATTTGTCGAAAACGACATCTACGTCAACATCCGGATCGGCGTTGGCAAGGTTGACGGAGCCTTTCAGCTCGAGCGTACCGCCTTTGTGGAACTTGAGGCTGTCGATAATCCAGCGTTGTCCCTGCAAATGGGAACGTAAAACGCCGTTGTCGAGGATGAGGCCTTGGGTTTGGTT